>JAZLHI010000048.1:0-106802 GCA_045616725.1 Prevotella sp. | reverse complement strand
AATTAAAACATTAAACATTATGAAAAAGATTATCGCAACAATGAAGAACGTTATTAAGTATGTAACTGAAGCAAACAAGCAGGTGTCAAGCTATCAGTCACTCTACCCAGTTTCTAACTGTTATGTCGTTCGCTCAACATGGCACTTATAATAGTACAAACAAAACATAAACTCAAAAACATTAAACCAAAAACCAAAAACTTAAAAACCAAAAACCATTATGAAAAAGTTTCTTTCAAAAATCATGTTCGCAACAGTAGCAATCCTTTCAGCTACAGGTTTCGCATCTTGCAACAACGCAGACGACGACTATGTTGGCGGCATCGTCAACGATAAGCCTACAAACAACAAGGTTCCCGTGTACTCAGCTTATGTAAACGAAAACGTATTAAATATGTGCGACATTACACTCACATTGCACAGCGGCGACAAGACAAAGGTGGTGAAGCTCGAAAAGGGAAATGGCACACTTGATAAGATTGACTATGAGGTCATGGGTCAGCATATCGGCTCTCTTCCTGCCTATCGCTTTGATTTTGACAATGTTGATGGCAATAAGGGCATAGACTATGTAGAGGCTAATTCTACAATTAAGCCAGAGGCAGAAGGCGTTATCAAGGCTTTGGATCCAGAGAAAGAATACTATTTCGCTGCTTGCAGTAACTTCAGATATGAAGAGTTCATGTCAAATGGTCACTACAGCTTCGGGAAATTCAACACTGCTGATGCCGCATCATTCCATAGTGAAAACCTTCTAAAAGATAGTAATGGCGAGAAGGCGTATGAACGACTTCCTAAGATCTTCAATGTTCGTTTGTCAAAGAAAAAACCAGGCATGTAATGACATCTTAACAAAACGAAATGTGAAGATGAAAACAATAAAGAAAGTGATAAAGACTATAATAGAAGTAATGACAGCACCAGAGGAAGAAAACGCTCTTCCATACAATTACTGGCACCTTTAATAAGTTGGAATTATTTATAATTGAGCCATCCACACGCTACCAAGAGGAGCCTTTGGATGGCTTTTTTTGCGTGCTGGAGCCCTTGCATCTTGTATAAAGGACTTGCAAAACGTAAAAAAACAGGTCTTTGCGACTGATTTTGACATTTTGCAACATCGTATTTGCACACATTTATGTAAATTTGCGCAAATTTTGGTGTATTTAGTGTCCCCTTGGTAAAGGACGACTATAATGCAAGGATCAAATAAAAAACTCTTAAAATATGAAACTACCAACAACAAAACGGCTTACAGCCCTTCTGTGGGCATTGGTGCTGATGCTGATGCCTATGAGTATCATGGCGGATGACAACACTCCGCTGTCGGTCACTGTTAAAAACCATTCCGGAGGTTATGTTTCTAATGAATGGGCAGACATGGCTTTCGACGGCATTACCACAACCAAATGGTGTGGCAATATCCCCACACCCACGGGCATCAATCCTTTCGTAGAGGTGGAACTTACACAAAGCTCCAAACTGGATTACTATTATCTCTACACTGGTAATGATATCAACTACGAGAACGAGGAGGGCAAGCAGCAACGCAATCCAAAGGAGTGGAAGCTGTTTGCAAAGGTAAATGAAGGTGACGAATGGACAGAGATTTCGCACGTCACTGACGCCCAGTTGCCTACAACGCTTTCTACAAGAAGCAAGAATTACAGGATTGACGCTGCATATCAGAACATCCAATACAAGTATCTCAGATTCGAGATTCTGCAAGTAGAGCAAGGCGACATCTTTGAGGTTGGCGAGATTTGCCTTATAAACTGCGTGAATCATAGCGGCGAACTCGTAGCAGAGGAGCCTGCCACCTGCACGGAGCCAGGTCGCAAAGCATATCGCGACTGTCCTGATTGCGGTAGGCGTGTGGACGTAAATGGCAACGAACTCGCAGAAGGAGAGTGGGTACGTCCTATGATAGAACATAACTTCGATACAGACGACATCTGTACCCTGTGTGGTTATGCAAAACAATATCCTCTGTCATTCTCAATAGAAGAATCTCTTGGAGGTAACGACAAAGAAGGTCCAGAAAAGGCTATTGATGGCATCACCACAAACAAGTGGTGTGGCTTCTTCAGCAAGGGCAATCCTTACATAGTATTGAAACATGACGGAATAACAAAACTGGATCACTATTATCTCTATACAGGCAATGACATTCTGAACGCTGGCACTAACCGCAATCCAAAAGAATGGAAACTGTATGCCAAGAGGAAAGCAAAAGATGCATGGACAGAGATTTCACACGTCACAAACGCACAGTTGCCAACAGAGTATTCTACGAAAAGTAACGATTATGCGATAACAGAAGAGTTCCAGAACACTTACTACAAGTTCTTCAAGTTTGAGATCATTGGAGTAGAGAAAGGAAGCACCTACGAGGTTGGCGAACTCTGCTTGATGGGCAGGGTATGTTCTCACGAATACAATGAAGGTAGTGCCATCTGCACCGTCTGCGGCGAGATAAAGGAGCATGAGCACAGCTTTGAGAATGGCATCTGCACGCAGTGTGGCGATTGGCAGCCATTCCCTCTGTCTTTCAACATTGTTCGTGCCGTTCCTGCTGAAAATGTTAACGAAACCGCAGACAAGGCTTTTGACGGAATAACAACCAACAAATGGTGTGGTGAAATATCAAACGGCCACCCATACGTATTGCTGCGACACGACTGCAAGGCAAGGATGAAGCATTACAATTTATATACAGGTAATGACATCCATCATCATCAGGTACCATACGTTGACGAAGAACGCAATCCAAGGGAATGGAAACTGTATGCCAAGGAGAATGCAAGTGACCCATGGACAGTAATCTCTCACGTTACTGACGCTGGGCTGCCTACAACGGTCTCAACCCTGAGCCAGGATTATCTCATTGACGAGGCATACCAAGACAAGTATTACAAGTTCTTCATGTTTGAGGTCATCAACCACGAGCCTCAAAAAGATGGTGCATCCCATTTCTTTGAGATTGGAGAACTCAGTTTCTTCGGTCTGGCATGCTCTCACGAATTTGATGCCAACGACGTATGTACTGCATGTGGCACGGAAAAGACACACCAACACAATTACGTGAACGGTATCTGCACGAAATGTGAAGACTACGAACCTGTTGGCGGTGAGGGAACAGAGGCAAGCCCTTACTTGATAGGCAATGCAGGCCAGCTGGCTTGGTTCCGCGACCAAACGAGAAATGGCAGACACGATATCTGTGGAAAGCTGACTGCCGACATAGACATGGCAAATGTGTGCGGCGAGACTGTTGTCAGCTGGATGGCAATAGACAACTTCGCAGGAATCTTCGACGGCGACGGCCATGTGCTCAATAACCTGTATATTAATGATCAATATTGGTACACTGGCTTGTTCAACTGGAACACAGGACTCATCAAGAACCTTGGCATCAAGTCGGGAAGCATAAAAACCAGCAACTTCACAGTCGGAGCTATATGCGCATTCAACTATGCGGAAGATGGAAGAGTAGGTCGTATCATAAACTGTTTCAACAAAGTACCTGTGTCGTCAACATATAGTGTAAACATGAACCCTGATGTTGGCGGTATTTGTGGTGAGAACAGAGGTGGAATCATCGAGAGATGCTACAATACAGGTGATGTGTCTGGTAGAAACTTTGTTGCTGGTATCTGCGCATCTTCCGGCAACGGCATAATTACCGATTGCTATAATACAGGCACAGTGTCTGCTGAGTGGAATCATGCGGGTGGAATTGTAGGCTATTTATTTGACAATACAGAATCAACCAATAGAACCTTTGTCAAGAACTGCTATAATATAGGTGAGGTAAAGGAAACCACCAAGATGCCTTCCCATGGTATAGTAGGAACAGTTGGAGGAGGCTCGGTCAATATTACCAACAACTACTATCTCGAGGGCACTCGCCCAGACGATAACGCTGCTGCCTTGACAGCCGATCAGTTCGCAAGCGGTGAGGCGGCATGGCTTCTCAATGGTTCCATTGATAATGAAGGCAAGTGGGCAAGTGGCAAGACTGATGGCACTCAGGCTTGGTACCAGAAGCTTGGTGCTGATGCTTACCCTGTACTCCTGAAGGCAGAGGGCAACACCGTATTCTCTGATTGTACGAATAGCACGAAGGCTTATTCTAATTCCGGTGAAGGCATTGACATACACGTATTTGGTGAACTTGTGCCGGGAAAGGATGCAACATGCACCGAGGCTGGCTACAAGGCATACCATGTATGTGAAAACTGCAACAGGTATTTTGATGAAGATTACAACCTGCTTGCAGAAGATGAGTGGGTTATCCCTGCACTCGGTCACACCTTCAACGACGACCTGAAGTGTACAGCGTGTGGCCACGAAATTGGCGCAGACTGCATCATTGAATATACGGCTACGCAGAGGCTCCGCTATGAAGAAGAATACAGTGAAGAAGTGTTTGATTATACAGATGAAGTTGGAACAGAAAACTTGGGCTATCATCTATTTGGTGCAGAAGCTATCTTGCATGAATACGACGAAACAACCCAAAAGGGACGCATCGTATGTAGCACCCCAGTTGAGAGATTCTATGAATATACAGAATTACATCATGAATACTTAACAAGCATTACACTTCCAAGCACAGTGAAATACATCTCGGGATATGCATTCTACGAATGTAGAAATCTTACAACTATCACTCTCCGCGCTGAAGATGTTAAAAGTACTAATTACTTAATACCTCCCTATGAATGTAATAATTTGCGGGAAATTTTCGTCCCTTACATTTCATATAATGAATATATGGAAAAATACGGTTATTCTGCCGCCAGCTATGAAGATGAGGACGGCGAATATCAGTATGTATATATCAGAGACATATTAAAGTCCCTGCTCACTCTTGACGACACAGAGGCATTCCAGAGTCCAACGAATGAGGTCAAGGTGGACGCAACACTTCAGCGTTCGTTCGCTAACGACGGCTGGTACTCTCTCTGCTTGCCATTCTCTGTAAGCGTGGCAGACTCTCCATTCGCTCAGGTGGCTGAGTTCAATGAGCTGGACGGCGATACTTACCGATTCACTACCGTTGACAATATCGAGGCTGGCAAGGCTTATATCGTGAAGGTAAACGAGGCAGTTGCTAATCCAACATTCAAGAATGTAATGATTTCCACTGAGGCTCCTGCTACCGACGGCGAGTTCATTGGCGTCTATAGCCCAACAGAGCTTGGCGAAGGCTGCAAGGTCATCGGCTCCGGCACAACAGTGAACCCTGCAACCTCCGGCACGATGAAAGGCTACCGCGCTTACTTCCCTGCTTCGACGGCTAACGCAAAGGTCATGCGCTTCACTGTGGATGACGGCGAGGCTACTGTTATTCAATCTCCGATAGAGTCTGAAGGCTACAAGCTAAAGGCTACAGGTGCCTACAACCTCGCTGGACAGAAGGTCAATGAGAACTACCGTGGCATCGTGATCAAGGACGGCAAGAAGCTCATGAGGAAGTAGTAAAACGTAAAATTGTCGGAAAATAACTCGTAAAATTTTTATACCCACGCAGATTCAGCAGATTCAGCAGATAACGCATGTTCAATCAATCTGCAAAATCCGCTTAATCTGCGTGACAAAAAAAATCTACAAGATAATTATGAAAATTTATCAGACACCGCAAGTCGAAGTGATAAAGCAGAATACAGAAGAGCTGATGCAGCAGATGAATCCTGCATCCTTAACCGAATCAACGACCCCCGTCGACCCATCTGACGCCCGCAGCAAGCAAGGCTTCAGACTCTTTGAGGATGGCGAAGACGAAGGCTGCGCTGAATGACCCCACCAGTATATGCATCCGCTCTACACCTTAGAAGCACAAGGCCATGACCCGCTCTTTGGAAACGACGCCCCATGGCGACGGTCACACCATCTGGGCGGCACGTCCAGAGGTGCAGCATGACGGTGGCGGTCACTAATCTCACGAAACAAGGATCACGGCGCTGAATTAGTGCAATTCGTGTTAAGAACAGAAACAAATTAGAGCAAATTATAACAAATTTATTCCAGAAATACAAGTTAATATTTATTGTCATTAGTGAAAAGATTTGTGCCAATTAGTGCTAATTTGTTTCAAAAATAATTCTTGATAATTAGCGTTTACATATGCCATTCCCAGTGAAATCTGACGACGAGATAAGCTACTACGGATTTGAATCTGTAGCAACAGACGACAACAGCGTGACAATGAAGTTCAGCTACTTGGAGAATGTCGCTGCAGGAGAGCCAGTATTGTTCCGTGCTACGACAAACGAAATCTTTATTGACGATGCAACGGGCGACTATGTTTGGGAACTTGGAGAGCCAATAGTAGAGGATGGCGTTTGGACAATGGAAGGAACATATCAGCAAAGAGTCTTTGAGGGCGAAGATGCAAAGAGCATCTACTACGTCTCTGGCGGTGCTATCAAGAATGCAAAGAAAACCACTATAGCTCCTTTCCGCGCATATTTCCATGGTCCAAGCATTGAGACAATCAATGGCAGCAACGGCTCACAGGCAAAGACAGTCCAGTTCGTCATTGAGGACGAAGACGGTGAGACGACCGCCATTCAATCTCCGATTGAGGCTACAGGCTACAAGCTACAGATTACAGGCATTTTCAACCTCGCAGGACAGAAGGTGGACGACAGCTATCGCGGCATCGTGATAAAGAACGGAAAAAAGGTCGTGAAGAAGTAGTAGTTCAGATTTTAATAAAGAGATAAGGGACGATTTTTCCGTACATAGAATGAATAAGACGTACAGTTTGTGAATTTCACAGATTGTACGTTTTGTTTTCATATAGTGTTTGTTAAGAGTTTGAAAAACACCATACCTTTGCACTCAGAAAAAACAAAGACCCCTCCCGACCTCCCCACAAGGGAGGAGTCAAAACCAAAAACATTAAACTTAAAACATTAAACTAAAAACCCAAAACAAACATTATGAAAAAGTTTCTTTCAAAAATCATGTTCGCAACAGTAGCAATCCTTTCAGCTGCAGGTTTCACATCTTGTAACAACGCTGACGACGATCCGTACGTTCCAACACCAAAATCGGTTCAGCAGCAGGCACAGGTAACGTCAGAGGCACGCTACATCGCAAATATCTCGGAAGATGCATTCAAGTATGCAAACTTCACATTGACACTTGAATACAACGGCGAGAAGCAGACTTACCAGTTTGATGAAAGCAAAAAGCGCGACAATGTTTATTTCGAATTAATGGATGCAGTCAATAAGCCTTACATGGCCGCACGTGTTCTCGACATCCCATTCCAGTATAATCCTTCACGCCCAGTAAAGGCAACGCTGAACTACGAACTCACAGAGGCAGGCAAGCAGCTCATCGCCAACGCTGAGAAGGGAGAGGAAATAGACTTTGCCATCAGCACAGCCCTCGGAAAATGCACAAAGACAGGAACCTTGTCATTCAACACCAAGACTGATCAGCGCGCACACCCAGGTGTTTACGTCGATGAATTCAACGACTTCCTCTACGTCCTGATGGGTGACCCTTCATCTCCTTTCTTCAAGAAATTGTAAGAGCAGGCCAAAGGATATATTCAACCTCGGATTCAACCTGATTCAACCGAATGGACAAACGTTCATTCTTGGTGGAATTGGGTTGAATCCTTGTTATGGGGGGTGCAACTGCGACCTTGCATGACTTAAAAAAGTTAGCAAAACGTCAATAATTAGGTCTATACTAATGTTTTTTACAGTTTGCAACATCAGTAATCAAAATTTTTAGTAATTTTGCGCACAGTAAATAGTGCAATCGGCGGGATGGAAATCCCGCCCTCCTTACCGAAAACCAAAAAACAAAAAACAGATAATGAAAAATCTCCTTAACCTAATGACTGGGGGAATTAGAGGTGGACTTCTCTTTCTCCTCGCGCTTGTAGCAACTACTGCCTCTGCTAACGACAGCGGCTATGCTACATACGGCAACATGCTCATTCCTTTCGTTTCAACTGACATCGCTGTTGACAAGGAAGTGCTCACCATCCGCCTTACAGACGAAGGCAAGACGTACATCGATGTGGACTATACCTTCATCAATCGCAGCAATAAGGACAAGACAATCCTCATGGGCTTCGAGGCTGACCCTGGCTATCCAGGCGTTATGGAAATTACCGATAATGGTCACCCAGAGATCTATGACTTCACTGTCATGATGAACGGTTCTCGCATCAAGCCAAAGACTTCCGTTGTGCTCCTCGACAAGGACGACAACGTCATCGACCGCAAGCCTATCGATGTCAAGAAGTATTCGTATCAGGACTTCCGCAGAGTGGTGAAGAAGGGCAACGAGGAAAACTACGAGGCTGAAAGCTGGGGATATGCGTTCGTCTATTCCTTCAACGCAACATTCAAGCCTGGTGAGAACCATATCCACCACACTTACAACTACCAGAACGGTGCCGGCGTGATGGAGAACTACTTCCTCACCTACAAGCTCTCTCCTGCTGCACGCTGGGCAGGCGGTTCCATCCGCGACTTCACCCTCCGCATAACGGCTCCTAACACGGCAAAGCACTTCTTCCTCGAGACAGAGTTCGTGAATAAGCAAGAACCAACGATTGTCTCTGGCGTGGCAAAGTTCCGCAACAAGAGCAAGAAGTATGAATGGGAAGATAAGCCTGTCACACACTACTACAAGGAGATCTCCATGCGCGATGCAACCCTCGAATGGCACCTCACAAACTATTCTCCAAAGGAGGAGCTCGAGATAAAGTCGGCTGACGGATTCTATACGAACTACAATACAGGAGATGCCATTTCTTCGCCAACAGCATATTATGACCGCTCTTGCGGAATCTACTGGCTTTGGACTAACCAGGAGCAATACAACGCCCAGCAGCGCCGACTCATACGCAACCTCCCTTACGCAAGCCGCGGCTACGTGTTCACTGATGCTGCACTGAAGAAGCATTTCAACAGCCTCTGGTGGTACATGCCAGACCCTTCATACAACCCTAACGCTGCTGACCTTACGGAGCGTGAGCAGGAACTCATCAGCACATACAGAAAGTAAGGTGGCTATATGCCCAGAAATGGAAAGATGAAAAGAATAGGAAGAATCGTGTTGCTGTCGGCCATGCTGCTGACGACCTTGATGGCAAAGGCGCAGTTTACGGTTGTTGATGCCGTCAGTATGAGCATCCGCAACTGCGCAACATAGAGTCGCTATGATGCTTCTTCCTTTGCTCGACTTCAACAAGGTGAAGCGCCTGAATACGGTCTCGGAGACTACCACTGGCGACACCACCGTCGTTGAGGCGAAACTGGGCAATAAGATCGTGAAGGACGGCATGATGACAATCGAGAAGAACGGCACATACCGCGACATTGTCGATGCGTTGAAGTTCCTCGACCGTACCAGCGTAAGCTTCCTCGGCTTGCACTACACGCTCACAAAGCATATCACGGACTGGCTCTTCAGCGAAAAGACCGAACACATGGATGCTTCCACACTCATTGCCTGCCGCGATTACAGGGAAGAGTAATACCAATGGTCAAAGAAAGCGCCTGTAATACCTATCACAACGACCTCCGACCTCGTGGTCTATAGCGTAACAAACCTCAAGACGCAGGAAGCAAAGGAGGAGATGAAGGACAAGGCTATGACAACAGAGTTTACACTCCCAGCCTGCTTGCCAACAGTTCCGGAAAGCATCCGCGAAATGGTTGCCAAGAAACTCGTGCTGAAGAAGTTCCGCGAGAGGTAAAACGGGGCACATGGACAGGGTCTGTTGACCCAAGAATGGGTCAAGGCGACCTATTCCCGCGACCCTTATATGCAGAAATGTTTTGCTATGTGAAATAAAATGCGTAATTTTGCGCTCAGAAAATGGACATCATACAACTTCTTCCCGATACCGTTGCCAACCAGATAGCTGCTGGTGAGGTGATAGAGCGTCCTGCATCAGTGATTAAGGAACTGGTGGAGAACTCTATTGATGCCGGTGCGCAGCATATCAATGTGGTTGTTGTGGATGCCGGACGTACGCTCATCCGTGTCATTGACGACGGCAAGGGCATGTCGCCTACTGACGCCCGTCTCGCTTTTGAGCATCACGCTACATCGAAGATTCGCAAGGCTGATGACCTCTTTGCGCTGCATACCATGGGTTTCCGTGGCGAGGCGCTGGCTACCATTGCCGCTGTGTCGCAGGTGGAACTGCGCACTCGTCAGGCTGACGATGAGGTGGGCACGCTGATAAACATTGCCGGCAGCAAGGTGGAGAACCAGGAGGCGGTGAGTTGTCCTGTGGGAAGCAGTTTCTCGGTGAAGAACATCTTCTTCAACATCCCTGCACGCCGCAAGTTCCTAAAGAGCGATGCCGCAGAACTCAACAACATACTGACCATCTTCGAGCGCATAGCACTGGTCTATCCGGAGATTTCGTTCACCTTCCATGTGGGCGAAATGGAGAAGTATAACCTTCGTGCCGGTCAGCAGTTGCAGCGCATCGTGGATATCTTCGGTGCAAAGATGCATCAGGACCTTGTGCCGTTAAGCGTGGAAACGACCATTTGCAAGCTCTCGGGCTTCGTAGGAAAGCCGGAAGCATCGAAGAAGAAAGGTGCCAAGCAGTTCTTTTTCGTGAACGGACGATATATGCGTCATCCGTACTTCCACAAGGCAGTGACGCAAGCTGTGGAAAGAATGGTGCCTGCGGGCGAACAGATACCATATTTCCTCTATCTCGATGTGAAGCCGGAGGACATTGATGTCAATGTAAGCCCTACGAAGACCGACATAAAATTCGACAACGAACAGACCATCTGGCAGATCATAAACGCTGCCGTGAAGGACGCTATCGGACAGTTCTCTGACATTCCTTCCATAGATTTCAATGTTGACAACCGCCCTGAGATACCAGTCTTTGGCGGCGATGCTGCTTCCGGCGGCGTAAGATATAACCCTGCTGGTGGCGGTCCAAAGGTGAATGTAAACTCGGGCTACAATCCGTTCAAGACAGGCAATGTAGGACGCTCCACGGCACCTGCAGATTGGGAAGTGTTCTACGAGGCAACGAAAGATATTGCGCAGGACAACGCACCTAAGCAGGATATGCTCTTTGAAGATTCCGTAAGTGGAGTGGGGGATACTCAGGATTCCAAGCCGAACGAGTATCTCGAGGAGAAATCAACGGTGCACTACCAGTACAAGGGACAGTATATAATGACTGCCGTGAAGTCGGGATTGCTCGTCATAGACCAGCATCGAGCTCATGTCCGCGTGCTCTTTGAGCGCTTCATGAAGCAGCTGGAGAAGCGCAACGCACCGTCGCAGAAGGTGCTCTTCCCGGAGATCATCGCATTCTCTGCAGAAGAGGAAAGCACTCTTCAGAGCATCAACGACGACCTTCTCGCCCTCGGCTTTGAGGTGACATCCCTCGGTGGCGGCAGCTATGCCATAAACGGCACGCCAGCAGGCATGGAAGGCATCAACACCGTCAAGCTCCTTCAGGACATCATATCGTCTGTTGGCGCGACGGCAAAGGAGGCTGTGAACTCAATCATCGCCGAACGCCTCGCCAACAGTGCTGCCATCAGCTACGGCGAAATCCTGGAAGCGAAGGAGATGGAACAGCTCGTTGCCGACCTCTTCCTCTGCAGCAACTTCAACTATACACCTTCCGGCAAGAACATCATGACCATCATTGATGATATAGAACGGAGGTTTTAACAACGAATGTGCAGGTCCAAACAACGCATGTATAGGTTCAAACTACGAATTATGCGAATTCAACGAATAGGCTGCGCAATGAAACAAACATATTCGTGCAATTTGTGCAATCCGTAGGAAGGAATATCAAACTACGAATTATGCGAATTCAACGAAAAGGCTGCGCAATGAAACAAACATATTCGTGCAATTCGTAGTAAAAATAAGAAAAGATATGGTAAGCGGTAAAGTTATATATCCCCAAGAATCGTATGCTATCATTGGTGCTGCAATGGAAGTACACAGAATACTCGGTGAGAGTTTTACTGAATATGTGTATCAAGATGCATTTGAGGTGGAACTACAAAAACGAGGAATACCATACAAACGAGAACATCATTTAAAAGTAAACTATAAAGGAGTAGAACTTAAACATGATTTCTATGTAGACTTTGTTTGCTATGATAAAATAATAGTAGAATGCAAGGCAGTAGATAAAATGCTGCCAGTACATAGATCACAAACAATAAATTACATAAATATAGCTGATTTCAAACTGGGAATCCTAATTAATTTTGGTGAGCCAGCTTTGATGTACGAGCGATTTATCAACGAATAACAATATTATCAAACTACGAATTAGACGAATTAGACGAATAGGTTGCGCAATGAAACAAAACATATTCGAGTAATTCGTGCAATTCGTAGTAGTAAGGAATATAAAACTACGAATTATGCGAATAAGACGAATAGGCTGCGCAATGAAACAAACATATTCGTGCAATTTGTACAATTCGTAGTAGGAAGAAATATCAAACTACGAATTATGTGCGAATTCAACGAATAGGCTGCGCAATGAAACAAACATATTCGTGCAATTTGTACAATCCGTAGTAAGGAATATAAAACTACGAATTAGGCGAATTAGACGAATAGGTTGCGCAATGAAACAAACATATTCGTGTAATTCGTGCAATTCGTAGTAAAAGATAAATTAGAAGCTATACATACCATGAGCAAAAAGACTCGTAAAGGCGGAGGAAAGCTCTCCATAGCCAAGGTTTCGGAGGCTCTGACCGCATTATTCAACAGCAATCCAGAGAAGACTTTTTCTTTCAAGCAGATCTTCAAGCAGTTGCATCTGGACAGTCATCCCAAGAAGATGCTCGCCATACAGGTGCTTGAGGAGATGGAGTGGGACGACTACCTCTCTCGTGTAGCCGACAACAGCTATCGCCTGAACCGCAAGACGCAGATTCAGGTGGGTACTTTCATCCGCAAAGGCAACGGCCGCAACAGCTTCCAGCCGGATGAAGGCGGCAAGCCGGTGCTCGTCACTGAGCGCAACTCAATGTTTGCACTCAATGGCGACAAGGTGCGCGTGTCGTTCCTTGCTCGTAAGCGTAACCACACGAGAGAGGCTATAGTAACGGAAATCATTGAGCGTGCCCGCGACCAGTTCGTCGGTAAGCTTACGGTGGAGAAGGATTTTGCCTTCCTCACACCGGACAATAACACTCTCGGTCGCGACATTTTCATTCCGAAAGCGAGGGTGAAGAAGGGCAAAACGGGCGAAAAGGCAGTGGTAAGGATCATTGCATGGCCTGACGACGACCACCATACATTCCTCGGAGAGGTGGTGGACATCCTCGGCGAACAGGGCGACAACGATGTAGAGATGCACTCTATCCTCGCGCAGTACAACCTTCCTTACAAGTATCCGAAGGCTGTGGAAGACGCTGCTAACCAGATTCCAGCGGAGATTACCGAAGAGGAGATTGCTCGTCGTGAGGACTTCCGCGAGACAACGACATTTACCATCGACCCTCACGATGCGAAGGACTTTGACGATGCCCTTTCAATAAAGAAGCTCAAGGACAATCTGTGGGAGGTTGGCGTGCATATTGCCGATGTGTCGCATTATGTCCTGGAAGGCAGCATAATAGACCGTGAGGCGCAGAAGCGTGCTACAAGTGTATATCTTGTCGATCGCACCATTCCGATGCTTCCTGAGCGCCTTTGCAACTTCATCTGTTCGCTCCGTCCTGATGAGGAGAAGCTCACCTACTCGGCTGTGTTCAACATGAACGAGAAGGGCGAGGTGAAGAACTGGCGACTGGTACATGCCGTCATCCGTTCCGACCGCCGCTTTGCCTACGAGGAGGTGCAGAAGAAGATAGACGAATTCAAGCTCCAGAACGCTTCGGAAAGCGAGCAATTCAATGGCTATCAGAAGATTATGGCTGAAGACCTTAAGGGCAAGGAGAACGATTTCCTCAACGAATGTCTCACCCTTGACTTCCTTGCAAAGAAGCTTCGCGAGAAGCGTTTCAAGAACGGCGCCGTGAAGTTCGACCGCGAAGAGCTGCGCTTTGACATAGACGAGAAGGGCAAGCCTACACGCTGCTACTTCAAGAAATCGCTCGATGCCAACCAGCTCGTCGAGGAATTCATGCTTCTTGCCAACCGCTCCGTAGCGGAGATGATTGGCGCCCCATCCCAACCTTCCCCGAGCGGGGAAGGGGCTGCTGCCGGAACATCCCCACGTTCGGGGGGAAAGAAGGGGGCAAAGCCAAAGACTCTCCCTTACCGTATCCACGACTCACCGGACCCAGAGAAGCTGGAGACTCTCCGCTCGTTCATCACTCGCTTCGGCTTGAAGATGAAGAGCGATGGCACGAAGGGACAGACCTCCCGTTCGCTCAACCAGCTCATGGACGATGTCAATGGCAAGCCTGAGCAGAAACTCGTCGAGACCATTGCCCTGCGTGCCATGATGAAGGCGAAGTACAGCACGCATAACATCGGTCACTTCGGTCTTGCGTTCGACTATTACACCCACTTCACGTCGCCTATCCGCCGCTATCCGGACACAATGGTTCACCGTCTCCTGACGCGTTACCAGGACGGAGGACGCTCGGCAAGCGAAAGCAAGTACGAAGACCTCTGCGAACACTCTTCAGACATGGAGCAGATTGCAGCACAGGCTGAGCGCGAGAGCATCAAATACAAGATGGTTGAGTTCATGGGACAGTTTATCGGACAGGAGTTTGATGCACACATCTCCGGCATCACCTCCCACGGCATCTACTGTGAGATAGACGAAAACCACTGCGAAGGATTCATCCTCGTGCATGATCTCGACGACGACTACTATGAGTTTGACGAGAAGAACTACTGCATGATAGGCTATCGCAGCCACCATCGCTACCAGCTTGGTGATGCCATCCGCATAAAGGTGGCTAAGGCTAATGTGGAAAGAAGGCAGCTAGACTTCGTTTTGGCATAAGACCCCCTCTAACTCCCCCACAGGGGGAGGAATCTTTCAATGAATAAGCAGAATCTCATATTAACAACAGCGGCTATTGCAGTCATAACGATTGCAATAGCCGTTTATTATTCTGTTAATCCCGAGGGCGTATGGTGGTTTCCGAAGTGTAAGCTTTATCAGTTTACGGGCCTGAAGTGCCCTATCTGCGGTTTGCAGAGAGCCATCCATCAGTTTCTTCATGGCAACTTCCTCGCCGCTTTCCAGTATAACTGGTTCCTGCCATTCTCTGCCATCTATTGGGGAGTGGTGGTTATTGTTACATACTTTCGCCGTAACAAGCAAGGCAGCGAGCCGCCAACTCGTGGTATAGATCTTACACAGCTTTTTTATTTCTATTGTATTTTGGCTGTCGTTTGGATGGTGGTCAGGAATGTTTTGAACCTTTAGCCTTACAAATACCCCTCTTCCTTCATTGCTTCCGCCACTTCAAGGAGCTGTGCATACCATTCTTCTCCGAAGCGGCGTGTGAGCGGTCCTTCGAGGAATTTATATATTGGAAGGCCTATCTCACGGCCTTTTTTTACTGCCGTGTGGCAGACGTCCCAGCGGTTGTATGAAAGCGCCGACATGCCGTTGGAAAGCACCTTCTCGCGGATAGGGTAGAGGGCGCATGATATTGGCTTTATGAAGTCTATCTTCCCTGCACGCTGTGCCTTCTCGATGGCACACAGGCAGCAGTCGCCGTCGTAACATGTGAACACGCAGTCCTTGCCGTTCACGATGCTTGTCACGAGGTCGCCCTCTTCGTCCACATACGCCACGCCTTGCTTGTCGATAATGCTTTGCGCCTGTGCAGAAAGGTCGCCCCAGACGGTGTCCAGTGCGTCTTCTATGTGCATCACTTCCTCTTGGGTTACGGGCGCACCGGCATCACCCTCCACACAACATTCGCCCTTGCACTGTGAGAGGTCGCAGCAGAACTGCTCAGTGAATATTTCTGTTGAGACGAGCACATCTCCGATTTCTACGATCATTTTGGGAATTTACTGATTTACTTATTTACTGATTTGCGCTGCAAAGTTAGAAAAATTTTAGTAAAAAAGAAGGGTGTGAGTGTGGAAAAAAGAAATCGGCAAGCAACTTAATGCCCACCGATTTCAAGATGTATGTAAAATTTGTAGTTCTTTTCTTACTTCATCTGTGCGCCAGCAGCGTTGAATGTGCCCTTAGCGCTCTTGATAACGAGCTGACCGTTCTCGATAGCCTTTACAGTCTTTGCAGAAGTAGCAGCGTTTACGTTCTTGATGGCTGTAGGAGCCTCAGGCATCTGGTTGATGCTTACAGCGAAAACACGCATACCGCCTGTAGTTTCCTTGATTTTGATACCGCCATTTGAAGCAGCTTTTACGTGACCGATTGTCATTTGGTCTATATCGCTCATCTTGCTTGCTTTATTAGCATTAGAGTTCTGCGAGTCATCACACATGAGTGTATTCGCATTGCCAGCGTTTGTAAGTGTAGCAGCTGTGCTACCCTTTGCACTGTAAAGGATGTAAACCTCATCGTCAGCCTTCAGGTTCTTGACATTGAGAACAAAGTTCTTTTCTATCTGCACTTGTTCATTGCCAGTCTTCAATACATTAGACTTTGCGGCCGAGTTAGTATACTCAAAGAATACGTCTGGATTAGCAGACAAGCCAACAGTACCCTTCACTCCAGCAGCAACGTTCAGAGAGTAACCGTCTACACCGTCCATTGTGTATGTAGTAGCTGTAAAGCCGTTGTCGGCATAATCAAGTGTGTAAGTAGAAGCCTGATTGTCAAAGTAGTAAGTTACAGCTTCTGTCTGTGCGTTAGCACTTGCTGCGAGGAATGCAGTTGCGATAAGAGTAAAGATTTTCTTCATATAATTTATGTTTTAGTTTGTTAATGTTTCATCGTTATTGTAGGGCGAGGATTTCAAAGCCGTGTTATAATGGGGGCGGCTCAAAAATCTTCGCCCTACATTAGAGAGTTTTTATAATAGATTGGTGCGGTGGAGGCACCGCACCTCCATAGTTATTACTTCACGTTACCGATCTTGTTCTTGATGAGCTCTTCGCTTGTGATGTTGAAAGCAGAGTCATACTTAGGGTCGAGTGAGAGTGCACCTGTCTTGTCGTTGATAGCGTTTGCAGTAGTGCAAGCTGTCATGTTAGGAGCATTGAAGTAGTTGTTGTCAGCTACATGAGTCTTGCTTGTGATCTCGTATGTAGTAGCACCTTCTGGTAATGGTGTATCCTGACCGAGGCAAGTAGTTGACTGGTTAGAGATGTAAACCTGCGAGTTTGAAACAACATTGTTCTTGAATGTGATAGGGAAGTTTTCACCGAGACGGATGTAGAGGAGACGTTTTCCACTACCACCTACATTGTCGAATGTGTTGTTTGTGATAGTGATAGTACCAGCAGGAACTACAGTGTTGCCAGCATTGTCCATACGGAATACATCACGTGGCATTGTTGCTACATTGTAAACAGTGTTGTTCTGGAACACGAATGCGCGAGCAGCACCGGCACGGAAGTCGAATGCGTCACCACCGTTGCATTTAACGTCGTGGATAACATTGTTCTTGTAAGTAACAGACTCGATGTCAGCCTTTACGTTAACATAGATGAGACCCTTACCATCCTCGCAAGTAGTGAGGTCACAATCGTGGATGTAGAGAGGAGCGTGAACACCTTCACTCTTGTAGTTGATGAGCTGGTCTGTAGTAGCATTCTCAGAACCGTCGAGCTTAACCTGTCCGAGTTCAAGACCTGCGCCATTGTAGATCTCGAAGCGACCCTTGATAGTAGCAGGAGCTGTAGGATAGATAGACTGAACCTTGATAGTGTTGTTAACCTTTGCAGCACCAGCCTGACCCTCGTCATTAGGGTTGAGTACGTAAGTACCAGTACGGAGAGCGATTACAGCACCTGCCTCAGCATTCGCGATGATGGAAGCGAGGTTGTCGCCTTCTGAAACTACAGTAGCACCCTCAAGGCTCATGATAGTCTTGAATGTGCGGTTACCGCGCTGCTTCTTCACGCCGTTAGCTACGTAGTAAAGCTTAGCAGTGTACTCAGTTTCAGGAGCGAGACCTGTGACAGTAGCCTTGCCGTTTGCGATGTCTTCAGCAGTGAGGTTGTAAGTGATGACCTTGCCGTCAGCGCTTGTAAGCTCGAGGATAGAAACGTTAGTTTCGCCTTCTGCCCACTTGAGGTCAACGCTTGTGTCGAGGATGTCAGTCTCCTTAGGATTAGAGAGGATCTGCTGAGCTGAAGTGCGGAAGTAAACACTTGAACCCTTAGACTCTGGCTTAACGCCGTTATCGTCCATGGCAAATACTCTTACGCTATAGTCTGTATCGTATGTAAGGAGTACGAAATCTGTAGTTGTCTCTGTTGTAATCACAGTTTCGAATGGCTCGCCAGCAAATTTGAGGCTATCGTCAGCGAAGATCTCAACTTTATATCTTGTGGCACCCTGAGTAGCCTTCCAGTTGATAGTAGCGCCGTCAACCGTGATGTTCTTTGCCTCAATGTCGATAGGCGAAAGAAGGCGGTCGAGAGAGAGTTCTGTGATTTCCTCTGCTGGATCGCTGCAGGATGTGAAGCCGAGAGAACCGAGGCCCAACATACCTGCGAGGATATAAAATTTATTGAATTTCATTTCTGTAAAATGTTTTTATTTGGTTTATTCAGCCCCTCCTTTATGTCGGAGGGGCGTGTAAATGAAATCTTGTCTTAGTCAGCAAGTTCCTGAACGAGGATGCCGTTACCCTTGTCGATGAATGTCTGCCAGATTGGCCAGAGAGAGTGCTCGCTTGGCTTATCTACGACATAGAGACCGTCGATATCGTCCTGCTTGAGGTTGTTCTCGCCGTTAGAGAGGAACCATCCCTTCTCCTGGTAGCCTTCTTCGTCCTTGAGGCGCTTGCCTTCGTCGTCAGTATCGCCGTGGTTGAGACCATAGATCTGGAGAGTCTCGCCGTCAGCAGCATACTTGAAGTAGAGCTTAGCAGGGAGGTCAGCATATTCACCTGTGCGGTTAGCGAGGCGAGTGAGCTTAGCCTTAGCTTCAGCCATCTTCTGGTCGATGATACCCCAGCGGATGAGGTCAGCCTTACGGAGAGCTTCACCAGCGAACTCGAATGCGCGCTGCTCAACGATGCCCTGGAAGAATGCGTCCTTGGAAGCGCAGTACTTGTCCATGAGGGCCTTAACCTTTACGCCAGCACCTGGGAAGGCACGGCTAACAACATCAGTCATGTAGCCTCTTGCCTGAGCAGTAGGACCTTCGAGCTCATTGATTGCTTCAGCAGCCATGAGGTAAACGTCAGCCATACGCATGTACTGCCAGTTCACACCGTCGTCGTTGGTAGAAGTTACGCGGCGAGACATCCACTCGTAGCGGAGCTTACCGAAGTTCCAACCATTGATCTTGTTGAGTTCCTGCTTAGCGTTGCCGTTAACGAGTTCCTTGCTCCACTGGTATGGCGAGCAAGTGATGTCACGACGGATGTCGCTTTCATCATAATCGTAGTAGAGGTATGGGAGAGGACCGTTCACACCACCCTGAGCCTGACCAGTATATTGGTCGATAGCCTGGTGACGGAGACCCCATGTGTAGAGCACACGACCACGACCGTCAGAGAATGGAATCTCCCAGAGAGACTCGCCACCAGCAGTTACGTTGTCCTGGCAGAGCTTAGTGAAGTTCTCCTTGAAGCCGCCGAGCTTGCTGCAGCCCTTGTTGATGATGTCCACGCACTCTTCCTTAGCGATCTGATACATCTTCTCAGGAGCGAGTTCTGGGTCGTTGCTCTTGCGGAAGCCGTCCTTGCGGAGGCTGTAACCACCAGCGTAGAGAGCGATACGAGCACGGAGACCCTTCACGAACGCCTTGCTTACGCGCTCTGTAGTCTTAGTGATCTTGTTCTCGTTTGGCCAGTAGCAGTACTTCTCTGCCTCAAGGAGGTCAGCGAGGAGCTGCTTGTAGATAATGTCGCGGTTGCAACGTGGCATGTAGAGGTTGTCTGCTGTATTAGGAGCAAAGCGTGCAGGCACGTCGCCCCAAGCCTTGATAAGGTCGCAGTAGATAACGGCACGGAGAGTGAGAGCCTCACCGAGGAGCTGTGCCATATCAGGGTTGTTCTCAACGTTGCCGTACTTCTTGATACCTTCGATAGCGAGGTTAGCACGCTCGATACCCTCGTAGAACTTAGCGTAAGCGTTGTTGTCAGTATTCATCTGACCGTTGTTGGCGAGAGTAGCGTAGTTACCGAGGCTGTTCTTGTCAGTAAGGCGGTCTGCATAGCCGTGGCCAGAGATGATCCATTCGCAGTCAGTGTTTACTCCGTAGTAAGGGAGGAAACGTCCACGGTAAGAGTTAGTCTCACCGAAAGAGACGTGAATAGACATGATCTCCTGCTCGGCAGCAGAGTAGATGCTGTAAACACCAGAAGCGTCGAGCGACGACTTTGTTGGTGCGTCCATGTCGCAAGAAGTGGTAAGACCAATAGCGGCAATAGACATTATAGAATATTTAATAAACTTTTTCATTGCTATTTCTTGCGTTATGAATTAGAAGTTGAGGTTCAAACCAACAGTGAATGAACGGCTACGTGGGTAACCAGAGTAGTCACAGTTAGGAGTGAGGGCGTTCTTGCGGATACAGTCAGCCTCTGGGTCCATACCAGAGTAGCCAGTGATAGTGAACACGTTGTAAGCTGTTACGTAGAAGCGGAGCGAGTTGATGCCAGCCTTCTTTGTAATGTTCTGAGGAACAGTGTAGCCGAGAGAGAGTGTGTTGAGACGGAGGAATGAAGCGTCCTCGATAGCCCAGTCAGTAAGGATCATCTTGCTCATGTATGGCGACCACATTGTAGTGTTAGCGTTGAGAGCAGCGAGCTGTTCCAGGTCTGTACAGAGTGTACCGTCAGCGTTGAGGTTTGTCCAGCGCTTGCCGTCAGCCATAACGTCGATCATGTTGCGGTACTGGTACTTGCCTGTAGAAGTGTACTCGATCTTGTTTGCGTTGTAAACGTCGTTGCCGATAGAGTAGTTGAAGTTAGCAGTGAGGTCGAATCCGTAAGCACGTCCGCTGATAGTGAAACCACCGAATGCAGTAGGAGTAGTGTTACCGATTTCTACGATATCCTCTTCGCCGATAGATCCGTTTCCGTCAACGTCCATGAGCTTGATAGAACCCGGGCGGCGTACGCCTGTGATGTTGGCACAGTCAACTACACCTTCCTTGAGAGTCCAGTCCTTGGTAGCGCTGTTGTAGCCAGAGAAGTCAGAAACCTCGTAGCGTCCGTTTCCGTCAAGCTTGTAACCGATGATAGTACCGAGCTGGCTGCCAACAGCGATCTTGTAGTCGTAACCGATTTCTGTAGAAGCCCATCCTGAAGCAGCGCCGAAGTCGTTGAGGTCGCCGAGGTCCTTAACTTCGTTCTTGTTGAAGCCGATGTTTGCAGAGATGTCGAGACCGTAGTTCTTCTTGTTGATAGCGTGCCATGTAGCAGTGATTTCAACACCCTGGTTCTGAGTCTTACCCATGTTGCGGTACTGGTTGTCGTAACCTGTACCCGCAGTAGGGAACTGGATGAGGAGGTCCTTTGTAGTGTTGATATAGCCTTCGATGCTACCGTTGATGCGACCACCGAGGAGAGTGAAGTCGAGACCGAGGTTACGAGTGATGGTAGTCTCCCACTTGAGGTTAGGGTTAGCCATAGTCTTCGAAGGAGCCCATGTAGTAGAGAAGCCGTTTACCCAAGTAGTAGAACCAGAGTTGTACTCCTGAACGAGCTGACCTGTAGGGATATTGTTGTTACCTGCAGTACCGAAAGAGAGGCGGAGCTTCAAGTCGTCGAGCCACTTCTCTGTGCCCTTCATGAATGGTTCAGAAGAGATACGCCATGCGATGGCTGCTGATGGGAAGTAACCCCAGCGGTTGCCTTCAGCGAACTTGGAAGAGCAGTCAGCACGGAATGTAGCAGAGAGGAGGTACTTCTCGCGGAAGTTGTAGTTTACACGACCGAAGTACGAGAGGAGCTTGTCGTCTGGAGAGTAGATGTCAGAAACCTCGTGCTTGTAGCCACCCTGGTTGGTGAGGCGCCATGCAGTGTCTGCATCGTAGTCAACAGGGAAACCGTGAACCTCGTTAGAGTTGGTGTTCTGCTTAGTGATAACGTATTCGTGACCGAGGAGAGCGTTGAGGCTGTGATCCTTGTTCTTGATAACGTTCTTGAAGTCGTAAGAGATAGTGTTTGTGTTGCGGAGACGCTCGCGGTTAGAGTTCACGAGGCGGATAGCAGGCATGTTCTGGAAGTCCTTTGGTGGTACGTTCTTTACGTAGTAAGCAGTAGTACCCCAGAAACGCTGGTTGTAGTTGTTGTAGTAGTCGTAACCAACCTCAGTCTTGAGCTTGAGGTTCTTGTAAACTTCCCATCCGAAAGCACCTGAGAGGTTGAGGTTGCGGCGAGTCTTCTTCTGGTCGTTGTCGTTAGTAGAAACGATAGGGTTGAAGAGGTTACCGAGGTCGTCGTCAGTACCTGCGCTTGAATCGAGGTTCTTCAATGGGATTGGAGTGTAGATCATAGCGTACTTGAGACGACGGTCTGTATCGTAGGCACCTGCCGATTCGTTGGCACCGGCACCGAGCACCTTCACGCGAGCGTAACGAGCCTGGAAGTCGAGAGTAGTCTTCTTCGAAGGCTTAGTGTTGAGCTTGAGTGAGATGTTGTCACGCTGGAAGTATGAACCGTACATGATAGCCTTGTCGTTCATGTGGGCGTAGCTAGCAGCGTAGCGGATGTTGTCTGAACCACCAGTAACGTTGATGTTGTGGTTGAATGTCTTTCCTGTGCGACCGAAAGTGATGTCCTGCCAGTCGTTGGTAGCGCAGTTCTGGTAGAGGTCCATATCCTCGTAGTTGCCGAAGAAGTCAGTGTAAGAAGAGATCTTGCTCTGGTCGCCGTTGTTCTTGAGCATAGCGAGCTCGTACTGCCACTTGGCATAGTCGTAAGCGCCGATAACATCCATCTTCTTAGCGTTCTGCTTCCATGAGTAGTAAGCATTGTAAGAAACGTTTACCTTACCGCTCTTACCGCTCTTTGTAGTAACGAGGATTACACCGTTTGCACCACGCGAACCGTAGATGGCAGTAGAAGAAGCGTCCTTGAGGACAGTGATGTCTTCGATTTCGTTTGCAGGGATATCAGAGATAGACTCTACTGGGAAACCGTCAACAACGTAGAGAGGGTCGTTAGACTGAGTGATAGAACCACCACCACGCACGCGAATCTTTACTTCTGCGTCTGGAGAACCTTCAGTAGCGCTGATCTGCACACCGGCCATCTTACCCTGGAGAGCTTCAGAAGCTGATGCTACAGGCACAACAGCGAGGGCGTCAGCACCTACAGTAGCAACGGAACCGGTAATGTCCTTCTTGCGAACAGAACCGTAACCGATAACGACAACGTCGTTGAGGGCAGTAGCTTCGTCCTCAAGCTTTACGTTGAGAGTTGATTTACCTGCAGCAGAGATAGTCTGAGTCTTCATACCGATGTAAGAGAATACGATAGAAGCATTCTTCTTACTGAGCTTGATAGTGTAGTTACCATCAAAATCAGTAATCACTGCGTTCTTTGTGCCCTGTTCCTGAACAGTTGCACCGATGACTGGTTCGCCCTGAGCGTCAGTAACAACACCCTTCACGTCCTGTGCCAAAGCAGACAGAGGAGCGAAAGACATCATTGCAAAGGCTATCATAGCGATAAGCCATCCGAAATGTTTTCTTTGCTTGGTTAACATTTAGATTGAATTATTAGTTATGAATTTTTGATAATTTTCGGTTTTGGCTTTTGGTTTTCCGGACAATCCGGCTTTTTCCGGTTTTTCCAGGCACAACATCCCTAATTACCTCGGCAAAATTAAATATATTAATGTATATCCCCAAACGAAAACTTAAAAAAAATTAAATTTCCTCTTCAAACCACCGCTATTCTTAATGTATTTAGCCTCTCTCCCACCCCCGACCGCCATTTTCCAGCCCATTTTTTATGCCTTTTTTGCTAAATGAAGGTTGCAAAATTAGCACTTAACACATAACACTTAACACTAAACACATAACACATAACACTAAACACTAAATCTTAACACATAACACTTAACACTAAACACTAAGTCTTAACACTAAATCTTTTTTGTCTCCCACGGGAATTTCCAAAACTCTCACGGATTTTTCCGAAACTCTCACGGATTTTTTCAAAACCCTTACGGAAATTTTCAAAACTCTTACGGAAATTTTCAAAACTCTCACGGAAATTCCCAAAACTCTTACGTTTTTTTCAAAAGGCTAACGGAAAACAACACTTTCTCGTCCGAAAAAGCACAGGAGTTCCTCCCACTGTCCCACCACTGTCCCCACACGTTCCCATCGCTTGCAAGTTACGGAAAAAATCCCTAATTTTGCAGCAAAAAAAACACAACAACCACATCCCCATGAGAACAAACGGCTTCATACATCTACACCGTTCCATCCTGGCATGGAACTACCACAACAACCCAACCATGCTCAGCGTATGGACACACCTCATCATGCTCGCAGAATACGAGGACCGTGAGCAGGACGGCATCACTATCCACCGCGGCGAACTGCTGGTCAGCCAGCAATGGCTCGCGGAGTATATCGGGATTACTCTCTCACAGATGCGACTTTGCATCAGCACCCTTGAGAAAACAGGATTGATAACAAAGAGAAAAGCAGGAAAAATAACAGTAATAGAAATTCTGCAATACAATGAGTATCAAGGAGTTAATAATAACAGAACGAAAGCTGACAACAGCGTAAATGACAGCGTAAATAACAGCGAGAATCGCAGCAAGGAAATAAATATAAATAATAAAAAAAATCTCTCTGACGGAGAGATACAAAAGTCCGACATTCAAGTTTCTTCGGAAGCTCAGGGGAAGCCGGAAAGTCCGGAATCTCCGGATAGCCCTGAAAATCCGGTAACTCCGGAAAATCCAGTAACTCCGGTAAACCTGGGATCTCCGGAAAACCCAGTAAACCCGGGATCTCCGGCTGCGCTACGTTCCGCCTATACCCGCCAGCTCGCTGCCCACGACGGTTGGAAGCACAAGTGCTGCCGCGACTATCGTATCTCCCCAGAGCTGATAGAGCGCCATATCATAGCCTTCCATGAGCATCTGGTGCGCAATATGCCAAGCAAGTCATGGCTCTCCCTCAATGATTTCTGCCTCCACTTCCACTCCTGGCTACGCTTCCAAACGCCCGAAAGCATCAAGCGCCTCGCCACACAAGCCGTGCTGCGAAGCCGTCAGCAGAAAGCCATGCAGATAGAACAGCAACGCCAGCAGCAGATGTGGCAGGAAATAGAAGCCGCCAAGAGCAACGCTGTGAGCTATGAGGAGTATTTGCGCAGGCAGAAAAGCCCGGAAAAGCCCGGAAAACCCGGACAGCCCGGAAAACCCGGAGATTCCGTTTTATTGCCCTCCTCTGAGCTGGGCTATTTCGCGCTGCAGAGATGCTATCTGTGCTTTGAGCGTTTCTATCTCGTGGGCTTGCGCCTCTATGATTTCCTTTTGCGTCCCTCGGCGGTCGAGGCGTGCTGCTGTCATGCGTTCCCTTATGCCGCCTTCCTCAACAAACTCTCTGTCACGCTTGGTAATGAAGCTTGTTATCGCCCTGTCAACCATGTGGCACAGACAAATGGCACAGTTAGCCATCTCCTCGTCTGTCCATCTGTAATAAAAGTTATGATAGTCAGGTTCGTCGCTGTGTTCCCTGCAGAAATTGCGAAGTGCATCGAAGCGTCGTTTGTTGCCCATTGCCCACTCCGTCATGCCATTATGCTTCAAATAGTCCAAATAGTCTTCCAGAAGCTCCTGATTGCTGCCTTTTGCTATTCCCAACAGCTTTATCTCCACCTCGAAGGAGGTCTGTCCGTCAGTAAATCCTTCAGCTATATTCTGCTTTATTGAGCGCGACGCCTGCACCATCTGATCAACGGTACGGTCCCCATACTTCGGCAAGAATCGTTCGCAAAAGACTTTAGTAAGCTGCACCAAAACATCACTTTTGCGATAGAAATATAGCTCAGTATATACGGTAGGCTTCCTCAGTACGCTGGGGATGCCGTCACTATAACGCTGGAGCTTGATTTTTGTAGGGTCGATAGGCATGGTGGGGGAGATTTTAGGATTAGTGTTATGGTGGGGTAGCCGGCTTTTCCGGCTTTTCCGGAGATTCCGGCTTTTCCGGCTTTTCTGGCTTTTCTGGATATACCGGTCTTACTTCACCGGCGTCAGGGTGAATTCGAATGTGTATTCGCCGTAGTGAAGCATGTATTCACCGCGTGGGAGTGAGCCCCATGAGTTTACGCAGCCGAGGCCCATCTGGTAGCCGTCGAGGGAAACATTGGTGTAGTCTGCCTTAGGGATTTCCGCCATGTGGCGAGGGAGCTTGTCGAGGCTGTATTCATACTCAGGTTGCTCTGAGTCCCTCCCCTGTGGGGAGGTTAGGAGGGGTCTGGTGTTGTCGAGGGCATCCTGCTCGTATTCAAGGGCCGAGGCGAAGAAGAGCTTTGGAGCCGTGATGAGGAGTCCGTTGCCCTGGGCGTCGGTCTGCTTCCACCAGCGCATGTCGCTCTTGGTGCCTGTCTCCTGTGGACGGATGTAAGCGTATGACTGCTCGGCAGCTGTCTGCTTGTAACGGCCAACGAAGGTAGCGTCCTTGCGGTCGGCATAGTTTTCAATAGGTCCGCGACCGTAGAACTCGCTGACATTCATATCCTTAGGCATTGGCAGCTGCACGCCGAAACGGAAGAGGTCGGAGATGGACTTTGGGTTCTTTGGGTTCTGCTGACCCAAACTTGGTTCAGCAGGGGTGGATGGTTTATTAGGGAGGAAGTGCTCAGTGACCTTGATGGAGCCGTCAGGCTGGATGTCGTAGGTCATGGTGAGGGTGGCATCGAGGGAGTCGATGGCAAGGGTGGCGGTGATGACACGGGCTGCTGAAGCGCCAGCAGCAGAAGGAGCGGAATCCTTGATGCTGAGGACACGCATGGCAGGCTTGCGCCACTGAACATAGCGACGCTGGAGGTTTGCGCCGAGGTCGTTGTCGGTAACGGCACGCCAGAAGTTTGGAGTCATCTCCTTGCCTTCGGCGAGCATGTCGATGCCGTTCACGCGGTAGCATGAGAGCATGCCGGTGGCAGGGTTGATATCGACATCGAAGTCTGGGGCAGGAGCCGCTGAAGGCGTAGGAACGCCAGCGGCTTCGGATGTTCCGTAAATGGCGGCTTCGTTCTTTACCTTTGCGCTGTATGGCAGCATGTCATCCTCGAGTGGTGGCTCGCTGAGTGCAAACTGCTGGCGAGCAATGACATGGCCCTTCTCAAGGAGTGGCTCGGCGGTCTTGAGGGCGTATTCGATGTTGAGGAGAAGCTCTGCGTTCACAGGGACTGCTGCGAAGTCGAGTGGGAGAGTGGCTGAATGGAAAGAAGAAATGGTGTTGGCGAAATTGCGATTACCACCCTCTGGTATTGCAATATCAACCTCTTCCAGCGCTTCGAGGTCAGCGATTGTGCCCTTCTGGCATGGCTTGCCGTCGGCGAGGAGAGTCCAGTTGAGCTGGTAGTTATCCAGAGTGCGGAAGAAGTTCTCGTTCTGGATGAGAATCTCGCCCTTCTGGAGGTCGATAGGCTTTGTCCAGATGTTCTGGTAGTAGTATTGCACTTCGTAAGCATGAGGGTTCCAAACGCGGTCAGGAGAGATGAGGCCGTTGTCGCAGAAGTTGCGGTCGCCCTTGTAGTCTATGTCGTTGAAGTCGCCGCCGTAAGCGTAGATTTCCTTGCTGTCCTTGTTCTTCCAGTGGATGGACTGGTCGACGAAGTCCCAGATATAGCCGCCCTGGTATGAAGGATACTTGCGGATGAGGTCCCAATACTCCTTGAAACCGCCCTCAGAGTTACCCATGGCGTGGGCATATTCACACTGGATGAGAGGTTGCTCGGTGATAGTCTCGCCCGCAGCACGCTTCGCCTCTATCTTCTTGCAGTAGTCCTCGCAAGCCTCATACCACAGGTACATTGGGCAGAAGACGTCTGTGAACTGGTTCCTGCCTGCCTGCTCATACTGCACAGGACGAGTGAAGTCCTCGTCCTTTATCCAGCGATAGACAGCCTCGAAGTTTGGTCCGAAGCCAGCCTCGTTGCCCATCGACCAGACGATGATGGAAGGATGGTTGAACTGGCACTGTATGTTGCGCTGATTACGCTGCATGTGGGCGAGTGCATACGCCTCGTTCTTTGCGAGAGTCTCCTTGCCATAGCCCATTCCGTGGCTCTCCACATTGGCTTCCGCAGTGACATAGATGCCGTATTCGTCGCAGAGGTCGTACCATTCCGGATTGTTAGGATAGTGGCTTGTGCGCACGGCATTGATGTTCATCTTCTTCATCTCCTTGATGTCCTGGATCATTCGCTCGCGAGAGACCACATAACCGCCGTCAGGATCCAGCTCGTGGCGGTCGGCGCCCTTGATGAGCACAGCCTTGCCGTTGACGAGGAGCTGACCGTTCTCAATGCGTACATCGCGGAAACCAACCTTCTGGGTGGCAGTCTCAACGACCTTCTTGCCTTTAAGGAGCTGAAGCTCAAGGGTATAGAGGTAAGGAGTCTCGGCGCTCCAGAGCTTAGGGTTCTGCACATCAATGCCGAAACCGAGAGCCTTTGGAGATGTCTGGTCTTCAGTCACCACCTTACCGTCAGGAGCCGTGAGCTTATATAGGATGGCAGAAGCACCGTTCTGGTCAACCTTCACATTGAGCGTTGCTGAACTGTAATCTTCTGCAAGGTTTGGATATACACGCAAGTCGTTGATTTTTACGCTCTTATCCTTCGCATAGAGATAGCTGTCGCGAGCCACACCACAGAAGCGGAAGAAGTCCTGATCCTCGAGGTATGTGCCGTCGCACCAGCGGTATGTCTGGAATGCGATGAGGTTGTTGCCCGGCTTCACGAGCTTTGTGATGTCAAACTCGCAGGAGAGCTTGCTGTCCTCGCTGTAACCGGCGAACTGTCCGTTCACATAGAGGTAGATATTGCTGGTCACTGAGCCGAAATGCGCGATGACCTGCTTGCCCTTCCAGTCGGCAGGGATAGTTATCGTGCGGCGGTATGAACCGACATGGTTATGCTCGAGAGGGACGGTAGGAGGCGTGTTCCAGTTGCGACCGCGCCAAGCGTAGCCGATATTCACGTATATAGGGTCGCCGAAGCCGTTGAGTTCCCACATGCCAGGAACAGGCATCGATGACCATTTCGAGTCATCCACACTAGCAGAATAAAAATCTTTCAGCGGAGCTGTGGCATCCTCCTGATAATAGAACTTCCAGTCGCCGTGGAGACTGACCTTCGGACAGGAAGAGTCGAACGTGGTATGCATCGGCAAACGGTTTATTTCGTTCACCTGCGGGTCTTGCCACTCGGTGAAAGTCTGGGCGGAAAGAGAAAGAGGGGCAGCAAGGGCTGCGGCGAGGGATAAGGTTAAGAGTTTATTCATTTTAGTAGGTTTAGCGGGTTTCTAGAGTTTCTAGAGATTCTATATTTTCTGGCAAATTTACTGTTTCCGCGGCCCAAAACTGCTAAAAATCTTTAAAAAGATTAAATTTACCACTCCAAAAACTTAATATTCTATATTATATGTGCGAAAAACAGATATTTTTGATTAATTTTGCACGCTGAATATTATGCGCCTAGGTTTCTAGGGGTTCTAGGGATTCTAGAGATTCTAGGGGCTCTAGAGGTTCTAGAGGTTCTAGAGAATCTATCTTCAAAACCAAATAAAGAAAATGCGAAATCTCCTACATACAATCCTCCTGCTGACATTCTTCATGGTCAGCGTTTCCCTGACCTCGTGTCTAAAGGACGACGATTCCAACGTGACATACTATAGCGATTGCGCCGTGCAGTCGTTCTCGCTTGGCGCTCTCAACAAGTACACAAAGACCGTCTCTTCAAAGACGGGCAAGGACACCATCGTGAAGACTACGGTGACAGGTTCTTCCTTCACCTTCTCCATCGACCATGCGAAGCGTGAGATATACAACGTCGATTCTCTCCCTGCTGGCGTGGACACTCTCCACGTGATCTGCAACATAGCTGCTGTGAACGGCGGCTATATCCACTTCAAGAGCATGAAGAGCGACTCCCTCTTCTACTATACCTCGACAGACTCCATCTCGTTCGAGCAGAACCCTCGCACCATTGCCATCACTTCAAACGATGGCATGTATCGCACTTTTTACACTGTGAAGCTCAATGTCCACAAGGAAGATGGCGAGAAGATGACATGGAACGCGCCAAGCGCAGCGCCTGCTTTTGCCGATGCAGAGCAGCTTAAGGCTACAGAGTGGGAGACCGTATCGAAGGATGCTGAAGGCAATGACGTCAAGAAGGATTATATTCTGGTGAAGCTTGCCAAGGAAGGCGATGTGAAGCTCTATACTTCGTCTGTAAACAACGGCAAGAGCTGGGCGGAACTGACACCAGACCAGCAGCTCAGTGCCACAGCAAACATAGCTGCCATAGGCGGAGTGCTCTATACTACGAACAAAGCGGGATTCGTCTGCAAGTCGGAAGACGGCGTTGCCTGGAAAACAATGGAACTCCACGGTGATGTGCTCGGCGTGAGCAACGGAAAGCTCTATCTTCTTCAGCAGCTTGATGGTGCAGAGGAGTATGCTTCTTCAATCGTTTCTTACGACATCAACACGGCAGCCGAAACAACAGAAACTATCTATGGCGCAGACTACTGCCCTCTCAACCCCAAAAAAGGCATCTCACTCTGCGAAAACAAAAAGAACAATAAGGTTACAGGCACAACGTTAACGGGTGTTACCAACGCCGGTCCTTGCGTGCTCTACAAGGCTGAGAATACGGCAGAGCAGCAGAAGTGGATGGTTCTCTCGAACGAGATGAATCAGAACCTTCCTGACGCTTATACTGAGACTGTGGCTTACGGCAACTATCTCGTGGCGCTCTCGGAAGGAAAGTTCCTTTCAAGCCTTGACAGCGGTCGCTCATGGCAGAGCCGCTACTTCATCTATACACCTTCTGCTCTCACAACAGAAGGCAATTCGCACCTGTTTGCCGACAACCACGGCATGCTTTGGATATTCTCACAGAACGGCCAGGTGTTCACAGGCAAGCTCAACGGCGTAGCGTGGGAGAAGTAATCCAGACCTCCCCCCGACCCCTCCACAGGAGGGGAGATGCCCAAAGAACAAAAAGATTGCAATAATTAAAGAATGAAAAAAGCTCTTTCCATATTATTACTCTGGCAGCTACCTCTGCTGTACCTTCTTATCCCATGTGGGGTTCTACACTCCCCTTGTGGGGGAGTTGGAGGGGGTCTCCTCTCAGCCCAGAACGATGGCGCTGGCGATGTGGAGTATAAGATGGAGATGGGTGCGTCGCTCGGACTGATGAACTACCTCGGCGACTACAACTCTTCGATCCTTGGCAAGCAGCAGCCGATGGCATCACTGCTCGTGCGCCGAGTGATAAACCCATACATGACGCTCCGCGCGGATGTGTCGTACGGAAAGCTAGCGGCGGACCTCAAAAGCCCTAACAACTACTATCCATTCCCAACAGGAACGGATAACACCGGAAATCCCGGATTATTCGGAGATACCGAGAACTCCGGAAACACCAGACTATCCGGAGAAGCCGGAACTCCTGCCGCCTTCTCTTCCCAGCTCATCGACCTCTCCGTGGTCTATGAATACAACTTCTGGGCGTACGGCACTGGTCGCGACTACTTCCGTGCCAAGCGTATAGCTCCATACATATTCCTCGGTCTCGGCATGACATACGCCAAGCCTGACATAGCGAACTCAGCATTCACTGCCCATATCCCTCTCGGAGCCGGCGTGAAGTACAAGATAGCCGACCGTCTGAACCTCGGACTGGAGTGGCGCGTGCACTTCTCAATGTCAGACAAACTCGACGGTATCGTTGATCCTTACGGCATAAAATCACAGGGTGCCTTCAAGAACGCCGACGGCTACTCAATGCTGAAGCTTACACTAACATACAGCATGCTTGCGAAATGCTCAACATGCAATCCTGGATACTAAGACAATGCTAAACCATATCGCCATAATCATGGACGGCAACGGCCGCTGGGCGAAAGCCAAGGGCATGCCGCGACAGTACGGACACTCGGCAGGAGTGGAGACCGTCAGGAAGATCACGTCGGAATGCGCACGCATCGGCGTGAAATACCTCACTCTATACACCTTCTCGACAGAAAACTGGAACCGTCCGGCAGAGGAGGTTGCAGCGCTCATGGACCTCGTGCTGAAGAACCTTGAGGACGAAATCTTTGAGAAGAACAACGTGCGCTTCCGTGTCATTGGCGACACCGACCGCATTCCGAAGATTGTCATGGACCGCATGCAGCAGACCATCGACAAGACCATCAACAATACAGGCCTCACCATGGTGCTCGCCTTCTCTTACTCATCAAAGTGGGAGATCACGACTGCCATGAAGCAGATCGCTCAGCAGGTGAAGGATGGCAATCTCAATCCAGAGGACATCACCGAAGAGACCATCTCACAGAACCTCGCGACGAACTTCATGCCAGACCCAGAGCTGCTCATCCGCACCGGTGGCGAATGTCGCATCTCCAACTACCTCCTCTGGCAGATAGCATACTCGGAACTATACTTCACCGATGTCTATTGGCCAGACTTCGACGAAGCCGAACTCCACAAGGCAATAGACTCCTTCAACTCCCGCCAGCGCCGCTTCGGCAAGACCGGGGAGCAAGTATCGACCCCCCTAACCTCCCACAAGGGGGAGTAATGTCCCGCAAAAAAATATTACAATGATAAAATCTATTCTCAAGAAGCTAACTTCCCTTATTCCCCCTTGTGGGGAGCTAGGGGGGTCTCTCCTGGCCCTGCTCCTGCTGTTCTCAGTAGCAGCAAGTGCTCAGCAAAGAATCATCAATCCGGAGATCACATACGCCGGCGACCCGAAGGAATACACCATCGGTGGCATTGCCGTCAGTGGTGTGGAAGGCTACGAAGACTATATGCTCACCGGCATATCGGGACTTTCCGAAGGTGAACGCATAGAGATTCCTGGTTCGCGTATCACTGACGCCACAAAGCGCTATTGGCGCCATGGACTCTTCTCGCAGGTGTCTATAGCCGTTGACTCCATCATCGGCGAAAAGGCGTATCTGCACATACACCTTGCCTTGCGCCCACGCGTGAGCCTTATTAATTATAATGGTGTGAAGAAGTCGGAGCGTGAGGACCTCGAGCAGAAACTCGGTCTGCTGAAGGGTGCACAGATCACTCCTAACATGATCAACCGTGCAAAGATCCTTGCCAAGAAATACTTCGACGACAAGGGTTACAAGAACGCCGACATCGATATTCAGCAGCGTGAGGACCTGGCAAACAAGAACCATGTCGTGCTGGACATCGACATCAACAAGCACGAGAAGATGAAGGTGCGCCAGATCATCATTGAGGGTACGGAACAGCTCTCGGAAAGCAAACTCAAGGGTGGCCTCTTTACAAACGGCGGTTTCAAGAATCTCCACGAGGCTGGTAAGTTAGTGAACTTTTTCAAGAAGAAGAAATATACTCCAGAACGCTTCAAGGAAGACAAGCAGAACATCATAGCAAAATACAATGAGCTGGGTTACCGCGACGCGGAAATCATAGAAGACAGCGTATGGAATGTCGATGAGAAGCATGTCAATGTGTATCTCAAGATTAGCGAAGGAAAGAAGTATTACATCCGAAACATCACTTGGGTGGGTAATACCGTATATAATGCTGACAGGCTCTCCAGGCTGCTTACCATGAAGACGGGCGATGTGTATAACCAGAAACTCCTTCACAAGCGACTCTCTGAAGACGATGATGCCGTAGGTAACCTCTACTGGAACAACGGTTATCTCTTCTATAACCTTACGCCTACGGAAGTGAATGTCGTAGGTGACTCGATAGACCTTGAGATGCGTATCTTCGAAGGTCAGCAGGCACATATCTCGCATGTACGCATCACGGGTAACGACCGTCTCTACGAAAACGTTATCCGCCGTGAGCTTCGTACAAAGCCGGGCGATCTCTTCTCTAAGGAAGCCCTACAGCGTTCCGCTCGTGAAATGGCGTCCATGGGACACTTCGACCCTGAGAAGGTGAACCCTGACGTGAAGCCAAACCCGGAAGACGGCACAGTGGATATCAACTGGGAACTTGAACAGAAATCGAATGACCAGATTGAGTTCTCGCTCGGTTGGGGACAGACGGGTATCATCGGTAAGATCGGACTGAAGCTCAACAACTTCTCTATGGCCAACCTCCTCAACAAGGACGGTGAACACCGCGGTATCATGCCTATCGGCGATGGTGAGGTACTCTCTATCGGTGGTCAGTCGAACGGTCGTTACTACTATTCGGGCAATGTCTCTTACTCAACAAACTGGTTCGGTGGAAAGCGACCTATACAGTTTACTGTCAGTGCATTCTATTCGAAGCAGACAGACGTGTCAAGCTCGTACTACAACAATGCCTACATGAACAACTACTATAACTACATGTATGGCTACGGTAGCTCGTACAACTACGGCTACGAGAACTATTACGACCCAGACAAGTATGTATCTCTCTTCGGTGCAAGTATCGGTTGGGGTAAGCGTCTGCGTTGGCCTGACGACTACTTCCAGCTCTCTGCTGAGCTCTCTTTCCAGCGCTATATGCTGAAGAATTGGAACTACTTCATCGTGCAGAACGGAAACTGTAACAATATCAACCTCGGTATCACTCTCGCCCGTACTTCTACCGACAACCAGCTCTTCCCTCGTCGAGGCTCTGAGTTCATGGCGTCCGTACACATCACTCCACCATGGTCGTCTTGGCAGAAGAAGGACTATGAGCACCTCGCTACAAACCGCCAGTCGGAAACATTCCAGCAGGAGCAGCAGGAGAAGTATCGCTGGATTGAATACCATAAGTGGAAGTTCAAGAGCAAGACATACACTGCGCTTACGTCAGGTGTTAAGTGTCTTGTGCTCATGACACGCGTTGAGCTCGGTATCTTGGGGTCTTTCAACAAGTATAAGAAGTCGCCATTCGAGACATTCTATGTCGGCGGTGACGGTATGAGTGGATATTCATACGGCTATGCAGAGGAAACGATTGGTCTCCGTGGTTACGACAACGGTTCGCTCACTCCTTCCGGCTACACCGGTTACGCTTATGACCGCTTCACCGTTGAGTTGCGCTATCCATTCCTCCTTGGCAATACCACTATCTATGGTCTTGCATTCGCGGAAGCCGGTAACGCATGGAACGAACCTAAGAGTTTCAACCCACTCGACATGCGCCGTTCTGCAGGTGCCGGTGTGCGTATCTATCTCCCAATGGTCGGCCTCATGGGTATCGACTATGGCTACGGCTTCGATAAGGTGCCATTCGGCAATCGTGGCGGCGGACAGTTCCACTTCATACTCGGACAGGAGTTCTAAACGACCCCTCCAACCTCCCCCAAGGGGAGGCTTCTCATAGCTCAAAGCAACAAAAGCTCACATTATTATAATAGAAAAGAAAAGCGAAGGTTTCAAGGAAATTGAAGTCTTCGCTTTCCATTTTTATCCATTTTCCATGAAAGCCTCCCCTCGGGGGAGGTTGGAGGGGTCACAAAACCTACGAACTTCGTGACTTTTCCTACGAAGCCTATTGCACAGTATATAAAAACCTCGTACCTTTGCACCGTCAAACAACAACAATGGCGCCAACAGTTGCGAAAGACACACAACATTTAAACTATTAACCATTTATTATTAACCATTAAACACACAACAACTATGATTCGTTATTACAAGTATCAGAACAACAGCAACATCGAGAGCGTGAAGGGCAAGTGGTTCCTTCGTATCAAGAACGGCGAGCAGATTGATCTCGATGCTCTCGCAGCACACATGGCATCACACAACACTCCTTTCAGCAAGGGTGCTATCAAGGGTATGCTTACCGACGCTGTAAGCTGTATCAAGGAGATTCTCCTCGATGGCAAGACTGTGAAGCTCGCTGACCTTGCAATCTTCTCGCTCGGCGTGAAGTGCATTGGTGCTGACAATCCAGACAATGCTACCGTACAGAACATCCGCAACTTCTCTGTCAAGGCTCGCGGCACTGGTAAGCTCTCTAGCCGTCAGCTCATCTACGAGGCAAAGCTCAAGGAGCTCGATGAGTACTCTCGTTAGTTTACGGTCTATCCGGCACAAAAGCCACTGGAAGGCAAGATGCTTTCCGGTGGCTTTCTTCTTTAAACATCCGTCAAAAAAAATGCGCTGCAAAAAAAATTCCATCAAAAAAGTGTTAAAAAATTTGTATTATGAAAAAAAAGTGCTACCTTTGCACCCGTAAACATCTAATACATAATAATTACTATATATATGGCACAGACACTTCCAGTAATGACAAAAGACAAGCTCGGATGGCTTGTGATGTTCTTGATGAGCAAGCCGCATGGCGTTTTGTTCAAGGAGATACAAGAGCAGTGGGCAAAGAATCTTCCTGAGGAAAAACGTGGTAAGCCGCTACTCTACCGCACGTTCAACAACTGGTGCAAATACCTGGATAAGGGCGGACAGTTCTACATCGAGACGGACATGAAAACAAGTACCTACCACCTCCGCAAGAAGATCTATTCGGAAGAAGAGAAACCTTCTATCGACATCATAAACTATTCGCTTGTGGACTACGGGAAGGTGCGCCGAGCAATGGACAACCAGATGATCCATGACCGCGTAATAAACGAGCCGCAGATAGAGTCGGAGGAGAATCTTGACATCATCACTACCGCTATGCGCGACAATAAGGTCCTACACATCTGCTACGACAAGTTTGGAGAGGCAGAAGGTTACGAGATGGACGTCCATCCTTACGCGCTGCGTCTCTGTCAGCGTCGCTGGTATCTGCTAGCATGGTGCCCCGAACGCAAAGGAATGCGCCTGTATGCCATAGACAGACTCCCTTGCTGTACTATTGTGAACAAGAAGTTCAAGATGAAGAAGGACTTCGATGCCGCTGAGTATTTCAAGCATTGCGTGGGCGTTTTCACAGGCATTACTGAAGAGGAGAAGACTCCTGCTTACGTTGTACTGAAGGTAACGCGTCGTCAGGCAGAATATCTCAATACCTTACCGCTGCACCAGTCGCAGACGGTAATAGCGGAGGAGGAGAACCACGTGGTATTCTCATACCATTTGCTGCCTACAGATGAACTTGTATCGAGAATCCTTGCCATGACCGATCAGGTGGAAGTGGTAGCGCCGGCAATGCTACGTGAAAAGGTGAAGGCTAAACTCAACACGCTACTGAGCCTTTACGGAAATGATTAGGAAACCTCAAAACCTCATAACCTCAAGTTAATAAGACTATTATTATCTGAACAAAATGGAGAACAATATTATCAATGACTACAATGATTTTGGATTGGACACCAACGATCCAATAAAGAAGCAACTGCTGAAACTGCTGGATAGGGTGAGGAATACGGAAGTGCTCATACAGGAGATCCTGACTGATGGCGCAGGTCTGCAGAATGATTCAGAGTCTTTTGTTGCTACACGAGAGTTTCATGCCAAGGAATCAGCCAACGTTTCTGAAGAAGACGATTCCTACAAGACTTCACCATTGAGCCTCTTCATACACGACCAGGAGCAGTTGAAGAGCTTCATACATCGTCTGGGTATGTGCAAGACTTCCAAAGAATGGGCTGTGCAGGCTGTTTATCCGCTCTATGAGAATGGCGACATTACGGCAGAAGTGGCAAAAAACAAGCACTTCATCGAACTCACCATTCCTTACTGCAAGAAGATGAGCGTGAAGAACTATAATACTTTGGCAAAACAGCTGAAGACCCACTGCTATTTCCCAAGATAAGGCTGGCAAATAGGCATTTACGTTGTCCCCTCTGACTTCCCCCGATGTGGTAGTCAGAGGGGACTTTTTATTGATATTACATTCGATTTTCGCTAATTCCTTACATATATTCCACTCCCATTCCACCCACGTTCCACTCCCGTTCCAAGCCCTTGTACATCATAATATTTATTACTACCTTTGCACTCGGAAACAACAAAAGTTGACTTTAACCTTGACTTTAACACACACAACAACAATCAATGCCGATTTCGGCAAAACACACAACAATCAACCGGCGCACATGCGCCTTAACAACACTCAACAACATTATGTACAATCCCGTAAAACTTATTCTCATCTGCCTTGAGCATCTCAAGCAGCTTTACGTCTATGACGAGAACCGCAACATGAAGGAAGTGGATAACTTCGAAGAGCGCCGACGCCAGATATGGCGCGCCATGGCTTGTCCCACAAACTACCTCTGGCGTCCACGGCCTGCAGACACCCCTATCCGCAAGGTTCTGCCCGACACACTGTAAACTAAAAACTAAAAACCAAAAACCAAAAACAGCAACCAATGACTCCAAACTTCACTCTCTCTGAACTTACACGCTCTGAAACGGCTGCCACTCTACACATCAACAACGAGCCTGGCACCATCCCTCTCGCTAATCTCAAAGAACTCTGCGAGAACATCCTCCAGCCACTTCGCAATGTCTATGGCAAACCGATCATCGTAAACTCCGGCTTCCGTTCGGCAGCTTTGAATGCCGCCATTGGTGGCGCACGCAACTCCCAGCACATGCTCGGACAAGCTGTCGACATAACGGCGAGTCACACCTTCCAAAAAGGTTCCTCGGCGGCTGCCAATGCAAATGGCAATGGCTCTGATGCCGCCAGCTATGACTATCGCGAAGAGAACAGATATCTCTATCACCTTATTCTCGCACTGAAACTGCCTTTCGACCAACTCATCGATGAAAAGAACTACTCATGGCTCCACGTAAGCTATGGACCAAGAAACAGAAGGCAGATTCTGCATCTAAATTAAAAATCATCAAATCAACCAATCATTAAATCGTCAAATGCAACTATGAACACAACAACAATCAAAAAGACCGCTGCCAGCATAGCCAGCAACGGTTCCTTCGACTGGATGAAATTCATCATCGGTCTCCTTTCCGCACTCCTCGGTGCGTTGACAGCTTCGGCTGCCGTTCTTATTAATCATTAGTCTGCAGACTACACCACCTCGTAGCCAGCATCAGCTACGGCCTTCTTTATGGCCTCGAGGTCAAGTGAGCAGCCGTCATTCGCCGTGATGATGGCTGTTCTTGCTATATGGTCAACATCAGCCGACTTTACTCCCGCCACAGCCTCGATGGCACTCTGCGCGTTCTTTGCACAGTGAGAACAGTTCATGCCTTCGATGTTGATGAGGAGGCCCCCCTCCGGCTCCCCCACAGGGGGAGTGGACAAAGTGGCAGCTTTTGTGCTATTGGACTCCTCCCTTGAGGGGAGGTTGGGAGGGGTCTGGTGATGGTGATGTCCGCCGAGAGTATGCCATAAAGCTCTGGCAAGCAAGGCAAGGAAAAGCACGCTGCAACCAATGGCAAACCAAGAAGCCTCTTCTTCCTTGTGGCAGCAAGCATCCATAGTATGCGTGCCTGCGACGGCAAACCACTCATGTGGGAGTAGATAATCTATGCCAAGACCGAACAGGATGGCACCGATTACGATAGATGTAATGTATATCGTCATCTGCTTCTTGCCGAACGCCTTGTTGATAACGAGCATAGAGGCAGAGTTGATTGCCGGACCAGCCATGAGAAGAACGAGTGCTGCACCTGGTGTCAAGCCCTTCATCATCAGTGATAGTGCGATAGGAATAGATCCTGTAGCGCAAACATACATCGGAATGGCTATGGCAAGCACAATGAGCATGTTCACGAAAGGATAATCCTTCAGTGCATCGAAGAAGTTGTCTGGCACGGCAACAGTGATCACTGCCGCAATAAGCAAGCCTACGGCAAGCCATTTACCCACATCTTCAAGCAATTCGCCAAAAGCATAGCCAAGAGCTTTTTTCATCTTAAATACGAAGCCATGACCTTCGTGGCAGTGACAATCATCACCACAGCAGCAGTCGTCATCGTCGCAATCGCAATGATCGTCATGACAGCCGCATTCGCATTTTGCCTCAACAACAGCGTCTTCTGCAACAGGGATTGGAGCTTCGTTCTCCTCCTTGCTGAACAGACGATCTGTAGCAAGACCACCGAAGATGCCTGTTACGAGTGCTGCTATAGGGCGAACTATGGCAAAAGGCAAGCCAAGAACCGAGTATGTGGCAAGGATGCTGTCAACGCCTGTCTGTGGAGTAGATATAAGGAATGATGTACACGCGCCACGCGATACGCCTGCACGACGGAGACCTACTGTAGTAGGAATGACGCCGCAAGAGCAAAGTGGCAATGGAATGCCGAGCAATGTGGCATTGAGCACACTACGGAACCCAGGACGCGCCATGTGCTTCGCGATGAGTGTCTGTGGCACGAAAGCATAGAGCAATCCGGCAATGAAGAAACCAAGTAGAAGATATGGCGCCATGTCGAGGACAATGGCCCAAAGTGATGAAAGAAAAGTTAAGAATGTTTCCATATATAATCTGTTATGAAATTTGTATTTAAGCCTCCCCTTGAAGGAGGTTTGGAGGGATCTTTCCGGGTGCAAAATTAAAGGTAATCTGTCGCAACTCGGTTGCAAACTGCAAGTCCTACATGCATACATATAGTGTGTATTTGCTAACTGTACATTGCAATTCTGCCAACAAATGCACTTTTCTTATCTTAAATAATATTGTTTTCGGTATCTATTTGTGTTATTTTTGCCCAAAAAGTGTTACTTTTGTAGCATAATAATAACTAACAAAACAATGGAAAATAAAACTTTCGGTCACTATGATGACGCTGCTCGTGAGTTTGTCATCACCAATCCCCAAACTCCGTTCCCATGGATCAACTACCTTGGCAACGAGGATTTCTTCTCTTTGATTTCTAACACTGCCGGCGGCTACTCGTTCTACAAGGATGCAAAGTTCCGTCGTATCACTCGTTATCGTTACAATGGCGTGCCTATGGACAACGGCGGTCGCTATTTCTACATTAACGATAACGGCACTGTTTGGAACCCAGGATGGAAGCCTTGCAAGACTCCACTCGACAGCTATGAGTGTCGTCACGGTATGAACTACACTCGCATCACTGGTTCAAAGAACGGCATCGAGGCATCTGTCCTCTTCTTCGTGCCTCTCAAGACATGGGCTGAAGTGCAGAAGGTTACATTGAAAAATACTACCGACAAGGTTAAAAGTATAAAACTTTTCTCTTTCGCTGAGTGGTGTCTTTGGAATGCTGCAACTGATATGGAGAACTTCCAGCGCAACTGGTCAACAGGCGAAGTTGAGATTGATAGCCCCCTAACCCCCGAAGGGGGAATTCCTAATACTGTCATTTACCATAAGACGGAATATAAGGAACGCCGCAACCACTATGCTTATTATGCCCTTGCAAATGCTAAGGCAGATGGCTACGACACAGACCGTGAGTCTTTCATCGGACTTTACAACGAATTTGCTGACCCTCAGTGCGTAATGGCAGGCAAGCCAAGCAACTCACTCGCTCACGGTTGGTCTCCAATAGCTTCTCACTATGTTGAGGTTGAGCTTCAGCCAGGCGAAAGCAAGGACTACATCTTCCTCCTCGGTTATGTTGAGAACGCTCAGGAAGAGAAGTTCTGTGCAGAGGATATCGAGCGCAAGAAGAACGGTACGCTCATCACATCACAGGCAAGCGATGTTACTTTCGTAAACAAGGCTAAGGCTAACGCTCTCATCGAGAAGTTCTCTACTGTAGAGGCTGTTGACGCTGCCTTCGCTGAACTCTCACAGATGTGGGACGAGCTCCTCGACAAGTATGTTGTCAAGTCTGACGACGATAAGCTCAACCGCATGGTTAACATCTGGAGCCAGTACCAGTGTATGATCACATTCAACTTCTCTCGTTCTGCTTCATTCTTCGAAAGTGGTGTTGGTCGTGGCATGGGCTTCCGCGATTCTAACCAGGACCTCGTAGGCTTCGTTCATCAGGTTCCTTCTCGTGCTCGTGAGCGTATCATCGACATCGCTTCTACACAGTTCCCTGACGGCGGTTGCTACCACCAGTATCAGCCACTTACAAAGCATGGTAACAATGACATCGGTGGTGGTTTCAACGACGACCCATGCTGGCTCATCTTCGGTACTGTTGCTTACATCAAGGAAACAGGCGACTTCTCAATCCTCGACGAACCAGTACCATTCGACAATAAGCCAGGTACAGAGGTTTCTCTCATGGAGCACCTCCGCATCTCTTTCAACCATGTTGTGGAGAACCTCGGTCCTCACATGCTCCCACTCATCGGTCGTGCTGACTGGAACGACTGCTTGAACCTCAACTGCTTCTCTTGGGATCCAAACGAATCATTCCAGACTACAGAGAACAACTCAGAGGGTTCAAAGGCTGAGTCGCTCATGATTGCTGGTCTCTTCGTTGTTACTGGTAAGGACTACGTTGAGCTCTGCAAGCAGGTTGGCAAGGAAGAGGAAGCTGCTCGCGCCCAGAAGTGCATCGACGATATGGTTGAAGCTGTCAAGAAACACGGTTGGGACGGCGAATGGTATCTCCGCGCTTACGACTTCTACGGAAACAAGATTGGTTCCAACGAGTGTGAGGAAGGCAAGATCTTCATTGAATCTCAGGGCTTCTGTACAATGGCAGGTATCGGTCTTGAAGAGGGTATGGTTGACAAGGCCATCGACTCTTGCAAGAAGTATCTCGACTGCGAGCACGGTATGGTTCTCAACAACCCTGCTTACACTACATATCACGTTGAAATGGGTGAGATCAGTTCTTATCCTGCTGGTTATAAGGAGAACGCAGGTATCTTCTGCCACAACAACCCTTGGGTGATCATCGGTGAGACTGTTGCCGGACGTGGTGAGGACGCTTGGGAGCTCTTCCGCAAGATCTCTCCAGCTTGGCTCAAGGATCAGTCGCTCCATAAGGTAGAGCCTTACGTAAACTGCCAGATGGTAGCTGGTAAGGATGCCGCTAAGCCGGGCGAAGGCAAGAACTCATGGCTCACAGGTACTGCCGCTTGGATGTGGTACACAGTAAGCCAGTTCCTCCTCGGTGTTAAGCCTTCTTACAACGGTCTGATGGTTGACCCTTGTCTCCCAGCAGACATCAAGGAATACTCGGTAAAGCGTAAGTTCCGCGACGGCATCTTCAACATCACTATCAAGAACGAAAGTGGTGCACAGAAGGGCATCAAGAAGCTCATCGTTGACGGTCAGGAAGTTGCAGGAAACATCATTCCTAACGCTGCCGGCGAGCATGAGGTTACTGTTGTAATGTAATCTCCCCCTTACCCCTTCCCCGATTATGGGGAGGGGGAGTTATATGAGAAATGTAGGGCGAGGATTTCCGAGCTGCCCATATACAGTTCAATTCGCTGTTATCGGCTCAGAAATCTTCGCCCTACAATATTATATATACACACAGCCCAAGAATCTTCTTATGACCAAACACATCTCCATAATACTATTGGCAATGTCCTTGGCACTTGCTGCCAGACAGTTCTTCCCTTCTTTCTCTTATATAGGCGAAAGGGACGGAGACGACCTGCCCAATGGTAATGGAGTTGGCCTCTATAGTGGCGGCTTGCTAAGTGGCTTATTCGGTAACACTGATCCGCTGAAAGATGGTGTATATGACGGCGAATGGAAAGCCGGAAAGAGGGTAGGGGAGGGCGTTTTTGTATCCCATGGCAACAAGTATGAAGGCGATTGGAGAGACGATGATCTGCGTTATGGCAAGGCAGAATATACTGACTTCGACCATTTCTCTTTCAACACGAAGCGACCGCTGAACATGAAGCTCGTACTTGAATCTTCAAAGGCATCAACCTCCTCATCGGCTATTGTATCCGCATCTTACGAAGGCTTCTTCTTCCAGCTCATGCCAAATGGTGTTGGCAAGATGACTTGTGGCGATTACACCTACGACGGCCAGTGGTCGCTGGGCAGAAGGAGCGGTTTTGCAAGGGAGAACGGCGGTCCGCTCGTCCTTTTTGAAGACGACGTGCAACTGGACGTCAACATCATCACCGACAAGCGCATCTATGGCATAGACATTTCCCACTACCAACCAGTGGTCCGTTGGGATAAGCTCTATGTCACTGTGGATTCCACATACACATACAACGACACCATTGAGAAGCAAATAGGCGTAATTCCTGTCTCGTTTGTCTTTCTGAAGGCTACCGAAGGTGGCACTTACAAGGACAGTGAATACCTCAAGCACTGCGATTGGGCAGAGCGCTTCGGCATTCCGCATGGTGCTTATCATTTCTACAACCACCGCGAGGCGACCGTTAAGCAGCAGATAGACAATTTCACTCAGACTGTTAAGCTGAGAAAAGGCGACCTCCTTCCCGTGCTTGACATTGAGCTCTTCGGCGTTTCAACCGACTCCATCCTTGTTTGGGTGGACGCAGTGGAGAAACATTACGGCATGAAGCCTATCGTTTATGCAAGTGAGAGAATAGCCCAAAGCTACATAGACAATACGAAACTGAAGAACTACACCCTCTGGCACGCTCGCTATGGTCACGTTCCTACACGCCCATTCCACATCCATCAGTATTCTGAGAGAGGCCGCGTGAAAGGCATAGAGTATCATGAAATAGACCTCGACACATTGAGTCAGGGCCTAACCGTGGATAGCCTTAGGAAGAAATAGTTTGTAAATTGCAAAGCAAATTTCTGCTATAACTCTCCACCTCTCCGCACAGCGTTCGTAACCCACTGATTGATAGGGCGTTATTTCTGCGGATAGTTGTTCGAACTCTCCGCAACTCTCCGCAACTTTCCGCAAACTCTCCGCGCCATAACTGTTAGACTTACATGCCATAACTGTTGGACTTACATGCTATAACTCAGGCATATACGTACCATAACTCTAAGGTTTACGCATGAAAAAGCATACAAAAAAATCACTGGCTAAACTCACGTTCAACCAGTGGTAACAAAAAAACTATCAAAAAGGATGTGTAAATATATTGTTTATGTTATGAGTGTGTGTGCACTGTTTTTGTATTTTCGCAATGCAAAGATACGAAGCTTGCAAATTCTTTGTGATTCAAATTAACAAACAGATGTTGCAAATCGTGAAAAATGTTTCAAAATGTTGCAAATCAGCAAAAAAGAGTGTTGCAAATCAGCAAAAATTAGGTGATTTTTACCTAAAATTGCACAAAAAAGTGTAATTTATGAATAACTTATTTGGAAGTAATAAACAGATTTATTAACTTTGCACTCAGTAATAAATGAGACAGCACTCAGTAATATTCTTGAATAACTCTTGGTAAAGAAGTGCTAACACTCAATAAAATGATGTGACAAATGGCAGAATATTTCTTTAAAGGCTTCATATTTGCACCGGTATATGCTTGCGTAGTATATGCTGTGATTTTCCTCATAAACTGGAAACGATTGCATGTGTCGCAGCGAATCTTCACTTTTTCGCTGTTCGCCATAATGTGCAGTTTGCTTCTTTTCCAAAGTATCATAGTGGAAGATTTGGAAGCTTGTAAACCTCTTGTGTTCTTGAACTCGTTTGGTGGACCAGCACTTGTAGTTCTCTTCTTCCTATTCACCTATTCCCAGATGCAGACGAAGAGCATCTTCCGCCCAAGGCTTCTGGTGCTCTACACGATTCCGTTCATATCGTCTTTGTTGCTCGCGGCGAGTTTCATCTTCGGGACAGCTGGAAATAAGGAGCTAGAGGCAATCGTCTATAGCGTAGTTCACAGTACATCTGACCTGGAAACAACCCTGCTGATAGAGATCCAGTACCTTCTTTACAGGGCAATCCTGATATTCGGATCGATAGCCGTTGCCTTCTATTATATATATAAGATAAGGTGGTATGAGAAGTTGGCGCAGCAATACGTTGCCGACAGTGATGCTGCCGTTATGCCGATGAGCAAGCAGCTCTCTCTTACGTTCCTTTTGTTTGTGGCTGTGACAGCCGCACAGTTTTTCAAGAAGGTGGTGCCGGAGGATTACTTTATCGTAGGTGCCGAAATATACGGTGTGTTCATGGTTGGACTCATCATCCACACTTGTCGTGCCGTTCATCATGGCTATACCCGTATGCCTATTGAGGGCGAAGAGGTGGAACAGATGGACGCTGAGATGCAGTTCCTATATGATTCCTTCGATGAAAAGACATGGTCGCTTTCGAATGTTACAACAAGCGATAATGCGGTAGCTACACCTAAGGCGGCCGCATCTGAACCAGTGATCAAGCCTATGCCGGAAGCATCGTCCGACAGCCAGGAAGAAACACCGGCGAGTGCCCGGAAAGAAGCATCTGTGGGGGCTCCGACAACTGCCGGGACTGCTTCCAGCACAGCTACAGTGAAGGAAGGCGAGCAGTCGTCTGCCAGTGCTACTGCCAGTGAGGATACTGGTGCCGAAGATGATGCGGCGGACGCCAATAAGAGAGACGTGTTGGAATACGTTCAGTCTTCGGAAATCGAGCAGCAACTCAAGAAGGTAATGATCGTGAAGAAATTGTATATGCAGCAGAACATTACGATCAAGGATGTGGCTAATGCCATAGGCACAAACCACTACTACCTGTCGGTGTATATGAACCGTGTGCTGAACATCTCTTTCTCAGACTATATCAACCGCCTGCGCATAGAACGTGAGGTCCTTCCAAGGATAGAAAAGAATCCGCAAATATCAACAAAGGAACTGATCAATGCAGGCAATTTCACTCACCGCACCACCTTCTACCGTGCATTCCAGAAGGTTATGGGTGAGTCGTTCCAGGAGTATAAGGCGAAGATGAATGGATAAAAAAGGAAACGAGGTCGTATGTGGCCTCGTTTCCTTTTTTGTTCTCTTTTATCGGACACCAAAAGTTCTCTTTATAGACTCGAAGAAGTCGCTTAGCAAGGGCGTTTCTTCGGAAGTTTGAATACGTCCTGAACTTCCTTCATCTGTTCGTCTGTCATGCCGTCAGGTTCTGAGCCCATAGCCTTTGCACACATGTAGATGTTGGCAGCCTTGCAGAGTACGTCTGTCTGGTCGAAGGCATCCATGATGTCCTGTCCTACGGCTACAGTGCCGTGTTTCTCCCACATTACGACGTCATAATCCTTGACCTTCTCAAGCGTTGCTTCTGCGAGTGAAACGGAAGAAGGGAGGTCGTAAGGCACGATGCCGATGCCCAGAGGAGCGAAGGCGAGCGTCTCAGGAATCATTGACCAGAGCACCTTTGTCATCTCGTTGCCCTTGAGGAATCGCTGAATGTGCGACATTGCCACGAGTTCGATAGGGTGTGTATGGAGAGTTGCCTTGTAGCAGCTGCCTGTCTCGAGGAGATAGTTCTGCAGGGCAAGGTGTGTAGGCAGTTCCGATGTAGGCATTACAGGCTCGTCGGCAATGATTTCGTATGATGCACAGTCGTCGCAGATGCGAACGATTGAGCCGTTCTCCATAGGTTTGTTTGCAAGGTCGCGCATACGTTTACCGGTGCCTTTGCAGTAGAAGTATTTGCCCTTGAGCTGTGGGAGTACCATGCCGATCTGCTTCACCTCGCTGATGGCAGGCATCTGGCGGATTTCGTCGTCCACGAATTCTGTTACGTTCACTGTGATGTTGCCGCCGTTGCGCTCAGCCCATCCCTTTTCCCAGAGATAGCCAGCCACTTCAGCCACTTTCATTACCTCAGCTTCGAGAGCTGGGCGTCCTTCAAGAATTGATTTCATGCTATAATTGTTTTCTATGGTTATTTGGGGCAAAGTTAATCCTTTTTTGATAAAAAAATGCTGAAAAATCCAGAAAACTTCAAAATACAGAGTAAAATGTGTAACTTTGCACCCAAAACAGAGGCTTAAGATGAAAGAAGACAGCATAAAACTCAGGTTCATAAAGTCGTCATTTACCACCCAGCAGGAGATTCCTCTTGCGGGTGATGGCGTGCGTGCAGGCTTTCCTTCCCCTGCCCAGGACTACATGGAGGATGCCATTGACTTCAACCGCGACTTTATCCGTCATCCGGAATGTACGTTCTTTGCCCGCTGCGAGGGCGACTCAATGATAGACGATGGCATCTTCGATGGCGACTATCTCGTGATTGACAAGCTGGAGGAACCTCGCAATGGCGACATTGTGGTGGCTGTCGTTGACGGCGATTTTACCCTGAAGCGACTGAACATTGTCACTAAAGGCAGACAGAAGCGCCTTTTCCTCATGCCGTCAAACCCGAAATACGAACCGATAGAAATCTCCGAATACAACGATTTCCGAATATGGGGCGTGCTGCTCTATACCATCAGGGAGTTCAGGAAAAGATAGATTTTCTTTACTGTTTGCGTGCACAATTTGCGCTAAATAAACGATTTTGGGGCATTGCCGTCATAGAAACATGTCAAAAAATGAGAGTGAGAGTGTGTTAAAGATAGTGAAAATGAGCATTATGTGCAAATATAGTTGTAATTTTGCGCCCGTATAAATCTACCGGTGGCAAGATTATGCCCACCTTTATTATGTTAAGATTCAATCATTTAACAATTATATTCCTGCTCTCTGGCTTTTTGGGAATAGCAAAGGCACAGATTGTTGACACTCGTGCACAGACGGAACACCTGAGCTTCGCGGAACGTTTCTCTGTGAGGACGAACACCGTGGACTGGCTTTTGCAGAACCCGAACATCGGCTTTGAGTTTGATGTGCGTAGCGAGAACTGGAATCGATGGGCTGCCGTCATCAATCTCAAAGGGCATCTCAACCCGAGCAACACCTATACGCCGGGAATAGTGTGGAACAACTCGCAGGTTCGTCTTGAGGCGCGCAACTATTGGCGCACTCGCCGACTGGACGGCAAGTATATCATGCCGCATGAAAACTGGCTCGGCAAACTCTTCTCCTTTAGAAGGATGCGCTCGAAGCACCCGCTAACAGTTTATTATCGTGGACTATACGTAGCCTACGACACCTTCTCGTTCCTTCTTGGCAACAACAAGGGCGTGCAGGGCAAGGCGTATTCCGGCGGCTTCACATACGGCATTCTCCGTCCGATGACCGTGTTCAAAAATGGCAATTCCATAGATTGGGACTTCGGTATCAGCGCAGGATTGTCTTATACCCAGTATGATAAATACACACACGACCGCGAAAACAACTGCTACCCTGTGACAGAGAAGGGCTTGAAAGGCATCTTCCCTGCACTTTCCGATGTTCATGTTGGTCTGGTTTACCGCTTCGGCAACTATCCGATGACGAAGAAATACCGCTTCCGCTACGATGTGGATATGGACTACCGCAACCGCATGGATTCGCTCATGCTTGCACGCGAGAACCGCAAGGCAGAGCAGATCCGCATAGACACTCTCACTCGTCAGGCTGAGGATATGTTCTGGGAGGCATACAAGAAGATGACCACCGACCAGCGCATTGACCGCTATCGTCAGAAGGCTGAGCGCACAGGTCAGAATGCCGACTCCCTCATTGCAAAGAAGGACGCGCAGTATCAGAAATATGCTGGTCGCGACATTGAGGAGAAGAGCAGTGCCCGTGCACGCAAGACAGAAAAGATCAAGCGCCGCCAGCAGAAGAAGGAGCGCGTGCGTGCAAAGATCCTCAATGCTTTGCAAAACGAATAAATAACGAAAAAGCATAAACAATGACCACATTATATAATATAAGATATGCCCTTATCCTCTGCGCAGTAATGTTCTGCACGTCATGTGCCGACATAAACCTCTGCGAAGAGCAGCATGTGATGCCTACCGTGCAGTATTCGTTCGATTGGGGCAAATACAATAATAGCAAGCCTGACGAAATGTATGTCCTTGCCCACCGCATCATTGGCGACTGGGCGCGCGTGGAGAAGGTTCGCTCCAACGATGAGACAGACACCATAACCGTCCGTCCTGGAGAGTACAAGTTTTTCGTTCTCCCTACTGAGCACAATGCCTTTAACCTCCCGGAAGAAGCAGTGCAGCGAGTTCAGGACCTCAGCATATCATACAAGCTCTACTCGAAGCAGCAGATCATGCATCTCACCGACGAGGAAGCAACAGCCGACGACAAGGTTGCACGCTACATAGAGCCTTTCGCAAAGCCATTCTTCTTTGATAGTCTTGCCCTTACGAATATTGCAAGTGGCAACAGGCCGATAAAGTTCTCGCCAAAGCCTATCACGCAGAGCATTGACTTCGAATTCTCGACCCAGAACCCACCTTCAGACGAAGGCTCAGAGCTGGAATACATGTTTGCGGAAATCTCGGGAGTCCCTGCTTCCATGCAGATTGGCAGCCGCTTCGTGGATACAGAGCATACGGTTTCGGCAATGATACCTTTGGAGACATCATTGGTGAATATGGGTTCTTTGGGCGGATCGGACAATGTGGTCACAAAATGCACTGGCACCATCAATGTGCCTACTATATTAAGCAGCGAAGACGAGGACGACCTCAATGGCAACGGTGTTCTTATCGTAACAGTATTCATCTCGCATCTGAATGACGAAGGCGAAAAGGTTATGGAAAAGAAGGTGTATCGCAAGAGCCTGAAACGCCTGCTTGACAACGCCAAACTGAACAAATACGCTGACGACGGCGAACACATAATCAGAAACGGTGAACACGCAAGCATCGTACTGACCACACCATTCAAACTATAACAATGATTAAGAAACTATACATATTTATGATAATGGCATTCAGCGTGTGTGCGGCAAAGGCGCAGATGCTGGCTGTCAACACTGATGTTGCCATGGATGCGCTGATGGCTCCAAACGTTGGTCTCGAGCTCACCGTTGCCAATCAGTCAACACTCTCGCTCAACGGACTCATCTGCCACAAGTCGTGGGGACACGCCACTCAGGTGGCGGCCATCCAGCCGGAATACAGATACTATCTCTCTGGACGTCCGATGAACAAGTTCTTCCTCGGCGTCGGAGGTATCGCTTCCGTTTATGATGTGGAGGTGAAGGACAAGCGCTACGACGGATATTGTGCCGGTGCCGGACTGACCTTCGGCTATGTCCTGCCACTGTCCGACCGCTGGAGCGTGGATTTCCATGCCGGTTTCGGTGCCACTGCCTACAAGCAGAAGGAGTATTACATCGGCGATGACTACGGAGAATACACAAAGGACGGCTATCCTGTAGCCAATGCCAAGGGCTTCCGCTACATGCCTACAAGAATCGGAGTATCAATAAGTTACACGTTGAGATAATGAATAGCAAGCTTTACATATCATATATTATAATAGCCCTTGCAGCCCTCCTATTTCCTTCTGCCGTGATGGCTCAGGATGAAGGTGGCTTCCGCGATGTGGACTTCCAGGTTACGCTGAAGAACAAGTCAACGGGAAAGGCTGAGTATGAGCCAGTGCAATACTGCGTGGTGAAATCTACACGCAAGGCTCACGACCTCCGCATCGCCCTTGAGAAGGCTGTTTCTGAACAGGAGGAAGATCTCGCGGCAGAACCTTCGAAGTATATCGACAAGGCGCTGAAGAAGCAGAACGTCGTGATGCAGGTTTCGGCTAACAACGGCTCGTTCCGTGTCCATGTGGAGGACGGAATGGCAGTGGTTGTTCTCGCACAATCCACTTACGTTAAGGTGGAGGAGATCACGCGCAACAAGAACAGCTACAAGATAGACGTCGAGATGCGTGCGCTTAACGAGGTTACGGTCGTTGACCGTCGCCGTCGCGGACCTGAGTTCAAGAAGGTTCCGGGCATTGACACCGGCTTTGAGGTTCGCTTCACATGTCCTGTCTTCCTGCCAAAGGGCTTCACACGTGAGGACACACGTCTTGCCATTCAGCCTATGGTCATCGATTGCCAGACGGAAGACACCATCGCATACGCAAAGCCTATAGTCTTTGAGGGCAAGAAATACCACCGTATGCAGAACAAGCGCATGGGCTTCAACTATATGAAGAACGATCCCGTTGCGCCTTACTACGACAGTTCAATCCAGCTCAACGGCGAGGAACCGTTTGAATACGTCTATACTACTACCTTCCGCAAGCCGGACAAGGACAAGAACTACAAGGGCTCTTACCGCGTAGTAGTGGAGGACTATACTCACCTCGTCTTCGATAATGGCGGTCTCGGCACAGGTTCCTGCCTCTCTTTCCGTCCGTTCAAGTTCCTGAACTTTGACGTCGCACAGGCCACAATGCCGCTAAACGATGAATTCCGCGTGGATGCAGCGTCAAACTATATGGCTGTTGACCGCAAGCTTACGCTGACCTTTGAGATGGGTAAGGACGTGCTCACTACCGACTCTGTCAACGACAAGGAATTCGGAAAGCTCATTGCCGAGCTGAAGTCTTACGGCGACAAGCTCTACAAGGTGCAGGTGGAAGGTGCTGCTTCGGCAGAGGGTAACGAGATTTCCAACAAGAACCTCGCTGCAAAGCGTGCCGCTCGTGCCGTGGCTATCATCCAGAACGGTCTGGGAAGGAATGCCGATGTGCGTATTCCGGCTCCGCTCGTAAAGGTTCATACCTGGACGGATGTTGCCGATGAGCTCTTGAAGCAAGGCTATCGCGTGGAGTCGAACAAGGTGCATGAACTCGTTGCGGCAAGCAATGGTGGCAATCCTTCGGCAGCAATGCGTCAGCTGGAGTATTATAATTCGCTCATCGAGCCTATCCTTGCCAAGCAGCGTATCATGCGATGCACATACCAGTATGAGATGGACCACGTCATGACTCCTCAGGAGGCTGCCGACGAGTATTATCGCAACAAGCAGCAGTACCTCTCCGACGAGAAGGACTTCTCCGATGGCGACTACTACAACCTCTTCCAGGTCATCACCAATCAGGAGGAGATTGACAACATCACCGACATCGCCTACCGCCACATCCTCAAGATGCCGGGCTACGAGATGAACCGCTTCTCGCCATACGTGGCAAACAAGAAGGCGCTCAAGTGCATCCGTAAGGGTACACCGGACCCAAGTATCCTGCGTCCGTTCATTGACTATAACATCAAGAATGTCAACCAGAAGAAGCAGATCAACCAGTTCTCTTCCATCGTGGTAAACCGCGAGGAGATACTTGCCAACCAGGCTATCATGTACTTCCAGGAGATGCAACTCGACACTGCGCAGTACATCATCGACTGGCTTCCAAAGAATGGCACTTCGGAGCGCATCGTGAAGTTTGTCGACTTCATCCGTCTCTTCTTCAAGGACCGTACGCCAGACGAGGAGACACGCTTCAACTCTGCCTTCGACTATGTGCTCGATTCAAGTCCTGAAAACCGCGCAATTCTCTTCACTGAGCTTCGCCAACAGCTCGGAAAGACCGTGAATCAGGCCGAGACTTATGTCAACATGATGGACGACAGCAGTGCGAAGAAATGGTATCTGAAGGGACTGCTCTACTCCGAGCGTGCAGGAAAGGACCCTCAGCTTGCCAACGACGCACCATACTTCCTCGCATTCTTCCAGCACAGCTTCGACCTAGAGCCACGCTACGAGCGACTCTTCCACAACGAAGGCGCCATCGACGACGACCTTCGCAAGAAGTTCCCTTACAAGAAGAGCGACATCTCGAAGTATCGCGAGAAGTTCCAAGCCATCATGGCAACAGACCCACTAATGCTTAACCAGTAAGGTTCGCAGCCACACTAGGCTGCGAGGCTAAAGGCTAAAAGCTAAAGGCTAAAGGCCTCACCATCACTATGAAACATCTCTTTCTAACGCATTACGCATTAATATTATTACTCGTCTTGCCAAGTTTGGCAAGCGCCCAGACCATCCTCTCCGACTCGCTCTCGAATGGCGAGGAGAAGGTGGACTCTACGCAATACACCCGCCGCAACATTGCCAAGGACTTCAACTACCTTGACCACATCCTTGATGGCAGATACATGCCTCATGGCGACCAGTTCACGAAGCGTTGGGACGACCATCTCTTCATAGAGCTTGGCGCAGGTCTGCAGCAGGTCGTGGCACCTTCTGACACATACGAGTTCACGCCTATCACCAATGCTAACATTGCCATCGGCAAGCAGTTCAGTCCGAAACATTCACTCCGTCTGACCCTCAATGCCGGCTATGCATACCAGAAGAAGAAGGAGTACTTCATGTATCAGCTGGGTGCAAAGCTCGACCACATCTTCGACATGTCGAGCTACTTTGCTGGCTATGACCCAACGCGCCGTCTCAGCGTATCAACAGTTGTTGGCGTTGGAGCCGTGCGCTCTACCTTTGCACACAACTCAGACATCCGCGACCATGAGTCGGCAATGGCTTTCGAAGGACATCTCGGACTTCAGTTCAAGATATTCACAGGTCCACAGGGATATATCAATATCGAACCTTACGCCGGACTTGCCACAGACCCTCTTGACATCAGCGGCAAGCGCAACTGGCGCGACTACGACGCCTTCTATGGCGCAAAGGTCTCATACGTCTACTACCTCCACAACAATCTCTCGCCGGAAGCGCGCGCAGAATATCTCGTGAACCGCATCCTAAAGGACGAACTCACGGCAGACTCCACACTCTTCTCTTGGCGCAAACCGCTGTTCATTGAGTTCTCAAACTCCATGGGCTTCCTCAACACTCCTGAGCTTTCAATGGGAGCAACAAAGGGCGGAGGCTACTCTGTTTCGCTTGGTGGCTGGCTCTCTCCTGCCATTGCTTTGCGCGGAACACTCGCCAACGAGAATGTTGTCTATGCCCACGCCACCAGATTCCATGGTTCTGAGGACGCTCTCTCTGGCAATTACCTCGGAGCACGTGCGGAAGCCCTCCTCAATCCGTTTGGCTTCGTACGCCATTACAACTGGGACTCGCGCTTCGGCGTATATGCCGTGGCTGGTCTCCAGGTTGGAAAACTATGGAAGCGTGGCTACAGCGAGTCTGTAAACGCTTACTATCAGGGCTATACTGCCGGCTTGCACCTTTGGACACGCCTCTCCGATGGCTTGCAGTTCTTCGTGGAGCCTCGCTATGAGCACCTTGAATACCATCAGCCTAACCACAAGCGCATGTCGAACTGGCGCTATTCCGACGACCTCTGGGGCGTGAATGTCGGCGTGACCGTCTTCACTCGCACCCGCAAGTATGTAGATTGGAAGGTCTGGGAAGAGCGCGACCAGTCGCAGTTCATGAACAAGATAGCCATTGGTGTCGGTGGAGGCTTCAACTTCATGCAGAAGAACCTGCAGTTTGCCAATACAAACTTCAAGCTCGGCTACAACCTTGGTGGTTTTGCTGAATACCATTTCAACGCAACCCACTCGGCGCGTCTCAGCCTTGAAGGCTTGGTTCATAGACTCTCGTTCTACAGGTTTGGCGATGAGGAAGAAAGCCATTACGGAGCAGCATATCTCTCGCTCGACTATATGCTCAACCTCACCAACATCCTCAACAGCCAGGACCCTGATCTCCGCACTTTTGAGGCCTTTGTCTTCGCCGGACCAACAGCTGTTTCGCGAGTTTCTACGGAAGGTCTTGGAAAGGTTTACTATACAGGAAACCTCGGCATGAAGCTTCTCTACCACGTAAACCGTCACATCGGCATACATCTCACTCCGACATTCTATTATCTCCATAAAGGAATGAAGAAGCATATCTACGATCCGCAGCATTTCTCTTCAGCATCTGTCATGGAGACCCTCAACGCCGGCGTGCAATATACGTTCTAACATGAAACATCTCATATCACTCATATTCTTTCTCGCCTTGCCAAGTCTGGCAGGCGCCCAGAATGACCCTACGGCAACCATCAAGGCGCTTGAACCTGTGATATACAAGTATCACGGACAGCTCCGCATGGACTCCATAAAGCTCGTTCAGGACATAGCGAAGCGCTACTCCAAGAACCCTACCGTGCTCCTTGCCATTGCCAACATGTTCTACAATGCGCAGGACAGTGCCGCTGCCCATCGCTTTGAGGACAAGGTGCTGAAGTACGATCCTAAGTATGTCACTGCATACATCCTCCGTGGCAACGCCTGCATGCATATCTACCAGGATACGCTCGCAGCAAAGCAGTGGTATCAGAAGGCTATCAGCGTGGATCCTAACGATCCTGCCGGCTATCAGGCAATGTTCAATTACCATGTGCGCCAGAAGAACTATTCCGACTCCACATACGCCTTCGCCTACGCCAAGCAGCTCATTGAGAATGCCAATACCGACAAGGGAAAGATGGCTGCCGTCGATATCATCAGCCGCATGAATGGCGACAAGGAGCAATCTACAGCGCTCCTTTCCAGCATGCAGATGGACGGCATGAACGAGGCAGACCTCTCCAAGTACGCCTTCCAGCTCAGTGCAAACAGGATGTACGACCGTTGTCAGGAGGCTGTAAACAAGGGTATTGCCGAATATCCGGACAACTACTACTTCTATCGCGTCGGCATGTACAACTATGCCAACCAGTCGAACTACGAGGAGGCTGAGAAGATGGGAAAGAAACTCTTTGATATGCTCCCTGCCGACAGCCTTTCTACTGAAGACTACCGCATCTACAGCTACTGCTTCACTGCCCGTGGCGAGAACGACGAGGCTGTTGACCTCCTTTGGAAGGCCATCGACACCACAAACCCTTCGTGGGATGCTGCAAAGCAGATAAAGGCACGACTGGAAGACATCTACAAGGACAGCGCACAGGAGTATATCAACAAGGGCAAGTATGAGCAGGCAGGCAATCTCCTTACCCACGCCATAGACCTCTTCTTCGACCATAAGGACGAATATCGCGCTGTGCACTGCTACACGACCCTCGCGTCAATGTATGCGCAGACATGGGCGGAAGAGCTCAATGGCACGGAGAAGCTGGAGCCGTACAACAAGGCGATGGCAATGTACAAGGACATGTTCGAACGCTGTGAGGACGAGGACTACAAGACCTCCGCACTCTATCGTCAGTTCGTCATGTCGTACCTCATCAATCAGCTCGACCCGTCAGTATCTGTAGAGAACTATGTCGAGGCTCTTGCCGACCGCATCTTCTCCCACAACACACTGGGCTATTACGATGCCAACCTCACGAAAGCCCTCAATGTGCTTTCAGTGAAGAATCCATCGCGCACCCTCACCCTCGCCCGTCAGTTTCGCAACAAGTATCCTAACCTCAACGACAACGAACTCGATGCCCTCATCGACAAGCTATCCACAAAGAAATAATCCCCCAAAACTCCCACGAAAACGGTCTGGAAGTCAAAGGGATAAATCTGTAAGTCAAAGGGATAAATATGTAAGTCAAAGGGATAAATCCGTAGATTAAAGGGATAATATCGTAAGCTAAATGGATTTGCATAGCCATAACTATAAACCAAAATAAGGTCGGAGGGGAAAGCCCCTCCGACCTTTATTGTACCAATAGGTGTGAGTCTTGTTATTTCTGTATGTACTTGTGTCCGTTCTTGATGACGATGCCACGGTAGCTCTTGTTAACCTTAGCGCCGCGGAGGTCGTATGCTGGAGCATTGTCGTTGGCATTGATAGTTACACCATCAATGGCAGAAGTTCCGGCTTTGATTACGACCTTGTCGCAGAGCTTGCTGCCAGAAACATATCCACCCTTGCCAAAATCGAACTCCGCGCCTGTAGGTTCGCTTACGTAGCAGCTGTAGAGATAGATGTAGTCCATTCCCTTGATTGCGCCATACAAGCTGTTTGAGGTAACGTTAGCATTCTCGAAGGTAATAAAGTTGTAGTTGCCACCCTCCTTAGCATAAATACCGTTGACATTGACAGTACAGTTACTGATGTTGAGCTCTCCTGCTTCCTGGTATGAACCGCCATTTCCACCGTTGAGGGAGAGATTTCCGTTGGATGAGCTCGTGATGGTGATGCCAGTTTCATTGTTGTTATTGTAGAGAGCGTAGCTTCTTAGGGATGCCACAGAGTTGTATCCAATGAGGTTTATGGTGAGGCGCCTGTTTGTCTTGGCTTCTATTCCATTGCCTTCAGTACCGATGGACGCATTGTTGAGAGTAAGAGTGTTGGTTGTTGGGTCATACTTGATTTTGCCGTCGCCTGTGAGGTCGGCACAATTGTCTTTTGTGATGGCTGTGCCACCAACAGAGAGACCATAGCCCCTGCTAATTTCAAGCTTGCCTTTAATGTCAAGTAATCCATTTCTTATTTCCCCCGTATTAGGATCAAACTTAGCACCGGTTGGATTTGAATAATAGCAATCAGTCAAAGTAACATTCTTTAAACACAATATGCAATCGAACTGACTTGAATTGTTGATAACGAGACTAGCATTATTCAACGTAAGAGTAGATGTTCCAGCAAGTGTCTTATCGAGTATAGACCATTTTCCCTTGATACCCAAACCTTTTGGACTAGAGATGGATACGTCGCAGTCCTTTATGGTAAGATCTGCCTGGTCGACAGCAATGCCTGAATAGCCATTGGAATTGGTATTAACTGCGAGAGTAGCATCCTTTGAACCCGTGATGGTTGTGTTTGCATAGATTTCCATAGCAGCCGAAGCCCCTGTTGCAGATAGGGTGTTGGCTCCTGTGAGGTTGATGGTTATAGGCGTGAAAACATGGAGGTTAGCTATACTCGTCGATAAGTTCACACCCTTGAGATTGAGAGTCTTTGTAGAAGGATTGTATGATACCTTTCCGTCGCCGAGAACATCGTCCTTGTTGTCTTTAGTGACATCTTTTGCATTGATGAATATGCCATAGCCCCTATTAATGGCGATGTAGTTCTCTATATCACCATTAGGTTTATAATAAGAATTGTACGTACTCCAGACATCATCCGCTTGATTGAAGAGATAGCAATCGGTGTATGATACGGATTTGAAGCCCCTTATGGCTCCTCTATGCTCGCTGGAATAGTCAAATATCTCAGCCTTAGTATTCACGAAAGAGAGGAGGCGATCGCTAGGATAACCACCGATGCTACCGCCATCTTTGCTTTCTATCAAGAGATTGATGTTTGAGAAGATAAGTTCAGGGCAACGCACATCCATGACATAGTCGGAACTCTTATTCTGGATAAGATTGAGGGTTGGTGTGTCTGTGGCACTGGCAGAAGGCTTAATCAATACAGTTGGAGTTGCTTTTTGTGATAAGAATACAGGTTTGCTGGCAGTAATGGTGTTCTTTCCTCTAAGAATAATCTGGAATTCACATTCCTCTTTCGGATCAAGATAAAGACCATAGTGCATTGTACTCAAGAAATCCACATTGTCAAGGAGGATGTATTTGCCTGCACCTTTCGCGAAATCACGGAGATAGATCATTCCGTTTTTTAGGTCAGAAGGCTTGATGCTTGAAGCATTTTTGTCATTAATTTCCACGTCACCGAAGGTGCCATAATAGCGGTTCTTGATGACAATGTCCCCTTTCACGCCCTTGCCGCTTTTGTCCGCTACATAGTAGCTATTAGCATCGGTCTTGTAATAAGTCATAGGGTTAAGGCTACAACCTGAAAGGTACACTGACTTGAAACCATAGATAGGCTCATACTTGCCCGCAGAAGAGAAAGTGACATTGGCGTCTGTCACCGAAAGGGTGTAGGCTGTTGGACTTTCTGAATCTGGGGTATTGTAAGGACGAATGGCACTACCACCATTAACGTTGCGTTGGTGACATTCATCGTAATATCCTTGATTTCAACATTACCGTTTGCACGAATAGGCTGATAGCCAGCTGCACCTGTGGCATCATTACGCTTGACATTGAGGGTGCTTGAGCTTACGCCTGAGCCTACGATTGTAGTCTTTCCTGTAAGCACGAAAGTATTTCTGTCCGAAGCAGTAGAAGAGAGATTTACCGTGCCGATAACCTTGATGGTCAGTCCGTCAATGTTTGATTTTATGACCTCGGCAGTTTGTGCAGTAAAACCAATATTTTCCAAAGTAAGTGTCTTTGTACTGGCATTGTACTTAATATACGAACTGTCATGGATTCTATTCGCATTGCTGCTTGTGACCTGAATACCATCGAACCAGAGGTCGTAATTTGTTGTTGCTGCTGACATGACTGTGGTCACGCAGAGCATCGTTAGGATAGTTAATAGTTTTTTCATAATTTATGGTTTATGGTTTTTGATTTTTAGTTTATGGTTTGTAGTCTTCAATTATTGACTCTACTTCTTGCCATGATTCTGTGACGTTCCACCGCCAGCCCCAGCGGCGCCTGCGGCACCTGCTCCAGCAGCTCCAGCAGTTCCACCAGCTCCAGCACCTGCATTAGCACCAGCGGCAGCCTTTTGGGAAGCAGCGGCAGCCTGCGACTTTGCTGCCTGTCCAGCCGCTGCATTCACGCCAAAGAACTCGTTCACCTCTTTTGTCTCCTCAGTTACCAACGCTGTTACGAGAGGCGAGAGGAATGTAGTGGTCCATGAAGACCCCTTAACCGTTGAGACAACAGTATTCCATGCACCGTTCAGGTAAGTGTCTGCCTTGTCGTTTCCGTTAGGCATAGCCTTCTTCAGATTCTTCATCTCCACCCATTCTGCCTGCCATATCTTCTTGTCGAAATATTTCTCGCCTGGCAAAGCGGCGAAGGAGACAGCCTTGCCCTTACTTCCGAGATTGCTGTTTCCCTGCTTGTATTCGTCGGCATAGTAATAGTCGGTGTTGAGGTTGCAGGTCTCTGTCAGCGTAAGGTCCACGCGATATTCGCCTGTTCCCCAGATAGGATCGCTACTGCCTCCGCTTGCGTCCATGGAGTACGAACGAGGCACGAGGAAGCTTTCGCCCACGATGCTTATCTGCGACAGATGCTCGCGCTTCTTTCCGTTGCCGGCAGAAGGCATGTAGCTGTCGCCATCCTTTGCCTTTGAATACCTGAATACCCACTCGCCATTCTCCATCACGCAGTCAGACTTGTCGATTTTCATCACAACGTCAAAGTTGCCGAGGAGCTGGTCGCGCTGAAGCATTACCGCCTCGTTAAACCATGATGAGTAGATCTTCGCGTTCAGGGTCACGGTAAGATTGGTCTGCTTCTCGAAGAAGTCCGTGCTGCGAGATACCTTTCTCGACACGTTGCATGGAATGTCGCATAGGTTAGGACGGAAATAGATTGAGTCCACCTCAAGGAGGAACTTCGAGTGGTTGACAATGCTCTTCAAGCCCACAGAGTCCTCACGCAGCGAACAGAACACATAGCAGTACTCATCATGCTTCGAATCGTCGCCGCCGTTGGTCTTTGACGAGAAATAGCTGCTGCAACCGATACCCTTGAAGATGATGTTCTCAGGGTCAAAGGCTCCGTTTGTGGAAGGCAAGCCATAGAAGTCGCCTATGGTCTGGTTCTGCGACAGAGTCTTTGAGAACTGACGGTAGGAGTTTGCCGTCTTGTACCAGTTGTTGAATCTCTCCTTGCGGTTCTTGATGGCCGAACCGATGAAGTTCACCGTGTAGTCGATAAGGTTTGTCGACATGTTGACCACCTTCTGCGAAGCAAGCGTACCGTAGCCCGTCTTCAGCGCAGCTCCCAAGGCAGAATCAAAGAAGCCTCGCGAGTTCTGCTCCTGGATAAGCCCACGCATGGCGCCATTCCTGTGCCTTACCGCATCCTCCTTGTCAACCTTCTGAATAATGATCTCGTAGGCACGACTGCCGGAAACAGAGCCCGCATCATTGCCCTTCTCGCGTTGCGCCATCGACTGCATACTGCATATCAGCAGCGCAAACAACAATACATAATGTTTCATATTTTATTGAATTATTGAATTTACTTCACCGCGTCAATCAGGATGAAGGAATTGCAGTAACGAGGCAGATTGTACGACTCCTCATATTCCGTCTTCTTCATCTTCCTCCTGTCGAACCTCTGCACCACCTTTGTCTCCTTCGAGAAGTTCATCCTTGCGGCATTGAAAGCCTCGTGGATGTCCGGTGTCTTCTGTTCGTTGATTGCCTTGTAAAGATGCTTCATTAGCAACATCGTTGCCTCATCATCCACACTCCACAGACTCACCAGCAGCGCACCGGCACCAGCCTTCTTCAGGCCGCGCACCAAACCCGCAGGACCCTCGTCGCAGAAACGCCCCAAGCCCGTCTGGCATGCGGACAGCACCATCAGGTCAACATCGCGCATGTCCATCTCGCAGAACTCGCGTGCAGACAATATGCCATCCTCTGCAACGCCATTCCTGTAAGCAACATTTGCACCAGTCAGCGCAATGCCAGAAGCCAGCAGTGAGCGGTCTTCCGTGATCGAGTCGCACAAAGCCTCGGGAACCCTCGGAACCTCCACGTCCAGGGCATAGCCATGAGTGGATAGATGCAGCACATCATACTTCCTCTGCCCTATTGCACGCTTCAGTTCCTCCTCCGTCTGTACGGAAGTCGTGTCCGTCAGGAAACTGCTGCAAGCCCTGATGGAGTCAATTTCCAGCCTAGCACCCTTCAAATAGGAGAAAGGGTGTTCCGCCCCCCCAATCTTGGACTGCAGAAACTCCATCGCGTCATGGTTTGCAGAATTGTTGAGTTGTTGTATTGCTGAATTATTGAGTTGTTGAATTGGAGAATTGTTGAGTTGTTGAATTGCAGAATTATTGAGTTGCTGAGTTGGTGAATTATAGTCAAACCCTCCTGCCGCCAGCATTCGGCTTCCGCGAGACACACTGTGCTTTCCCCTGTCAAGGAGGTGCGCTAGAGTCGTCATGCGATGCAGACACACACCGTTGTCCTCGCGCATATACTCTATGGCAAGCAGGTGCAGCAGACCCTCCGGCGCAAAGTAAACATCCTCGTAGTCGTATTTCGTGAGTTCCCTGTCGAGCTTGTCCCATACGAACCTCGCAAGAAGCGAATCCGAGTATAGGCAGTCCTTGTCAGACATATTGATCGAGCATAGCGCATCCTCCAGAGACATTCCGCCAACGGAGAAGGAACGAAGCCCGTCCTCCGTCCATAGTGGGATGAACCTTACCCCTCCCGCCATGGAAAGGGAAGGAATCACGATGGCACCGTATCTCACGGTGTCGCTTTTCTCGTAGCGAACGAAGTCGATTGCCACATCATGAGGCTTCAACGCCTTTCGCAACTGCTGTCCCGTCCGATTTAACCTTTTCGTCATCTCACCATCGTCAGCATTGCCCAGCAGCGCAACTTCACGACGGAACAATGCCACATCAAGCAAAAACTCCGGACAATCATCCTCAAGCGCAAACACCTTGGATATGTTCGGCTTCAATGTCTTCCAGAAGTCAAGACGGTTCTGTTCCGTCATAGTGGAGAAGTTGCTCAGTGCGTATTTCCGTTCCAGGGCGAAGAAATCCTTGTAAACCCTTTGTCCGCCGGCACGGTCGCCCGTCAGAAGCAGGATTTCCGCCTTCTTCCTTACGGCTATTATATAGTCAACCAGCGAAGTGTTCTTACGTTGTTCAAACCATCCTACAACCTTGTCTATATGACTCAGTGCCATGTCTTCTTGCCCGCTCCTCGCTTCGTTGAGAGCAAGATTGGCAAGCACCGCATAATATTCCATACTCTCCTTTGGCAGATACTCCAAGGCGCTGCCTATATGCCTGCTGATGGCATCTGAATCCTCTGCGCGGTGGTACATCATCATAAGATAACCCAGGTTCTGATGGGCACTTGCCAGCAAGTCCTCTTGCCCCTTATAATCATCAATGATACTCTTGAGCAGCCGTTCCGCCGTTTCATGGTTGCCACGCCTCATCTGGGCGGAAGCCCTGTGCAGTTTGCTCCAGCCTATTCTGCTTTTTGCCGTAACGGAATCCAGCACGCACTCTGCACTGTCCAGCAGTCCCATCTCCATGTAAAGCACAGCAAGCTTGCACCTTACGTCGTCAGCCCTCGATGCAAAGTCCTGCAAAAGGGATATCTCGTTCGTAAAGCAGTGTTCTGCATTCGCATATTCTCCCAGCTTCTTGTGTGACAGCGCCTTATAGTCAAGGAAGCGGGTTATGGTAAGCGGATTGGTAGTCGAACCACTTTTCGCCAAACCGATTGCTGCATCGCACGCCTTCACAACCTCCCTATAGTTTGTCGCCTCGTAGGCCTCTTTGATTCGGGCAGAATAATCCTGCAAGCTCAGTTCCTGAGCGCTGATACATGAGGCACCCAGAAACAAGGTAATCAGGACGATAAGCGCATATCTATTCATCTTTCTTCCGTTGGTTAGTTCGTTACGAGGACGGCACTTGTAGCCTTCTCGCTTACATTTGTAATCTGGATTTCCAGCGTATCGTCGTCCATAAGCCATGAAGCAGCAGAAACCGTACCCTGGTTATACTCTTCGCCACGATGAAGCTTCCCCGAACCGAGCTCCTTTACTTCCAATTGAAGCCTGCCTTCAGGCTCGCAGAGGGTGAACATCGTTATAATGTCACCAGCATTCACGCGATATATAACCCTTCCTTGAGGCTTCAATGCGATCAGGGCAACCTTAATTTCACTCGCAGGATCACGCTCAAATCCGAATTCTTTCGGTATCTCCATGTTTTCATAGATTGCCAGCGCATAGCCGTAGTCATACACGAAATGCCCCTCCGAAGCGATAAGACCGGAATCGTCAACAATCTCTTCTGGTGAGAAATCCGCTACAGCCATCTTTTTGGGATTGAGCAATACAAGGGCAGACTCCAGGCTCTCCGTGTTCTTGGTTGTAAGATAATCGTTTATTGCCACTCCTGCATGGTAGTAGTTGCGCATGGAAGGACTGTCCTTCAGCATTTCTTCCATTGTTACGGATTGCGCCTTCGCCGTCATCGTAAAAGACAACGAGAGGAAGACGAGAAGTAGTTTTATTTTTGACAAGTAATGCATGGATATAGGGGATGTGAGGTTTATGCTTAAAGTTAGAGTTAAAGTTAGAGTTAGAGTTAAAGTTAAAGTTAAAGTTAGAGTTTTTACTGTATCGCATCAAGCATCACGAATGGAGCCCAATTGTATGGTGATGGATATTTCTCCCTTGTTTGCTTGATGGCTTGCAGCATTGCTTCATGCTTGGATGTGCCGGCATTCCACATATTGTAGAACAAGGACATAAGATAAGCCGTAGAGGCATCGTTCACTTTCCAGAGTGAGGCTATCATGCTCTTTACTCCTGCCTGCTTTATGCCGCGCTGTATGCCGTAAACGCCTTCTTGGCTATAGGTACCAAGTGCCGTTTCGCAAGCAGAGACGACCATGATGTCCGTGTTTGAAAGGTCAAGCTTAGAGATGTCTCTTGCAGTAAGGATTCCGTCCTGGGTTTCGTCGTCGGTAAGCTTGGTGTTCCACGAATTATTTGCATTGGCAAGAGCAAGTCCCGAGCGCAGCATACTGTCGTACATGGCATCATTGAATCGCTTGACGAATTGATTCTTTGCTACGTCCTTCACGAAGAAACCGTGTGTGGCAAGGTGGATTACGGTAGGACTATTTCCATCCATGGCGTTGAAGTTTGCCTCTGTAGCCTCAAGACCTTTTATTACTTTCACACCGGCATTGTTCAGAATCTCGCTTACATCATTCGCTTCCTGCATGGTTCCTGGCAGATAGCGGAAAGCCTCTGTCTTGGTGCCTCGGTTTTCGTCGCGTGCCAACTCGCTGTCCAACGATCGCTTTTCATTGTCCGATGCCTGCTGATCAGTGCCATTAGCAACTGCGGATGCAGCCTTTGCCGCTTGTTTCTGGTCGTAATATATGCCACCGTAGATGGTAGCCGTATGCTGCTGACCAGAGCTTTGTCTTGTTTCTTTGACAAGTTCCGCTGTGGAAGTTAGCTGGAAGAGGTCATAATGGTCAATCAATGCCTTGCCGTCAGGAGTCTTTATTGCATGGAAGGCAATGTTCGAGAGGTATCCGCATGGCGACAGATAGACTCTCTTACATCCCTTCAGAACACCTTCAAGAGGTTTCCACAAGCGACGGTATAAGCCCACTGCATCCTCTGAATAGAGCGCCTCGCTGAAGCCTTTTGCAGTAAGACCCGTGAGTGCCTCCATGTCATGATACAGTCCGTAGCCCTTTTCCAGTTCCACGTATTCAGGACTCTTCATCCCTGGTTTAACAACGAGGGCTACCAATATGGAGTCGCTAAAGGTTATCTCAATGGCAGCATCGCCATTCGTGAGTTTCTTCTGAACATCTTTCCATGAGATGTTAGCGTCTGCCTGATCCAGATACTTGGCTGCATTGCGCGTTATCTCATGCTCAAACTGCTCTATCTTCGTTGTCAGTTCCATCTTCTTGTTATAGTTTGACTGATCATCAGAAAGTAATTCTGTTGATATTGACTGTGAAAGAGACTTATAGAAACTGACAGAGTCCATAAGGGCAAGCAGTTGCTTGTCGCCTGATTTCAGGATGTTGCGTCTTATTCTTTCTGACGAGCGCATCAACAATCCTTTCTGGTAGATTGCCTCATCGTAAACCTCTCCAGAGAGTTGCTTAGGGTAAATGTGCAGAAGCATTTGCAGTCCACCGCCGCCAGTTCCGCGGCGATTGATGAATTCCTCGCGTTCCGATGGCGACATGAGGTCAAAGTTTTGCGAGATTATCTCCTTCACCTTCACGTTGTATTCCCTTGCAAGAGGCAGCGCCTGCTCGAATTGTCCTCTCTTATGAAGAATAGCCATTAGCAGATTCATTGTATTGGTTGCATCATCGTTTGAAAGGTGCATGTTCTTCTGTTCATCTCTCATCATTTGTAGCAGTTCATCCATCTTCTTTTCATTACCTATTTCAAAATAGAAATGGAGGGCTTCTGTCAGATTGTTAGCCATTGTTGAAGGGAACTGTTTGCCATGCTCTAGCAGTTGGTCAATATATTCTGCACATTTCTCATTATCAGGTTCCAGGAATCTGTAGTAGCGTTCCCAGTTCCACAGAATATCAGCATATAGAAAACTATGCTGGTAATCAGGCATATTGGCTGGTAGCTCTTCTGTTATCTCCTGTAGAAAGTCCCTAAAGTAGTCCTTGAAATTAGATATTTGGCTTTTGAGATTGTCCCACTTTTCTGTAAGGGCTTGACGCATCGCTGTTGCATCTTTTTCCATGGAGTTAATCTTTATGTATTCTTCAATGGCTTCTTCCATGGAATGTCCGTTACTTGTATTCAGCTTATACCATACCAAATATCGCGAAAATGCAGACATTGCTGGCAGACCGATATTAATCTTGAAGTTGAAATCCTGATTAAGGTAATTGGTCATGGCGCTGTAAGTTTGTGTTATATCCCCCATACACGCAGCCATCTTGTAGATATTTTGGCTGAGCCAGACAATTTCCCATTTGTGGAGAAGACAATTCATTATATATTGCGCATTTCCATTGGCATCCGCTTTCCGCAGCCTCTCTATCTCGCTATCGTAGATCTGTGCAGCTTCGTCGTATTTGTTAAGATAGAACTGAAATATGTTTGCTATATATTTCCTTATGGATATGATGTTGTTCTGATACGAACCTCCACGCGCTATATATAGATTGTCTGCAGTCGTAAGTACATCTATGGCTTCTTGGTATCTTTTCTGCTGGCAATAATAGTCTGCTATGTTTTCAAATATAAAGATATAGTGTGCAGGAAACGCATCTAAATTACTGATTATTACCGGTATAGCCGTTTCATAGAGAGATTTGTAATCTATGGCGTTGGGAAAGTTTCTGTTTACATAATACGATGCCAATATAATCTGCGAGATGGCTGTCTGCATAGTGTCGCCATCTTGCTTCAGTTCGTCTATTGACTCATTCATCATAGCCAGTCCTTTGGCATAATTTCCCATGTCAAAATAGAGAACTGCCAAATTATGCTTCATGTAAGGAGCATTCTTCCCATTTCTTTTGCAGATGTCGATAGCTTCCAAATAATACTTCTCGCTTTCGCTTGACTGAGACAAGTCGAAAGAACCAGCGTATATAGACAAAGCGTCTGCGTATGTATTACTGTTCCTTCCTACCAACTCACCAAGATCCTGCAATCGCAGTTTCTGCACTTCAAGACCTTCCGACTTGTAATGCAGATCATTGAGCAGAGCGGCAAGCTGGTTTCCAAAAGCAATGGAGCGCCATTCCGGCACATGGCTGTTGCGATAGAGGCCCAGGAGGATGTTGAGCATATCCTTCTGCTCTTGGTTGTCGTATCCGAGGGATTTCAGCAGATTGTATATCCCAATCAATGTGGGTCCGAGGCAGCTCGGAGCATCCTTGTATGTATCTGGAGTTATGTCTATGAATTCTTTCAGCATGTCTTTTGCTTCCGGATTTCCAACCGTGTATTGCTGTAGAATCAGATTGTAGAGATAGTTTACATAGTCAGAGCTGTTCTTACCATAGAACTTCGCCATGTCATCTTTGAAACTCTTGTATCTCACGAGTTCAAAGAGGTTCTCCTGAAACCAGATGTTGTAATCCCACTTAAGAATCTCAATAGTGGCAGTATGGTTGCTTCCATATGGGAGGTACTTCTTAAGCACGTCGCTCGTCTGCCGCACCTGTTGATAAAGGCTGTCAGTAGGCACTCCCTTTGACCTCAAGAACGAGGCGTAGTTGTGCAGATAATATATGTTATCCACATTATTCTTTCCTATGGCTTTCTCGCCTGTCTCCAGCGCCATCTTGTAGTAGCTCTCGCTGTTTGTAGGCTGGCCGTCGGAGTACAGTACATGCTCTGGCACTCCCTTAGCATCACCGATAATCTCCGCACCAGCCTCAATGAGATTGGGAACGAAGTCGTCGAAGCGTCCTTTCAGGGCTCCTAGCATCTGGTATGTATTGGCTCTTGTGACGGTGTTGACATCGTAGTCCGCATAGAATTCAGCCACCTGCTTCTCCAAACGGAATATTTCAGGCCATAGATTTGGGTTGGAGACGTCCACATTGAGGGTAAGCACGAGTCGGATAGACTCAAACAGCAGGGCGTATTCCTGCTGTTCCTTAGCGTTCTTTGCCTTCGGGTTGACCTTGTAGTCTTTCAGGCATCGGGTCATCAATTCCAATGGTGCGCTGCCGTCATTGCTTGTTACAAGGCATGCCAAGGCATAGCGGCAGCAAGCCGTTGCCAACGAACTTACTCCCGTCTTTCCAATGGCAGCCTGTTCCAATATTCTCAATACGGAAATTGCCTCTGCATCGCCCTTGTCGAGCATACGATTGGCGCGATGCTCTGCATATACATTGAAGCTTTCGTCCCATTTGCTGCAAGCCTTGATGAGATCCATTTCCGCTGGCTCATGGCTCAAGCTGGAAATGATGAGTGATACCTTTATGATCAGTTCTTCGTCTGTTAGCTGCTCTGGCTTAGGCGTATGTTCTGCCACCCATTGCTTGTGCAATTCAATCTGTTCGTCCACAGTTTGAGCTTGAGCACAAACGATGTTCATGCATAGAATTACTAGTATTATTCTTGCTATTGCTCTCATAGAAGATGGTTCAAAGGTTTCAAAAGTTTCAAAAATTTCAAAGGTTTCAAAGGGGTTCAAAGGTTTAATACCTTATCGCCTGTCTTGTTGAGGTATGGTTCTTCTTGACTGTCTGGGTGGTGTAGTCGCTAGCAGACGCTTTCTGCTTGTTGAGTTCAGCCACTGTCTGCTGCTTGAGGCTTTTCATGAGTTCCTTTGTCACGACCTTTATCTTCACGCCTTCGCCACGGACACGCTTTATGCGCATGGACTGAGAGGCATGGGTCCACTTGATGACGGCCTTGTCGCTGAAGGTGTCGCCCTTGCGAAGTTTCCTGCCGCCGATATCTATGGTCTCGGTGCTGACGTAGAGTATCTTGTAGTCATCAGCCCAGGCAGAGGCAGATAACAATAAGAGCATTGTAAGTATTATTTGTCTCATACGCGAAGTCTCCTGTAGGTGATCATGTATTTGAGTAAGCTGAAATATAGCGATGGGAAGAGTATGCTGTGGACGTGACCATTGAAGAACATAAGAATGTTCACGACCGTTATAAGCATTCCGCAGCCAACGAATGTCAGGCAGAAATGCAGCATTCTGGATTTGCTGTTCCTTATGAAGGGGATTCTGCTCAAAATGGGGGTTCTCGCGAATATGGCACACGAAATCAGGAAATATACCAATCCCCACATCAGCTGATGCCACCAGTTTACAAGATGATCCCCTCTCTCCAGCGCTCGCAAAGCCTTGTATAGGATGTATGGTCCTGGCTTCATGCCTATGTATGTGTCGTGCATGTCCTCAACGAAATTGCCTACTACGATGACTTTTCCGTCAGCCATCTCAGCGAAGTCCTCCTGCAGGTCGCCCAGCATGTCGCGACCAAGTTCGTAATATCTCTGGTCGCCATTTGCCATGACCTTGTCGAAATGCACGCTAGGGAACTTCAGGAAAAGGCTCTTCTGGCACGGCTTGCCGTCGCTCGTCACGAAGCAACCTGTCTCTTCCATGTCCTTTCCCGTCATCTCCTTGTAAGCAAACAATGGTACCGAAGGCTTGCCGCCGCCCACATACTCATATCTCTCAAAGTTTGTTGCCGTTATAGTCGAATAATAGTCTGCTAGTGCCGACTTCGAAGAGGGGAACTCTGCCGGAGTCGTTATGTCCCGATGTGTAGCCGTCACAACGCGCTTCATCCCTTTCAGCTGCTTGAAGAGGGCGAGGTCGGAGCTTTGGTAATTGTTTTTCTCAAACCTTACGTCGAGGATTAGATACTTGTAGTTGTCGGCTTCCTCTGCCATCCTGAGCAGTTCGAGCAGCTTTGTCCTGTCGGTGACGTCTGTCTTTCCAAGGCTTTCTCCATCGGCATCACGGTGCTCCACAAGCTGCTTGTCGTAAGATACGTTGATGAAAAGGGCACTGTCAAGCTCTTCGTCCACCGTCCTGCCACCGACTACTTCCCAGAACCACTGTATATGCGACAGCTGCGTTATGTCTTCGCCCGTATATAGCGGTAGATTATTCCACACATAGCTGCAGAACGTCAGAAACATGACGTTCAGAATGGAAACATATACAATCTTTCGCCTTCGAGGAGTTATATGCATGTTTGCGGTTATGAGGTTCTAAGGTTTTAAGGTTCTAAGGTTCCATGGTTCCATGGTTCCATGGTTCCATGGTTATGAGTGCAAAATTACATTTTTTTCTTATAACTACCAAAAAATCGTGTGATTTTCTTGTTTTTTTCTCAATGAATCTTGTAATTTCTCCCTTGGATTCATGATGAAAGTGTTGGAGTTTTTTGTATAAAATGATAACGGCGGCACACCCTCACGATGTGCCGCCGTTAAATCTTTGATTTTCAATTATTTCTTACCCCCAAGACCATTCTCCTTGAGAGTGTCGTGGTTGTTCTTGAGGTCTGTCCAATCAACCTTTACGTTTGTAGGAATGCCGTTGATGTACTTCTCGATGTTTGTGTAGCCGTCGCCGTTGATGTCGCCGTTTGCATCGGAAGGATCGTTAGGGTTGAGCTTGTTGGCCTTCTCCCACCAGTCTGGCATACCGTCGTTGTCAGAGTCCTTGTAAGGTTTCCACTTGCCATACTGAGGGATGCCTCCTACCTGCTGAGGGTCTGTGATGATGCCTATAGTCCATGAGTCTGCTGGCATACGGCGCTTGTAGCCAATCTTGTCAGCTTCCTCGTCCGGCTTGGCGTCCTTTGCATAGAAAGGCTTGCCGGTGCGAACCTCTTCCACGATGTTCTTGTCGAGATTGTCGCGGCATGGGAATGTGGCGCCTACATTGTCGAGCACGAAGTCGTAAGCCTCCTGAGCTGTCATCTCTGTGTAGTATGGGTGTGGGAAAGGCTTGTTCCACTTCATGACAGCCATGTAGTCGTCTGGCACGCGGTCCTCGCTTTCGATCTGCACACCGCCGTTCCAGTTGTTGGCAGTCACCTCAGGATGACCCTCCACGATGTTGCCCTCGCAATATACGCGGCCGTACTGCTTCTTCTCGTTGCGCGAGAGACCAGCCTCAGGCTTTAGGATACGATGGTGGATAGGACCCTTGCCAGTGGCAGGGCCTGGCTTGTAGTAGTTGTTGTAGATATTGTAGAGCGCACTCCAGTCGCCACCGTCCACTGAGCGGTGAACCCAGTTGTAGATTACGTTGTTCACCATGTTGAAGATGCCGTTCCAACCGATGGAAGGGTTTCGGCCTGTATTGCACGACCAAAGGTTGCGCACGAAAGCACAGTTCTCTCCGCCGAGGGTAGAGCCGAAGGCGTGGTTCCATGTGTCGAGACCCTTTGCAGAGATTGTGTTTTGGATAGTAACGTTCACTGTAGGGTACTTCTCTCTAGGATAAGTAGGTCCAGGAGAGAACATGTGGCGGTAGAACGAGAGGTTCTCGTCGAGACCGAACGAGCATGAGAGGTGGTCGAGCATGATGTTGCCCACAGGGTTGCCGCCGAAAGTGTCGTCGCGACGGCCAACGTTCTTGTCGCCACGACGGAAACGCATGTGGCGAACGACTACGTCGTGAGTGTCAACCCACATTGATTCGCCGCTAACCTGAACGCCTTCGCCAGGAGCTGTCTGTCCAGCGATGGTGATATAAGGAGCACGTATGATGAGTGGGGTCTTGAGCTGGATTGTACCGCTCACGTTGAACACGACGATTCGTGCGCCGCCCTGTTCGCAAGCCCAGCGGAGTGAGCCTTCGCCGGAGTCATTGAGGTTTGTTACCGTGAGCACCTTTCCGCCACGTCCGCCGAAAGAGTACATGCCACCGCCCTCGGCACCAGGGAATGAAGGGATGTCAGCCTGTGGAAGGTCGGTAGGACGCTTAGCCGAAGGGATGTAAGGTCTGCCCTCGCGAGCTTCTTTCTCTATGATAGGGAGAGCTGCTGCCCACGCACTGTCAGAGTGTGCCTGTGCGCCGTCCATCATTTTCTGAACAGCTTCCTGAACCTCTTTAGGTTCCTTTGGATACTGTGCAAAAGCCTGTTGTGCACCGAGTGCCAGCACGAATGCCGATAGTAAGAGTTGCTTTTTCATTTATTTATAGGGTTAGTTAGAATTTGCGGTTATACGTTTTTGCGGTTATTAGGTTTTGTCGGTTTCCGATAAAACTGTTTTTAAGAAAGGATTAGCGCTGCAAAGGTAAAATTTTTTTTGTATATATAGCCATTTATGATATCAAATAATGTAAGAAAGGATGAATTTTTGTACTTTTTACACTTATTTTTGCCAATATAATGGGAGACTCGTAAGTCGTGATTTTTGATGTAGTAAGGGAAACAAAGGGGGGTAGGAGAGGATGTGGCTGCGAGTAGTATTGATATATGTCACGAAATATGGGTAGGGTCGTGCCATTAGCAATGGAGAAATCATGCTTTTTTAGTACTTTTTAACTATATTTGCACAAATAAATCCATACCAGAACACTAATTTTATAACTAACTAAATACTATGCGAAAAAACAAGACTTTTTTCAACAGAGCTTTGCAAGCGATGTTGCTTGCTGGTTTTGCTGTAGTTATGTCACCAACATCCGTGCATGCCGCTGATGTTGTCTCTAACACCCATCAGTCTTCAGCCCAGCAGAATCAGATCAAGGGTAGCGTCATTGATGAATTTGGCGAGCCTATGATTGGTGTTACAATCAAAGTGAAAGGCGGTAGCGCAGCAGCCATTACTGACCTTGACGGTAACTTCTCGATAAGTGTTCCTGCAGGCTCTACACTTGAGTTCTCATACGTTGGCTACAACACGGAAACTGTAAAGGCCAGCAACGGCATGAAGGTTCAGCTGAAGCCGGACACACAGCAGATGGACGAAGTCGTAGTGATCGGTTTCGGTACCGTAAAGAAGCGTGACCTCACTGGTGCCGTTGCCTCAGTAAAGGCAGAGGCTCTTGTCCAGGCTCCTACATCAGACGTGGCAACAGCTCTCCAGGGCCGTATCACAGGTCTTGATGTAAGCGGCGGCGAGCTCCGTATCCGTGGTAACCGTTCTATCAATGGTAAGAACGAACCTCTCGTAATCATTGACGGTGTTCAGGGCGGTTCAATGAGCGATATTAACCCTCAGGACGTTGAGAGCATCGACGTTTTGAAGGATGCTTCCTCTACTGCAATCTATGGTTCACAGGGTGCCAATGGTGTTATCATCATCACTACAAAGAAGGCGGAACAGGGCAGAATGAACATCTCTTACAATGGTGCTGTTACTGCTGCTTTCCGTGCAGACCATCCTGAATATCGCCATGGCGACAACTACTACGAGACCGTGAAGCTTGCTGCTCAGAATGCCGGTATGTGGAACTCTACTGCCGACGACCGCAGCCTCTTCTCTTCTGACGAAGCTTTCGCTGCATACAAGGCTGGCGTCTGGACAAACTATGAGGACCTTCTCCAGAAGTCAACTACTTGGAGCACACGCCACACTGTAACCCTTGCCGGCGGTACAGACAAGACTTCAGCTCGCTTCTCTCTCGGTTACGCAAGCAATGGTAACAGATGGAAGGAGAGCACTGCTGCCGACCGTTACACTCTCCGCGCAAACATCGACCACTCCCTCTACAAGTGGGTTAGCGCAGGCGTAAACTTCCAGCTTACTCACAACCGCGCTTCTGCTTCTCCATACGAGAGAGCTACAACTACAAAATATGAGCTCGGTTCTCCATACGGCTATCTCGATGGTGAGAACTATGTTATCGGTAACACTCTCGTAGAGCGTCCTTTGGCTTCCGATGAATACGTTAACCCTCTCATCGATGGCGCAGGCAACTATCTCTTCTCCAACGAGCATTACTCAACAAATGTTGTTGCAAATGCATATGTTGACATCCATCCTATCAAGGGCTTGACATTCAAGAGCCAGTTCAACTCTCACATCACAAACAGCAGCTCTGGTTCTTACACTGACGGTCAGTCGGCTGCCAACCTTGACAAGACAGGACAGAAGAGTTCTGCTACTATGACAAAGGCTTCAGGTCTTTACATGGAATGGAACAACATCCTTACCTACAACTTCACCCAACTTCCTGAAGACCATCACCTTGGCGTAACTCTCCTCACTTCTTGGGGCAAGAGCATTCACGACAACCTCTCTGCAACTTCAAAGGGACAGACACTCGCTTCCAACCTCTGGTGGAACCTTGCTTCCAACGACGGCTTAGATGGCAGTTCAATCCACTCAAGTGGCTATACACAGTCTCAGACATTGTCGTACGCTGGCCGTATCAGCTACGACTACATGAGCAAGTATCTCTTCACTGCTTCCATCCGTCGCGATGGTGCAAGCCGTCTTGCTGAAGGCCATAAGTGGGATACATTCCCATCAGCAGCTCTCGCTTGGCGTGTAACTGACGAAGCATGGATGAAGAGCGTAAAGGGCAAGTGGCTCGACGACTTGAAGCTTCGTGCCACTTACGGTGTTACCGGTAACTCGGGTATTGGTGTTTACGGCACAAAGTCTGGTATCACATTCGCCAACTGGTCGTTCGGCTTCCAGGACACTGCTGCAAACCGTTACATCCTCGGTACTCTCGACAACAATGGTTCGGGCTATTATGTAGTAGCAAATACTGACACCAAGTGGGAGAAATCCACTACTTTCGACCTCGGTTTCGACGCATTCCTCTTCAACAGCCGCATCAACATCGTGTTCGACTGGTACAACACTCGCACTAACGACCTCATCCTTCTCCGCTCTCTCCCTACTTCTTCTGGTATGGACGGAAAGTATGCCACTTATACAAACATCGGTGCTACCAACAACCGCGGTGTGGAATTCACCATCACTTCCCGCAACATCGACAAGAAGCACTTCAAGTGGAATTCTACTCTCTCATTCTCTGCTAACAAGGAGAAGATTGTTGACCTCATCGAAGGCAAGGACATCACTATCGGAACAGAAAAGGAAACTGGTACTCTCATGATCGGTCACCCTATCAAGTCTTTCAATACATTTGAATATGGTGGCATCTGGTCTACAAGCCAGGCTGACGAGGCTGCTATCTTCAGCCAGAAGCCAGGTGATATCCACGTAATTATTCCTGGAATGTACCAGGTGGAGCCAGGTGTTTACAGCAAGGGTGAGCTTGACGAGGAAGGCAAACTCATTAAATACACTAAGGAGAATCCATACACAATCTCACAGTCTGATGATATCGGTTACGTTGGTTCACGTTCACCAAAGTGGTTCGCTGGTTTCAACAACGACTTCAAGATTGGCGACTTTGACGTAAATCTCTACCTCTACGCACGTTGGGGACAGTGGGCTACTAACCGTATGGCAAACTACGACCCTTCCAATGGCGGTCAATACGACAACATGGACTTCTGGGTAGCAGGTTCCAACGAGAACGCTCTTCTCCCAGGCGCTTACAAGGGACGCAAGTTCTTCGACTACACTGGTTACCAGTCAATCTGGTATGCCGACAACTCGTTCATCAAGCTCAAGCGTGTTTCTGTAGGTTACACTCTTCCTCGTCAGATCCTCAAGACTATTGGTGTAAGTAATGTTCGTGTGTATGCTACGGTAAACGATCCTCTCTACTTCGTAAAGAGCGACTTCCAGAAGGGCTATGATCCTGAAGACAATCAGCGAAGCCTGACATTCGGACTTAATGTTAACTTCTAAATCCTTAATACAAGCTATGAAGATTTTCAATAATATCAATAAATATGCAATCGGTGCGTTGCTTCTCGGAACAACCACCTTCAGCTTCACCTCATGCGATTTGGATGAATACAATCCTTCGGGTGAGACTGCCGACGAGGTATTCGCTACAGAACAGGGTATGGAGTCGCTGGTTAATCAGATGTACTATAACTTCCGCTGGAAATACTACGGACGTGAAGACCCTGTGCTCTACATGGAAGGCTCTGCCGACATTTGGCAGAACATCGGCAACAACTACGAGTATGGTATGCAGTTGACTCGCTGCGTTGACCTTCAGGGCGACCGCGGACAGATTGCCAATGTTTGGAACCGTGTTTACGATAATATCAATGATGCCAATGCCATCCTTGGCCGTCTTGACAAGTGTGTAGGCGTATCTGCAGACAAGCTCGCAGACTATGAGGGCGAGGCTCGCTTCATGCGTGCTTACTGCTATTGGTGGCTCGTAGAGTTCTTCGGCGACATTGAAATGCGCACAAAGGAAACCGCTACAGCAGAGTTCTCCGCTCAGCGCACAGACCGCAAGACCATCTACGATGAAATTATCATTCGTGACGCAGAGGAAGCTGCTAAGCTCCTTCCTGTAAAGGAACTCAATGGCGACAAGGGACGTTCTACAAAGAAGGCAGCAAAGGGCCTCCTCGCACGTGTTCTCCTCACTCGTGCCCAGTATGAAGCTGCTGGTAGCGAAGAGCAGAAGAAGTTCTATGAAAAAGCGCGCATTGCAGCAGAAGATGTCATCAATAGTCAGGAAGCCCTTGACATCCATCTTTATCCAACCTACGATGATATATGGAAGGCAAAGAACAACAAGAACAACACTGAGTTCCTTTGGGTGACTACGTTCTCAAGCAACTCTACTCTCGATGCCGACTCAAAGCCTAACCGCGTTTATCGTTACTTTGCTCCACGCCTTGTGGATCAGGCTGGTATCAAGAATACAGCCAAGATGTGGGAATATCCTTCAGAAGGTCGTCTTATGATGCCTACTTACTACTTCCTCAAGCTTTGGAAGGATTGGGACGGTCGCTATCAGGCTATCTTCCAGGAAGATTTCCCTGAGAGCCGCAGCCTCACTGGTGGTAGTCAAACTTATACATGGGTAGAATCCATGGCTAAGCGTTGGTACAAGAATGATGTAGAAAAGTCAGGTCTTGTAGGTTCCAAGGTTACTACAGACAACACTGTGTTCCGTTTCACAAAGGAATCGGTTTCCGAAGCTGACGAATATGCTGCTGGTAAGCAAGGCTGCTGTGTAGTTGACATTGACCGTGTTTACAAGACAGAGGCTGTAAATGCTTATGGCGGTGCCCCAATTCGTAACTACAACAGCAATTATCCTGATGTAGATGACGATGCAACAGAATATACTGCAACTTCATTCCCACGCTTCATGAAGTATCGTATCTGTGACTTCAAGCCAGGAACATGGCTTGCAGACGAGAATGGTACATTCCTGCTTGCTGCTCCTAACGGTCAGATGGGTTATGGCGACGTTCCTGTAATGCGTTTTGCAGAGATGCCTCTTATCGCTGCTGAGTGTTACATTGCTCTCGGCAATCAGAAGGAAGCTGCAGAAATCATCAAGAAATGGATTCGTAACGAGCGTATCGTAGCTCCTGGGCATACTATTGATGAAGTTCGTGCAGATGTTACTCCTGAAAACATGACTATCGATTGGATCATGGAAGAGCGTGCTCGTGAGCTTTGCGGCGAATGGCTCCGCTGGTTCGACATGAAGCGCATCTATGGTCCTCAGGGCAAGTTCGCTTCTACTATCGTTGGTCGCAACCCTTCTATGCGTGGCGACGATGCTGCTCGTCAGGAGTATCACACACTCTGGCCTATCCCTAACACATTCCTCGACAAGCTCACAAATGCTGCTGAGTTTGGCCAGAACCCAGGCTACACGCCATTTGCAAAGTAATTGGAATCATTGCAAAAATTCCATTTGCATAATGACATAACAAAACTAAAGCGAGGCATTCTTCCGAGGGTGCTTCGCTTTTTCTGTGTCTGATTACTCATTTTGTTTGCGCGCACACTTATTTTTATACATTATATTATATAAAAAAACCAAAAACTTTTTGTAGAATAAAATAAAAAGTGTAATTTTGCCACTGAATTCTAACCCAAATGAGCTATTTGGGTTTAATATACATTTCATAACGAACCAAAATTAAACCTAACTCAAATATTTTTATTATGAAGAAAATCTTTACTCTTATCGCAGCAGCAATGCTGTCAGTAGGTGCTTTCGCACAGGAGGCAATCGGTCTTAATCGACCAATTGACCTTGAAAATGGCGTTCTTGGTGACGTAGAAGTAAAGGCACCATTCGGTGTTACTGTTACTCCTATCGTTGGTGACAACACTAAGACTCGTGAAGAACAGGAAGTAGAAGGTGCTGCTACAGACCTCTACATCGGTTACAGCCTTACAGAAGCTCCTGAAGCCAATAAGGCAGCTTTCGCTCTCGTTGGTGAGAACGTATTCTATCCAAAGGTTGCTGAGCAGTCTGCTCGTCAGGCAGATGAGTTCTTCGGCTTCCACCTCTCAGTTCCTGCAGGTAAGCCTATCTCAGTTTCTGCACTTGACGTTTATCTCCTTTCCGGCAATGCTTATATGTGGCAGGTAGAGATCACTGATGCCGAAGGTGCTGTTATCTACAAGACTCAGGACAAGGGTATCAAGATCAACAACTACAACAAGACTGCTTACACAAATGCCATTAAGGTTACTGCTGATGCTGTAACTGAGCCTGAGTGGTCAAATGCCCTCTATACAACATGGGGCGTGGAACCTAACAATTCAGTTTCTGCTACAGATCCACTTCCAGCAGACCTTAAGCTTGAAGGTGAGTATGACGTAAAGGTTTACTACTGGGGCAAGTGGCAGAAGAACCTCTCGTATGCTAACATCTACCTCTATGCTACTGGAGAAGAAGAAGGCGGTGCTGAAGCTGGTCTCGTTCGTCCAATTGACCTTGAGAATGGTGTCCTTCGTGCCGTTGAGATTAAGGAAGCTCTTGGCGTAAAGGTTACTGAGATTCGCGGTGCTGACACAAAGACTCGCGAGGAGCAGGAAGTAGAAGGTGCTGCTACAGACCTTTACATCGGTTATAGCCTTACTGAAGCTCCAGAAAGCAACAAGGCTGCTTTCGCTCTCACAGGTGAGAACGTATTCTATCCAAAGGTAGCTGAGCAGTCTGCTCGTCAGGCAGAAGAATACTTCGGCTATAAGATGGAGATTCCAGAAGGTAAGACTGTAAATATCGACGCTCTTGATGTTTACCTCCTTTCGGGCAATGCATATCAGTGGCAGGTAGAAATCACTAACGAGGCTGGTGACGTGCTCTACAAGACTCAGGACAAGGGTATCAAGATCAACAACTACAACAAGACAGCTTACACTAACGCAGTTAAGGTAACAAAGGATAAAGTAATTGAGCCAGATTGGACAGTTGCTCTCCTTAAGTCTTGGGGACAGCCAGAGACCTACGATGTTGCTGACACAACTCCTCTCACAGGAGCAGTTAATAACCTTACAGGCAACGTTTATGTAAAGGTTTACTACTGGGGCAAGTGGCAGAAGAACCTCTCTTTCGCTAACATTCTCACAACTCTCTCTGAGGGCACAACAGGCATCACAAACGCTACTGTAGCTACTCCTTCACAGAAGGTTGTTAAGGCTATCAAGGACGGCAAGCTCGTTATCGTTAAGGGTGCTAACACTTACAACGTAGCTGGTCAGATCGTTAAGTAATAGTTCACATTAGCTCATGCATATATAAGGCGAAGTGCTCACAAGGCACTTCGCTTTTTTTTCGTTCAAGCAAGATAAATGCCTTATTATTTGGTGGTTAGGAATAAAATATATAATTTTGCAAACGAATTAAACCCTAGAAAACAATTAACACTTATAACTGACCGATGAAGAAACTTTCTGGATTCTTGATGATTGCCATCTTGATGCTTTCAACATGCCTTACTGTTGATGCACAAGAAAAGCAGCTTGCCTTTCCCGGAGCCGACGGCTATGCAAAATACACTACTGGTGGACGAGGAGGAAAGGTTTATTATGTGACGAGTACGGAAGATTGTGCTGACAATAATCTTGTGCCTGGCACCCTGAGATGGGCTTTGCGCACTGGAGACGATTCGCCAAGAACAATCCTTTTTGCCGTAAACGGTACCATATATCTGAAGTCCAAATTGAAGACAAACCACCCCAACATAAGCATTCTCGGTCAATCCGCCCCTGGAGGTGGAGTATGTATAACGGGATTTCCGTTGTATGTGAACAATAAGAATGTCATAATCCGCTATGTTCGCTTCCGTGCCGGCGATGTTCCTTCGGAATCACTTACAGGTCTTGATGTGGAAAACGCAGAGGATGTAATCCTGGACCACTGTTCCATGACGTGGAGTATGGAGGAGTGCCTGACAATGTTTGACGTAAAACGCACTACGGTGCAATGGTGTATCATTGGCGAAGGACTGTATAACTCGAAGAACTCAAAGGGTGCTCGTGCTTACGCCACACAATGGGGTGGAGAGCAAACAACCATGCACCACACTCTCATCACAAACTCCCACTCCCGTTCGCCACGTTTCAATGGTGTTCGTCTCTATGAGAATCAGGCTACGGCAAAGACGCATGACTATCAGGTGGACTCTGAGTTTGCAAACAATGTTGTTTACAACTGGTCGTCGTACAATTCCATCTACGGTGGCGAGAACAATGGCGCTTTCGATGAGGAGTATAATCGCGTCTATATGGTAGGAAACTACTATCGTCCAGGCCCTTCTACGCAGAAAGGCACCACGAGCAAGCGCTATTGGGTGGCTGCAAGCAGTGGCGAAAACTCTACTGGCGGAAGGACAAAGGTTGGACAGTGGTATCTCTCTGGCAATAAGTTTGAGACATCAAGCAAGTGGGCTCCTACATCAGCTATATGGTCGGACGATGTCCTCAACAAGGTTAATGCAGATAATCTCTATGGCTATGGAACAGCAAACTCTGCGATGGGCTACTGGAGTCTCTCGCAGACAGACGCTACGAAGGCAGCATCCATCATAGACAAAAGCTATTACGACAAGGCAAAGTCGGAGTTTGTGGCAGAGACAGCTGATGAAGCTTTCCTCAATGTTACGACGAAGGCTGGCGCTTCCCTCCCGAGATACGACGAGGTTGACCAGCGACTCCTTGATGAAGCTGCCGGCAAGCGCGATCCTCTGTTTACGGGAACGGTAAGCCCGAGTTCTGCAAACATGGGTATCATAGACTCTCCTACTGACGTGAAACTGAACAATGGCACTGACGCCGTGGTTGTTGATGGAGAAACCTACGCTTACTGTCCTTCTACAGCCCTCAAGTCTGGCGAGAAGTATGCCGTTGACTCCGATGCCGACGGTATGCCTGATGCCTACGAAGATGCAAAGGGATTCAACAAGCTGGATCCGAAAGACGGCAATGCCGTTGCAGCCAATGGCTACACGAATCTTGAGAACTACCTGAACGGGCTTGCCGATTACTCCCTTAACAACGCTGATTATCAGACATCTGCGACATACGTGGAGCCAGGACTTGCCGTTCGTCCCGAGAATGTCACCATATCCTTCAGCACAAAAGGCGCAGAGGGCACCGCTCCTTCTCCGATAACCATTGCCTACGGAGGAAAGTTTACCGTAGCCGCTTCCAATACATCTATATATAAGGAAGGCTACACCATGACAGGTTGGACTGACGGAGCTACAACTTACGAGTTCGGAAAGACATACGAAGGCGTAATCACAGAGGATATCACGCTTTCCCCAGCCTTCAAGCAGAACATCAACACCCTTGCACAACGCAACAGCGATGTGGAGATGCTTTGGGACTTCACCGCAAAGACTGCCCCTAAGCTTCCTGGCGCGGGCATCTATGTTTCCCAGGCCATGCTCAACGGAAACATTATCGACGTAGCCCTCCGCTACAACGGCACGGAGATCGCAATCCCTGCTGCTGAAGGTGCTGTGGCAGAGGTTACATTTACCGACGGAACGTCACAGAAGATAGCTGCCACGGGGGATGTCCTTACTACTACAATCACTTCTCCCGAATCCCTCAAGAGCGTTTCCGTCATACTACCATACACTTTCGACCCGACAGGCATTGAGTTCCATTCGCCACAGGTAGGTAGTGGCACAAACTTTGAGCTCACTCGCTTCACAAAAATGACGGATACCAGTGCCACAGATGTGAAACTCGCAGCATCATGGATGGCATGGGATGCCCAGCAGCAGCGTCTTGCCAACCGAAACTGCCTTGACCCGACGATCGACAATGGCACTTACTACGTTGCTTCCACTGAAAATGGCTACGATGCCAGCGTTGCGGGAACAACTATCATCGGTCCTGTCATCAATCAGAAGAACAAAGTCATCATGTATGTGAAGGACGTTGCAAAGATTCGCACCTTCGTTTCCGGCTCTTGCTACAACAACGGGCAAGACAAGGACCGCGTCATGCTCACGGCTTATCCTGCTGATGGCAGCGAACGCATAGAGGTGTTCAATACGCATCCTCTCGACAAGGCTACCCTTTGGTCGGAATCGTTCGACGTGGAACTGGATCCGGACATGAGCTACATGGTAGTATATTCTTCCATGAATGGCTTTGACATGATGCTCGGCGCGGTGAAACTCTTCGACAAGACAGCAGCAGTGAATTCAGGCGAAGGCTCTATCGTATGGACTTGGGAGACCGCTTTGGAAGAGAAAGCCACAGTTGATCCCGTTAAGATGAATGGGGATTCCAATTTCTCTGCTGCCGGCCACACAAGCTCAGGCATATCAAAGGGATATCAGATGGGATGGTTCAGGTTCCCTTCCATCAGTGCAGCAAGCGATAACTGCTATATCTCATATCAATTCACTCCTGCTGCTGGTTATTCGTTTGCACCTACCAGCTTTTCTTTTGAGAACAACTGCGAGGTAAAAGCCAAATTTGACATCACAATAACCGTCGGAGATGCTGCGCCGGTTGTTGTAAAGGCTGGCGAAGAGGTTGCAAGCACTACGGCATCCAATCGCACGCTATTCACTTATCCTCTCAACATCCCTGCGACCAAAGAGACTATTACAATAAAGATTCACCCATACAATATCCAGGCGGACAAGTATTTCCGCCTCCGTCATGTTACCATCAACGGCACATACGACTCAAAGGTCGTAAAGCACTCTTTCGCCACTCAGGTGTCGCCAGCCAATGCCGGTGCTGTCCAGCAGACTCCTAAGGGCAGCAGCCTTGCCGAGGGCACAAAGGTCTCGCTTACGGCAACGGCGGCAAGCGGATATGAATTCAGGAACTGGACAAACCTTGCCGGAGAGGTTGTTTCTTCTGATGCTGAGTTCGTTTATACAGTAGGCAATGCTGACGAGACGCTTACGGCAAACTTCTACTACTTCCTTGATTCGCCTATCTTCAAGGATGGACCTTATCAGGCAGAGGTGACGAATGCCGAGGAACTGAAGATTGCCCTCAAGGGAGCTGCGGCGTCTTCCGCAGACAGATTCCGCATCTTCCTTCACAATGGCGTTTACGACCTTGGCACTACCGTCATGACTGCCGTACCTGCCAACACTTCGCTCATCGGAGAGTCACAGGAAGGCGTTGTCATAAAGAACAATCCGGGGCTCATCCCTAACAACAATAACTATCAGGACAAGACCCCTGTGCTGTATATCGCTGAAGGACGGGACAATGTCTATATGCAAGACCTTACTATCTGCGCCGAACGCGACTGGATAGGCAAGAAATCGCAAGGACAATGCGTGGCACTACGCCAGCGCTCCAAGCAGGTCGTTTACAAGAATGTTACGATGCAGGGTGTTCAGGATACCTACTATCTCAACAAGGCTGATGGTTCCGCTTACTTTGAGAATTGCACAATCGCAGGAAACGTGGATTATATCTATGGCGATGGCACTGCCTGGTTCGAGCAATGCACTATGCAGCATGTCGGTTCCGGCGGCTATATCGTAGCTCCTAACACGAAGGATTCTGGCAAGGGATTTGTATTCTATGATTGTCGCGTGGAAGCTGACAACGCCGGCTTCTATCTTGGCCGCCCTTGGGACGACAGCCCTGCCGCTACATTCCTATATACTACATTCTGCAAGCTTCCGAACGCAACAGGATGGGCGGGAATGACCGACGGCCTCATTGTTCGTTTCCATGAATATGGTTCAAAGGATGGCAGCGGAAACCTTCTGGACCTCTCGCAGCGCTCCATTGATGCTTGCGATCCGATGCTGCCGCTCTCTCATAATCCTGTGCTAACTGCTTCTGAGGCAGCGCAATATACGGTGGTTTCCACTCTTCCGGGTTGGAATCCGCAAGAACTTGCCCAGCAGTTGATTGCGCCAACGCCACAGATTGATGGCAAGCTGCTGTCGTGGCAAGCAGTGCCGGCAGCTCTTTGCTATGCAATCTGTAAGGACGGAAAGGTCATTGCTTTCACTACAGAAGCAAACTTCACTGTTGATGAAGAGTCTGCTGCCTACACAATCCGAGTAGCCAACCAGATGGGAGGTCTTTCGCCTCAGTCGGCAAAGGCAACATCAGGTACGGGCATTGTTTCTGTCAGCGAACAAGCCTCTCATTCTCACGGTCGCACCTACAATATTCCAGGTCAGCGTGTAGATGTCAAGAGCTATCGAGGCATAAAGATTGTAAAGGGTCAGAAGGTCGTTTGGAGATAGGATGAATATCTCTCACGAAAACGACCAAAAAGTGCCCGTCTTTTATATGAAAAGTCCCACGGATCCAATGTGAATCCGTGGGACTTTTTTAGGGCTTTATTTTGGTCTCCTTGATTCCCCTCCTGTGGAGGGGGCAGGGGAGGTCTTTACTTAACAAGCTGACCAGCAACGTTGAATGTGTTGTTGCCCTTAACGATAACAACGCGACCGTTCTGGATAGTCTTAGCAACAGCCTTTACAGGAGCTGCTGAAATGTTGTTGATAGCTGAAGTTGCTGTGAACTCGTAGCCACCAAGGCCAAGCTGAGATGAATCGCTGAATGCATAGTATGTCTCGCCAGCCTTTGCATCAAATGTTAAGTAAATCCATGCAGCAGCATTGGCATTGATGATAGATTGAGGTGAGTATGGGTTCTCAGGATTAACATCAATAGACTCCTGATAAGTAAGTTTTCCATTTTCATCCTTACACTTACCATCATTTACATAGCCACTATAAGTGACTTCTTCGCCAGGTACAAGAGCCTTGCAATCGCTCTTCTTTGCGATGAACGCCTTACGGCCACCGCCGCCCTTATTTACCCAAGCAATGATAGACATCTTACCGTCAACCTTTGGAGTGAATGTGTAGTAAACTCCATTACTTGGAACACCAGCAGAACCATCTGGCTGATAATAGAAGTTTACACTCTCAGGATCAAGAACTGTAACACCATCTGCTGCGTAGTAAGGACCTTCTGGGTCAATTGAGCGATCATAGCAACGGCGGTAAGTACCTGTTCCTACACCATCAGTGCGAATCTCAACGAAAGCTACACCTGTAACAGGGTTACCTTTACCGTTAACACAGAAAATACCAGCATCACCACAGTTGTTTCCTGCACCCCAAGCATTATCATTCTTTTGTGCAAGTGGCAATGTTGAGCCATTCTCATATTCTGCAATAGGACCAGAAACACCAACACCCACTACATTCTCAGTAGAGAAGTTTGCTACGGATGCCTGAGTTACATCCTCATTTTTTGCCCACTCTGCCTTGAGAGTATGAGAGTCACCTTCCCATGGCTGATAAGATTCAGTGCCTGTAATCTGAGCATTAACGCTCATAGCAGCAAAAACCGCTGCACAAAGAGTAAAGATTTTCTTCATAAGCTTATTGAATTTAGATTAGTTATAAGTTGTGATTTGTGATTAATTTGGGGGCAAAGTTACACATATTATTTAAAATACCAAATAATCGGGGTGTTTTTTTTACACTTTTAATTATTGTTTTATGCTTTTAGGTATTTCTCGTATAGTCTGCGGCTGAGATTCTCATGTGTACTTTGCATGTGCCATCTTACGATGTTGAACACGGTGAGCTCCATCAGTGGGTAGAGCCATGCCACATTGGCGAGACATGAGATGCTGATGGTTATGGCACGCCAGTTGAAGGTCAGGAAGTTACACCATTTCATCAGTGGGCGGCTGCCGGCGAGGAACTCTTCGCGGAGGGAAGACCCCTCCGACTCCCCTGTGAGGGGAGAGGAGTTTCCGGGTTTTCCGGGTTCTCCAGATCCGGAAATAGCTGCCTGGTATGCCTTGTAGAAGCGCTGGAAGTTGGGTGTGCGCTTCTCTTGTCCGCGGCAGTAGTTGCGGTAGCAGTAGAAGAATGTCCATTCGAGCCATCTTTTGTTCTTTGCGGCGTCCTCCACGATTGGTGTCTGCGCCTCGCTGGTGCTGAGCTCCGAGCCTTCCTCTCCCTTGAGAAAGAAGAGGTGTATCTGTCGGTAGTAGTCGGCAAGTGTGGCCTGTGGAGAGTGGACTATGAAGCCCACGAAGCAGCAATATGCAAATGCCCACCACTGCCATGTGATGCCTTCAAAGGCAGGGATGCTGCTGAGCAATGGTATAGGCTGGCTGAACAGTCGCGCGACGATGCCAACATATATCGCGAAGAAGAATACATCGCCGGAGAAACCGTCGAGCATTCGTCCGATGAGGGTCTTCTTTCCTGTGATTCGTGCCAACTGACCGTCGGCAGAGTCATGGAGGTTGGACAGAATGAGGAGGATGATGGCAATGATGTTGGCGCAGATGTCTTCTTGCGAGAAGAAGTATCCTGCCCACACGCCGATGAGAATGCCGATGATGGTCACGATGTTTGGGTGAACATTCAGCGCCTTGTAGAAGAGCGTGAGCACGAGTCCGCAGGGACGGGTGAAGTAGATGTCGATGTTCTCCTCAACGTCGCGTGGCTTGAGAGTGGTTTTAAGGAGTTCAGAGAAGTTGCCCATTGTGTTTCTTGTGTTACTACAGAGTGAACTTGTCGTCCTTACAGAGTGAACTTGTCGTCCTTGATATCAATAGGTTGCTGGTCCTTGTCGCGGAATTCATACTGCAAGAAGCCGAGCTTCTGCGATGGTATGACCTTCAAACCGAATCCGTAGCGCAGCTTCCACTTCCATTTCAGGCTCATGAAGCCCTGGCAGATGTAAGCGTAAACGTAAGGGTGCACATGGAGAGAAAGGCGCTTCACACCAGACTGCTTTACGAGCTTCTCAAGCAGGCGTTCCAGCTGTTCCACGAAGAGAACGCTTGAACGCACAGTGCCTTTGCCCAAGCAAGTAGGACAGGTCTCGTCAACAACCACGTCCATGGCAGGACGAACGCGCTGACGCGTGATCTGCATGAGTCCGAACTTGCTGAGAGGTAGCACGTTATGGCGTGCGCGATCCTGCTGCATATTCTTGCACATGCGCTCATAGAGCAACTGGCGGTCTTCGGCAAGTTTCATGTCGATGAAGTCAACGATGATGATTCCGCCCATATCACGCAGGCGGAACTGACGTGCCAGTTCGTCAGCAGCACCGAGGTTCACTTCCAATGCATTTGCCTCCTGACCGTTCTCCGAGCGTGTGCGGTTGCCACTGTTCACGTCGACGACGTGCATAGCCTCCGTATGCTCTATGATGAGGTAGGCGCCGTGCTTGTAGTTCACTATCTTTCCGAAGCTTGACTTTATCTGTTTCGTCACGTCGAAGGCGTCGAAGATAGGCAGGTTGCCCGTGTATCGCTTCACGATAGGGAGCTTCTCCGGTGCAATCATCTGCACATATTGCTTCACCTCCTCAAGCATTGTGTCGTCGTTCACGTAGATGTTCTCGTATGAAGGGTTGAACAGGTCGCGCAGCAAACCTACGATGCGGCTCTGTTCTTCCACGATGAGCGCCGGATGCTTCTTTGAGGCGAGCATCTTCTTCAGCGCATCGTCCCAACGCTTCAGCAGCACCTGCAGCTCGTTTTCCAGTTCGATGGCTTCCTTTCCTTCCGCCACGGTGCGTATGATTACGCCGAAGTTCTTTGGCTTGACGCGACTGATGATCTGCTTCAATCGTGCCTTTTCCTCACCCTTGCGTATCTTTGCCGATATGGAAACCTTCTCTCCGAAAGGCACGAGCACCATGTATCTTCCGGCAAACGAGAGTTCACCGGTGAGGCGTGGTCCCTTTGTGGAGATTGGTTCCTTGACTATCTGAACGAGCACTTCCTGTCCCACCTTCAGCACATTCTGTATGCTTCCATCCTTTGGCAGTTCAGGCAGTTGCTGAGCCTTCACGAAAGGATAGAGCTTCTGATGGTTGCTGCTTACCTGCTTCAGGTATTTCTCGAAGGAAGAGTAGTGTGGCCCGAGGTCAAGATAGTGGAGGAAAGCGTCGCGCTCATAGCCCACATCCACGAAGCAGGCGTTGAGTCCCGGCATCACTTTCTTCACCTTTGCCAGATAGACATTGCCCACAGAGAAGTTCTGCGTGCGCGGCTCCTTCTGGTATTCCACCAGCTTCTTGTCTTCAAGGAGGGCGATGGAGATGTCTTGCGGCTGGGCGTCAATTATTATTTCGCTTGTCATATATTGGTCGTTTGGGGTAAAATAAAAAGGAGCAAAGAGATAGCATAGATATGCTGTTCCTCCTTACTCCTTTTGAATGTTTAGTCGCGTGAGACTTACTTTCTGCTCTTATGGCGATTCTTGCGAAGTCTCTTCTTGCGCTTGTGAGTAGCCATCTTGTGGCCCTTCTTTTTCTTACCGTTTGGCATAGTTGTATAGATTTTAGTTTTTAATTATCAGGAATGTTTCTTCTTGCTTACTTGTTCATCTGCTCAACGAAAGTCTTTGCAGGCTTGAATGTAGGGAAGTCGTGTGCAGGAATTACCACACTTGTGTTCTTTGAGATGTTGCGCGCGAGCTTCTCTGCGCGACGCTTAACAACGAAAGTACCGAAACCACGGAGGAAGATGTCTTCCTTCTCTTCAGACATAGTTCGCTTGATGACTGTCATGAATGCTTCTACGGAAGCAGCTGCGTCATTCTTTGCGATACCTGTTTCAGCAACGATAGCGTTGATTATATCTGCTTTAGTCATATCTTTATTTGTTTTTATTTATTGTGAGGATATAGTCCTTTTTTGACGAATTCGGCTGCAAAGTTACTATTTTTTAATTAGTTACGAAAATTTTTGCGATGTTTTTTCATATTTTTTTATAATTTAGTCAATTTATTGATTTTCAACCACATTAATATATTACGCGTGAAAATTTATATTTCTAACTTTGCAACCACTTACAACCAAAAACAAAACGACAGTGACAACATTCATTCTTTGCATAGTAGCCCTGATTCTCGGCTCTATCTTCTACGGCAAGTTCGTGGAAAAAGCGGTTGGCGTGGATGCCAGCAACCCAATGCCTTGCAATACGATGCGCGACGGCATAGACTTCGTACCAATGAATCCTTGGAAGGTTTACCTCATCCAATTCCTGAACATAGCCGGCACAGGTCCTATCTTCGGTGCCATAATGGGTATCCTTTTCGGTCCTGCGGCATACATCTGGATAGTCTTCGGCTGTATCTTTGCCGGTGCGATGCACGACTTCATGAGCGCCATGATCTCGCTAAGGGACAATGGTTCGAGCCTTCCCGAGCAGATCACGAAGAGCCTTGGAAAGAACATCGGCATGGTGATGCGCCTCGTTACCATGGTGCTTCTCATCATGGTTGTTGCCGTATTCGTAAGCACGCCGGCGTCGTTGCTCTCAAACCTCACAAGCGGATGGGGCTTGTTCGACCAGTTTGCAGCATGGACAGGCATGGAAGACAAGGCGGCCGCCTGCGTTCTCTTCTGGACAATCATCATCTTCGCTTACTATCTCCTTGCCACTCTGCTGCCTATCTCTGCTCTCATCGGCAAGATTTACCCTGTCTTCGGCGCAGCATTGCTCATCATGGCGGTAGGCGTAGGCTTCGGAATATTCTTCCAGGAAGGCTTGAACGGCACAACATGGATGCCTGAGATTACGGAAGCCTTTGAGAACCATCACCCTAAGGGCACTCCGCTCTTCCCAATGCTCTGCATTACAATCGCCTGCGGTGCGATAAGCGGTTTCCATGCTACACAGAGTCCACTGATGATTCGTTGCACACAGAACGAGAAACACGTTCGTCCTGTGTTCTACGGAGCAATGATTACGGAAGGCGTCGTGGCACTCATCTGGGCTGCTGCGGCTATCAAATATACCGGTAGCTACGAGGGCCTATGGAACGAGATGAACAATAATCCGGCAATCATCGTCAATGCCATCTGCCACGACTGGATGGGACAGGTGGGCGCCGTGCTCGCTATCCTCGGAGTCGTTGCTGCTCCTGTCACAACGGGCGATACAGCACTCCGCAGTGCACGTCTTATCACTGCCGACTTCCTCCATTACAAGCAGGACAAGATCTTCAACCGCCTTGCCATTGCCCTCCCTCTCGCAGCCATCGTAATCTTCCTGATGAACATAGACTTCAGCATACTCTGGCGCTATTTCGGTTGGATAAACCAGTCGCTCTCGGTATTTACACTCTGGGGCATCACTGTATGGATGGCAAAGCAGGGCAAGAACATCTGGATCTCGCTCATCCCTGCCATGTTCATGACATTCACATGCACAAGCTTCATCCTCGTCTGCCCACAGGCACAGGGCGGTCTCGGACTCCCTGAATGGATCGGTCTCGGCGCAGGAGCCGTTGCCAGCATTGCTTGTTGCGGTGTGTTCTTCAAGACCCTAGCCCCTAAACCTTAAACAAAAACAAATACCATGAAAAAGATAATAGCAATAGACCAATCGACATCGGCTACGAAAGCCATGCTTTTCAACGACCGCTGCGAGATGCTTCGCCGCGTAAACCGCGACCATCAGCAGTATTATCCGCAGCCTGGATGGGTGGAGCACGACGCTATGGAGATATACGGCAATGCCATCTCCGCACTCCGCGAACTCCTTGAAGGCGAGGACTTTGCGCAGAACGACTACTGTCTTGCCATCACTAACCAGCGTGAGACGGTCGTCGTTTGGGACAAGACCACTGGCGAACCTATCCAGAACGCTGTCGTTTGGCAGTGTATGCGCGGCGCTGACATCTGCAACAAGCTAAAGGCTGAAGGCTACGAGCCTCTCGTGAAGGAGCGTGCCGGATTGCTCATCGACCCTTATTTCTCGGCTTCCGGCGTGCGCTGGATGCTTGACAACATAGAGAATGCACAAGAGCGAGCCGAAAAAGGCGAACTCCTCATGGGTACTATCGACACATGGCTCGTCTGGAAACTCACTGGCGGCAAGGTTCATGCCACTGACTATACCAACGCTTCCCGCACGATGCTTATGAACATCCATAAGCTGGAGTGGGACGACGACCTGCTAAAGATGTTCCGCATCCCTCGCTCCATGATGGCTGAGCTGAAGCCTTGCGACGGCGAATTCGGCGAGACAACGCTCGAAGGCATCCTTCCGCAGCCGATAAAGATTGCCGGTGTGCTTGGCGATAGCCATGGCGCGCTTGCCGGACAGATGTGCTTCGAGGCTGGACTTGGCAAGACTACATACGGAACCGGCTCGTCTGTGATGGTCAATATCGGCGAGCAGTGCCCTCAAGAGCCACCGAAGGGACTCGTCACAAGCATCGGTTATGCTGCCTGCGGAAAGGTGTTTTATGCCTTCGAAGGCAATATCCACGCTACGGGAGCCACGTTGAAATGGCTCCAGAACCAACTCAAGATGATTGACTCTCCTGCCGAAGTTGAGGCTGAGGCAACGAGCGTTGAGGACAATGGCGGCGTATATTTCGTGCCAGCCTTCGCAGGTCTCGGTGCTCCATGGTGGAATGATAAGGTTAAGGCCACCGTTTCTGGCATGACACTCGCCACAACCCGCGCCCACTTCCTCCGTGCAGCCCTTGAGAGCATCGCCTATCAGGTGAACGACCTCGTGCAGGCAATGGTAAGGCAAGCAGGCGTAGCACTGAAGGAGATGCGTGTTGACGGCGGTCCTACGAAGAACTCCTTCCTCATGCAGCTTCAGGCAGACTGCCTCCGAGTGCCAATAAACTGCTCTGACGTAGAGGAAGCATCTGCCCTTGGAGCTGTTGTAATGGCTGGTTTGCACCAAGGCGTTTGGTCTGATTTCGATGAAGTTCAGCAGCTTCGCAAGAGCAAGTGGACAAAGCAACCACAGGACAATGAGGAGCAGATCAACCTCTGGGTTGGCGGATGGCATAAGGCTATCGAGCAGATGATGAAATAAGCCTCTATATAATAGATAATAGTCAAGATTATGGTATATTCATGGCGGTATACGGCACGATTGTCATAAAAATTGACTAATTTTGCACCGCATTTTGCGTGTACAACGTGTTTTTTACCTGTGATTGGACTATGGTGTAATGGTAGCACAACAGGTTTTGGTTCTGTTTGTGGTGGTTCGAATCCGCCTAGTCCAACGCAAAAAAATGGGATGCCCGAAAGAGCATCCCATTTTTCGTTATTTGCTATTCAAGTTTCGCTTTGCAATTTGAATGAAACTTGAATAACTTTATTTTACTACAACCTTATGTGTCTTACCGTTCTTTGTGATGAAGTAGAGGCCTGGCTTAGCGAAGTTAGGAACCTGCTGACCGTTGGCGTTGCGGATAACGGAGTTGTCTGTAATGAAGCCTGTAGCGTTGTTGATGGCTGTTGTGCTACCACCGTTAACAGCGATAGTCATTTCCTTTGTGTCGTTGTTGTCAACAAGCTCGTCGTTAGCATAGACAACCTTAGCCTGAATCGTCACACTTGTGCCGATTGTAGCTGGAGCTGTGTAGTTGAACTTTACCTCGCGGATCTCGCTTGGCTCGAGGTCGCGGCCACTCTTTGTGGCAACCTTTTCGCCGTTAGCATAGAGTTCTACTGTCCAATCGTCTTCACCTACGGTCTTTGTACCGATGTTCTTAACCTTGAAAGTGAGCTCTGTTTCGGCACCTGCAGTAATTTGCGTAGGAATGTTCAAAGCATCCACCTTGAGGTCGTAAGCCTTCTTCTCGAAGCTGCCGTCAATCCACATACCTGTGAGCACGACCTTACCACACCAGTTGAGCTTCATGGTCTCCATGTCAAACTCCTTGAGCTCGCAGTTTGAGAGGAGAGTGGCAACACCTGTCTTTGTATCTACCTCATAGAGACCAGTGTCGCGACCGCCTTCAGCGATGGTTAGCTTGACGTTCGTGCCCGATGTGTCGCCCTGATACTTGATGCCGTCGTTCTTGTAGCCCATCCAGTAGAGTTTGTCTGTGCGGAAGTCAAAGGCAGCAGACATGTATCTATCTTGAGTGCGGAAGCCGATGTTGCCCACTTCGCGGTACATGCCGTTGTCCTTGTTGAAGCGGAGCACCTGACCGCGCTGGTTGATACCATAGATGTCACCCTTGGAGTTGATGGCAAGAGCACGAGGCTCATAGTAATAGTCGAACTGAGCGTGCGAAATCTGGCGAACAGAAAAGTCCTCCATGTTGAGTTCGCAGAGCTCGTAGCAGTAGTCGCCTTCCTCGCTGTAGATGCGGAACATGCCATAGACCTTGTCGTTTACAGGGTCGTAAGTGAGGTCTGTAGGCTGGAATGGGAGACGACCAACTGTGGTGTATTTGTTATTCTCGATGTCCCATTTGCGTACGAGGATCTCGTATTCCTCAGAGCCAACCTCTTCGTTTGAATCCTGCGAGTCCTGAGTCTCGTGGAGGAAGAACGAATAGAATGCATCGCCAGTATAGACGCCACCAGCATTACCGTAGCAGATGTGGTTGCGCATGATGAAGTCCATGCCAACGAACTTGTCAGCCTTTGTGCTGTTTGGGTCCACGCAGATCTCAAAGAGACCGTAGTTGTAAGGGTTCTCGGCAGTGCCCCATCCTGTAGGCATCTGGTTCCAGCTGTCACCTTTTGTAGAGCCGGTATAGTCCTTACCGTAGTAGTACCAGTCGATGATGTTTCCTCTTACGATAAGGTTGCCATCCTGTGCCATAGCTGGAGCGGCAGGAGCAAGAAGCATCAAGGCAAGGATGCCTTTAATGAATTTGTTCAGTTTCATATTTGTTGTTTATTATTTATACATTATTATATATATAAGTTGCTGTCAGAGTCAAAGTTAGAGTCCAAACTCATCCTCATCCTCCTCGTCGTCATAAATGAGACCGTTGAAAGCATGTGTGAGTGCTGAGCCTGGATTAGCACCAGGAGTACCTACTGGAATGCCTGTGCCAGAAATAAGCAGTGATTCTGACTTTGACTCAACGATCTCCTGTTCAGGTTTGATATACTGTTTCATAAAAATAATCTTGTAATGAGTAATTCGTAATTGTTACTTAACCATCATCTTCTTGCCATTGCGGATGATGATTCCCTTATAGCCTGTGCTTACCTTCTGACCAGCGAGGTTGTAAACTGCGGTTGTACGGTTTTGTGGTTTTGCGGTTGTGAGGCTATCAATGGCTGTAGCATCGTCTTCCATAACAATCTTGAGTGAAGGAGCCGCGTTAGCGACTGATGCAGGGAGATAAGCCTTGCCAGCAGCGATAGTGCCAGCAGCGCAGAGTGAGAACACTGCCTGACCTTCCTCTTCTACGAGGATGTATGCCTCGCCTTCTGCAAGAGGTGTTGCTGCAAGAGTGCCCACGAGGATATTCTCTGCGTTCTTCTCTGCAGCTTCCTCGGTAGTCTCAACATCAATGATTGTGTTAGGTTCGCCTTCCACGATGATTCCTTCGCCCTGAGCGATGATGCCTGAGATAGGGGAGAGAGTAACGTAAGCCTCGCCATTGTTGTATGACTTCACGATGTAAGCATTGATATCCTCTGTGAGAGTGACATTCTGCTGTGGAGCGAATGTAGCGTAACCTGTAGAAGCTATTGCGATAGGCACGAGCAGCTCCTTGCTGTAGCTGAAGCCTGTGATGTCGTCTATGTCAAAGTATTTGCCTTCAAACTTAATGAACCACTTACCGGCAGGAATCTCGTCAACAACGAATGTCTGGAAAGATGTAGTCAGCTCGCTACTGAAGTTCTTTACCTCTGTCCAGTCTCTGCCGTTAACTGAATAACTGAGAGTGAGCACAGGAGTATATGAAGAAGATCCCTTTTCGGCCTTGAACGAAAGCGCCTTTCCTTCCTTTATAACAATGCGTGGAGATGTGAAGTAAGATGGAGTTGAACTGAAATTGTAGCCGTACTTGTAGTAACTACTTGTTTTGAAGTTATTGTCATGTGCCCAATTTTCAGGTATCTTGCCATCTTCAAAGTCAATCATAACGTTATCAGGGTCGATAGTAGTACCCTTCACAGGAAAGGAGAATGTGCCGAGGGCGTGTGTGATAACGACATTGCCAGAGAACTCTCCGTAATTGTCAGCCTCAGGAACGAGACTTACAGTGAATGTCTGCTTGCTTCCGCCAGCCACTGTGAATGATGAAGGATCAACAGTGAAGCCTTCTGGAACAGTGATTGAGCTTACCTCAAGAGGAGCTGCGCCAGCGTTGCGAATCTCAAAGTTCTTGCTGACGGTTGTAGTAACCTTGCTACCGAAGTCCACAGTAGATGAAGAAGAGAGTTGCGAATAAGCCCCCTCTGCATAAATAGCAAACTTGGCAACGTAAGGGTTTACATAAACATTTGTGCTTTGAACTGTGCCGTATGCGCTCTTGAAGAATGTGTTCTCAAGGTTCTCCTTTGCGTAGAAATAAACATATCCTTCTTTCTCTGTAGTTAAATTAGTAGCCTCAAGAGTGATGTCAGCAGACTCGCCAGCAGCAAGAGCCTTGGCAGCTGTGGCAGTGGCAAGAGCCTTGTAGCCTTCAGTATATGCGTCTGTAATACTTACGCTAACTTCCTCTGCTGTGAGTTCCACATTGCCTGTGTTCTTTACTGTAACCTTGAATGTTGCAGAGAACTGATTGTTTTCATCCGCATTGGTTTCCCAGTCGCTTGTTCTTGAGAATGCTGTTATCTGAAGGTGCTTCTCAGGCTCAGGCTGTGGTTCTGGGTCAGTGCCAGGATTCTCTGGGTCAGTGCCTTCGCCACCGCCTTCTTCACCGCCTTCTTCTGCTATGCCCATAGGCGCAACGAAGTCATCGAACACACCATCAAAGAGAATTGCGATGCGCGAATCCTGAGCAAGGGTGTATGTGAATTTTGTCCAAGCTGGACTATTAGCCTTTGCCAATGTTGCTGTCGTGCCAATCTGTGCGCCGATAGTGAACTCGCCGTCCTTCTCTGTGCAATAGTACAATGCGGCAGAAGCAGCATAAGACTTGGAATACTGGCGGAGATAGAATGCTATAGAACCAGCCGCAAGCTTTGGAGTGATGAGATAGTTTTCCGTATTAGTAGGATGAACGGCGAGAGCCTTCTTTCCAGAGCCAACACCAGTGTGGTATTTGTCAGTTTCGTATTCGAAATTTGAGATGTCACCCTTACAAGCCCAGCCTTCAGGGAGTTTGTTGGCGTAAGTGATGCTGCTGAAATCCTCAAGGTACGGGTCTTGCGCGTTCGCTTGAACGGCTCCGAGCACAATCATGACGATCATGCATAACCACTTTGCATAAGAAGTAGATTTTTTCATTTGCTTTTGTGTTGTTTTATGATACACCTTACTGAACACTCGCTCAAAGGGTTATAAGGGGTATCGGTTGTTATTAAATATGTTCAATATCAGCATGAAGTGGCTGAAAAGAAAGAATGATGCGCAAAATTAAAGCAAATATTAAAAAAATCCGAATTTTGGAGAAAACAAAGTTGTTCGCGCTTGAGAAATGTCAAATAAAGCGCTTGTGAGTAAAAAAAGTTGTAAAAAATTAAAATATAACTAAAACGAACGTATTTAGAATATATTCATTATTTTATACACAAAAAGATTTCAAATTGAAACAAATCAAGTAAAATCGCTTTCAAATTGTCAAAAAATAGTATCGGGTTTATAGGAAAATAAAACTTCAAAAAATTTGCGAAACTAACGTAAATGATTTAACTTTGCAAGCGAAATAGGACACTTTGCCGCGCACAGGTGGTGACGAACAACATAATGACCTGCTTCAATCAAGGGGACATCCCCCGACTATAACCCGAACAATAAACATACAAAATATAACCCTTACCCCGACATAGAGAACGAACAGACTAAAGCTTAAAATATATATATGAAGAAAATTCTACTTATCCTATTGGCGCTCGTATCGTTTACCGTAGTGAACGCAGAGACAATCATTAATGTAACGAGTATAGAGGAAGACTTTTATGTTCCATCAGATGCGCAATATGCTCCTTATTACCGCTGCGACATGTTGGCAGAGGACGGTCTCAAGTACAGCTTTGTCATCGAGAAGCGCCTTGACACAAACGGTATGCCTGTGGATGGTCGCGCCTACACCTTGGGTGACATGGATGACTGGGCAAGCTATGCCATGGCCGGCATGTTCGAGTATTACGAATACACATCTGTGAACTTCGTGCGTACCGTAACCCCTGCCGGCAAGGTCAACATCACAGCAAAGGTTACTGACGAGCGCAAAAAGACTTACACCCTCGTTTATGGTGAGAGCGAAGGCCAGACATACACCTTCAACGCTACCATGGGACAGGCTGCCTACTACGGCACTTACACAAGCAAGGAAGGCGACTGGCAGCTTCTCCTCGCTGACGGCACAGAAGACAATCCAAACATCTTCGCAGAAATCTGCATCACTACTCCTGACGGTGAGCACATTGCCGGCAACTACAGCATGGAGAAGGGTACAGTAAGCACAGACGGAACAACCGTCTTCCATGTAAACGGCAAGGAAGTAGAGGTGAAGAGCGGCTCACTCAACCTCTCTTGCATAGAGACTGATGGCGGTCCTGCATACAATATCACCGCCGCTTTCAAGGACGACAACGGCAACAGCTACGTCATCAACCGTTCCATCATCCAGTTCTACGCCTACGACGTCTTCGGATATGTAGCAGCTCAGGAGACTGGTCAGGATATTGACTACGAGATCACTCTCAAGGACACTGAGACAACAGCCATCCGCGAAGTCCAGAGCAAGGACAGCAAGTCTGTAAGCAAGTTCATCCGCAATGGACGCATGCTCATCAAGCGTGGTGGCAAGACTTACAACGCGGACGGAAGCCTTCGATAGTTCGCGACATGTCGCGAGGCTAAAGGCTAAAAGGTAAAGGGTAAAGGCTGAAGGCTAAAAGTAAAGGCTAAAGTAAAAGCTAAAAGGCTAAAAGATAAAAGTTAAGGGTTAAAGGCAAGGTTCCCTGTCAGGCAGAAATGCTTGTCGGGGAACTTTCGTTTTGTGTCCATTGAGAGAGGGTAGGAGAGGGGCTGAATTCCCGTGTGAGTTTAGAAAATTTCCGTGGAAGTTTTTGAAATTTCCGTGGGAGTTTTGAGAACTTTTCGTGGGAGTTTTAAAATTTTTCGTGGGATTTTTTTGCGCATATTATTAATGTAAAACATACAATTTTGACTTTTTGCTAAAAAAAAACTCTTGACATTGCGGTTATTTGACAAAATAGTGTTACCTTTGCGCCCGAATATAACTGTTTTTAGCAAAACCGACATTGTGCTCCTTTTTTGGAGTCTGTGAAGATCCAAAGGAGAGTCGATGTGTGTAACCCTTACAGGAACATAATTTAATTACTAATATTTTAACTAACCATTTAAAAACTTTCACAAGAATGAGAACACTTTCTCAGAAGTGTGCTGCGTCGTTCATGGGAAAAGTATGCATGTTGTCTTTCATGCTCCTTATGCTCATGGGTAGTAGTGCGCTTGCAAAGCAGGTCACTGGTAAGGTTCTGTCAGCTTCTGACGACGAACCGCTCATCGGTGCGAGTGTTATTGTTGAAGGACAGAGTGGCGGTGCCATTACAGACTTCGACGGTAACTTTGTGATTGAAGCCAACGACGGTCAGAACCTCGTGGTTTCGTACATTGGATACATCACCCAGACGGTGAAGGTATCAGGTAATAACCTCGTCATCCGCCTCAAGGACGACTCTCAGAGCCTTGACGACGTGGTGGTAGTAGGTTACGGTACAATGAAGAAGAAGCTCGTTACTGGTGCTACTCTTCAGGTTAAGGGTGAAGACATCACCAAGATGAACACCACAAACCCTCTCGCTGCCCTCCAGGGACAGACTCCAGGTGTGAACATCGTTTCCACTTCTGGTAAGCCTGGTGCAGACATGAGCGTTACTATCCGTGGTCTCGGTACCGTGGGTAACTCTCAGCCTCTCTACCTCATCGACGGTATCGGTGGCGACATCACTACGCTTAACCCTGCCGACATCGAGCGCATCGACGTGCTCAAGGATGCTGCCTCGGCTGCCATCTATGGTGCTCAGGCTGCAAACGGTGTTGTGCTCATCACAACAAAGAGCGGTAAGGAAGGCACATTCAATATCTCTTACGACGGTTTCGTAGGTTGGCAGACTCTCGGTCGCAAGTTCGATATGCTCAATGCCAACGAGTACATGAAGATCATGGACGAGGCTCGCCTCAACTCAGGCATGTCTCCAGTGAACTGGAACGCGCTCAACGCTATCCGCGACGTTGATGGCAACATCTACAACACTGACTGGATTGACCAGGTAGTGAACGAAGGTGCTCTCACCACTTCTCACAGCCTTGCATTCACAGGCGGTACACAGTCGTCAACTTACTCTATCTCTCTCGGCTACACTGGCCAGCAGGGTCTTATCGGTGGTCCTGATGTTTCAGACTACAAGCGTTACAACTTCCGTGCTAACTCAGAGCACAAGATGTTCGGCGACATCGTTACTGTCGGTGAGCACATGAGCTTCGTTTGGAAGGACACACGCGGTATGAACACAGGTAACATCTGGAACAACAACCTCCGTTCTGCATTCTCTTCTTCACCACTCCATCCTGTATATGCTGAGAATGGCGACTACATGAACACTCTCGACAACGATTGGAACACAGAAGACGGCAACCCTTACGGACAGATGATGGTAAACCGCTTCAACCGTTCGCGCAATGGTTCCATCGATGCTAACATCTACGCTCAGGTAGAGCCTATCAAGAACCTCAAGTTCAAGACTGTATTCGGTATCTCTTACGGCTCTTCTGAATACCGCTCTTACACTCCAGTGTACAAGTTCGTGCCAACTTCAGGTAACACTACTGAGAAGGTTTCTCAGAGCAACGGCCACGGCATGTCAATGGTTTGGACAAACACTCTCTCTTACGACTGGAACTGGGGCGAGCACGCTCTCAACGCTCTCGTTGGTTCGGAAATGTCAAAGTACGACGGACAGAGTTCTGGCGGCAGCAACACTGACCTCATCACTGGTTTCAGCGGATGGCAGACTGCTTACCTCAACAACACTAACGGTACTGACAACAAGACTGTCTCAGGTGCTCCTTACGATCCATCACGCGGCATGTCTTACTTCGCTCGTCTCGGATGGTCTTGGAAAGAGCGCTACATGCTCAACGCTACTATGCGTGCCGACGGTTCTTCAAAGTTCGCTTCAGGTCACCGCTGGGGTTACTTCCCTTCAGTATCTGCTGGTTGGACAGTAACAGAGGAAAACTTCATGAAGAGCGCTTCTTCATGGCTCGACTTCTTGAAGATCCGTGCTTCTTGGGGTCAGGTTGGTAATGCCAACATCAACTGCTGGCAGTATCTCGCTCCTGTGAAGACTTCCAACACTAACTACAACTTCGGTGTAGGCGGTGGTCAGGATGCTTGGGAGACAGGTTCTTACACTGAGCGCCTCGCTAATGAGGAGATCAAGTGGGAGACTTCAGAGCAGGTTAACGTTGGTATCGACGCACGCTTCCTCAGCAGCCGTCTCGCTCTTACAGCAGACTGGTACATCAAGACTACCAAGGACTGGCTCGTAGCTGCTCCTCTTCTCGCTACTACAGGTGTTAGCTCAAAGATGATCAATGGTGGTGACGTAAAGAACCAGGGTGTTGAACTCGGTCTCTCTTGGAACGACCACATCGGCGCTTTCAACTATAACATCGGTGCAAACTTCGCTTACAACCACAACGAGGTGGGCAAGATCCCTACAGAAGACGGTATCATCCACGGCGAGACTGGTGGTCTCTACTCTAACTCAGAAGAGTACTACCGCGCTCAGAACGGTCATGCTATCGGTTATTTCTGGGGTTATAAGACAGCAGGTATCTTCCAGAGCCAGCAGGATATCAAGGACTGGATTGCAGCTGGTAACGGCGTATTGCAGTCGAACGTTCAGCCTGGTGACGTGAAGTACCTCGACATCAACCACGACGGTGCTGTAAATGCTGACGATAAGGTTGACCTCGGTAATGGTCTCCCTAAATATACATTCGGTTTCAACCTCGGCGCTTCTTACAAGGGCTTCGACCTCAGCGTGAACTTCACAGGTGCTGCTGGTTTCCAGATTGTACAGTCATACCGTGACCCTAACTCTTCACAGTCTAACTATAGCCGCGCTATCCTCAACCGCTGGACAGGCGAGGGCACAAGCAACCATTTGCCACGCGTAACTTACTCTGACGCTGGTAACTGGCTCTTCTCTGACCTCTACATCCAGGATGGTGACTACCTCCGTCTCCAGAACCTTACTCTCGGTTACGACCTCAGCAGAATCATCTCTTGCCCAGCTATCTCTAAGCTCCGCATCTATGCTCAGGCTCAGAACCTCGTTACATTCACCAAGTACGACGGTATGGACCCGGAAATCGGTTCATTCAACGGTACTAACGGTAACTCAAGCCACTCATGGGTATCAGGTGTTGATATGGGTTACTACCCACACCCACGCACTTTCATCGTTGGTATGAACATCGGTCTTGCAGGCAAGTCGAAGGCTGCCAAGAAGGAAGCTGCTGCAAAGGTGGTTGAGAAGGTTGTCGAGAAGCCTGTCGTTAAGGAAGTTGTCAAGGAAGTCGTTAAGGAAGTCGTTAAGGAAGTGATCAAGGAAGTTCCTACTGACAGACTCTCTACTGTTCAGAGCACTTACGTAGTGACATTCCCAGTTTCTTCTGCAGCTATCGGCGACAAGACAGAACTCGACGAAATCGAAAAGGGCCGCACAGTGGAAGTCGTTGCTTACGCTTCTCCAGAAGGAAATGCAGAGGCTAACGCAGCTCTCTCGCAGAAGCGTGCTGACGCTGTAGCAGAGTATCTCAAGGCTCGCGGCGTAAACGTAGAGCGCGTAATCGCTAAGGGCGCAAACTCTAACCACGCTAACCGTATCGCTATCGTAACAATTATCAAGTAGTTCGCGCTCCGCGCGAGGCTAATGGCTAATGGCTAAAGGCTAAAGGCATCAATGCAAATAGCCAAAGACCAAAAACCAAAAACCAAAAATCAAAAGAAATGAAAACAAAATCATTAATATATATTGCTGCAATGGCAATGGCTGCAACAAGCTGCTCTGATGATTTCTTTGACACTTCGTCAAAGACTACTCTCAACTCAGAGACTGCTTACAGCTCACTTGCTACTGCCGAGCAGGACCTTATCGGTTGCTACGACGGCTGGCAGCGTACCATCTCAGATGCAGGTATCGGTATGTATCTCGCCTCTGAGTTTGCTTCTGACCAGGCTTTCGGCGGTCTCGGTGCCGCTGACGGTAGAGGTTACAATGCTATCGACCAGTTCGACCTCAGCATTTCGCCTTCTGACAATGACCTCTTCAATACTGACTGGACTAAATACTACGCAGCTATCGCTCGCTGCAACGAACTCCTCGTTCATGAGGATGACATCCAGTGGGAGGGCGATTCCAACAAGGGTCGCGTACTTGGTGAGACTCGCGCCATCCGCGGTATCCTTTACTTCGACCTTTGCCGTATGTTCGGCGATGTACCATTGGTAACAGAGCCTACAGAGGGCAATCCTGCACGTACTCCTGCTGCTGAGGTATTCGCTCAGATCTTCGCTGACTTCAAGTATGCTGCTGAAAACATTCCTGCTGATGCTTACCCTGTAGCAAACAACAACGCTAACGACGGTCGCATCTCAAAGTATGCTGCTGAAGCTCTCCTTGCTCGCGCGTACCTTTATTATACTGGTTACTACGGACAGGAGAACCCTAACTGTACAAAGCAGGATGCCATCAACGCTGTTGACGACATCGTTGAACACGGTGGCTACGAACTCGAGGAGAACTACGAGGACCTCTTCATGCCTTCTTGTACTAAGGATGCTTCTGCTGGCGGCACTTACGCTTGGGCAACAACTTACGCCGGTAAGTGGTATGACGGCTCTGCATGGCAGGCTGGTCAGGGAAATCTCTCTAAGGAATTCGTCCTCAACCTCAAGTTCAACACTACTCACGACTACAACGGAAACGGTGATGGTAATACTTTCAGCGTATTCCTCGGCCCTCGTAACGTAAGCCACACTGGCGAGTGCATCGCTTCTGGCTGGGGTGCTTGTACTGTAACTCCTTCTTTCGTAGAGCAGTTCAAGAACGACCCTCGCTTCAACGCTTGTGTTGTTGACCTCAAGGCTACTGGCTACGAGAACCGCTCTGACTTCGAGAAGGCTCTCAACGACTCTTACGAATACACTGGCTACATCACTCGCAAGTATGCTCCAATGTGCTTCGGCGACGGTACTCGTCAGGAAGTTGGTTTCGAACTCGGTGAGAAGCACCAGAACATCACTTACTATCAGGACTGGACTATCATGCGTTATGCTGACGTTCTCCTCATGCAGTCGGAACTTAATGGAACAGCAGATGGCTTGCGCAAGGTTCAGAAGCGTGCCGGCGTTGCTCAGACAGGCTACAGCATTGAGGAACTTCGCAAGCAGCGTGCTATTGAGTTCGCATTCGAAGGCGTTCACTTCTGGGATCTCATGCGCTACGAGAAGGACGGTGCATACGCTGCACGCACTATCGCTGCTAATCAGAATGGCGCTAAGGTGAAGAACGCTGGTCTCGAAGCTACAACTTCTTTCCAGGCAAGCAACTTCAACGCAAAGAAGGGTCTCATGCAGATTCCTAACACTCAGATTACTCTCTCTGGCGGTGTACTCACACAAAACGCTGGATGGTAAACCAAAAAATAAAAACCAAAATGAAAAAATCAATATTTTCAATACTGGCAATTGTGATGACCATCATCACTGCCTGCTCCCCTGAAGACTATGGCTTCGGCAGCGCTCAGTACACAGCAGAACAGCTTGTGGCTCCAAGCGCATACGAGGTAACAGTAGAGGGAAACAGAGTGCACTTGAAGTCCAAGCTTCAGGGCTGTACTCCTCTTTGGGTGACTCCTAACGGTCGCTCGCAGAACGAAGATTATTACATCGACCTGCCTTTCGCTGGCGAATATGAGGTTACTTTCGGTGCCGAGACTCGTGATGGCGTTGTTTACGGCGAGCCTTACAAGTTCACTATCGATTCAAACGACTTCAATATGCTTTCAGACCCTAAGTGGAAGTATCTCGCTGGCGAGATTGTTACACCGGAAACTCAACAGATCTTTCACGGTAAGAAGTGGTATCCTATCTCTAAGGATTACGGAGTTGGCAAGACTGTAGGTCCTATGACTTACTGTAATCCAGACGATGTCATGAACGATGGTTCCGGAAACTCAGACCTCGCTTTCGAGTCTTGGGCTCCAAACTGGGACCCTGGTATCCAGTCATGGCTCATCGCTGAGGACGCTCCTTACATGGACTCTTGGATGGAGTTCATGCTTTCAGCCGATCAGGGTTGTACAGTTACTGTTTACCGTGGTGAGGAAGGCACAAAGGGCGCAAGCACTGGTCCTATTAATAAGGGTAAGTTCCAGCTCGCTCTCGACGACAAGCTCCACCCTACTATCTCTTTCTCTGACTGTCAGGCATTGCACGCAATAAACATGGACGATGCTGTGTCTAACTGGACTCAGGAAATCAAGATCGTTGAGCTTACTCCTTACTGCCTCCAGCTCGCTACAATGCGTACAAACTCTGAAGGTCCATGGTGGCTCATCTGGAGCTTCGTTTCTGAAGAGGTTATCAAGACTGACGGCGCTTGTATCCCTAAGGAGGAAAGCGGTCTCCTCAACAAGGTTGACCCACAGGTTCCTGAGATTGAGGATCTCGCTACTAAGCTCTTCACTACAGAGGTTAGCGGCATGGGCATGGCTACTGGCTCGGAGATGACTTTCGTTATCAACGACGAAACTCCATACGACTGGATGTGGTGGAACGGTTCTGCTGACGTTCAGGCTTGGGAAAGCGTTACAAAGGGCACTTACAACGACTCTTGGGCTCCTGCTGTAAACACTGACGACGTTGACAACTTGACTCTCGTGAAGAAGGGCGACGATATCAACTATGAAATCGGCAACCTGAGTGGTACTGCTACTCTTAATCCTGACGGCAAGCTCGTGTTCGACCAGGAGATTACATTCCTTACTGCAAGCTCTGAGGCTCGTACCGTAGTGGCTAAGGGTCAGGCATGGCAGATTCTCAAGTGCATCCCTGGTGAGGAACTCCAGCTCGGTATTCCTGCCGAGCGTGATGCTAAGGGCAATGTTTCTTCTTACCTCGTAGTAAACTATACTTACAAGGCTGTTGGCGGCGGTCAGGAAGGTCCTACTGTGATCAAGTTCAACAATGACAACCGCAACAACTACATCGAGGCTGACAAGTACTTCCGCTGCCAGCTCTACAACCCATGGGGTGGCGATGCTCACGCTATTGATCCTACTGCTCTCAAGGTGAAGAAGAACCAGACTCTCTCTGTAACATTCAAGTTCTCTGGCTTCAGATTCTCTCAGCCAGCCAAGGCTGTTCTCGGCGAGAACTTCGACGACTTCGCTTGGGAACCAGGCTGCTTCGATCAGGACAATGCTGTCACTATCAACGGCGACGGCACTTACACTCTCACTTGGACTAACAATACAGGCGCTACATGTAACTGGGCTGACGGCTCTTCTGCTCTCATCATGACTATGCAGTATGATGGCTACGCTTCTCTTGAGTTTACAGAGGATAATAAGGACGACGTTCTCAAGGCTGCTTGCGAAATCGTTTCTATCACAGTTCAATAAAGCCACTGTTCATGCATTCCTCCGTCATTCTTGACGGAGCAAATAAGCCACAGTTCCCGG
>JAZLHI010000047.1:0-6545 GCA_045616725.1 Prevotella sp. | reverse complement strand
ACAAAAAACACTTGTCTTTGACGAAAATGTTACAAGAATGCCATAATGAAAAGATTTTGACGAACAGAAACGGACAAACTATGTCCGCCAAACGAGTTCGATGAGGAATTTTATGATGACCATGAATAATGTAGGTTATAGCTTGGCTGCATCACCTTCACCCTCAGCTCCCTCACCACCTTGAACAGTTCGGGGTTCTGTCGCATCGTCATGGCGCGCTTGGGGTTGTCATCTACGTATCGGAGCATTGCCTCCAGCTGCCCCTCGTGGGTGAGGATGGTGTCCTGGAAGTTTTCTGCAAAGAGTTGTGGCGGTGTCTGCTGCCCTTTCGGAGCAAGGCATCCTTGTGCAGTGAGTTCCTGCCAGTAGTGTTTGTTGCTGCGGTTCTTTACGATGCCCACCAGTTTGCCAAGGTGTTTGGGCAGTCTTTCCTTTACGAACGCCACCACATGCAGATGCTCTTCCATCAGCTGCACGCGCATGATCCAGAGCTGTGGATATGGGTTTTCTAAGGCATACCATTCTTTCACCACCGCTTCACCCAGTGCTGAGGGTGTGAGCATTGCCTCGCCCTGTGCATCTAATCCTAAGCGTCCGAGTAGCGGCTGTGAACGGTCGGCAAGTGTGAGTGTGAGCATGTAGATGCATCGCGACTGGTAGTCGTGATCCTGCATACGGCGTGTCATGCTGTGTTCCGTCTCGTAGCGCCACCCGATGCCTTCTATGTATTTCGGCTTCTTCTCGGCCATGTTGCCTTTTCTTTTTATACTTCTATCGCCCCACTCATCAGCTTGGGAAGCAAGCGGTCACGAGCTTCCGTGAGGAGGTGGAGTTGGGATGCTAACTTTTCAATTTTACGATACCTAGGAATGGTTATCCTGCCAAATTCATCTAATAACGCATTCGTTGGAACTATGATTTCTGCATTTATAAAATGTTCGGCTTTTACAGCAGGGTAAGCAGCACCATTTGTGCAATTAACTAAATAACCAACAAACGCTTCGGTTGTTACGCTACAATATAAGAATGTAAATGGAACCGAAAAAGCAGAAAGTATCGCAAATCCAGTGGAATACACTTCAGTTTCTTTTGGATTCATGACGAGAGCAAATGATTTGAGGTTTGGTCTTACCATTCCCCATATTACATCGCCATCTTTTGCTATGCGCTTGGCTCTGCCAGGTTCTTCTCCTACTTTATAGTTGGTTGTTTCAAATATACGCCCTTCACGAACTGATCCTAAATCAATGTATTCTATAATAGGGTGCGGATAGGCTTTGGGTATTGAATTGGCATTAACTTTGGCAATCTCTCCAACCTTCTTTCTCTCCCATCCTTCTGGCACTCCATCGATGATGTTTGTGTTTTCGTGTCCGGGGAAGTGGAGGTCGATGAACCATTCCTTGTAGAGTCGCTGAGCTGCTTCCTCCAATAGCTTTATCTGCTTCTGATAATTCTCTATCAACGAGTCGTATCGAGAGAGGATGGTGGAGATGCGGCGCTGGATGGGGAGAGGGGGATACGCAAACTCTATTGAATAAAAAGACGTATGAGGAAGGTCTGGCTGAGCAGCACCGCGAGCTAAAGCATTAGCAGTGTCAAAGAATGCTTTGTTTTGAAGAGCATAATACAGAAAATCTCTTGATAATTCCTTTTCGTTATTTGGGGTTACCGAAAAGCAATTATTATGCATAACGCCATAATTATTGCGAAACACGAGACCTACATTACCAGTTCTTGTGTAAATTATGTCTTCAGGATGCGCAATAAAACGTTGTGGTATTTCTTCTTTCACAAAGACTTCCTTTGTACCACTTTTCATATCTGCTATACGCAAAAGCGGTAGCGAAGTTTCTTCATTTGACATGTAGTGCTTGGATTTTGCATTTATAGCAAACCCTTGTCTCAATGTTACAACTTCACCTATAGCGCATTTCTTCCACTCACTCATACCTCATCCTCCTTTCTAAATATGATACCATAATCTTTGGTTGCTTGATTTTGGTATGATGGTGCAGCCGCATCAAGGACGCCCCAAAGGGCAATGGAGCTCTTAGCCCAACGGCAACGCCTTGGGTTTGGTATGATTGTGTGGATGCCAACGCCCTGTAAGGGCAAAAGCCTCGTGTTTTAGTCTGATAAAACATATCGTTCGTCATATTCAATATTGTACATCCTCAAAAACGTCAAATATTCGTCCTCAAAAGAATGCTTTTTATGATGTTCCTGTTGATTCTCGATGTATGCCAAGGTTTTATCTACCATTGATTGACAGACCGAGAAAACGGCATAACCACCTTGCCATGCAAAATGCCCGTAGTGATTGTCCAACGATTTTATCCACCTGCTACTATTGCGTTTTATTTCTTCAACCAGATGAGCGATATTCTCCGTTCGTGAGAACAAACATAGTGCATGGACGTGATTATCTGTACCTCCTACACGTATAGATTGACACCCCATTTCGTTGATAAGTGCACCTATGTATGAATGCAGTCGATTAAGGTCCTCACCTTTTATGTGTGGGCTTGTCGTTTTTATGTGAAATATCACATGTAGGTATATTTTGCAAAGAGATTGTGACATCGTTATCTACTTTGGGCTTTTGCCCTTGCAGGGCGTTGGTTTTATTGATTCCCAAAGACCCAGGGTGTCGCTTCGCTTGCCCTGGGCTATGGGCTTATTGGCCTTTCAGGCCGTTCCATTCTTCCACTCACTCATTCCTCATCCTCCTTAACACGATTATTATTATCAAATTGCTTCATCTCATCGGTGATAACCTTTTGGAGGTCATCCTTTGGAATAATCAGCTGATAATCGGCAATGCCTATCGGTTTTCCCATGTCTTCGAGTGCAAGTTCAACTTCAACATGGTCTTTTTCGGCACATAGGATGATGCCAATAGAACGGTTCTCGTCAGGCTGACGCTCCAATCTGTCAAGTAGAGAGAGGTAATAGTTCATCTTTCCGGCATATTCTGGTTTGAAAGTCCCTATCTTTAAGTCAATAGCTACGAGCGAACGTAAACCGCGATGATACAACAGAAGGTCAACACGGCTTGTCTTGCCATTGTATTCCAATTCCCATTGGTTGCCTATGTATGTAAAACCCTTTCCTAATTCAAGAAGAAACTGTTTCACCTTATCTACAAGACGACGCTCCAGCTCAAGTTCAAGGATAGGTTGGGTAACACCAAGGAATCCTAGGTTGTATGTGCTTCGGAATACTTCGTTGGCATATTCTGCTTGTACGGCAGGAAGGGTATTTGCAAAGTTGTTTTCAATCGGTATTGCTGCTGCACTCTTATGCATTTCCATCTTGATGGCATTGAGTAGCAAGTCATGGTTCCATCCCTTTGCCATATCCTCTTCTGCATAGAAAACCACAGCAGCATCATCAAGATTCTTGCTCATTAATAGCAAGTTATGCTTCCAAGGCAAAACTGCTACGCTGCGTAGCACTTTTTCGTCTGAGTCTTTATAACGCTCATAAAAAGCCTTCATATTCCACAATTGACGAGGAGAAGTACCCATATCAGGGAACTGCTCTTTTAGGTCAACCGACAATCGTTTTACAATGTTGCTACCATACTTGCTATCAAGTTTACGTTCGTGCAATAGTTTGCCTATCTCCCAGTAGGTATTACTTGCTATTGACGCAACTTGCTGAGCCAGCATTTTGCGTGCATTATTGATAACTGCGACACAGCGTCGCAGTATTTCATTGTATTCGCTCTGGTGGATTTCTATTATCTCGTTTGCCATGACTTACTTCGTGTTAAGGGTTTCCCATTCTTTCATTATCTCGTCCATAAGCACATTGGCTTCGGCGTTTAGTTGTGAGAGTTCGGAATGGATTTCGTTCATGCGCTCGTGGAAATCAACGCCATCGTCCTCGGCTTCGGCAACGCCCACGTATGCGCCAGGAGTAAGGCTGTAGTTCTTCTCGCTGATTTCGTCAAGGGTGGCAATCTTGCAAAGACCCAGTACGTCTTGATATTCGCCTTCTGTACCGAACTTCGAGGTGAGCCACTCTCGCTGACGGGCGGTTTCGAGGAGGTCTTCGGCAGCGGCGATGACTTCGTTCTGCTCGCGCTCCACCTGCTTCTTCGTCTTGCGGTCGGCAGCGGCTATGGCATCCTTTGCTGCCTGCTTGACGGCAGATAGCTCTTCCTCACATTGCTGCAAGCTTTTGCCACCGAGGGCAGCATCATATTCCGAAATAAGCAGTCGGTATTTCTCCTGTTCCCCACGATAGAGATGTACGATGGCTTGGAGGTTGCGGAGCTGCCACTCCGTCCACTCGTTGAGTGTTCGGTCAACAATAGTGTAGTAGTTGCGAGCATCAATGAAGAGTACACGGTTCTTGTTCTCCAAGCGTTTCGCCTTGTCGAAGAACCATAGAGAGCAAGGTAGCGAGAGGGTATAGAAGAAATTATTGCCCACACTCACCATCACATCCACATCACCCGTCAGAACAAGTTTCTCACGGATGTCGCGATCCTTGTTGGCACTATCCGTTGCTGACGATGCCATAACGAATCCTGCACGACCATGGGCATTGAGATACGCATAGAAGTATGAAATCCAGAGATAGTTGGCATTGCCAATCTCCTTTGTCTTAGCATTAACACCAGGCAAACCGAATGGCAGACGACCAGCTGCCGATGCGGATTCCGACTTTACCTTATCAACATTGAATGGAGGATTCGCCATCACATAGTCACACTTGCCGGCAAGGTTGTGAGCATCGTGATAGAAAGAATTGGCTTCGTCACCACTGACGATACGACCATTCAAGCCATGGACAGCCATATTCATCAGACAGAGTTGAGCGTTGTACTCAACCTTCTCCTGACCATAGAACGTAAAGCGACTGTTGGCCTCAAAACTCCCCTCGCCCTTTGGAGAGGGGGTGGGGGTGAGGCTATTCACAAAGTCACCCGTCTGCACAAACATACCGCCCGAACCACAGGCAGGATCGAGCATCACACCTTGTTCCGGTTCCAACACATTGACAAGCATCTTAACCAAAGACTTAGGAGTGAAGAACACACCATCGTCAGATGCTACCGCCTTGGCAAACTTACTGAGGAAGTACTCATATATGCGACCAATCACATCACCACCTATCTCGTCAAGTGTTTTGTTGTTGAATATTCGCAGGAGTTCACGCAATAGTTCATCGCTGAACATGGTATATGACTTTGGCAAAATACCTGTCAACTGTTCGCTCTGTTCTTCGACCAATGTCATGGCATGATTGACCGCTTCGCCCAGAGGTTGGTCATCAGAGAGATTTACCAGATAGTCAAACTGAGCTTCACGGGGAAGAAAGAGAGCACTCTTTGCGGCAAAGTCGCTTGGCTCAACAGGCATCATACGACCACCACGAGTAGGGCGGTTCTTCAGCAATTCTGCTTCAACCATCTTGAAACGGCTGTATGCATATCTTAAAAACAGCAATGCCAATACCGGCATACAGTATTGGCTCGATGTCAGTTTACTACCTGCGCGAAGTAAGTCAGCCGACTCCCATAGGTCAGCCTCCAATTTGCGGATGTTTATCTTATTGTCTGCCATATCTCCCAATTTTAATGTTGCTCATTGCTTACAAGGTCACTCATCTTAACCTGTAGAATTTCTGCAATCTTTTTGATTGTCTCTAATGAAGGCTGTGCCTTGTTGGTGCACCATTTGCTAATGGTTGCAGGATCTTTTCCCATTTGTTCTGCTAACCATTTTGCTGTTTTGTGCTGTTCTACAAGCACCACTTTCAATCTATTGAGGTCGTTGTATGCCATTTTACGAAGTTTTATTTAGTGCAAAAGTACATATTTTCCTGAAATAATTGCATATAACAGCAAAATAATAACAAAAATTAATCATTTTCTTTGTTTTTTAGTTCTACAATTTGAGATTATGTTTATTCCTCAACTGATAATACATTGAAAACTACACCGCAAAAAGGCTGAGTAGTTTGTAAAAGATGTAACTACTCAGTCTTTTTGAACCAATGTGAGGGATATGTCTGACCTACATTGACAACTACAATATGGAATTATGTAGTTTATCCTGAACCTGTCGAAGGACACCTATGGCACTTTTGAGGACTACCTATCCAATTACGTAGCGCTATCGCACTACGCTATGTTATTACGCTCCTACAGAGCTTTTATCACATAAGTCCTATAAGGACGGTATAACATAGCACAGGGTGCAACCGACGACAAACCGCGTCGCGGATTAAACGACCAAACAACTAAAATTTTTTTAGCTTCATTACTTATAAATAACTTTTTTATTTTTCTTGATATAAACGCCTTTTTTGAGTTTTGTCTGATTTGCTGAAACAGGACGGCCAGAGAGATCGTATTGAGAAGGTTGAGAGTTGAGGGTGGATGCTTGAGGGTTTTTGATTCCCGTTACATCAGATATTTTGATGACAAACGGTTCTGCACTTGTGCCTACGGAGAGACCATCGTAGTAGTCGAAGGTAGTGGCAGACTCAAATGTCTGCATATTGTCACCTTCTCCGAATACGAC
>JAZLHI010000046.1:0-3684 GCA_045616725.1 Prevotella sp. | reverse complement strand
CTTCGTGCCTTGTAAGCAGGAACAACAGCGTCAAAGAATATCCAAACATGCGCTCCGTTTCCAGAGCGTGAGCGTTCAATAGAGTAAGGTAAGTTCCAATCACGGCAGACGCCGACAAATGCCAGCACATCATTCTTGTATCCATGCTTGCAGCTCTTGTCATCGAAGTCAGTACATAGGAAAGCGCAATTGTTATCTGGCATGATGGCATAAATACCTACCACATCGCATCCATTTTCGTCATTGCCTATCAGATGCCGGCAGATATCATCATACGCAAGTGGCTGTAAATTACCGTTTGGACAATCCGTGCATTTGACAGCCTTTTTATCACATATTCCTCTTCTCCATTCATTTATGCAAACAGGTTGATAGCCACCTTTGTTTGTGGTCTTGCTATACCATCGTCGAGCAAAGACATCCTCTCGACCACGGAACAAACTACGAAACAACTCGACTCTCTCGTCTTTTCCCAGATGAACATCAGGGAATGTGATGTCGGAGTAAACCTTCTCTTCATCAGCATTGGTAGTAACAACCTCATACGCAATCCCATTCGCTTGAAGTATCTCCTTCAAACGAGTATTCTCTGTTCTCAATTGTTCCAATTCATGGAGAAGGGAGTCGTATTTCTGTTGCTCTTGGTGCATGTCGTAAAGATATGATTAAAATTTACGCTTGAATCCACGACAAGTTTGTGCCGATTCTGGTGGTGTGTTCTTCGGAACACTCATGCTTGAATAGCATCCACAATGAGCATATCTGTCGCCGGGTCTATTCATCCAACTCAGATTTGCCTCACACATAAAGCATGTCCTTTCACTTGGATTCAAAGGTTGAGCATTGAGTTCTGCTTGTCTTCTTGCCTCCTGCTGTGCTGCAATGAGTTTCCTTCGTTCCTCAAGTCTTTCAGCTTCTTCCTGCTCTTGGCGAAGTCTTTCCTGCTCGCGCTGTCGTTCGCGTCTCTGTCTTTCTTGTTCCCGCCTTGCTTCTTGTTGGCGAAGACGTTCTGCCTTTTTCCTGCGAAAATCCTCTTCACGCTTCTTGCGCTTTTCCTCTTCCTCCAGCCATTTGTGACGCGCTTCGATACGTGTCTTGTATTGCTCTGGTTTACAGATACGATACTTGCGACCGCTATTCTCAATGACAAGAGGAGCATAAGATCCTTTCGGCTTGACTCCAGAACAAGAATCTTTCAATTCGCATGACACACAGATCTCTTCATCTTTTACCTCTATCACTCTATTTGCCTTTTGGTAGCGAGGTACTATACCTTCAAAATAACTTTGATTATTGAGCCACTTTCTGTCGGTATTACTTTCCAAGAGAAACCTTTCTACGGTTTCAAGGCTCTGTCTTGACAGGTCTATCTCAAGGCAGTTGAGGTTCTTGTAGTCTATGGCTTGTTTGTGCTGTACCTTATAATCAAAGGTGAATTCAATGAGGTATTGCGTACCATCAGCTGTTGTCGCTATCACATCGGGCTGTTTGTCTTCCCTTTCGTAGCTGCCATCCACCTTAACATCTACAAAGTCAATGTCTTCTTCTGGGAAGATACCATAATACGATGGAGCATGAATTCTTTTCTTTGTCTGAATAATCTGTTCTGCCAACTTATATAGAATGACCATGTAACAGATATTCAGGTTTGCACCACGAGTTTCGCTATGATGTGCAAAGCCATGTTCATTCTTTTCGCCATGCCTTGCCAGCAGTGGCTCATGGCAGTTCGGGCATGTACAACCACACTGAAGACCTCTTGGCACACTATCCACATGCACCATTCTGCCTTCAGCATTCTCTGCCCATGAAAAGATGAAATCGTTGCTCATGTCAAGTTGCAATTATCAGTCAATGAAATAGAATCCGTTCATCATCTTCAGTACGTTGAATGGATTATTCTCTGCTATTTCCCTTAGCGAGAAGTTCGCGTCAAAACATTGACTGATTTTCAATAAGTCCTTAATCGTTCTTGACTTTTGGGCAAGGGTTGAATTACTTGTTCCAAAATAGTCAGAAATCATGAATGAGGGCATACTCAGGCGCGAATCCTTACTGAATATGAAGTTAATACTACAGATGGTATAGACCGCAGCTGCTGCCCATATTTCCAATCGTCCTGACTGTAAAGGATTTGAACGCTTACGACCAAGTTTCTGTACCAACTTTGTGCATAGTTCGGCACACTCTTCATCAAGATGTTCATTGCAAAAAGTAACAGCCATCTCTATTACCTTTGCCTCTCGTTCTTTAAGTTCTTGTTTTTCCATATATCAAAAAAAATCGTGTGCACACGGTTATGTGAATAGTTCGTCGCAAGTTACTACCTTCTGGATCTTGCCGCTGTATTTGCCCTGCACAAGTCCAAAAGTAGTTATGAGGGTAAGATGAATCTGTTGTCGTGGAGACAAGTGCTTTTTGAGAATCTCCATACGATTCAGCAACTTCAACTCTTCTTCTTTGTCTATGTTATAAAGCCCATTGTAGAATTTCATCTCGCAAAGATTCACAATGTTGTCTTTCCGATGGATGAGCAGATCGACCTGAGCTCCGGACTTGTCTTCGGTACCTGCTATGTTCCATGATGAGATGGAAGAGTTCACACCGCCTATTTCGAGTGCTCTCTTAATCTGTGTGATGTGCTGCCAGCAGACTTGTTCGAAGGCAATGCCTTTCCAAGCCTTCATGATGTCTGACGTGAAGTTGTCATTGAAGTATGTGGCATTATCCTGATTTGGTTCAACATGCTTAAGCCAGAATAGGCAGAAGTTGTCAATGAGCTTATTTCCTGTTTTCTTCCAATAATACTACTCATAACGCTTATAACTTGTCGCAAAGGTAATAAAAACATATCAATCGGCAAAACAAACATCATTATATTTTGCCGTATTTGTAAGTTTTTAACATTTTCGGCATCTTTTAGTCACTACTCACCCTTTTGGGCTCACACGCAACCTTCAGTGTGTTCAACAAGATCAAAATATTTTGCGGTTTTACGGTTTTGAGATCCTTACAACCTTATAACCTCATAATCTATCAAGCGAGGAAGAAGCAAAGAAGAAGCAAGGAAGAAGCAAAGAAGAAACAAGGAAGAAGGGGATAACGGAACCGTCCCCATTTTCTTAAAAATGTCTGTTTTGTATAACATAAGTCATAAAGTTTTATAAAAAACACTGTTTTTGAAGGCTTTTCTGTTCGTTTTTGAGATTATTTTCATAACTTTGCGACCGAAAGGCCGCTTCCACCTTGTGCTTCGCATCCTATGGACTCGCTCCTTTGGAGTCTCGCGACTAACAAGTGAGTTCGCACCTCGGCAATTAGGCAAGCTTGATTGCTCTCGGTGTGGCGTTGGTTGCAAGGCAAAAGTTATACACTTTTTCGCTAAAGCAGATATGAAGGCATTCAATACAGCGGGTACTTGTCGCCCGAACGAACATTACATGGTGGACATCACCGAACGCCTGGAAATCATCCGCAAGATGGTTGCCAAGGGTGACTATTTCTGTATAAACCGTGGTAGGCAGTATGGCAAGACAACCACACTGAAAGCTATTGGCAGTGCCCTTTCGGATGAGTACTGTATATTCAGTATTAGTTTTGAGACGGTGGAAGATGCTTGCTATATAGATGAGAACCGTCTTTATGCAAAGTTCATGAGTCTTCTTGCCCGTTCATTTATGTGGA
>JAZLHI010000045.1:0-11420 GCA_045616725.1 Prevotella sp. | reverse complement strand
CCTCTATAAGAAGACTATGAACAGCGAGATCCCATTCTACAGTCCGTCTGGCAGACTTCTGTATTTCAAGCGCCAGGAACTGAAAGACTGGATGCTACGGAACAGGAATGCAACCAATGAGGAGATGCAGGCAGAAGCCTCGCTTTCCGGAATGACGAACCTGTTCACCCCAAAGAGGAACAAACGTACAACATCAAAAAAGGATAAGTCACAATGATAAGACAAGATTTCTCTGATCTGATCGAATGTGCAGAGCGGACTATTACAACTATCGAAAGATGGGGTGGCGCTGACGTTCTGGCCAATCCCATTGATCTTGTCGATGAGTACCTCAGAAAGATAAATGCCAGGAAGGACATTATCGTCCAGCTGGACAGGATCGGCAACAGTCAGTACAGGTTCAAATCGCTGCTGACTGTCGACGAGACAGCCTTGTTCCTTGGAACCTGCCGTGAGAACGTACACAGGCTTATCAAGACGCATGGACTGGTGGCCTATGGCACTTCTCCATTCAGGATGCTCCTGGTCTCCGAGGATCTTGTGCAATTGAGCAGTCAAAAAAAGAAAGGAACAAAATCATGAAGAAGTGTCCATCCTATCTACTGAACAGGGCCATCGATGACGAGACATTTCCGGAGCTCCTGAAGTATTTCACTATGAAGATAACAGATGTAGAAGAATGTCCACCCGAGGTTATCAAGGTGGATGACAAGGTCTTCGGCACGTTAGGCAACTTCTCCATCATCACGGGGAAGCCGAAGTCGGGAAAGACCTTCAACGTGTCAGCCATAGCCGCTGCCGCCATCTGCGGCAGGCAGGTGCTGAACTATGCCGTGACCTTGCCTGCTGACCGCAGGACTGTGCTCTATATTGACACGGAACAGGCCAGGCCGCATTGCCGGACGGTGATCAGGCGAATACACAAGATGACGGGTATGACCAGCAAGGACATGACCAACCTGATGTTCTGCCCGCTACGTGAAATGAACGATGTCATGAGGACAGCATTCATCGAAAAGTGCCTGAGGGATTTCCCAACCATCGGGCTGGTAATCATCGATGGCATACGTGACCTGCTCAAGGACATCAACAGCCAGGTGGAATCGAACCATGTCGTCAACAAGCTCATGGAATGGACGGCATTCTATGACATACACATTGTAGGGGTACTGCATCAGAACAAGAATGATGACAACACCCGAGGCACGCTCGGAACGGAGACCAACAACAAGGCAGAGTCAACGATGCTTACTTCCCTTGTCATCAACAGCAGCACACTTCGGTTCAAGGTCAGCTGTGAGATGAGCCGAAGCGAACCCTTCGAGACATTCTTCTTCTATCTCGATTCCAACCATCTGCCTCAGGTGGATGTAAACTATGGAGCATTCAAAAAAAAGAAGACTACGCTCAACGACATCACGGCATCACAGCACCGTGCTGCCCTTGACGCAGCCTTTGCCCATGGAGGCATCACCTCACACAGTAGTCTTGTGCAGGCACTTGAGCAGGGCTACAGGAGCATCGGTCTCAAGCGTGGACGTACATGGCTTGTCGGTGTCCAGAAGAGGATGACCACAGACGGTGTCATCACGGAGTCGGTCAACGAGCAGAACGTATCGGTCTACCACTACCATGCGGATAGGATCAGCACAATTACCGGACCTGGAGGGTTGCTGTTCAGGGATCCCGACATGCAGGAAGAGACGGACGCTGACAATGACACCGACGCTGACGACGGCTGACCACCCAAAATTCGCAAGTTCATAGAAGACGTATAATATAAATATTATAACGTACCTACTGAACTTAAATATGAACTTAAAAATAAAGAAAGAATCATTCAAATTCACAATCAAGTTCACGAGAGTATACGGATATATAATATATCCGAACTACGAACGATGAACCTATAAGTCGCGAACCTATGGATAAAGACAAGCAGACTGTCAATGGTACAGAGTTTTCTTTCCTCTCACCGGAGGAGCAGTGCCTCATGCTGAAGATGTGTCATCAGGCATATCAGGAGGATGTCATATGCGGACGCATGGACTACGAGGAGTTTGCAACTAACCTATATGGCTTCTATGGCCAAATGGCAATTTACAAAGAACTATGTCAGATGCTAAGAGAGCATCAGCCTATCATTGAATATCGCTTCAAGTCATCAGTATTCGATAATCTGGATGCAATGGCGATGTTGAAGGAGTTAGAACATTGCAATTCTTTTTTTGATCGTTCTCTCATCGATATTCAGCTGAAGCCGATAATTCCGAAGCTCGAAAAAGAGGGAGTCCTGGAACTGCTATGCCAGTGTGTCAACACCATAGCGATGTTCGATTGTGTGATAAGTCATGCAGACATGAAGGCTATACTGACGGGAACGAGCGCCAAGGACTACAGCATCTACTTTGTCTCGCATTTTGCCTATCTCATGAAGGGCATGGAGAAAAATGGACTGATCATTCAGCATTGGCAGTCGATGGTGTGGAACCTCAGTCGTATCGTGAACAAAGGAAGATACCTGAGTCAGCATCTGATAAGCAGCACGGTTCACAACCTCGGATTTCTCAAACGAAGACCATGGCAATACGATGCCATCGATGATTTTCTGCGTGAGATAAGAAGAATATAAGGACGCAAACTTACACCAAATTGTGGTTAAAAAAAGTACAGAACAACTATCAGAACATACCGTTTCCGTATAAAAGATCATAAAAATGGGAACTAAAAAAAGCGATTTTGTACAAGTTCTCAAAAAAAATCGTACCTTTGCAGCGCAAAAGCGCTGTACAACGACAGAAGTTGATACATCATAGAAAAGTTTGAATATGAGCAATACAATGAAACTGCCAGTAGGCATACAAGAATTTGAGAAACTGCGTAACGAAGGTTACGTATATCTCGACAAGACCCCGTTAATCTGGAAGATGGTTAACGAAGGCTGTTATTACTTTCTTTCCCGTCCTCGCAGATTTGGAAAGTCATTGCTCATGTCCACCATCCAGGCTTTCTTTGAAGGCAAGAAGCAGTATTTTGATGGTACAATAGGTGATCCATTGTTCATTGCAACAGATGAGAGCGTGGACTGGGTGTGGGAAGCCTATCCAATCATGCATCTTGATTTGAATACGGACAAGTACACCACAAAGGAAGCCTTAGAGAGTCGCATTAACGATTTTCTTCATACACAGGAGGATTTATACGGGAAGCGACCTTCTGAGGTTACTTTTGGTCAACGCTTTGAAGGTGTCCTTGATCGAGCTTACAAGCAGACTGGCAAGCGGGTCGTGATTCTGGTTGACGAATATGACAAGCCATTACTTCAGGCTATCGGTAACAAGGAATTGCAAGACGAGTTTCGAAGCACTCTTAAAAGCTTCTACGGTGCACTCAAATCAAAAGATGGATGCATTAAGTTCGCCTTTTTGACAGGTGTAACCAAATTCGGCAAGGTTAGTGTCTTCAGCGACATGAACAATCTGGATGACATATCCATGGATTGGCGTTACAACGATATTTGTGGTGTAAAAGAATCAGATCTGCATACCACACTTAGACCTGCTGTTGAACTTCTGGCAGAACGTAACCGCATGAGTTATGATGACTGCGTGGCAAGATTACGCAGTTTATATGATGGCTATCACTTCTGTGAGAATGTTGAAGGAATGTACAATCCGTTCAGCGTTCTCAACACATTGAACAAGTCTAAGTTTGGCAGCTATTGGTTCGAAACCGGAACCCCAACATATCTCGCCACTCTACTTGTCCTTCATGATTACAATCTTGAAGACATGGCACATACAAAGGTTGATGGCGACATACTTAACAGTGTAGATTCTGAATCAACAAACCCTATCCCTGTCATCTATCAGAGTGGCTATTTGACTATTAAGGATTATGACGAAGAGTTCAAACAATATAAACTGGGATTCCCTAACAAGGAAGTAGAAGAAGGATTCATCAAGTTCCTTATTCCGTACTACCTCACACACAAGAAAGCATCCACCGTTTTCGACATAAGTCAATATGTACAAGACTTACGTCAAGGTAAGGCAGAGCAGTTCATCCTGCGATTGCGTTCACTCTTTGCTGATACACCATACGAACTGATCAAAGACTTAGAGAACCATTACCAGAATCAGGTTTGGCTGCTTCACAAACTCTTGGGTATGTATGTTCAGGCAGAATATCATACCAGTTTTGGTCGCATTGACATGGTACTCCAGACTCCAAACTACTGCTATGTCATTGAGTTCAAGTTTGATGGTTCTGCAAAGGATGCTTTGGATCAGATTACAAAGAAGGACTATGCTCTGCCTTTCGTATTAACTGGTCAGCAGATTATACGTATCGGTATAAATATCTCTCGCGAGACACGCAATATTGAAAACCATATTATTGGATAAGTCTTTTGTAATTTACACTCGCTGTTACTTTCAATAGAATACTACTCATAAGAAATAACCCCGATTTTTGCAATATTACTGCAAAAGTCGGGGTTATTTCTTGTATTTTGACTTATATTGAATCTGACAACAGCCATAATTTATGAAATTCAGGGTTCTGGACAGCCATACGACTATAGCACAGAAACCTTTTTTAGATCGCTCTCTTGTCGACATTCAGTTAAAGTCAATCATCCCGAAGTTGGAGAAAGAAGGTGTTCTGGTGTTACTGTGCCAGTGTGCCAATACGACTGCGATGTTCCATTGTCTGATGGATCATGCAGACATGAAGGCGATATTGACAGGGACAAGCAGCAGGGATTACGGCATTTATTTCGTCTCGCACTTCGCTTACCTGATGAAAGGCATGGAGAGAAACGGCTTGATCATTCAGCATTGGCAGTCGATGGTGTGGAACCTCAGTCGTGTCGTTTACAAAGGTAGGTACCTGAACCAGCATTTAATCAGCAGCACTGTTCACAACCTCGGGTTTCTCAAGCGCAGACCTTGGCAATATGATGACATCGATGAATGTCTCTCAATACTTCGAAGAATATAAAACAAAAGGAATGGTATCAGTTTTGTTCTGACATCATTCCTTTGTTTGCCATTTGCTTAGACCTTAGATTAGCAATCTACCAACCAGTCATATGCTGGAACAATATTTATTGTATAACCGTTCTCAATAACGCTTTCCTGGTTATGCCGAGTGATCATTGTAAGTTTATTACAATTTGTTTTTTTTGAGCCAAGAATCAATCCGTTAATTTCGCGCTTACGGGTTGTTGAGGAGGATATATCGTAACTTACTTGTATAACTTCTATAACAGTATTCCCTTCACACACGACAAAATCAGCCTCCCCATTCTGCTCCTTTAGAAAAAAGACGCTTTGATTAAGAGGTTTTGTGCGACGTAGAAGTTCAATGTAAACTATACATTCTAACCGATAGCCAAGATTGTCACCGACAAAAGCATCTTTTCGGTTATTCATCAGCGCCACATCTATAGGATAAACTTTCCTACTACCTACTCTTATTCGGCTCTTGGGCGACCATTTCTTACAGATTGAGATTAAATAAGCTTTTTCTGCAAAATCAATATAGTTTTCCGCGGTATGGTGAGAACTGATGTTGAACAGCTTTGCCAACTCGTCGTAAGCGATTTCTGTTGGTACGATGTTCAATATATGATTTATCATTGATTCCAGAGTTGCCTTGTATTTTATTTTGTTCCTTCTAACTATATCGTTGTTGATTATCTTGCTCACAAGAGAATCAACATATTTTCCGACATTCGTCTCTGTCAACAGCTCTGGGAATCCACCCTTCTTCAAATATTCATCAAACAAAGCCAACCTTGCAGCTTTTTTCGATGTTGTTTTTGAAGATACGTCAACTTGATAATATTCACAATACTCTTTGAACGAGAATGGATAAAGAGGGATTTCCATACTTCTGCCATTTAAGTATGTTGCCAGTTCACCACTGAGAAGTTTTGCGTTACTACCTGTAATTATGATATGCATGCCTCTTCTTAGAAGCCTATTCACAAACAGATACCATCCCTCTACATCCTGTGGTTCATCCAAAAACAGATACTTGAAATCACCATAAACTTTGTTGAGCACAAGCAAAACATTGTTCAGATCCTCGGATTTTATGTTCTGAAAACGTTCATCATCGAAGTTAACATATGCAAACTTGATATTGGCTTTAGTTAAGGCATTATAGCAAAGAACAGACTTGCCACTACGGCGAACTCCGATAGCGACTTGAGCCATCTTACTATCGAAATTAACCTCCTTCTCTTCACGCCTAGTACAAAAATTCTGATCAGCCAAAGCTGTCAATTCGTCCAATTGTTCTTCAACAATGGTCTCTATAATGCTTATGTCTATCATAACAGATTAATTTTTGGTGCAAAGATACAAATAAAAATGCAATTAACTGCCATAATTCACGGAAAAACATTATCTAAACTGCCATAATTTATTTATTTTATCATTTCAAACTGCCATATTTTATCATTTTTAGGTTTCTAAACTGCCATAAATAATTAAACACGAACCATTCCTTAAAACAGAATTGTACATTCTTTTGATAAGTGTCTGAGGGATTTCCCTACCATCGGACTGGTAATCATCGACGGCATTCGTGACTGCTCAAGGACATCAACAGCCAGGTGGAATCGAACCATGTCGTCAACAAGCTCATGGAGTGGACGGCATTTTATGACATACACATTGTAGGTGTACTGCAACAGAACAAGAATGATGACAACACCAGAGGCACACTCGGAACGGAGACCAACAACAAGGCAGAGTCGACAATGCTCACTTCCCTTGTCATCAACAGCAACACGCTTCGGTTCAAGGTCAGCTGTGAGATGAGCCGAAGCGAACCCTTCGAGACATTCTTCTTCTACCTTGACTCCAACCATCTGCCTCAGGTGGATGTAAACTATGGAGCGGTCAAAAAAAAGAAGACTACGCTTAATGACATCACGGCATCACAGCACCGTGCTGCCCTTGATGCAGCCTTTGCCCATGGAAACATCACCTCACATAACAGTCTTGTGCAGGCATTGGAACAGGGCTACAGGAGTATAGGTCTCAAGCGTGGACGGACATGGCTGGTAGGCGTTCAGAAGATGATGACAACGGACGGAGTCATCACAGAATCTGTCAACGAGCAGAACGTATCGGTCTATCACTACCATGGGGATATGATCAGCACGAGTACCAAGGCAAGTGATCTGCTGTTCAGGGATTCAGACATGCAGACAGATCCTGAATCGGACGGTGACATCGACGCTGATGACGGCTGAACACCCCGAAATTTACAAGTTCACGACAGACGTATAATATAAATATTATAACGTACTTACTGAACTAAAAAATGGACTAAAAAATAAAGAAAGAATCATTCAAATTCACAATCAAGTTCACGAGAGTATACGGATATATAAAATATATCCGAACTACGAACGATGAACCTAAAGTCGCGAACCTATGGATAAAGACAAGCATACTGTCAATGGTACAGAGTTTTCCTCCCTCTCGTCAGAGGAACAATGCCACATGCTGAAGATGTGCCATCAGGCATATCAGGAGGATGTTATATGCGGAAGCATGAACTACGAGGAGTTTACTACTAGCCTCTATGGTGTATATGGTCAGATGAACAGCTACAGGGAACTATGCCAGATGCTAAGAGAACATCAGCCTGTCATCGAGCATCGTTTCAAGACATCGGTATTCGACAATCTGGATGCGATGGAAATGTTGAAGGAGTTCGGGCATTGTAATTCTTTTTTTGATCGCACTCTCATCGACATTCAGTTGAAGCCGATCGTACCGAAGCTCGAAAAAGAGGGAGTCCTGGAACTGCTATGCCAGTGCGTCAACACGACAGCGATGTTCCAGTGTGAGTTAAGTCATGCAGACATGAAGGCGATTTTGACAGGAACAAGCAGCAGGGACTACGGTATCTATTTCGTCTCGCATTTCGCCTACTTGATGAAAGGTCTGGAGAGAAATGGTCTGATCATTCAGCACTGGCAGTCGATGGTGTGGAATCTCAGCCGTATCGTGAACAAAGGAAGATACCTGAGTCAGCATCTGATCAGCAGCACGGTTCACAACCTCGGGTTTCTCAAACGCAGGCCTTGGCAATACGATGAGATTGATGAGTTCCTATCATTGCTGAAAATTAAGGAGAAATAATCAGCAATTCGATACTGATAGAATGTAATAGATAAAAAAACGGGAGTTAATCCTTTGATTAACCCCCGCTTATGAAAATTAAACTTTTAATCAGTTACACTTCCAAAACATATGGATTAGTTATTACATGCTTTCCATATTTTTTCAAGAGAGAAACTATATCTTCTTTAGAAGCCTCTTGCTCTAATTGCGCATTACCAGGAAGGCGACTAGCAAAGAAAGGCCAAAGCTGATCACTTTCATACACCTTATCCTTTTGAGGGAAATTTACCAAAGGAGAAGTTTCATCCTGCTTCTTAAACTCGTCGGAATAGCTAAATGTCCATATTCCACTTGAATAGACTAATGTGCCAACCAATAGAGTACCAAGCAGAAGATCGAACTTACCAGTCATGCCTTCAGTAGCTTTAAGATTTGTTTCGTCACTATCGTGCCAAAACATCTTTACTATGTTCTCCATTATTTTCATTTCATTAATTCTTTTATCACGTTAAACCTATACTGCAGACATCTCTTGACCAGATCTATTCTTTCTGGAATCATCAATGAAGAGAAATCCTTATCTACCGTATCAAGCATAGCCGTCAACATATCTTCTGAGAATGTTGTCCGTAATTCTTCTTTGTTGATATAGAACTCGGTTTCTGCTATATGTCTTACCAGACTGAAATGATTAAGCTTTTCGTCGCCATCCCATCCAAGTTTTGGTCTCGATCCATCACAGTACTTTCGAAGATATCTTTCTATATTGGCAGTTCCGCCTGCAACCATCCTGCGCCTGACTTTTTCATCGTCGTCATTCCAGAATAACCCTCTCGCAGTATCATAGACAGGTGCAAACCTCATTCTATTTTTTCCATCTAAAGCCATAATAACTCCCCAATTATAAAAATGACGGTCGTTATTACCAACCAAAGCATCGAATAGAATTAGTCTGACCAGTTCGTGCATGACAAAGTCCTTTTCATTCGGGAACAATGCACCTACAGCATTCTCAACGAACTGTAAAGTAAACAATTCACGAGCCTTTCCTTCTTCTTCAATCTTCTCTACGAATTGGTCATCTTCAAGATAGCCTGCAAAAATTTCAGCCCCATGTATCAACTGATCATGACCTCGCCTAAGAAAATAACGGCTTAGGAACCTTACTTGTCCATTGATAAGAACTAATCTGGACTTTGCCATATTCAATCCGAAAACCTCACCAAGGCGATTCATCAAGTACTCGGTGATTGACTCGTTTGGATACCATTTGTGTCCAGTTTTTGCAATATATTCCGGCCAGTTACTTGGATTTGACTTGTTCCATTTCTGCCCCTTCTCGTAATGGTAAACTCTCACGAACTCCTTAGGAGCATCACCTGTCAGGGTAAAGTCTTTTACCCATCGGCACTGATGTCCCTTAACGATTTCTATCCCCTTTGGAACCCAACCAAGGGTAGAATACCGTTCTATTTTTTTTCGCTCAAGTTTACACATAATCTGTTTATTTCAACTCTCAAACACTTTTTCGCAGTCGTTTGCGACTGCAAAGGTACGATTTTATTTCAATTATTGGACTTTTTTTAACATAAAAAAAGGGAAACTGGACAAATCTGCCTGTTATTTAAATGATTTGATACGATTACATGACAATAGAACATGTACTATGAAGATTATTTATGCTAACGCAAATATAGTTTTCATATTCTTGCAGATGTTCAATCTTTGATAACTCCTTGAGAGTACCTTGTTAATTGATTGATAACTTCTTGTGAGCAAAAGCCTCTCAAGGTGTTATCAAAAACGCTATGCCTACCTTTGCGCTGCGATTCAAAAGCGTACACTATGCAAGACAACGAAAAGAATACACAACAAGAGCAGCCGTGGCATCCGCCAATGAACCCAGAGCCGACTGCCAAGCCAGCCCATCCTCCCGAGCTCCGCTTTCAGGAAGAGAGCCGCCACAACTCGACACACAACCTTATCCTCTGCCTCAAGCAGTCAAAGCTTCAGATCTACGACCCCATCATGCGAGAGGTGCTGACCGATGCACTGTCTCACATGGATGAGAGGATCACCACCCTGGAGGAAAGGATGTGCTTCTTCGAGAGCTCAGGGGCAATACTGCAGAAGCCCCATATGAATGCAGAGGAAGTGGCAAGGTATCTCGGCTATACACGGTGTGCCATCTACAACCTCACCCAGCGAAAGCAGATACCCTTCCACAAGATCAAGCGGCACATCTTCTTCGACAGAAAGGAAATCGACGAGTGGATCCGGCAGAAGAAACCGACAAAATGGGAAGAGCTCGGTGTGACTCCCGAATCCATACCGATAGATTTCAACGAGACGATGACGCTCATGAAGGAAAGGAAAACTGAAAGCATGAAGAAAATCAATAACAATAATGACAAAACAGACAAAGAAAATGATCACAGATGAACAATTAGACAAAATCAGGTGCATCCCCATCACCACATTGCTGGAGAAACAGGGATATTACCCGGTAGAGAAGAAAGCAGCAGGAGTATGGTTCCGTGCCCCATGGCGTGAAGAATCCGAGCCATCCCTCAAGGTAAATGCCGACCTGAACGTATGGTTCGACTTCGGAGCTCATGTCGGAGGTGACAACATCGAGCTCATCAAGTACCATCATGACAAGAAGTTTGTACAGGCATGTGAGCTAATCCAAAGCCTCATGGACGGCATAGTATTCGATACCACACCAGTTCCGATGCCTTCAAAACCACATCCGAAGAAGGAACATGCCGCGTATGCCTATCTTCGTGAAGAGGAGATTCACACGCCTTCCATCATCCGCTATCTGGAAGGCAGACGTATCAGCAAAGCGATAGCAGACAGATACTGCACAGAACTCCATTACGGCAGGACCGCCAACGAGCACCTGTATTCGCTGGCGTTCAAGACCGGCAAGGCAAGCTATGAACTGCGTAATGCCAATTTCAAGGGATGTATCGGACCGAAATGCATCGCTATCATCCACACAGAGAATGAACAAGGTGGAAATGAAAAGCAGAAAGCATGTGTCGTATTCGAAGGCTTCTTCAATATGCTCACCTACGTCCAGCTCCTTGAGCAGGGTTCTCCAGTCTGCATCACAGCCTGTCCGTGTGACATGATCGTCCTGAACTCAGCAGGCTTTGCTCCCCATGCACAGCCCATCTTTGATGAGTACGAGGAGGTACACTGTTACCTTGACAACGACAAGACGGGGCAAGCCAAGACACAGGAGATCCTTGACCGCAA
>JAZLHI010000044.1:0-4652 GCA_045616725.1 Prevotella sp. | reverse complement strand
GCATCGTTTTAATGCATAATTAAAATGTAGCAACAGTAATTCAAATGAAAGGATTGAGCATACTAGGAAGAGGCGTTTCACTTCAGCAGCGAAGCAAGTCGCAGTTGAAGGGCATAAATGTCGGCGAATCGCTGACGTATTATTTTTATGATGGAGAATTCTGTGGCATGAATCTGCTTTTCCTGGAACCGAAAAAGAATAACCCAACGCCTCGCGAATGTTCAATCACAGCAGAACGAATGCAGACGATATTCGGATTGCCTGTCGTTTTTATTCTTTCCTCATGTCCTTCATACGAACGGCAAAGGCTTATTGACAAGAATGTTTTTTTTGTTATAGGTGACAAATTTGCCTTCTTGCCAACACTAGTTGCAAATGAAAGAATGCGAAAGACGCGGCCAGCTAAGCGATTGTCACTCGTGGCTCAATACACATTATTATATCATCTTCAGGTCGAAAGTCTAGAAGGATTATCCGCCAAAGATATGACCGACAAACTACCATATTCTTATGAAAGCATCACCTTAGGACTTACTTGTCTGGAAGATCTAAACTTATGCGAGAAAATTTCAAATGGAACCAAAAATAAGATTATCCATTTCCTTGCCAAAGGACGTGAACTATGGGATAAAGCTCAGGAATATCTGGTTGATCCAGTTGAGAAACGACTATATTGCGATGCGCTAAACTCGGATGTAGCTTATACTAATTGCAGCATCAATGCCCTGTCCCATTATAGTTGGCTTAACCCTGACGACAACAGGATGATCATGATGAACAAGAAAGAGTTCCAAAGGCTGATTGACGATAAGGCTATACTCAATATGAACGAGTTTGACGGCAGAGTCATGATTGAGGTGTGGAAATACCCTGTGGTTTCTTTACCAAAAGGAACCCATGAATGGGTTGATAAGCTTTCTCTTGTAATCAGCTTACGAGAAGACTCTGATGCCCGAGTGGAAGGTGAAGTATTGAGAGTGATAAATGAAATAGAATGGAAGGATTAAATAAATTCAAGGAAGCATTCGAGTCATACTCGGATAACTATATAATCATTGGTGGAACAGCATGTGACATCACAATGGCAGGCACAGCTGTAAAGGCTCGCGCGACTCACGACATAGACATGATTGTCATCGTCGAAAAGATGAGTCCTGAATATGGCGAACGATTCTGGCAGTTCATTCGAGAAGCCGGTTATCATTCAGAAAAGCGCCTTTCAAAAGAAAAAACAGTCAAATACGAACTCTACAGGTTCGTGGATGGCAAACCAGGCTATCCTGAAATGATAGAATTGCTATCACGACACCCTGATGTGTTAGGCGTACCCAATGGATTAGTCATTGAGCCCCTACCTATGGGAGAAGACGTTTCAAGTCTAAGTGCAATCATTTTAGACGATGATTATTATCATTTCACCATTGAACACAGTCGACTGACGGACGGCATTCGTCACGCTGACTCTGTAGCACTTATTGCCTTGAAAACTCGAGCGTACCTTAACTTGATGCAAGACAAGGCTGATGGCTAGCATGTCAACACAAAGGATATCAAGAAGCATCGTTCCGACGTACTGAAGAATGTAGTTCTGCTATCTCTAGATGAAAATATATCTGCACCAGCATCTATTGTCGACTGTATCAATGACTTCGTTACTGAGCTCAGGAATGACTGGGAGGAGCTTGCTTCTCCTTTAGCAAATTCTCTCGACCAAAGTGAAGACTTTATTGAAGCGTTGTTAGATCAACTCAACGAACTATTCATTCCACGCTCATGAAAATCCAATACGCATCCGACCTACATCTCGAGTTCGCCGACAACTGGCGGTATCTCAAGGAAAATCCTTTCAAGGTAACAGGCGATGTACTTGTTCTTGCAGGTGATATCGGCTATCTTGGTGATGAGAACTACACCAAGCATCCATTTTGGGACTGGGCATCCGAGAACTACAAGCAAGTCATCTGCTGTATGGGCAATCATGAGTTCTACAAGTATTTCGACATTGCAATACTCGAAGATGGCTACAGTCTTGAGATACGTCACAATGTGCATAGCTACTATAATGCAGTTGTGCGAATTGAGGACACCGACTTCATCATCTCTACTTTGTGGGCAGAGATACCTCTTCGTGAAGCCTACTACACAGAGCAGGTCATCAGTGACTTCCGTAGGATTCTATTCAATGGCGAACCACTCACCTTCGCTGACTTTAATCGCGAGCATAGACGATGTATAGAGTTCATCAAGAAATCTGTTCAAGAAAGTACAGCCGAGAACAAAATCGTTGTAACTCATCATGTTCCCTCTTTCCTAATGCAATGTCCGAAGTTTGATGGTAGCCTTGCTAATGGTGCATTCATGGTTGAATTGAAAGACTATATCCAAGAGTCAAATATCAACTTCTGGATCTTCGGACACTCTCATTACAATGTGGACAAAGTCATTGGTAAAACGACATGCTTATCCAATCAGTTGGGCTACGTGTTCCATAACGAGCACAAAAGCTTTGATCATGGGAAATACCTAGAAATATATAAAGTATCCTCATCAAGATAGAATATTTTCCTCAGCAGACTATTACATTATATTGGTGTCCGCTAAATCCCCATTTCACCACCATACGCAACCATACGCTTTCATGAGCGACGATACGCACATAAAGTATTGATACACAAAGTGTACGGCTCGAAATGGCGTCTAAAAAATCCACTTCAAAATTTGGCTTTAATTTGAAACAATTGCGTAGTTTTGCTGAAAAATGATACAAGGTTGATACACGTATCAAGGCAATTCTACGCATTATGAAAGCAAAATATAAGCTCATATTAGGGAGGCGAAAGCAATACCCTCTGAATATAGAACTGGAGGTCTATAAGGGAGTGGATTGTAGGGTCTTCGTGTCCACAGGGATAACCTTGGATAACGAAAACCAGTGGGACCCATTCAGGCAGCTGATTCTTAGAAACAAAAATGCTGCGGCCTACAACGACTACCTAAAACGTCTGGTAGTACATATCGAAAGAGCAGAACTCGATGCCGAGAAACGTGGCATAACGTTCACTAAAGACTCTGTGAGGAATGCCGCTCGTAACATGTCGAATGAAAAACAGGAGAACCTCTTCGAGCTGATTAGCAAATACATTAACGAAGACAGGGCGTTGAGAGATAGCACAAGGTACACTCATCTGTCATATATAAAAAACGTACAGAAGTTTGTCGATAGTGTGAAGAACGAAAGCAAGTCTCCGCTCTAGTTTGAGGAAGTCAATCTTGAATTTGTCAAAGGACTACACAAGTTCCTCTCCAAGACCAATAGCCAAGTGTCTTCGGCCAACATACATTTCACGCTAAGGAAATATCTTGCCAAGGCCAAGAAAGACGGCCTTATTGACTACAACCCATACGATGACTTTGAGATACACGAGGGAGCAAAGACTAAAAAGCCAAGCCTGACCACTGCTGACATTGCCGCCATCGAGGCATTGACTGAAGAGCAGCTTAATGCTTTAGGCAAAAACTGCGTTGTCTTGCGAGACCGCTTCCTGTTCTCGTGCTACACTGGGTTGAGAATAAGCGACAACATCAATCTGCGCAAGAGTAATATCCATAAGAACAAGAATGGTCTTACGCTTCAGATGAAGACCAAGAAGACAGAGGAAACTGTCACTCTACCGTTGTTCCTTCTGTTCAATGGCAAACCTCAAGAAATCGCCCAGCGCTATATGTCTCAGAAACGAGACGATGACTACCTGTTTCCATTCAGCAGCGGTGTCACTCTTAAACTGAAGTCGATATTCAAGCTCGCCAATGTGTCGGAGAACTTCACCTTCCATTCCGCAAGACACACGTGCGCCACAATGTTGGCTGAGAAGGCAAACGACCCGTTTGTTGTAAAATGCGTCCTGGGGCATGAAAGCATTACGTCCTCTATGGGGTATGTGAACAACAGCGTCAAGACCGCAGAGAAGAAACTGGCTGCAATCAAATGGGACGAGGATACGCAACATGGCATCTTGCTTGGCGAGACATACTCCAAGGTTATTGCCCTATGCAAGTCGAAGAATCTGCCAAGCACTGTGACGTTTCTGGTCATAGGTGGTCTGACATCACAACCCACGAAAGCTCCGATGGTGGAAACGTGGCTTCAGAACACGGACTTCGCCACGTTGGCTACCGAGGACATATACAACAGAATCCACTCCCTTATAAACCTGTAGCGATATGAAGGCAAAATTCAAACTGATATTGGGAAGACGCAGACAATATCCTTTGCATCTGGAACTCGAAGTATATAAAGGTGTCGATTGCAGAGTGTTCGTCTCTACGGGCATCATCCTGGAGTCGGAAAAACAATGGGATGCAGCCCGACAGATTGTCATCAAGAATACGAATGAGAAGCAATACAACGACTTCCTTCGTCAGATGATACAGAATGTCGTTGACGCGGAAACGGAAGCCGAGAAGCGTGGCGATGCACTGACGGCTGCTGACATCAAGATGGCGGTGAAGAGCCAGACTGCCAAGGGTGAGGATGTCATTGAGACATTCCGCGTCTATGCACAGAATGCAGAGGTGAGGGAGTCAACAAGGAGAGGTTTGTTCTCGCGTGTGAACAATCTGCTTCACTTTGCCCAGTTATACAAGGGCTCTAA
>JAZLHI010000043.1:0-6275 GCA_045616725.1 Prevotella sp. | reverse complement strand
GCAGCAGTCAGTCGGTGAGCGTAGTATGCTTACCATCACTCAGGACGTTGCCAAACTATACAAGGACAAGGATCTGAACCAGATTGTTCAGTTCTGCGACATGTACGAAGGTTTGCGTGGAGTCCTCCAGACAAAGATTTCCAATGACATTCTACAGGCAGAGCGTACCCTCAATGATGAATTGGCATTGAAGGTACTCAAAACCCTCTTCCTTGTGAAGTACGTCAAGGGATTCCCTTCATCATTAGATAATATCACGCGCGTGATGCTCCCTACTCTTGATACTGACTTCCCTGCATTCCGTAGCGAAATTCAGGAAGCTCTGAACAAGTTGGTGCGCCAGTCATACATCGAAAAGGGTGCGAATGACGAGTACCACTATCAGACCAATGAGGAAAAGGACATCGAGACCAAAATCAAGGATGAGGAACTTCGTCCAGAAGCAACCAATGAGGAATTGAAGAAGATTTTCCGTGACGACATCTTCTCAGAGTCAAAGATTAAGCTCTCCAACTTCAAGATATTTCCTTACGGTCGCATGGTTGATGAAGTACAGGATGGACGTGATGCAGAAATGTTCATTCACTTCATTACTCCACTCAATAACCTCTCTGAGGCTGACCGCAACAACATGAACATATATTCAATGCGTCACCCAGAGCAGCTGATTGTTGTACTTGGCGAAGACAAGTACCTGAGCGACGATATGGTTATGTTCAAGAAAGCAGACAAGTGCCTTACTCGTTTGCTCTCTCGCAATGATGATGGCTATCGTCAGCAGATTATCTCAGACAAGCGTCGTGTCAACAGTCGTCGTCGCGAAGCTATCGTTGACCGTCTTATCCAGTTGACCAAGTCGGCACGTCTGTATATCGGTGGTAACGAACTTACCGACATCAAGTCACAAGACATCAAGAATCGTCTGAACGATGCAATGAAGTGTCTTGTTGAGCAGGTTTACACCAACCTAAAGATGCTCACTATCGAGTACGACGATGCTATGCTCAAAAGCATCATCAACAGTACTACTAGTGGCACACTCTTCGGCAACCTGTCTGAGGATGCTTGCAGTATGGAGATATTCAACGAAATCAGCAAGCAGCAGCGTATGGCAGTACGCACTAAGATTAAAGATCTCGTTGACTACTTCAAGGGCAACACCTACGGCTGGTATGAGACTGCCATCCTCTGTATCATTGCCAAACTCTATAAGTTGGACAAGATCTCGTTCCGAAACAATGGTCAGCCAGTGGCAGATCGAGACCTGTATAACACCCTTACCAACTCAATGCAACAGGCAAATACAATCGTTGATATTGAGGAAGCTATCACTCCAGCACAAGTGACTAAACTGAAGGAACAGTATAAAGAGTTCTTCAACGATGAGAGTTGTACGGCTCAGAGTGCCAAGGATGTACATACTGCATTCATTGAACGATTGAAGCGTGACATAGAGGAGTTGCGTTCTATCTATGATCGCAACCGCTTCGAGTTCGTTAAGCCACTTGATGCAGTACTTACAACGCTGAAATCTATCTCCAACATGGTATATCCTGGTCTTTACCAGAATAGCAAGAAGGTAGAGGATGCTCTGGATGATAAACTCGACATTGCTGATGAGATTCGTAATTTCATCACAGGTCCACAGTTCAGCATCTTTAAGCGTGTTGAGACGCTGACAACTGGCAATCAGGCAAATTTGGCATACGTATCGCAGGAACAGCGTGATGCCCTTACTTCCATCTATAACAGCACAACACCTTGGCGACAGATGACCAAGGCGAATGATGTGCTGAACACTATCAACGAAGAGATAAAGGAACTTCAGTCAGCGGCTCGCAATGAGGCTGTGGCTCTCATCAATGATAAATTTGCAGCAATCAAGGCTATTCCTGCTTATGCCCAGATTCCAGAAAATCTGCGTAGTCAGATTGATAAGTACTTCAGCATCCTAAACGATAATGCCAAGGATGAGCGTTTCATTGGAAACCTGAAGGCTATGAAGTCTGACATTGACCGTGCATACGAAAATAGCTTAAAGTCAATCAATAAGTGGGTGGAAGACGAAGCAAATAAATCTGTAACACCTCCTGCTGGTGGTGGTACAAACACCCCTCCAGTCAAACCTGCAACTCCAGTCAAGACATTTGTCCGTAAGGAGAGTGCGATGAATGTTTCATTTAACAAGCCTATGCTTGAAACAGAAGAAGATGTGAATGCATATCTGGAGGCTCTTCGTGCCAAGATGATGTCATACATCAACCAGAACAAGAATATTATGTTGAACTAAAAAGCATAAAGATGAAACTACATAAAATAGAAATAAACAATTTCCATTGTTACCAGAAGGCAGAGATCCCTTTTGGGGCAAATACTACAGTCTTATTTGGTAAGAACGGTAGCGGTAAGACATCGCTTATTCAAGCTTTGGCAAATGCCCTAAGTGTCTTTTTCTCAAGCAACACTACTTGGGGCTATGAATCTCTGGCCCGTTCGGTATCTGAGCTGGGAGTCTCAAACATGAAAGTACGTGAGGTTTGGCATGATAACAACATGAAACCTGCCGATCATGTCGAAATCAAGATGACCGCAGAACTCTATGGGGAGCAACTTGAGGATTGGTCTTTTTACAAGACTGCAGCAGAAAAGGCGAAGTTGCAGAATTCCTATTACAAAAAAGCGTATATGAAATTCCGAGAACTGGTTGATCGTGAGGACAAACTGCCGGTTTTTGCCTATTATTCAGACCGCTTTCCCCATATCGATGACAACCTGAGCCCAACCATCAAGGAGATGATCAACAACGATGATGACTTTGACCGTTGCTGGGGCTATTACCATTGGGATTACAAAACCTCGTGTGCATCCATCTGGCAACGTCGTTTCCTGCGTGTATATCAGGATTGGCTGACCGCTCGCTACGAATTGGAGATGCTGGAGGATCAGAATAATCCTGAGGCTCAAAAATATAAGGACGAGATACAGAAGCACATTGAAGAGATCGATTACATCAGGGGCTTCATTCGCCGATTTACAGACAACACTATTGAGAATCTATCAGACACATCCGATACTGTCAAGATTACCAATTTGGAGATTCGTGGCGATTCGGAGAAGTATATCGTAGCACGCTTTGCAGATGGAAGCCTTCGTCGATGGGATGAACTTCCTGCGGGTTACGAGCGTATATACAACCTGGTGTTCGATCTGGCTTACCGCTCTTTCATCCTTAATGGAGTAGACAGTGAACCTACAGGAGTAGTATTCATTGATGAACTTGACCTGCATCTTCATCCAAGCCTTGAGCAGGATGTGCTCCTACGCTTGAAGCATGCCTTTCCCAATATGCAACTGATTGCCACTACACATTCGCCTTTGGTATTGAGCAACTTCGAGCAGGATAATGAAAACATAGTGATTAAGCTGTCGTATTCAGAGGGCAAGTATCAGCAGATGAGAATGTCCAATTTCTATGGTATGGATTACGACATGACATTGTCTGCCGTCATGGAGACCGAACCTCGCAACAGATACCTGAATTTCATGCAAGACAAGTACAAACGTCTGATCAGTCGTGGAAAGGAAGAGAAGGCAAGCGAAATCCTTGAGGATATCAGTCGTCTCATGCCAGGTTCTTCAATTGATGCTATTAAGGCTGAATTAAACGACATGGAGTAATATGAGGTTCATCAACAAATTTAATCCAGCAAACTCCCGTAATGGCGTGAAGGAATCACAACAGATTTTGGATAGTCATTGGGAGGAGCATGGCGAAAGCTATCGGAATCTGAGATATGATGTTTCCAGGATGAATGGCTTGCGTGGTGTCCTTCTTAACGAACAAAAGTCAAGTGAGGATGACCACTGCTACTGCTGTTATTGCATGCGCAGATTGTATTATGGCAGAACCGACCATACCAACAATGTCACGTTGGAGCACATTATACCCAATAATATCTCCGAGCGACAGTGGACAGAGGAAAGGGACGGATACCTTGCCTACACCTTTCTTAATGAAGAACATGTGCAGGTATGTTGTGGTGGCAGACTACCGGATGAAGACATAGAAAAAATCTCTCATCTCCCACATCCTCATTTCGTGGCATACCATAACATTTCTGCTTCTTGCGATGGCTCTTTCTTTGAAATACAAGATGAGCATGATAAAGTTACGGACGGAAATTGCTGTAATCTGAGAAGAAAGAATCTGTTTGTTCCTCCTGTCTATTTTGATTCTGACATAGAAGAGAAGATTCAATATGATAAGAAAGGAAATATCGTCTATGACAAAGACAAGTTTGGTCCTGCACTCTTCGATGCAGAACATCTGAACCTGATGTGCGACTTACTTTGCAGCATCCGCAGATTATGGTATAGGGTGTCACAATCAGAATACTCTGTACAAAACGTAGAGGATGCTTTGTCTAACTCTGACCTAAGAACAGACATTCTGGACGATGTCTTGAGTTCGGCTGACAACAAGAAGATGGCATTCTTCTATGACAACGAAAGGGCATGGTGCCTGTTCATTGATTATAGTTGGTTCTATCAATATTACAAAACGAAATATCCTTCATAATGGCAACAAATACATCTGCGCTGAAGACCTTCGCGCAAGAAACCAGAAAGAAGCTCATTTCTTTGATTAGCACAAAGATGGACTTCATCCTGACTCAGGACACGGCAGAACTCCGTGGATTTGAGTCCCAGATTGCTAAACTCAAAAGTGCTATTGCCTCTAAAGGAAAGGAACTTGTCGTAGAAGAGGTGGCATACACATGGTTCAACCGTGTTATGGCTCTCCGCTATATGGATGCCAATGGTTATACTGACCTTAAAGTGGTAACCCCTGGCATTGGTCAGATGCGTCCTGAGATTCTTCAGGAGGCTATGGCTGGCAATGTCGATGAAGATCTGCGTGTTAAGGTTGATGACAACCCGAAAGAAGCAGTTCTTTATCGTTGTCTCTTGGTTGCTGTTTGCAATCAATATGGCAATAGTATGCCTTTCCTTTTTGAGCATATCTGTGACTATACAGAAATGCTCTTACCTGAAGACTTACTTTCTGACCAGAGTTTCGTTACTGACATCCGCAATGGTATGACTGATGAAGACTGTCAGAATGTAGAAATAATGGGATGGTTGTATCAATTCTATATTACTGACCGTAAGGATGATGCAGAAAAGAAAAAGTCTAAGAAAGGCGGTTTGAAGAGTGATGAACAGGCAGCTGCCACTCAGCTCTTTACTCCTCATTGGGTAGTTCGCTATATGGTGGAGAACTCGCTTGGTCGCATCTGGATGACTTTGCATCCTGAGAGCCGATTGATTGATGAGATGCCATATTATATCGCTACCCCTGAAGGTCAGACTGATACTATTCCTGAGGATATTCACTCTGTACAAGACATTCGTTTCATAGACCCTTGTATGGGTAGTGGTCATGTGCTTGTCTACGCTTTTGACCTTTTCTGCAAGATGTATGAAGAAGATGGATTCCAACCAAGAGAGATTCCTGCTCTTATTCTTCAGAACAACATCTATGGACTTGACATAGACCGTCGTTGCTATCAGCTTGCCAGCTTTGCGTTGACTATGAAGGGACGCGCTTATCATAGCCGCTATCTCCGTAAGGTTGTGGAGCCAAATGTTATTGCTCTGCAACCTATTGACCATGATACCATTGGCGCAAGTGGCTCATGGGGGCAGAAGTCTTTGATGTGGCAGTTTGAGAATATTGACACTATCGGTTCGTTGCTGAAGGTAACACCAGAAGAATGTGCTGCTATTCGTGTAGATGAAGGTTTGTTTGGTTATAACCAGCAGATTCTGAAAACTCAAGCAGAATACCTGTCTCGTATGTATCATGTGGTGGTGACTAATCCTCCTTATCTTGGAAAGGGATTCAGTCCAGCATTGAAATCGTATTTAGAAAAGCAATATCCTAATACTAAATATGACACAATGGCAACGTTCATGGAACGAAGTATTCAATACTGCGTAGATAATGGTAAAATGTCAATGATAAATATGCATAGTTGGATGTTTATCGCTTCTTTTGAACGCTTTAGAAATGACTTTCTTACACACTATCAGATTGACAGTATGTTGCACTTAGGTACACATGCATTTGATGAAATTAGTGGTGAAGTTGTACAAAGTACATCTTTTGTTTTTGCAAAGCATAACCCATCTGAAAGCATTTATTATAGATTAGTTGACGGAGAAAATTGTACAGCAAAAGAAAACTTGTTTTTGCAAAAATCAAATGAATA
>JAZLHI010000042.1:0-49752 GCA_045616725.1 Prevotella sp. | reverse complement strand
ATGCTTCAGACAGCATCGGCAAAGGTACTGATTTCTTCGTACCAGACCAAATTTTGAAGCTGATTTCTTATCCTGCAAATTGACCCATTGAGGTATAAGTACTCAAAATCATCCTGCAAAATGACCTATACGCCGAGTTTTTTTATGCATTAATACGTATTTTTTTTAGAAGGAGAGAAATACAAATAGTCGTTTCTTATGATTTCTGCTGAAGTATGTGTTTTACGAGTTTCTCACTCTTTGGCAGGAAGAATCCAGCAACGGGACCCACAAGGAAGAGGCATATCATTGTTCCAATGCCAACAATGCCACCCATCAGCCAACCGCATACAAGGAAACAAGCATCTACTGCCATGCGGATGATTGAGAACTTCTTTCTCGTCTTGTCGCTGATTACTACACCTACTAGATCGTTTGGTCCTGTTCCTGCATCTGATTTTATGACTACCGACATTCCGCAAGCAAGGATTATACAGCCTATGACATTGCAGACAACTCTAACAATCATGCTGCTTTCTTCCGTGATAATCGTGGCGAGTATCATGTTGAATACATCTATGATGGGACCTCCGCAGAACATGCAGATAATGGTTCCTATCTTTATGTAAGAGCGGTCCACAAATAGCAGAATGATGATTATCAGTATGCTGACAGCCATGTGTGTGTTGCCGTGGGTTATAAGTGGAGAACTCGCCACTTCGCTGATGCTTCTGCTCAATCCCTGGATCATCACATTGAAAGGATCGGAGCCAAGATTAGCCAAGAGAAATAGCGAAACACCAAAATGTGCTATTATTAATCCTATAAAGAGGATTATCACTCGAAGAAGTCTTTCTTTCATGTTGGGCGGGAATGGTTTTGACTCTTTTTTCTATGATCAATAGTCGGTTCTCTTCGGATTCTTCGGGAACCAGCCCTTTCTTACACGCTCGCGCTGCTCAAAGATTTCGAGTATGCTCCAGAACGAACTGCAGCCGATAACGCCAAGTACGGAGGAAGCGATGATGTTCTCAATGAACAAAGATAGGGCAAGGAACACTACTCCTGCCAATGCAAAAGCCCACCAGCATTTCACTCCGAAATAGTATTCCGCCTTTATCACGATAGGGTGGAAGAGTCCGATGACGAGGAATGTTACGACAGCTATGATTATACCGAGGAAGTTCACAATTTTATTTGCAATTTACTGATTTACAATTTACAATTAATGGAAAAGCTGTGCAAAGGTAAGGATTTTCGCGCAAATGTTTGTGTATTTTACGAAAAAAGCGTAATTTCGCACGCAATATTGTGATATTTCTAAATCTCTGAAGACAATGAAAATAATAAAGAATCATATTTTTGACGCTCTTATGGTGGTGCTTTTCGCCGTCATTTCGTTTGCATATTTCGCTGGTCCTACTATGGATGGAAAGATTCTTTTCCGTCATGATGCTTCTGCCGGAAGAGGTGGTGGTCAGGAAATCAGCGAATATAAGGACAAGACAGGAGAGCAGTCTCGTTGGACAGGTGCCGTGTTCAGCGGTATGCCAACATATCAGACGGCTCCTTCATACGCTTCGCAGAGCGGACTTAACGCTGCTGTAAAGGCTTACCACTTGTGGCTGCCTGAGAATGTTTGGTATGTATTCGTCTATCTCTTAGGCTTTTACATCCTTCTTCGTGCCTTCGATTTCAAGGAGTGGATGGCAGCCCTTGGTGCTATAGTTTGGGCGTTCTCCAGCTATTTCTTCATCATCATTGCCGCTGGTCACATCTGGAAGGTGTGGGCTTTGGCATATCTGCCACCGATGATAGCCGGTATAGTGCTGGCTTTCAGGAAGAAATACCTCCTTGCGCTGCTCGTGTCTTCCATCTTCGGAGCCTTTGAGATTCAGGCAAACCATGTGCAGATGACATATTATTATATGTTTGCCATCGTGCTTATGGTCATTGCCTTCATAATCGAAGCGGCAAAGAAGAAGGAATATGCCCATATTGGCAAGGCTCTCGGCGTTTGCGTTGCCTCTGCCTGCATTGCGCTTATGCTCAACGTGAGCAACCTCTACCATACATGGGAATACCAGAAGGAGACTATGCGTGGCGGTTCGGAACTCGTGCAGAGCGGCAAGAAGAGTGCCGATGAAACCACTACCCGAACTGGTCTTGATCGTGAATACATCACGCAGTGGAGCTACGGCATTGGCGAAACGTGGACTCTCCTCGTGCCTAATGCCAAGGGTGGAGCGTCAATGCCTCTTTCCATGAATGAGACTGCCATGAAGAAGGCTGACCCGCAGTTTGCGGAAATATACAATCAGATTGGTCAGTACTGGGGCGAACAGCCTGGCACTTCAGGCCCTGTTTACGTGGGAGCTTTCGTCTGTCTGCTCTTCGTGCTCGGACTCATCGTCGTAAAGGGACCTTTGAAGTGGACTCTCCTCGTGGCAACCATCATAAGCATCCTGCTCTCATGGGGTAAGAACTTCATGCCGCTTACGGACTTCATGATAGACTATTTCCCAATGTACTCGAAGTTCCGTACCGTGGCTTCAATACTTGTCATAGCTGAATTTACCATTCCTCTGCTTGCCATGCTTGCACTGAAGAGGGGCGTGGAGGAGCCTGCATGTCTTGGCAAGAACTATCGTTGGCTTTGGCTCTCAACAGGCATAACAGCCGGCATAGCGTTCCTCTTCGCCATTGCTCCAGGCATGCTTGGCGGCGTGATCTCTTCTTCGGAAATGTCTAGCCTTCAGCAGATTCCTGATGAATACCGCGGCCTGATTATAGCCAACCTCACAGAGATGCGTCAGGCTATGTTCTCGGCTGATGCTTGGCGCTCGGTGGTTATCATCCTCATTGGAGTTGCCCTTGTGTTTGCTGGTGTGAAGAAGTGGCTCAAGACGGAATACATGACTGCTGCGCTCATTGTGCTTTGTCTCGTGGATATGTGGCAAGTGAACAAGCGCTATCTCAACGACGACATGTTTGTTGATAAATCTGAGCGTGAGGAGGCACAACCTATGACAGCCGTTGACAAGGAAATCCTCAAGGATACTACCGACTGTCGCAACTATCGCGTGTTGAACTATGCTTCAAACACATTCAATGAGAACGAGACATCTTATTACCATAAAAGCATAGGCGGTTATCATGCAGCGAAGCTCCAGCGCTATCAGGAAATGATAAGCCACTACATCTCGCCTGAAATGCAGAAGTCAATGTCTGCCATTGCAGCTGCTCAGGGCGATATGTCGCAGGTGAATGGTGACAGCGTGATGCCTATCCTAAACATGCTCAACATGCGCTACATGATCCTGCCGCTTCAAGGCAATGGCACTACCGCATTGAAGAACCCATACGCCATGGGCAATGCGTGGTTTGTCAACAACGTTGAGTTTGTGGATAATGCCAATGCAGAGATTTCAAAGCTCGGAAAGATCGACCTCCACACTACAGCCGTTGCCGACAAGAAGTTTGCTGAAGACTTGAAGTGTGCTGCAAACGATTCCGTAAACGGCAAGGCGCAGATTACCTCTTACGCTCCAAACCATCTTACATACGATGTAGAGACAGATAAGCAATCTGTGCTTGTGTTCTCTGAGATCTATTATCCAGGATGGACAGCCACAGTCGATGGCAATGAGGTTCCTGTAGGTCGCGTAAACTACATTCTCCGTGCCATCGTAATGCCACAGGGCAAGCATAAGGTAGAGTTGATGTTCTATCCAAAGAGCGTTGAAACAACAGAAACAATCGCATACATCGGCTACGCCATTCTCCTGCTGATCCTTGTGGCAACTGTAGTCATGGGAGTAAGAAAGAAAAAGTAGATTCTCCAATTGTTAAGATAAAGTAGGGCGAGGATTTCCGAGCCGTTTCGACGATTTGTTTTGTCGTTGTGGCTGCTCGGAAATTCTCGCCCTACATTTTGCTCTATATGCACCTGCGTAAAATTACTCACGGTATTCACGATTTGCCCTATATAAAGGGATTCTCGCATCGTGAATAGGCGAGAAGTGTATAAAAAGTGTTCACGATTTTTGCCTATTCACGATAAGTAAAGCTGGGCATAAACGTGGCAGTTGTTCCACTTATTTCCCACGGTTGTGGATTCTTTCCTTACGAATACAGTTCGTTTTCCTTACGAATACGATCAGTTTTCGTATACAAAACCGATTCACTTTCGTATACAAAACCATTCCACTTTCGTATACGAAAATGATTAGTAACTCCCACGAATAGAGTACGTAAAGCCTAGACTTATGACTCGTAACTGATAGGTTTACGTTGTGTAAACCTATCAGTTACGCCCCGTAAACCTATGAGATATGATTAACTAAACTTTCGCAAGCTCGTATGCTATTGAGTTCAAGATGTTTATTTGGATTTTAGTTGAGATTTCGAGCATCTTTGATGCGATCCAAAATAAAATCGTCTTTGAGAGCGACGTACTGGAGCGAATTTTGGTAAGGATTTTAGTTTAAGATTTTAATCCTCACGATAATCCTTAACTAAAATCTTAACTGAAAATGCGCTCGAATACCTCGCTTTTATGAGGTCTTTTTAAGGGATCGTCGCAAGCTCCTCGAAATCCAAACAAAAATCTTCATAAAAATCTATAATTTGACAAGAGAAACTTGAATGACTTACCTATGGCTTAACCTTCAATCTTACGTGGTAAAGCTGTGAGGTTACGCCACGCTTGCTTCCAGCCTTTCCGCAATATTTGCGCAGAATAGCACCGAACTTATTGGCGCGCTTTATGCCAAAATCCTTTTTTGAGATGCGCTCGAGATTCTGGAAAATCTCTATTGCCATCAGCCATTCGCCTCCTTCTGCCGGTTCTCGTGTCTGAAGTGGTTCGTAGTATTGGAGGAAAAGCTGCTCGGTGACATCCTGTTCGCGGAACTCCTCATTGGTCTCCTGCATGAGTTTCTCCTCTGCTTTTGTGAGGTAGGTGCGTTCGTCATTCTGAATCTCATAAACAGCTTCCGCATAAATCTGTAGCAAGGAAAGGCGATGATTCAGATTGATGTCGCCCTTGATGTCAACGAAGATGTATCGGCGGCTGCCACTGGTGTCGCGATGCAGCTCACGATGGTTGCTCGTGGCAATGAACGAACCGAAGCGTCTTTCCGGTTGTCCGTTTATGTGCACATCCGTCAACTGAATCAGATTCTTCAGATATGGCTCTTGCTTTGCGGTGAGCGAATCAAACTCGTCGATGTTTATAAGCGCGTATCTCCTCATCATCTCTTGGGCGGTAGTAGAGTTGCGGAAGTCGAAACCGTCATGGTAATACTTCGTCAGTTCCACTGGCAGTAGAGAGCGGATCCACTGGCTTTTGCCACATCCCTGCGGACCTACAAGCACCGGAATCAAACTGTTGGCATATCTGTAATCCTGTCGTAGCCAATGACTTACCATGGAAATGAACCAACGGTGGAAAAGCTGTGGCCAGTTCTCGTTGTCGGTAGGAATGGTCTTTGCAAGTTTCTCTATGCGCGGACGCTTGTCCCATTTTGGAAGACGGAACAGGAAATCCTCCATAGGGTAGAAGTCGCGAATGGCAGAGGAGGTGAGGCGTTGCTTGAGGTCGCTGTCCCATAGTGTGATGTTCTCTCGTTCCATTCGTGTGCGCATGTCATAGCGGATGCGGTCGGTGAGCGGCAAGAAGCCGAAACGATAGTTATGGAGGTCAGAATATTCCGTGTCTCCAGTCATCACATTAAAGCGCAACGCGTAGTTTCTTGCCAGGAAATCGTCTATGAGAAACTGCTTGCGTTGCCCCTTGCCCATGTTCCTGCATGCAGCAAAGGTTTGCTTTTGCTCGGAGTAATAGTTGTGGACGGTCAGCTCAACCTCTCGCTTCCATCGCCAATAGCTTTTCTGTGCAAACGTGATTGCGTTCTCTTCAGCTATTCCTGCGTCGTAGCAGCTGGCAGCCAACTGTGTGAGAAACTCTTTCCTGTCGCTCTCGCTCGTAGATTCATTCAGGAAAAATCCTTGTTGAAATACGTTGTGCCTGCACACTTCGTAGATGTTCCCCTGTGAGAACACTTCCTCGTAGTCACGGGAAAACTCGATGTCGGCATGTTCAAATTTTCTGTTTTGTTGTGTCATGTTGTTGATAGTTTTACTCTCAATGTGTTTTTACTATGCGCAAAGTTACGAAAAAATCTGAAATCACCAAAATGTTTCGTAGGAAAATATCGTGAATACATCGGAAATCGTGAACACTTTTTATACACATCTCGCCTATTCACGATACGAGAACCCCTTTATATAGGGCAAATCGTGAATACCGTGAGTATTTTTACAGAGGTGTATATAGCCCCCAACCATATCTTCTGCCATTACACATTTCGGCTAAAATCATCTTGCACATGCACTTTTTCGCATGTTTCCTTGCATAGTTGAAAACAATTCCATAACTTTGCAACCGATAAAAGTATTAAGATGCAAATCACAACAGACATAATGAACGATTTCAAGCAGGTTGCACAAGATGTGTTGCCTGTTGGCAGTCAGGTATGGCTGTATGGTTCCAGAGCGAGAGGCGACTTTGGAACAGAATCCGATTGGGACCTGCTGATACTCGTTGACAAGTCATCAATTACCTCTTCCGACGAGGACGATTACAGTTATCCTTTCGTCTTGATGGGATGGCATCATGCCGCCGCTGTAAATCCGCTTCTATATACATTCAGCGACTGGCAAGAACGAAAGGCATCGCCATTCTATGATAATGTTGAACGCGATAAAATACAGATATCATGAGTTTGGATAGTGTCAACAGAATCAACATGATCAACAAGTACATTGATAAGTCGGAACACAATTCGTTCCAACATTCAATCTGATACAGAAAGTAAAGACCATGGTGTCGGAGCGAGTGAGTAAATTAGAATAATAACCCCCAGATTCTTCTGGGAACCAAATATCCATAAGTCCGAGCGCGGACTTGAACCCGAATGGTTCATTAGACCATTTGGGCTTCAACTGTCCATCTGATGCCGCAAGGCGTCACTGGACGCACTTTATCGAAAAAGGACGTTTACGAACGTTATCTTCTACTGTCAAACCTGGAAAATTTGATAATGTACTGGAAGATACCGCAACTAAGCGTCCACATTAGGCGTATTGTACCCATACGTTCCATTTTGACGTATGACTATAATACCTTCTGACGTGGACTACTGGTTGTTTATCTTGGTACATAGGTTTTTCCAGGACCTGACAGTGGGATAAGCGTAGTACAGCTGCCCACGTCTTTTTAATATATGTACTAATCAATAGAACTTATGCGCTGAGTTTGGGGTGGTAGCAAAGCACTGGATCACTAATATGTTCACACGAGAAGAACTTGAACAAATTATCAAGAGAATGCTTCCTAGCGAAGAAATCATTATTACCCCAAAAGAATCCTCTTACTTTGATGTGAATTTTGAGGTTGTAAATATTCATCCAGGACAGGAGTTGGTGGAGAATAAAGGATTAACATTCTCTGCGACTGGCAGATGCAGTAAACATGTGGAAGGTGGATATATTTCAAGAAGTCTATTTATTGCATCAGCTAGCGTAAAGGTTGTTGACGGAAGAACAGAAATATTAAAGCCAATCTTTGCGAGCTTCACATAGTTTTGGGAGCAATAACTATGACAAATAGTCTTAGCCCAGAGACATTAAATTCTGGGAACATAGATCTGACTACACAAAATGTGTAGTGTCATTATAATTTAAACTCATTCTTGTAATGAAAACAATTATTTTTGTCTTCATCGTAGTGGTGTTATTGGTTATGATAATTGGGCGCCCAAACATAACAATCAACAACTACTATTACGGTGAGAAACGGAAGGACTAATCCGTATGGATTGTCGAATGCCTATGGCATTAGTAGTTAGATCAAATAAGAAGTCGGCGGTTTTGAGCATGGAAGCCATTCTATATTTAAAGGTTTTCCAAATCATATCCACCATTCTTAACAAAATAAAGAATGACTGCCGCTTCATCTTTTTTATGCTTTCACTAATTAACAAAAAAATATGGTAAAACTAAAACAACATTTATTGCTGATGTTGCTATCATTTTGCAACATGGCGTCTTATGCCTACGACTTTGAGGTTGATGGGCTGTATTACAATCTAGTTTCTGCTAGTGAGAATACTTGCGAATTAGTAGGTTATAAAGGTAATCCTACCTCTGTGACGATCCCGTTAAATGTTAATACAAGAGGTATTAGTTTGTCTGTAATTGGTCTAAAGGAAGAATCCTTCCTAAGTTGTAACACGCTAAAAGAATTAATAGTTCTAGCTCCGATAGATATTCCTGTATCGGCGTTTGAAGGATGCAGCAGTTTAACTGATGTAATCCTATCAAATGGAGTTAAAACAATATCTAACAAAGCCTTCTACAATTGTCCGATAGATTCTCTTTATATACCAAATACAATTAGTCGTATTGGTGAAGAATCTGTAAATTTAGTAAAAACGATTTATATAGAAGATGGAAAAACGACACTGGATTGTGGGGGTAACGCTAAATCCTTGCGGAAGATATATATAGGTAGGAACATGGAAACAGGTTCATGGTATTATGAAAAAAATAAAAGGCTTGAAACATTTAAAAACACGTCTCTATGTAGCAATACCCCTATAGAATCGGTTGAGATAGGTCCATTAGTAACTAAGATAAGCAAATCTCAGTTTCAATCTTGTTATTTGCTTAAACATATATCTATTCCGAGAAATGTCAATATAGTTGAGTCTAATGCATTTAAAAAATCAAGCCTCAATGCAATAGATATAGAAGATGGAGATACTCCATTAAAACTTGAAATCTCTTACGAAGATATAATACAAACCTGGAGTAGCACCATTGTTCTGAGCTGGAATAAAGAGACAACGGGAAAAGGACCATTTGATAATGTTCCTCTACAATCAGTGTACATCGGACGCAATATTCTGTATGCTCCGTATAGCTTTAGTTATCTTACGCCAGGAGGTTGGTGTAACTATGTGGATACATCTCCTGTTGAGGGTGTCTTTTCTTTAAAAATAATTATGGAAGATTATTCACTTTTCTCTCATAACTCTTTAGAAAATGTCACCTTTGGTCCCAAAGTCACAACATTATGTAATTATATGTTTGAGAACCAAAAAAATGCATCAGTTCTACATGTTCCTAATTCAATAACAGTTATTGAAGATCACTGTTTTGAAGGCTCAGCAATTTCTCAGCTTGAGATTAACTCTAACAATGTGATTATTGGCGAAAACGCCTTTTCTGGATGTAATTTGCTGAGCAAGATTAGTTTAAGAGGAGTGAAATCATTAGGCAATGATTGTTTTATTAATTGTACTGGTCTTAAGAATGTAGAGTTAGGCAACGATATTGAGTCTATTGGTAGAAATTCATTTAGAGGTTGCTCTTCATTGCATAGAGCTGATTTAGGTGGCTTACAAACTCTACCAGAAGGAACTTTTGCTGAATGTTATTCTTTTAATTGGATTCTTATGGGTGAGAATCTTTCTAACATAGAAAAAGGAGCATTGAGCGATTGCAAAAACCTTTACGCTATTGGACTGAAGACTCAGACGCCTCCAACCTTTAGTAATAGTTCAGAGTTGGCAGCCATAAACAAATTTGACGCTACTATATACATTCCAAACGGAACTACGTCTGCATACGATCAGGCCTCCGTGTGGAAGGATTTCTTGTTCAAAGAAGAGAAACCTATACCAGAATTCGTGTTTACTCTCCCTAAACCTGACGAGTCTTCATTCACACAAATGACTGTAAGAGGTGATTTGACAGGAGAAACCATAAAGAAAATAAATACCTCTACTTTAACCAAGTTAAACCTCAAAGATGCGGTCTTTGCGTTAAGCAAGCAGGCTTACTATTCTTTGGGAGAACGTATTGTTACACATTTGGATGATGTTGACGTGGTTAGAAAGGCACCATATTATAGTTATAATTATTACACTGCTCCTTACACTGCTACTGATATACAGAAAGAATATAATAGCAACGGAAAAGTAATCAATATTATATACAATTACTATTGTTCTGATTTGTCAAAAGCGTATTTGAATTCTGCCATAGAAGAACTGCATCTACCAAGTTGCTTGACAGAATTAGGAAAGAATGCCATTCAAGGAAGTAAACTTAAACACTTATATGTTTACTCAACTATTCCTCCTAAAGCTTCAACAGAGTCTTTTGGAGGAACAAGTGTTTATTCTTGCATTCTTCATGTTCCAGAAGGTTCAGGTGAAGCTTACAAGTCAGCAGATGGATGGAGAAATTTTAGTAATATTATTGAAACTGCAGAAGACAATTATATAGAAGTTCAGCCTTCTTCAGAGATGCCAATGGTTAAACTTGCTCATAATGATGAATTGGCGAAATATCAGTGGTATAAGTATGTGGAGAAAACTGGCAAAATAGTTGATATTACCTCTCTTCTATCCACAAATGATGGTTGGGAGACTGACGGAGAGAAATGGATATCTAACAAACATGATCCAAATTCAGCAGCAAAGTTGGAAATAGAGCATACTTTCAATGTTGATGACGAACTTTCTTTTGATTGGGTTGTTAGCAGTGAAGAAACATTTGATCAACTGCAATGTTATCTTGACGATGAATTGCTATTTGTCTCAAGCGGTGAACATCAAGGCTGTTTTAAGAAAAAGTTTGAAAAGGCTGTTAGTGGCAAATTGAGTTTTATTTACATAAAAGACAATATTATTGATGAGGCTAATGATAACGCAGAGATAAGTAATGTTTTAATAACAAGTTCAAATGACCAAATCGTACAAACCATACAAGAGATTAGTGGCGAAACATCTAATGCCCTTAACAGTGGCGCAGTAAACACAGGAGATAAAATATACTGTATAGTGACATTATCAACTGGCAAACAGCTCAAATCCAACGAGTTTGTTTTGGAATATGTAAACTTCATAAAAACTCAGCCAACTCTAAAGAACTTGTCTGTAGAACTTGACACGCCAGAGGAAGGAGCAACATATAAATGGTATCAAAGAATTGAGACGAAAACGGATTCCAAAGATATTGTTCCTTCATCTTCCGGTTCATACCCTTGGACTGAATCTAACGGAGTATGGACTTCAGGAAACTATAATAAAAGTTCTTCATCATCTACTATGACTGCGACAATAGATGTTGAAGCTGGTGATGTGCTAAGTTTTGATTGGAACGTGTCTAGCGAAGCAGGATATGATTACTTCTATTGCACCATTAACGGAACTCAAGTTTTGAAAAAGAGTGGTACGGATAATGGTACTTACACAAAAGAATTCACAACAGCCTCTAAAGTGACAATAGAATATAAGTACACAAAAGACTCTGGAACGAATTCAGGGGCAGACTGTGCAACTGTATCTAATATAAAACTAACAAGACCTTCTGGCTTCACTAATGTTGTTGACTCTGAAATCACAGGTGCCAATACATCTACACTTGATGAAATGCTTATTGAGGGTGACGCGACTGTATGGTGTGTGGTTACTTTATCAAATGGCAGGATACTTGTTAGCGACAAAGTGCAGTACAAGTATAATCATGCACTACACTTCAAGAAAACGCACTCAGATATTCTTTCCAAGACAACGGCTACCATTACCATCTCTGATCTTGATGCTGTTGAAAATGCGTTGAGCGACTATGCGAATCTTCCAGAAGATGCACAAATGAAGTTATTGGAAGAAAAAGCCCTACTTGATGCGCTTAAGGTGGAAATCGTAGCATTGGGTTTCAAAGAAACGCACTCAGGGATCCTTTCTATGACACCAACCACAGTCTCAATTTCTGACTTTGAAGCTGTAGAAAATGCATTGCGTGACTATATGAATCTTCCTGAGAATGTTCAGATGAGACTACAAGATGAGAAAAATATCCTTGATACACTTAAGGTGAAAATATACGAATTAACGACCCCTTCTAACATATATAGCCTTATCCTTGAAAAGAAAGATGGTTCTTCTGAGAAATATATACTATCGGATAGACCAGAAATAACATTCTTTAATAGTACGGTAGTTGTTTCGAGCATAACGGTACAAACAGATTGTCCACTTGACGATTTCGCACGATTCTATTTTGAAGAGAATGTTGCTGATGGTATATCTGTCAACACTGCATCTTCATTCGTCTTCAAGTACAATGACAATACGGTTCGTATCAGTGGTGCAGAGAAAGCAGAAATCTATTCTGCTGATGGTATGAAACTTCTCGAGCAATATGCGACTAACGGAGATATCCGTATGAACATCAGTAATCTCACTCAGGGTCTATACGTAATTAAAACAAACAAGAAATCAATTAAAATCAGAAAGTAATGAAAAGAATACTATTATACCTATTTATGTCTATAATAACTATAGGTATGCAGGCACAACATGTGTTTGTTATAGAAACTGTAGACGGGACAAAGAACGAGCATCCAGTTGAAAACTTTCGGAAAGCATCCTTTATCTCAAAGGGAACATCACAGGACTACATGGTCATTAAGAATATAGATGGTAATAATCATGAATATCTTGTTAATGACATAAAAGATATACAAATACAGAAATCGTACAGAGGCTATATCAATGGTCATGAATATATTGATCTTGGAATTAGAAAGTCTATGTATGATAAAAACATTATACCTGGTTCTTCTGATGATCGTCGTATAGTGTTTGCCACATGTAACATAGGAGCAGATTCTCCAAATGATTTAGGCTACTATTTTAGATGGGGAGAACTATGTGGTTGGAAAGTAGAAGGTGTCAATCAAATAGAGGAAATAACTCTTTCTATGGAGAATTGTACTCAAATAGTTCCTGACGGAAAAAATTATGATGTGGAAACATTTTTGTGGAAAGGAAACCCATATTACACGGGAACCTTTTGGAACTGGCTTATGGATACACAAAGGAATGTTCCCGATTTTCAGGCAAAAGATAATCTATATTATAATGGAAAACAAATTGGTGACGCTGCTACATATAATTGGGGAGGAAAATGGATGATGATGAATCTCGCTTTATGTAGTAAGATATTTGAAACAAAACTCTCTAATTATAATTGTACACAGACATTTGAGGCCAATGATTTCGTTACTACTATCAAGTATACATATAAAAGAGACACAGACGAATATGGAGTATTCGGATTGGAACTTGAGAATACAGAAACGGGAAGCAAGTTATTTCTCCCATGTGCTGCAAGGTTATGCCAAGATTTTCGGTCCACACCGAACTGGGGACTTTATTGGACCACAGGTCATGTGGAACCAAGTAGTGGTAGTGGAAGAAATGAAGCTTATTATGTAGCTTTGTCATCTGGCAGTATAACCTGTACGAAAGGATACGGAACAGGCGGAGGATTCTCCATACGCCCTATTGCAGAATTGCCGTTGGAGTAGGTTTGAATAAGACGAGTGATAACCACCGATTTATCCCAAACACCAACCGCCGCAGATGCAAGTGATCTTCTCACAAGTATCTGCGGCGGTAGTTTTGTTTTGGGGGAGAATACTGCGTAAGGAGAACCGTTTTTCTGTTCTTGGTGGAGGGGGAAATTAAGTACACAAACATCCCATATTTAGAAAAATATTAGGCTGTTTATAATTTTGCAAATAAATTTGCAGAATTGCAAAGAAATACATACTTTTGCACAGTGAAAGCAGTAACTATACAATAATGAAGAGCTTCAATAATTTAATACAAAAGATTATGGACAAGAAGATTACTACACGTGCAGAATATGACGCACTTAAGAGCAGGGTAGAGATATTGATTTCTGAAGCTACGTCAAAAGGGCTTCTGGAACCCGACATGGATAATGAATATACGCGTGAGATAAGCAGTATTGGGCATCTTATGGCTGACTATGAGGATGAATATCTCAACATACTCCCTCTTAGAGAAAAGAATCCACTGCTTGTCTGCATAGAAAACTATCTTTACGCACATAACATGAAGCAGAAGGAAGGCGCTAAGATGTTGGGTGTGAATGAATCTGTGTTGAGCCAGATTATGTGTGGCAAGAGAAAGATCACGATGCCTCTTGCCAAGAAACTCCATTCTGTGTTCAATATAGAGCCGAGCATAATTCTACAGTTTGCTTAAGTAAGAAGGGACCCTAAATACCACCCGCCGCAGATGCAAGTGATTATTCCACAAGCACCTGCGGCGGTGGTTTTTGCTTTATTGGACAACAAAAGTGTTAATCAAGCGTAAACTCCTTGCCGTTGATGACGAAGTCTGAGATGCGGATGTCGTGGCAGTTCTCGATTATGTTCTCGTCGGTAGCGTTGCGAACCTGAACGTCGCGGATGGAGATGCCTGTGATAGGCGCTTCTTCAAGGCCGACAATCTTCACAGGAGTCTTCACGCCATTCACCGTACAGCCGTTGATGAAGATGTTCTTGAACTCAGGAGTGCGATCGCTCTTTGGTTCTTCCGGCATCTTGCTGTACTTAAGGTTGAAGACGAATGCCTCACGCTGTATGTTGTTCATGACGATATTCGACACGCGTATATCCTCAACAACGCCACCACGACCACGAGTTGACTTGATGCGAATGCCACGGTCTGTACCATCAAACACACAGTTGGATATTGTAACCTTCTTCACGCCACCAGACATTTCCGAACCAATTACAACACCACCGTGACCGGCAAGCATTGTGCAGTTTGTGATAGTGATATTCTCGCAAGGGCGACCAGCCTGACGACCGTTCAAGTCACGGCCGGATTTGATTGTGATGCAGTCGTCGCCAACGGAGATGTGCGAATTAGCTATGTGTACATTCGAGCAAGATTCAGGGTTGATGCCGTCCGTGTTAGGCGAAGGAACATTGTTTATTGTGATTCCGTCAACAAGTACGTTGTCACAGAACTGCGGATTGACCGTCCAGAAAGGAGAGTTCTGGATGTGAACGCCCTGAATCTTCACGTTCTTGCAGTGCATTGGCTGGATGAAAGGAGGACGGAGGAAGTTGTACTTGAGGTTGAAAGACCAGTCCTCGTTTGTTGTGGCACGAAGATTATCCATGTCGTTCACATCCTCAAACATCTGCTGATACTTGTTGATATACTTGCCTGTCTTTCGCATCTCTGCTGCTGTCTCGTGACATGTGTTCCACCAATACTTTCCCTGACCGTCGAGAGTGCCTTCACCCTTGATGGTGATGTTCTCGCAGTTAACGGCGTAGATGAGCGGATGGAAACTCTTCAGCATAACGCCTTCGTAGCGGATGTCAACCATCGGAATGTACTGCTCAGGATCGTCGGAGAAGAGTAGGGTAGCGCCAGCCTCAAGGTCGAGAGTGATGTTGCTCTGCAAGGTTATAGGTCCCGTGAGGTAAGTTCCGGCAGGGAAGAAGAGTGTGCCGCCGCCACCTTGTGCAAGCCTTTTGATTGTCTTGTCTATGAGAGCCGTGTTGAGCTTCTTGCCAGTTGCGTCGGCCCCAGCTTTTTTCATGTCAACGAGCTCTGCGTGAGCAGCGATGAAAGCCACTAAGAGAGAGAATGTTAGGATTAGTCGTTTCATTTTGTTGGGTTATTATTAGTTCAACTTTCGCAAGTTCACATGTTATTGATTTTAAGATGTTTATTAGGATTTTAGTTTAGATTTCGAGCCGTTAGGCGATCCAATATAAAATCGTCCCTAAGAGCGACGTACTGGAGCGTATTTTGTTAGGATTATAGTTTAAGATTTTAAAATCTCTAACGAAAAATCTCGACTGAAAAATGCGCTCGAATGCCTCGCTTCAAGAAGGCTTTTTAGGGGATCGTCGCAAGCTCCTCGAAATCCGAACTAAAATCTTTATAAAAATCTAAATTTTACATGCGAAACTTGAGTTATTAGTCATATTCGGGCTTAAAATTATAAAAAAAAGGGGAAACAAAGAAATGTAAATCAGTTTTTTGCCGAAAAAATACCTTTTATATTATAATGTGTAACTTTGAATTTCTCTTTCTCTTCATTTGTTTGTAACTTTGCCGCGTATTTGTGTAAAAATTAAAAAAATAATAATATGGCTCAGCAAGACGACATTTTCAAGAAGGTCATAGCTCACTGTAAGGAGTATGGCTTCGTTTTCCCAAGTTCAGAAATCTACGACGGACTTGGCGCTGTTTACGACTACGGTCAGAACGGTGTGATGATGAAGAACAACATCAAGGACTACTGGTGGAAGAGCATGGTGCTCCTTCACGACAATATCGTAGGTATCGATTCTTGTATCTTCATGCATCCAACAATCTGGAAGGCTTCTGGTCACGTTGACGCATTCAATGACCCTCTCATTGACAACCGCGACTCAAAGAAGCGCTATCGTGCTGACGTGCTCATCGAGGATCAGCTCGCTAAGTACGACGATAAGATTCAGAAAGAAGTTGACAAGGCTGCAAAGCGTTTCGGCGAGGCTTTCGACGAGGCTCAGTTCCGTGCTACCAACCAGCGTGTTCTTGACAACCAGGCTAAGCGCGATGCTCTCCACGAGCGTTTCGCAAAGGCTCTTAACGATAACAATCTCGAGGAACTCAAGCAGATCATCCTTGATGAGGAAATCGTTTGCCCTATCTCAGGCACTCGCAACTGGACAGACGTTCGCCAGTTCAACCTCATGTTCTCAACAGAAATGGGTGCTTCTGCTGATGCCGCTATGAAGATTTACCTCCGTCCAGAGACTGCACAGGGTATCTTCGTGAACTACCTCAACGTTCAGAAGACTGGTAACATGAAGATTCCATTCGGTATCGCTCAGATTGGTAAGGCTTTCCGTAACGAAATCGTTGCTCGTCAGTTCATCTTCCGTATGCGTGAGTTCGAGCAGATGGAGATGCAGTTCTTCGTAAAGCCAGGCACTGAGCTCGACTGGTTTGCAAAGTGGAAGGAAACTCGTATGGCATGGCACCAGAACCTCGGCTTCGGCGCTGAGAACTATCGTTTCCACGACCACGACAAGCTTGCTCACTACGCTAACGCAGCTACTGACGTAGAGTTCAAGATGCCATTCGGTTTCAAGGAGGTTGAGGGTATTCACTCTCGTACAAACTTCGACCTCTCTCAGCACGAGAAGTATTCTGGCAAGTCTATCAAGTACTTCGACCCAGAGACAAACGAGAGCTATGTGCCTTATGTTATCGAGACTTCCATCGGTGTTGACCGTATGTTCCTCTCTGTTATATGCCATTCTTACGAGGAAGAGAAGCTTGAGAACGGTGAGACTCGTGTTGTTCTCCATCTCCCAGCAGCTCTCGCTCCAACAAAGCTCTGCGTTATGCCTCTCGTAAAGAAGAACGGTCTTCCTGAAAAGGCACGCGAGATCATGGACGAACTCAAGTTCCACTTCAATGTTTCTTACGATGAGAAGGGCTCTATCGGTAAGCGTTACCGCAAGCAAGATGCTGTAGGTACTCCTTATTGTGTTACTGTTGACTTCGACACTCTTGAGGATGGTTGCGTAACTCTCCGTGACCGTGACACAATGGAGCAGCAGCGTGTTGCTATTGCTGACCTCTGCAAGCTCATTGAGGATAAGGTTTCTATCACAAGCCTTCTCAAAAATCTTAAGTAAATCATAAGTAAATATAAAAAGCAATCCACTCTGTTAGAAGTAACAAAGTGGATTGTTTTTTTGTCTGTCGGTTTTGGACTATTCAGGGCAAATCATAAGTCATTTCCCATGTATTTCTCCAATTCTCTCTGACCTTTCTCAGTAAGAATACCACGGAGAAAGACAAGTATGAAAGTGCGGAAGATCTCTTGAAGAGGGTATTGTTCATACACTTTCTCTTGTATGAGATTATCAATAGCTGCCTTGTTTGTCCTTGTCAGTAGTGTGAAATTGATATTGCCAACGATGAGCCCTTCTTCTATTCCTTTGCGCAAGAATGCCTCGCGGTAGGTGTAGTCAGCCTCATGCCTCTGCTCTATATACTCCATGACAGGCTGATATTTCAACACATCGACAAAGAAACTTGGGTTGTAGCGTGAGAAACCTTCAAGCTCATGTCTGATGAAGAAGCAGAGAATGTCCATGAGACCTTCTGCCTTAGCCATGTATTCGATGTAGATTTCACGGTTTCTTTCGCTACTAAGTTTCACGCATTCAAGGAGCAATTCCTCCTTGTCGGTAAACTGCTCATAGAGAGTACGTTTGGACATCTTCAGGCTTTTTGCAACATCATCCATGCGCACGGCTTTTATGCCTTGCGTCTTGAACATCTCAAGTGCATGGCTTATGATGGCTTCTTGCAGTGCTGATTTTGGATTTCTCATATAAGTTGGAAGATTATTTCTTTTCTATTTTTATACCAACATCCACGATGCCTGGCAGATTCTGGCGAGTCATTTGGTGGTAAATGCTTACAGCAACAGAGTCTCCCGTTTGCATAACAAAGTCCTTCAGTCCTGTTTCGTGAGTCTTTGTGGCTGTACCATCACCGGTAAAGCTACCTTCTTCCGTCACGATAGGGCAAGTCACCTTCTCGCGTTTGTGAAGTACGAGTATTGAATCGCGATAGACGTTGCGTTCTACTATCAAGACAAGGTCACGGTAAGGGAAGGCGCGACGGGTTCGGACGCCAAGAGTGAAACCGTAACGCCCGTCCTGTCTGAGAGTGTCTGTGCTGAACTTTAGTGTGTCTTCTATGTTCCAACCATCTGATGATACGGGAACATACTTGTCATACTTCACGTCCAAAGAGCAACTGCAAACCATGAATAGCAGACATATTGCATATAGAATATGTTTAGTCATTCTGCTGTTCTTGAGGCTTGTTGTGATGTGGCTTCTTCTTGTGTTTGTGTTCGTGATGCGGTTTCTCTTCAGGCTTGTTGTCTGCCTTTTCTGGTTTATCAAGCTTGTCGAGCTTTTCTGCTTTATCGGCTTTTTCTGCCATATCGAGCTTTTCTGCTTTTTCTGGCTTTTCAGTCTTTTTGCCCTTGTTCTTCTTTTTCTTAGGCTTGTCGAAGCGCGTAACGTCGCCTGCAAAGATGTCGTCTGGTCTCTTTTCCTTCACGCGCTTGCCATCTTCAAGGAGGTCGCCAGGCTTTTCGCCATGCTTGTTCATGTTAATGATCTCAAGGGCTCGGGCGGCAGTTATGGTTTGAAGGTTTGCTGCCATGCGCTTGTCGGAACTGTAAGTTACGATACCTGCGAGAATGTCTTGCTTGAAGAGATAGAAATCGCCATCCATGGTTTGCAGCACAGCATCCTTTGGAGGCATCTTCTTGCCTGCTTCCATGTAGTTGTCAACCTCGTAGTTGAGGCAACATTTCAGCTTTGCACACATGCCGGCAAGTTTCTGCGGATTCATTGAGAGGTCTTGGAAACGTGCCGCTACAGTGCTTACTGAAGAGAAACTCTTCATCCATGTAGCGCAACAGAGTTCACGACCGCAAGGACCAGTACCACCAATACGTCCTGCCTCTTGGCGCGCACCAATCTGCTTCATCTCGATGCGTACGTGGAAAGTGTCGGCAAGGACCTTGATGAGCTGTCGGAAGTCCACGCGCTCGTCGGCAATGTAGTAGAATATTGCCTTGTTTCCGTCGCCCTGGTATTCCACGTCGCCAATCTTCATCTTCAGCAGAAGGTCTTTGGCTATCTGTCGGCTCTGGATCATTGTGCCATGTTCGCGACTCTTTGCCTCTTCCCATTTGTCAAGGTCGCCCTTAGTAGCGAAGCGATAGACGCGCTTTATGTCGTCAGGCGACTTGAAGTGAACCTTTGCAACCTGTAGTTCAACAAGCTTTCCTGTTAGGGTTACTACGCCGATGTCGTGGCCTGGCGATGCTTCCACGGCAACGATGTCGCCCTTCTTCAGGTCGAGATTGTTTATGTTGTGGTAGTATCCCTTGCGAGTATTCTTGAATTGCACCTCAACGAGGTCAGTAAGCTGATTGTTGCCAGGGATGTCCGCGAGATAGTCGAATGTGTTGAGCTGGTGGTCAGAGCGTCCTACTCCGCGTCGGCAGAGAGGAAGTTCATTGCCATCGCCTACTTTGTATTTCAAGTTATTGTCCATTATGAGTTTCTTCTTAGAAGAATTATCACTTTCAGAGCAAGGTCATAAAACACGATGTTTCCGTTTGCATTGCGTGTTATGTCTCTGATAGCGGTATTGTATGTATTGTTGAATTCTATGATGTTAAGTTCGTTTATGAACGGTGAGAAATTCTTTGCAAACTTCTCTTCCTCCGGAGTCATGTAGCAGAGGGATGGGGCGTGGAAGTTGAACATGAAGTTCTCGCGTGTTATCATCAGCAGGTATTCCAGGAATCGCTTCTGCTTTTCCCTGCTCCAAGAGGCTATGCCCGAAGCCCATTGCTTGAGTTCAAGCACGTTTTTCTTATAGCCCAGTCTCATTAGGATCTGGAAAATGGAGAGAAACTCCTGATGTTCGCCTTCGCTGTTGATGATGTTCAGAGCCTGAAGCCAACTGCCGTTGGAAGCCCTTGCCACCTTGTGGGCAATGTCTTCGCTTAGCGATCGCTTGTGTACCAGTGCTTCAGTGAGTTTTTCCTCCTCAATAGGCCTGAACTTGATTATTTGCGTACGGGAACGTATCGTTTCAAGAATCAGTTCGGGATGCTCTGTCGTGAGAATGAAGATGGTCTGTGATGGCGGTTCCTCAATTATCTTCAAGAGCTTGTTGGCACATTCCTGGTTCATCTTCTCGGCCTGCCAGATGATGCAAACCTTATATCCTCCCTGGCTAGATTTCAGTGAGAGCTTGCGTATTATGGCATTGCTTTCTCCAACGGAGATGACGGCCATCTTGTTGTCGCTAGAGTGTTTGCGCAGCCAAGCGTCGTGACTGAAGTAGTAGCTCTCTTGCAGAAGTTCAAGCCATTCAGTCTTATAGTCATCGCTTTCAGCAGGTCGGTCTGAGCCAGCAGGGCGAACCACTGGGTAGGAATAGATGAGGTCTGGATGTGAACCGCGTTCTATCATCGCTTCTGCATTGCCGTTCGGGTCATGCTTCTTGAGAATATGCTTGGCAAACTCAATGGCAACAGCCATCTTGCCCACACCCTGCTCGCCTACGAAGAGCATGGCATGAGGAATCCTCTCCTCCCTGTCAAGGAGAAGAAGATGGTCAATGATTTCCTGCTGACCGATGATATTTGGATTGGTTGAGCCTGTCATGAATATTCTTTGTTATCAAGAATTTAAGAAAGTACTAGTAAAGAAAATCATAAATTCTTAAATTCTTGATAAGAATAAACCATACCCTAGTTATGCACCAGCGTACCGATAGCCTCTCCGTCCATCACCTTCTTGAGGTTGCCCACGATGTCCATGTTGAACACATAGATAGGCAGGTTGTTCTGCATACACATGGCTGTTGCAGTGACGTCCATGACCTTGAGGTTCTTTGCGATGACATCCTGATAAGTGATGTCCTCGAACTTTGTTGCTGTAGGGTCCTTCTCTGGGTCAGCTGTGTAGATGCCGTCCACGCGTGTACCTTTAAGCATTACGTCAGCCTCGATCTCGATGCCGCGGAGTGATGAGCCAGTGTCCGTAGTGAAGTAAGGCGAACCTGTTCCGGCAGAGAAGATGCAGACCTTGCCCTCTTCCATAGCCTCGATAGCCTTCCATTTTGTGTAGAATTCGCCGATAGGTTCCATGCGGATGGCAGTGAGCACCTTGTTCTTCACGCCTACAGAGTCAAGGGCAGAAGAGAGAGCGAGCGAGTTGATAACAGTAGCACACATGCCCATCTGGTCGCCCTTCACGCGGTCGAAGCCCTTGCCGGCACCAGTGAGTCCGCGGAAGATGTTGCCGCCACCGATTACGATACCTATCTGCACACCCATGTCGTGCACTTCCTTTATCTGACGAGCATAGTCATTCAGACGTTCTGTGTCAATTCCGTAGTTCTGCTTGCCCATAAGACTTTCGCCAGAGAGCTTGAGAAGTATTCTTTTGTACATATCTTTTGACATTTTATGATTAGACGATTTGATGATTTTTCGATTTGTATATAAATCGCGGCAAAGTTACGAAAACTTTTTCACAATAAGGCATAAACCGTTTGATAATTGTCAAAAAAGAGCGCTGTTAACGCACACAGTGGCCATTTTTCTTTGTCAAATTCGCTTAAGACCATACCTTTGCACTCAGAAAATCAGAGACGGGCACCGCTTTTAAGCGACGTTCCCTATTTTCTGAACACGAACCGCAAAGCTATTTTGCACCCAGAAAATCAGAGACGGGCACCGCTTTTCAAGCGACATACCCTATAATTTTATCTTCAATAAACACATTTAATAAACTGGATTTCGGACGGCGATGTCTCGTGAGAGACCACAAAGTTCATTAACCGCCCCGAAGAGAATTTCAGGACTCTCGGGCTAAAAAATTATTAGTTATGAAAAGATTGTTTTTAATGGTTGTAGCCGTGCTCAGCATGACTATGACAGTGAATGCAGAAAACGAAGGTAGTAACAACGCTGATGTTTACGCAGTAAACAGAAACATCAACACTCTCGCGAAGTATCTTGAACTCAACGAGCAGCAGACTCTTGATGTCATCGATGTTCACACTTCGTTCTGCAATGACCTTCAGGAAGCAGTAAATGCCGAAGGCGATGAGAAGGCCATGATTGTCAAGCTCGCGTTGAAGAAGAACTGCATGTATATGCGCATCGTTCTCGACAAGGAGCAGTATGCAAAGTACCTCCGCGTACTCAATGCTACAGTGAACAACAAGGGTCTCAACAAGTAAGAAACACTAAATCAAAATTAAGAACAAGGAGGCTTTGCACATGCGAAGCCTCCTTGCTTTTTACTAGATTATGTCATCATGATAGAGTTCTTGAGAATTTGTTTTCAGAACATCCTTCAGGGGCAATGCCCCTAGTGTTTATTTTCTGATAACTTTCTTTCCACTCTTAATTACAAAGCCCTTAGCGTTCTTGTTGACACGCTGGCCTGCGATGTTGAAGAAGATAGAGTTCTTCTTGCCATCTGCTGTTACGCTGCTGATGCCTGTAGCGTTGTCAGTGATAGATGCCGGTTCAGACTCAACGCCGTTATCGTAAACAGCTGTGATGCTGTACTCGTGGAGCTGGTTGATGTCGCACTCCAAGCTATAGTTTTCTGCATCGCCAGGGATAGTGGCTACGAGCTGGTGGTCAAGATAGATGTTGTAAGAAACAGGGAGTTTCTTAACCTTCTCGTAAGTGATGTCATCAAGCATGAACCACATACCATCGTCAGCACCATCGTTGCGGTCGATAGCGAAGTACTTTGTGCCGGCAGGAAGAGTGATCTTGAATTCTTTCCAGTCATCATATTCTGCAGATGTCTTAACCTCAAAGAGATCGTCTGTGAGAGGAGTGAAGCTCTCGAGCTTGTTGTCGGTAGTTGAAGTCTGGATGTAGAAGTACTCGCTTAGCATCATCTCTGGAGAAGGAGCCTGATACCAGAATGAGATTTCCTGCTCACGGCCAGAGAGTTCTGGCGAGATGATCCAGTCGTCTTGCTCTGCGAAGTCCATATCCATGGTCTCTATGTCAAGCGATTCGATGTCATAACCGTAGAATGTAGAGAGATACTGCTTTCCTGAGTGGCCTGGGTAAATGTTTCCTTCCTCGCCGAAAACGTCGTCCATGTTTGTTACGACGTAAGCGAAGGTCTGGAATTCGCATGGAAGTTCGTAGTTCTCCCAGAGGTAACCTGCGTATGAGAGGTCATTGTTTACGAGTGTCCAAGGACCGAGAGTAGAAGTAGAGTAAGGCTCGTTTGGCTCAACAATCCATGGAGTGTAGCTTTCGAAGTCTTCGGTTACAACCTTAGGAGTGTCTGTAGCCTTGTCCCATGAGAGGAGAGCCTTGCCATCCTCAAAGTTCACTGCGAAGCCTTCTGGCGTATCTTCAGCGCTCACGCCGATTTCTACAGTGAGAGCCTTGCTGTTGTCGTTGGCATCCATGTCTCCAGCAAATACAACTTCACCCTTGAGCTCAAGAGTACCAGTACAGAAGATTGAAGGAATGAAAGAGAGGATCTCAGTAACGTTCTTCATAGGCTCAAGTTCCATAGAGCCCTTCTGCTCAGCAACCTTCTCGCCGTTAGCGTAGAGATTGATTGTGTAATCCTCGACAGTTTGCTTACCGTAGTTAGTAACAGTGACGAGAACTTCACTCTCAGAACCGATCTTAGGCTTGTCTTCAATAGCGATTTCTGTAACAGCGAGGTTCTTGTCAAGCTGGTTGAGCACGCAGATATTGTCGATTAATACAGTGCCTGCCTTGGCGAAGTTTGCCTGAACGCGAACGCGAACGAAGTTGCCCTTGTTGAAGTTCTTGAGGCTAATGGCGTGAGTGACATATTCGTCAGTGAGAGGGAGCGTAGCTACAGTAATATACCTACCGTCTGTACCGATAGCCTGAACAGTTACTGTGTTGCCTGGTTCACCCTTTACATCGAGAGAGATTGTTGCTTCTGCAGCACCCTTGATGTCGATCTTACCGCTTTCGATGAAGCCATATTCGTCGTCAGAAACAGAGTTGAAGACGATGCTTGAGCCATCGTCGTCAGAAGAGAGGTAGCCATAGTTGAGCACAACGCTGGCACTGCTGATGTCGTATGTCCAGAAATTGTTGAACTTGTGGCCCTTGAATGTCTCGAAGTATGGGATAGGAGTAGGCGCACCAACGAACATTGGCACCCACTCTGTAGGACCGTTACCAGCCTCGTTCCATGGGATGAGAGCCCAGTACTCAACGGTCTGTTCGCCAACATTCGTCTTGTAGGTAGTAGTAATCGGACTTGTGTTGCTACTTTCTATCAACTCCTGAAGTGATACACCGCCGCTCAAGTCATTGAAAAAAACGCTATAGAGGTCAACGGTAGTCTCTTCCGGAATGACAACACCGCCATGCTTACCAGTCTTTGATATTGGATCAAAGCAGATATCCACTGTGTTGTTTCTGTCGATTACGCGAACACCCTGAAGTGCAGAAGGCTCGTCAAGACCAACATAAACCTTCATGACGTATATGTCGCCATCGCTATCGCCCACCTTAGCCTTGATGCTGTATTCGTGAGCACCAGCGTAAGGAACAGCTTCATCAACGAAAGAGCATGCATCGCCTGGCTGTACAGACTCGAATGTCTTGATGACATTTCCGTCGCGGCTCACCTCAATGTTCATTGCAGCAGTGAGGGCAGTGCCGTCAATCTGTGTATTAGGAGCCTTGAAAGAGATAGCAGCTGTAAGAGCACCGGCTGCATCAGGAGTGATTGTGAGGTCTGTTACCTTTCCAGGGTTAGATACTTCTGCACCTTCAGCGAGCACGATGTCGTCAACATAGAGATACATGCAGTCAGGATCAGAGATTCCGTGAACACCGATGTAGTAGTCGCCAGTTGCTGGAACTGTGATGTGGTCGTTTGTACATTCCACCTTTACATCGCTCTTCACCACCTGAGGCTCGATGATCTGCATTGTCATTGCTTCTGCAGTAGCTGCATTACCGAGCTTCACTTCGTAACGCTCTGCGTAGCGGTCGCTGTAAGCCTGTCCCTTGATAGAGAATGTGTAGAGCTTGCCTGCTTCAAGATGAATGGCTGGTGAAATCAACCAGTCGTCTGCCTGGTTTACACGGTCGTAATGGCAGCGGGCGCGGTTTCCGTACCACTCCCAAGTGTGTTCGTCACCATTGGCATCGATGACAGTCATGCCGTTGATACCTTCGAGCGAATTGTTGAAGTCCTGAGAGTAGATGACATTGCCAGCAGCCTTCTTCATAGGAGCTTTGCGACCGCGAGCCGTAATAGCAGCGTCAAGGTCGAAGGCACCTTTGGCACTGAGCATAGGAAGACCAGCACCTTTCTTCTGAACGGCAGAATGGCGTGAAGGAGCAGGAGCCTTCTGTGCCGAGATTGGCAATGACAGCATTCCTGCTGCCATTGCCATTATAAGGGTTTTCTTCATGTTAGAAATTGATGAGAGATTATTGTTCATCTTCGTTAGAGAAGTCGTCATCAAAGATGAAGTTGTTCTTCTTTGAGAGCTGCTCGCCATCTCCCATAGTGTTTGTTGCGTTAATCAGGAGAGATTCAGTCTGTGAACTCACCATTTCCATTTCTGGTTTTACGTATGTTTTCATATCTTATTTCTCCTTTTTAATTATTTAACCATGAACTTCTTGCCGTTCTTGATAACGATGCCCTTAGCGTTTCCGTTTACGCGCTGACCAGCGAGGTTGAACATTGGAGCCTGTACTGAGCTTGTCGAAGCATTGAAATTCTTGATAGCAGTAACTGTTTCGCCGTTGAAGAGGAATGCGGACTTAGCAGAAGTCTCAAACATATCCTTAGGAATAGCAAGGTAAGCCTTGTGCGCCTTGTTTGTGAATGTTGAACCAGTTTCGTTCATCCAGTAGAAGCCTACGCTCTCAGGATCCTTTGCCTTGTTGAGAGTGAGAGCATAGTAGTAGAACTCGTCTGCCTCGTATCCCTCTGCCCATACAGGAACTGGAGTTGTCATCTCTGTGTCTGTACCACAAAGGAAGTTTGCACCATATTCCGCAAGGTTTTCAAGTTCAGATGTAGCATAAGTGAATGTAACATCGCCAGAAGCCTTGATTACGATTGGTTCGCCAGCAGGAACTACGCCTTCGCAATCCTTATCGATAGCACCCTGATAGAACTCAGTATATTCAATAAGTCCTGGCTTCTCCATGTCGGCTGTCTGAGAGAAGGCGTAAACCTCAACGCCTTCAGGAATCTTGACTGCATGCTCAGAATCATAGAATGTAGCGTAGCCGATAGTTGGGTTTACTGTAACAACGACAGCATCGTCGTTCATTTCAAGTTCAATAGTTCCGAGTTCAAGAGGTGAAGTGAAGTTAGCGCTTACACTTGCAGCATTCTCAGCTGCCTTGTAACCCTCTGCAGAAGCAGAAACAGTGAAGTTGTGGTTAGCCTGGATAACGCTTATGTTGAACTTACCCTCTGCGTCTGTAGTAGCAGTATAGATGACGTCAGCGTCGTCAGCAGTAAGCTTGACCTCTGCATTAACTACAGGTTTCTGTGTAGCCTTGTTTACTACTGTACCTGTTACGATGCTTGCGTTGTCAACAACGAATGTGAAGACAGGAGTCAGTGCAGCAGAAGTTGCCCAAGTGTAATCCATTATGTCAACTGCAACACCATCAATCTTAGGGTTGTCAGAACTCTTAGTGTAACTTGTTCTTACGTCCTTGAGAGCCTTGAAGTAAGTCTGCTGATAACCACTACCTTGGATGTCAGCACGCATTGCGATACGGATGTTCTTGCCTTCGTAAACAAATGGTTCGTCAAAGACGAGGTCGATGAACTTCTCATAAGTAGTACCTCCCTCTGTATATTTGCCGTGGTAACGCTGTACGAGAGTTGCAGAGTAAACCTGCTTGAAGTCAGCAGAGTGTGGGTCAATCGTTACATTGTCAGCACCATCCTCTGTGTTCATCACCCAAACCTTGAGGTCGAAGTTGAAATTCTTAGTATTAGAAGACTGTGCAGACTCAAGTTTCAGACCTGTAATCTTAGAACCAGCAGTAAGACCGCTAAGCATGTCAGAAGTAAGGAGAGTCTGGCTGTAGCTGTGTGTAGAGTAGAGACGGATAGGACTGGTTGTTTCGTTTGCAAAAACGCTTCCGTTAATAGTGAAGTCACCAGAAGCCATTTCCTTAGAGATAGTGATGTTTGCGCTCTTAGAGTGCTGGAGTGCATCGTTAATATAAACCTCTACAGTAAGTTCCTTTTCGCCAGAAGCGTGTGGAGTGAATGTGAGGGTAACATTGTCGTTGTCGAATGCATCAATAAGGAGATCCTCTGCCTCAGCAACCTGCTCGCCGTCGAGCTTGAGTACAACCTTGGCATTTGTGTCGTCCATTTCCTCTGCCTCGTAGTTGTAGATGTCTGCCTTAACAGTTACAAGGTTGTTCTCAACACCTGTTTCAGGGAACTCTGCCGACATGATGTAAGCGCCGAATGCTTCCTTGAGCTCAATGTTCTTTGTAGCAGAAGCACCGTTGAGTGCGAGTGTTTCCTTGTAAGGGAAGATAGTATAGTCTGCAGGCTCTACGGTAACATCGTAAGTAAGCTTGTCCTGACATACAGGCATGCTATAGTTACCGTCAGCGTCTGTTTGTGCGAAGTACATTACATTGCCGTTAGCCAAAGCTACTGTAGCATTCTGTGGGTATGCTACTTCCTGATTCTTGGTAATAATATAAACCTGACCACTTACAACAGTTGGATCCTTTTCGATGCCGAGTTTGAGGACAGGGAGATAGTATGGAGTGCCATAGTTATCTGCTTTGAACTGCTTTTCAAGGAGGCCATCCATACTACTGTCGACGTAACGAGTTGCAACCTGACCGCCCTTTGTCTTATCTACAGAAATGTATGTATATGAATAATTAGAAGCCTTTTCTGTTTGTACAATCACGCGAAGTGATTTGCCTGCAACATACTGGATAGGTGTTGGGAAGGTGATTGAGAAAACAGGTTCATGAGCGTACGAATCGCCAACTGTCTTGAAAGAGTAGTTATCATCGTAAACCTTGATGAGATTTTCTGATGTGTACATCGTTGTCTTGTTAGTTGACTGTGGCTTGACATCATCTGTAAGCTCTACCCACACCTTAACAGGAACGATACGCTCGTTGGTTCTGTAGCCAGTAAAAGAAAGACCTGTCATATTTGTACCATCAGCAAGGTCAAGATCTGCTGCGGTATAGATAACCTCTGTCTGTGAATAATTGTAATATGTGTTGAGGACGTTTGTGTAGTCTGTGTCAGAAGAAGGCTTCGCACAATTACCAATCTGTACATCGCCAGAAGGAACTTCTGGGTTTACTGTTACTGTGGTAGGAGCAACTTCCTTGACAGTTCCCATGCCTTCGAACACGATTTCTACAGGGAGGTTTTCGCCAGCCTTGTGTGGAGCCACCTTTGCCATGAACGACTCATAGCTGCCGTTGGCAATGTCCTTTGTAGCTTCTGGCTTACCTGCATATACGCCACCGACATTCACGCTGAGTGAATAATCATCAGCTGCGAGAGGCACACCAGTGTTGTTTTTTACATCGAAGCGTACTACCATCTCTTGGTTGACGGTGTACGATTCTGCACTCTGGATTTTGATTTCGTCAATCACAATCTGCTGCGCTGCTGCCGGACAGACATATGCCAACAGCATCAGTGCAAAGAGAGTTAAAGATTTTCTCATAATTAAAATTAGTTATTAGTGTTAATTATTTAATATATTTCTTTCCGTTAAGAATGATAATGTTGCCATGCTTTGTTGCAAACTCTGATGAGATGCGTTGACCAGCAACATTGTATGTTGCGGTCGTACGGCTGTTCGGTTCTGCGATTGTCTGGTTCTTGATGCCATCTGTCACGGTTACTTCCAGAGGCTCTGAAACAGAACCGTCGGTGTAGTGCGCTGCAACATAATATGTATCTGTGGCAGAAGGTGAGTTCACTACATATTGGCATTCAGTCGTGGATTCCACGAACTCGCCATTCACATAGATGTCGTAAGACTCCACTTCCAGCGCTTTTGCAAATGATATGTCGTCAAGCTTGAGCATGTAGGCGTTGTCTGCATCTGTATAGTGATGAATTGCAAAGTACTGTGCTCCAGTAGGGAGAGTGGCTGTGAATGGGTGCCACTGTCCGTCAGCTACGCGGCGTTCAGCACCGATGCGGATGAAACTCTCTGGCTGAGCATCAGTCATGGAGTAAAGTATCTCGAACACTTCTGGAGCCTTGATGTCGTAGTTTGCTGCGTAGAGCGTAATCTTCTGCGAGTTGCCTGAAAGCTTAGGAGAGATGAGCCAGTTGTCTTGGTTGCGGTAGTTGAAGTAACCATCATGACAGAAGAATGCTGCCATGCATTGGTTGCCGCTTCGTGAGGCAAACTCCTCGTTAGTGTCGAGCATAGCTGGATTCAGTGCGCTGAGGTTGAAAGTGGTGAAAGCGTAAGCCTTGTCTTCAAGACCAGTCTCATAGCCTTGGAAGAGTTGTTCGCTGATACCGCCATCATTGTCTATGCAAGTCCATTCGCCGATGCCTTCTGCCAAGAATGGCTCGTAGCCTTCGAAGTCGTCAAGCACCTTGAGCGAAGGATTCTCAGGCTGCTGCCATGTGATGGTAAGTGTGTTTTCTTCCTTGCAACCTGCAAGGTCAGCTACTGTTGGAATATCGCTTGCCAGAACCTTTACGGTCTTGACATCTTCTGTTTGGACGTCAGAAACGTCAACACCTTCCGGCATTGTTACCTCCGCCTTTACCTCATACTGCTTGCCAGCGTCAGCGAAAGGCACGCTAACTGTGTTTGTGAAAGTGCGGCTTTCCATAGGCATCAGCTCTTCGCTGATAGTCTCGTCAATGCCTTTGGCGCCGTTGCCGTCATCGCATGTAGCAACAACATGGTAGCCGCTGAGTGGCTTGGTTCCGAGGTTTGTTACTGTCACGGAATGGGTTAGTTCTTTTCCTACCACAACGGATTCAGGGCAATCAAAGCCTACGCTGACATTGTAGTCTGCAACTTCGCCAATAGCGATGTTGTCAAGATATACCATGGTAGCCTTCTCGTCGCTGTGGTTGTTGTAGACAAATTCAATGACAACATACTTATCACCCTGATAATCAGCGAGGTCTATGAGTTCGCGAGTCCAGTTTGTTGCTGGGTATGTGCGGTAGTCAAAGGTGCGGAGAGTGATGCATTCGCCGTTAGGACGAACAGCTACTACACTCATGTCAACATCTGTTCCTGCCATAGCTTTGTGGCTGAACGATAGCCATGGATGTACAGCTCCTTCAAGAGAAATCTTTGAAGAGTGGAGGGTTATTGCGTCATCGTCGAAGAAACCTTCAAAGAGGAGAGATCCTTTGTCGCCCTCAACAGAACTCTTTGCAGTAGTGAAGCCTGCGTATCCGTTCTCGTAGCCGAGACCTTTGCCGCTTACCCACCAGAAATTTTCTATCTCCTGTTCTGCGAAATGCTCTGCAAAAGGATATGAGAGAGGCTTTCCGACGAGGAATCCCTTTGTCTCAACACGCTCTGAAAGTCCCTGTGAGTTGCCCGCAATCATGGCGTAAGTGAGGAGTTTCTGTTCGCCAGTCTGAGTATCCATAGGGATGTTGTAGAGAAGCTTGCCCTTTGTGACAGTGGCCAAGCGGTTGCCCACCTTGCCTTCATCGTCAATGGAATAGATATAGTAGCTCATATCGGAGCGCTTGATGAGACCGCCATTCTGTCCGAGCGACTGTTCCCAAACGATGTCGATGCTACTGAACTTATCTACAACATGAGGGTTTAACGGTGGAGTAGGGGCATCATAACCCACGAACACCTTCTTGATGACCGGCGCACCGTCACCGTTAGCGTTATATACGATTACTGTGTAAGTGTAGAGACCTTCTGCAGGAACAGCGTCAGTAAAGCTGATGGCATCGCCAGGCTGCTGGCTATCAAAAGTCTTTATGATTTCGCCGTTGCGCAGAACTTCAACCTTAGTGATTTCCGTTAGTGGCTGACCGTTGTTCAATGTTGTAGGAAGTGTGAAGGCAACAGTGGTCTTCTTCAAACCGGCAGGATCGGCAGTCAGCGTGAAATCTGTCACGCCGGCAGGGGCATCAGCAAGGATTCCGGCTTCTACTTTCAGATTCTTTATATCTAGGATGTACTGGCTCTTGTCGCTGATGGCGTGTATTCCTATATAATATACGCCCGCGCGTGAAACATTGATGTCAGCCTTGAAGCCCTCAAACTCACCCTTGTTCACCACTGTCGGCTCAATGAGTCTTTCGGTCATGCCTTCAACGGTAGGTGCGGTTCCGAAGAAAACCTCAAAACGCTCAGGATAGATGTTTGCCGCGTTGGCGTCGAAGGTGAGGAAGTAGTCTCTGCCTTCCTTCAGGTTTATTCCCGGAGTGATGAGCCAGTCGTCGGCAGCGTTCTTGCTGTCGTAATAGTAACAAGCAGCTCCGTTTACTTCTTCATGGCTCAACCAACTCCAGCCGCCGCGCAGAATGCCCTCGAACATGTGCGAGTCGCCGTTGGCATCGATGATGGTAAAGCCATCAAGGTCGCTCTTGTTGTCGAAGCTTACACTCCATGTAGGTGTCACCGTCTGCGCCTGCACGGTCAATGCAAGCAGCAGAGTGGTGAGTATGGTATATGCTTTGTTCATTGTAAATGATTTCTATTTAATTACTTCACATACTTCTTCCCGTTCTGGATATAGATTCCGCGAACGCTATTTGCATTGACGCGCTGACCTGCAAGGTTGTAAGCATTCTGCGTTCTGCTATCTGCGTTCTGCACAGTCTTGATGCCTGCAGCTTCCTCCTGTGTGAGCACGCGGACACGAGCTGCATTCACGCAATAGCCGTTCTCGTCGAACACCATGACGTTTGCATAAACCTGGTCTTTCTTGATTGCCGACTTTAGCGCAGCCTTTGTAGGCATCTTCAGTGAGAATGTGTCTGTGAACTTCTCGCCGGCAACGAAGTCTATTGGCATCTCTGTCGCTGTGTTCAGATAGTTTTCATACGAAGAGGCAATGGCAACATCGTTGAATGTGATGGACACAAATTCCTTGCCGTACTTTCCGCCAATGCAGAAGTCAACAAGCTCGGAACTTGGATCAATATCGTAATCAGAAGTCTGGTGGCTGTAGTAATAGTTTCTCTGTCTCCAAGCTGAAGATGTTCCCTTGAGAGCGTCGGCAGTGAGCACATATTCAATGGAATATGTTCCGCTGTTGCTGAGGAACTCCACCTCTGCTGTTGTCTCTACCTTTGTCTGTTCCTCGTTGTATATAGCCTTGACGTTGATGTCAACAGGTGACACTGTCGATGCCAAGTCTCTTACGTCCTGAAGAATGCCGAAATCAACATCGTCATAAGTGCCATAGTAAGGGTCGATGCCAGAGTCGCGGTTGATGACTGCACTTGGAGCACCCTCTACAGGGAGCGCTGCGTAAAGCATTTCGTCGATAAGCATTGGGTCTGTTAAATTGTACTGATGCACGGCGATAGGCACTGAAATGTCGCTCAATTCTTTCTTGATAGCCTCCATGCCAACCCATCCGCGTGGACACCAGCCGCAGTTGGTACCCGTATATTCCTCGACGAGAGCCTTGTATGGAGCCTTTCTCGTTACGTTGTCGCCATAGATGTAGAGAGGAGTCTTGTTTGAGTTCTCCTGTCCGTTTATCTTGTTTATGGTAAGCTTGATGTTGTAAGGCTCGATGGCAGCTGGTGATGTGAATGCAACATTGACCTTACCACTCTTTCTGAATCCGGCTGGTATGGCTACGTCGGCAGTCTTTGTCTCTGTCTTTCCGTTTATTTCCACGGAGTATTCAATGTTGCTGATGTCCTGCTTTCCGTTGGAAACGACCTCCACAGGGACAACGTTCTCGCTATTTGCTACGGTGAATATACCCTTGTTGAGGCGGAACGTGGCATTGTAGTCATCCTGATGAACATCGGTGATGAAAATCTGAAGAGCCGACATTCCGTAGCCACCGCCTGTGTAATCCACGAAACTTCCATTCTGGTTGATATAGAGTGAACCTGGTGCATCGCCGTCAACTTTTCCTATCGGGTGTCCAGCTTTTGAGTCTGTTACAGATGTGATTGTGAATGTATAACCAACAAAGAAGTCGCCGTCAATCTCGTATGGCTCGTCGAGTGTAATCTCGTTGTATCCCGCTTCGAGCTCTCCCGTTACGGCTTTCTCGAAAACCTTTATTGGTTTCTCAAGGCTTTTTGCACCCCAAACAGATACATTCTTCATGCCAGTGTAGTAAACAGGAAGGTTTACTGACACCACCTTGCCGCCTTTCAGTTCGCCGGTACCAGGAACCTTTATGGCAACACCGAACGTACCCGCAGCGTTTGTGCCAAGGGCTGAGAAGTTGTCGCCAAGGGTGTAGCCCCACTTCAACGCGTTGTCTGGAGCTTTCTTGATGTTCTTGAGAACTGTGGCTGGTGTTTTTGTGTCGGAGAAAGTGATTTGCTGCGCTCCAGCTGATACGCAACAAATGAGTAATAATGCACTGAGGAGTAGATTTTTTATCATATTTTTTGTTTTTGTGCTGTTTGTTTAGGAGGGGCTGCGACAATATAGAATTGTTACAATTTGTGCAAAATTATCATTTTTTTATGACAATCTATATATATATATATATCAATTTCTTGAAATTATAAAACCCTTTTGATATTAGTCAAACAGCAAGACTGCACTAACCTTGCATTTTCTGTGCAGAATAAGAACAAAAGTCCCCCATTTTTACATGTTATTCGTTACGGAAAATATTTCATTGCTACATGTTTTTTTGTGCATTAGAATGTTTCTTTTTTTGCCTGTCAACGTTACGCAAACTTGCAGAACCATTTTTTTTGCTCGCAACTCTCCACCTCTCCACGAGTACTGTGTAAAACGCTGATTCTTAGTACATTGCATTTGCGGATAGTTGCGGATAGTTTCCGCAACTATCCGCAAACTCTCCGCAAAGGTAAAAACCTGTTAATCAGAGAGTTACAATGGGGCTGCGGAGAGGCGGAGAGTTGCGATCGTTTTTTTAGTTTCTTCACAAATAAAAATGACCTCTACGCCTAAAAAATCAGCGAGAGGAGTGAAATTTTCGGAAATGGTCATTGTTTTTAAATTATAATGTGTAAATTTGCACTCAGGAAATCAGAGACGGGCACCGCTCTAAAGAGCGACAAGCCCTATTTCCTGAGCACGAATCGCTTCGCTATTTTGCAGTGTCATTATAGATGAAATCATAAAAAAACTATATGAAATCATGAAAAAGGTACTCTTTTTGGCGCTCTTGCTCGTTTCGCAGCTTGGCGCTTTCGGACAGAATCGTATTTGGAACACTCTCGGCAAGACAGTCAGCGTGAAAGGTGGTGTGGGCATCGAGCAGTTTGTCACAGCCATACTGGGCACCAAGCCTAACGAATGGGACCACGATCCGGTATATGACAAGAAAAACGGCTACTTCTCCTACTTTGAGGAAGGCGGCGGAAGCATCAGATACAACGTCAGCTACTGGAACAGAAAGGACGGAAAGAAGCTCGTCATCATTTCTTACTGCCAGAACGATTTCGGCGAGAAGGTGAAACCACAGGCTTCGGCATGGGGATATTTCAGTTCGTTCCAGTATGGCGAGAATCCTACGGACATCATCAATACGGAAACTGGCTTCCGCGCTTATCTATATGACGAGGCAAAGAAGCAGCTCGTTCCGATGGCTACTCCTCCTTTCAATGGTCTTCCTAATCCGCTGGATACACAGTATTTCCTCGAACTACCAAAGAACGGAAAGGACATCGTGGTCTGTCAGAATGTAAGCTACGAGGAGGAAATCAAGCATACGCTCAAATGGAACGGAATGACCTTCGACTTCCAGCAGGGCGAAGAGGTATTGGCAGGATTCTTCGTGACTGACTCGAAGGCTAACATCCGCACAGTTCCTAACGGAACTATCGTGAAGACTCTCTCGGGCGATGGAGAATATACCATTGAAGTATATGAGATGAAGAACGGCTGGTGTCGCATTGCACCAACGGTTTACGAGAACACGGAGGGCAACGACATTAACCTCAGTGGTTCGGAGACTGGCGAGTACTGGATTCACAATTCTTGCCTTGGAGCCAATGGTAGAGGAGGCTCGAAGCTTCGTGCCACTCCGGACATGAACGGAAAGGTTCTCATGAATGTGACAGAAGATACTCTCGTCAGACCTCTTGAGATTCGCGGCGTGTGGGTAAAGGTTCGCGAAGTGAATAGCAAGAAGGAAGGATGGATATTGGGCGAAGAGCTTTGCTCGAATCCTCTGACTACTTGTGCGTAGAGTAAGCTAGTGAACACAATTTTTTATATAATAACGAACACGAATAACTCGAATTAAGCGAATATGAAAAGAATACTATTTACATGCTTGGCATCCATGATGCTGTTTGCTGCTCCTACTTCTGCCAATGCGCAGGAGGTGAAGTCGAAGAAATATTATGAGCAGTATGTAGCGAACCTCAAGGAAACGAATGTGACTTTGAAGAAGGAAATCATGGAGTATTGTCCAGAGCAGTTTCCTACCATAAACAGCGTTACAACTAGCTATGTAAAGAAGGCCAGCGAGAAACTTTCCGGAGGCAGTATGCTCGATATGAAGCAGTCTGTTTACATGGAGATTGCCTATAAGAAGGTTCAGATCAATGATATCTACGCCAACGGCATTAGCGTGGCAAGCAAAGCCAATGTGAAGCAGATGCAGGTGGATGATTACGAGGAATACTCTGCATGGGTGGAGAACATGGCTGAAGTCATGGGAGAACTCTCGGCGTTGGACAACTTCGGTGGTTCGATGGCCGGTCTTGAATATGCCGCCGCTGAGCTGAATGTCTATGAGGCTTGGTTCAACATGAAGACAAAGGGCTCAAGCATGAGGGTAACTTCTGCGCAGGCAAAGGCGTTTGTCGCAAAAATGCGTAGCACATGTGATGAGAAATACAAGAATCAGATGGAGAACTTCGATGGTGACGATATGGTAGACGCCTTGAAGCAGTCGAAGGAAAGAGTGACAAAGGCAATCGACAACCTCGAAGCTCTCTTCCAGCAGAAGGCTCCTGGCAAATGGCTCGTTGATACCTTCGTGTTTGAGGAGATGTAAAGGTTTAATCCTCCAAAAAAGATACGGACTGGTTCTTATTAGTTGAGAATCAGTCCGTTTTGTATTGTGTTTAATCCATGCGGTTCTTGTAGTCGTCGTATTGGAACTCGCGGAGGACTTCGATGGTTCCGTCCGTGTGCTTCATGGCAATGGCTGGATGAGATATGCCGTTGAACATGTGGGTCTTGACGGTGGTGTAGTGGATCATGTCCTCGAAGATGATCTCTTCGCCAATCTGGAGCTCGTGGTCAAAGAGCCAAGAGCCGATGAAGTCGCCAGAGAGACAGCTGTTGCCGCCGAGACGGTAAGTGAGGTTATGCGGTTTTGCGGTTATGCGGTTTTGCGGTTCTGAGGGGGTAGGGTTTTGAGAATTGCCAGAAGTTGACACTTCTGGAACTGTGGCTTGATTGCTTTGGGTAACCATGGCTGCGCCACGAACAGCTGGTTGGTATGGCATCTCAAGGCAGTCGGGCATGTGGCAGGCGAAGCTGACATTGAGGATGGCTGTTTTAATACCGTGGTTTTCAACGATATCAACAACCTTCGACACAAGCGGACCTGTTTGCCAAGCGAAGGCAGAGCCAGGCTCAAGGATGATGCGAAGGTTTGGATAGCGCTCATGAAGTCCGTTGAGAACGCGGATGAGATGCTCTGTGTCGTAGTCCTTTCGCGTCATGAGATGACCGCCACCGAGATTCAGCCATTCAAGCTGTGGAAACCATTTGCCGAACTTCTCCTCAAGGTGCTTCAGTGTGCGCTCAAGGGTGTAGGAATCGTCCTCGCAATGGCAGTGGCAGTGGAAGCCACGGATTCCCGCTAGACCTTCCCCCTGCCCCTTACTTTCAGGACGGGGAGTAATATGACTATCCAGATTCTGTAATACCTCCCCGTCCTGAAAGTAAGGGGCAGGGGGAAGGTCTTCTGCCGTTACGCCGAAGCGGGAGCCTGGTGCGCAAGGGTTGTAGAGGTCTGTTTCTATCTCTGAATATTCCGGATTTACGCGTATGCCGCAGCTTATCTCGTGGTCTGCCTTGAGGGTTTCCGGGTAGAATCGCTCGAACTGAGAAAAGGAGTTGAAGGTGATATGGCTTGAACAGCGCATGAACTCAGGGAAATTCTCCTCGGTATAGGCTGGCGAATAGCTGTGGGCATAGCTGCCGAACTCCTCGAAGGCAAGGCGCGCCTCGTAAGGGGAACTGGCAGTGGTATGGCTGATGTACTCACGGAAAATAGGGAATGTCTTCCAAAGCGCAAACGCCTTGAAAGCAAGGATGATCTCGACATTGGCGCGAGTGGCAACATCTTTTATGAGAGAGAGGTTTCGACGGAGAAGGTCTTCCTCAATTATGTAGCAGGGGTTGGGAGTCAAGCTCATTTACAATTTAATGTGACGATGGTTATTTTATAATCAAGAATTAGTGAATTAGTGAGTCGCCTTTTAATTCTTTTGAATTCATAAGAAGGAGTGAACCATCCGGATGGACAAATCACCAAATCACTAATTCTTGATAAAAAAATCCCTTGGTTAGTCTATGAAACGCTTCTGGAGTTCGCCGAAATGCTCTATGCGGCGGTCGCGGAGGAATGGCCACCAACGACGGACATTCTCTGAACGCTGCATATCGACTTCCACGATCGTGATTTCTTCCTCTGTGCCAGCTTCATAGAGCATCTCGCCTTGTGGACCGGCAACGAAAGAATGGCCCCAGAACTGGATGCCGTTGGTCTGACCAGAAGGGTCTTCTTCTTGACCGCAGCGGTTGACGGCAATGACAGGGAGTCCGTTGGCAACGGCATGACCGCGCTGAACGGTTTGCCAAGCAGTGAGCTGGCGCTGCTTTTCTTCCTCGGTATCAGTGCTCTCCCAACCGATAGCGGTAGGGTAGATGAGCAGTTCTGCGCCTTGGAGAGCCATGAGACGAGCTCCTTCCGGATACCACTGGTCCCAACAAACCTGCACACCGAGAGTGCCCACGGAAGTCTTTATAGGATGGAAACCGAGGTCGCCAGGAGTGAAATAGAACTTCTCGTAGTAGGCGGGATCGTCTGGAATGTGCATCTTGCGATACTTGCCCGCAATGGTTCCGTCCTTCTCGAAGACAACGGCTGTGTTGTGGTAAAGACCGGCAGCGCGACGCTCGAAAAGGGATGTGACGAGGACAATGCCGAGCTCCTTTGCTATCTGTCCGAAATGCTCGGTAGAAGGACCTGGGATTGGCTCTGCAAGATTGCACAAATCCACATTCTCCGTCTGGCAGAAATAAAGGGAGTTGTGGAGCTCTTGGAGCACGATGAGCTCAGCGCCTTTGGCAGCAGCTTCGCGGATGGCTGAGTCTATGCGAGAGATATTTGCCTCTATATCAGAGGTCTTGGCTTGTTGGATGATACCTATTTTCATGATTTTGGATATTGCATTGTTACACAATGGAGAGAACCGTGCTGACGAACGAGAACCTGACAGTCTATGCCAACGATTTCTCGGTCAGGGAAGGCTTCTTGGATAGCAGCGAGAGCCTCCTGGTCTTTCTCCGGTTGACCGTAAGTAGGCACAAGGACAGCGCCGTTTATGATGAGAAAATTGGCGTATGTTGCAGGGAGAATCTCGTTGTCGTAAACAACAGGAGCAGGCATCGGAAGAGCAATGAGGCGATATGGCTTGCCGTCTTTTGTACGGAAGGCTTCCAGCTGCGCTTTCATGCTCTTCAGTCCCCATGATTGAGGGGATTTGTCAGTGTCCTCGTAGCAATAGACGATAGTGTCGTTAGGACAAAGGCGAGCGAGAGTATCGATGTGAGAATCTGTGTCATCACCAGTTAGTCCGACATTCTCAATCCATAGGACGCGCTCTGCACCGAGAGTATCCTTGAGCATCTGTTCGGCTTCGTCACGCTGGAGGTAGTTGTTGCGGTTAGGCGCCATGAGGCAGTCTTCAGTAACGAGGAAAGTTCCCTTGCCGTCGCTCTCAATGGAGCCGCCTTCGAGGACGATGTTGAGACGGTCAACGTAGAGCGTTTTTTGGAAGAAGGCATGAACAGCCGAAGCTGATGCTTCGGGAACAGTGGCAGAGCCCGACGGAGAAGCGTCGGGAATGGTGGTTGGTTCGGGAGCGATGGAGATCTGCTCAAGACGGAAGTTACGGTTTATCTGGTTGTCGTGATTGGCGGCGAACTTCATTCCCCAGCCGTTGAAGCAGAAATCGTTGATGAAGAGCTGACCGTCTTCGCCACGAGTGGTGATGAAGGCGTGGTCGCGAGCCCAGGTATCGTTGATTTCGCCACGGAAGATGTAGAGTGGCTGACGCTTGCTGATTTCTTCTGCAATGCGAGTGAAGCAGGCTTCAGCTTCTTCAAGATATGGAGCCCAATCGGTTTCGGCTGTTGGCCAAGTGAGTTGAACGAAAGCCTGTTCTTCCCATTCAGCAGGTAAAGTTGCTTTGAGTATGTTCATGTTAATCTTAGTCTTTATTCTCCAATCTTAATCTTCAATCTGCATGTTAGGTCCAGGCTGATTGTAGCCGAACTTCTCGTTAGGAATCGGGCGGTCGCTGTGCATCTTGTTGCCTTTTACGAGGAAACCGTCTGTGGCTTCGTCGAAGTAGATGTAGAACGCGCGGTTGTTTGTGGCGTAAGGTGCGATGCTTATATTGTAGATTTCGTTGTCAACAATCTGAGACTCAGGCTGATAGGAGAGGGTATAGATGCCGCCAGTGTCATAGAGTTGCTTCGCGAAATCATGAACCTTGTTGCGTCGGATGATGTTGCGCTTCATTGAAGAATCCAGCTTTGTCCAGCCCCAACCGACGCAGATTCCGGAATAATTCAGGTCGTAAACATGGTTTTCCTCGATGAGAACATCACGAACATAACCGGCTGAGATTCCCACGCAGCCCCAGTCTTCGTTAGTCGCGTCATGGATGGTGTTGCCACGGATTATGATGTTGTTGCAGAGCTTGCTGTCGTCTGTCGGAATGTATGGGATATGAGTCTCGAAAGAGCCTTCGCCAAAATCGCCAACCTGCAATGCTGTGCCGCCGATGTCCTGGAAGTTGCAGCCTGAGACAGTAGCAAAAGAGACATTGTTGATGAGGTCGAGAGCTGTGGCAGAGAGGTGCTGGAAGGTGCAATCCTTGAAACTGATGTTGCGACAGTTGCTTGCATTTACAGCAGATTCTGCGCGTACAATCCACGCTTGGTTCTCAAGACCAGCCTTGTGATAAAGGCCTTCTATCAGGAGCTTGTAGGCATCGAGCATACGGAAGCCGCCTTGAAGAGTGACATGACCTTCGAGATTAGGACGAAGCCAAGCGGAATGCTCGAAGCGTATGTTCTCAATGGAGAGATGCTCAAGAGGCGTTTGCTCACTACCTTCTATATTTATTAATGTGGTAAGGGCGGGGATGACAACGTCTTTCGGTGCTCCGTTCCTGGAATAATAGTAGATTTTATCGCCAATTTGTGTCCATTCGTCCTGCTCGTCAAGGAACTCGTAAGCGCCTTGAAGCGTGAAGGCAGAACGGTTGTCGCCTTCAACAACAGGCTGTGGCCAAGGATGTGAGAACTCAAGTTCGCTCTCTGGCTCATGGAATGAGAGTGCGATAGTTCCATTGCCTAAGTCCTTTGCCTCCTTAATACGGAGGTAAGCGATAGCCCAGCGCTGGCAGAGGAGGATAGTGAGGCTCTGCGGTTTTGCGGTTTCTGCGGTTTCTGTGGTCTTTGTGGTTGAAGCCCTGCCGAGAACGGCAGGGAATAGTCTTGGGAGGTTTAGTGTTTTTACGGATTGCTTCGGAATGATTACGCGCTTGTTTTCCTTGTCAAAATCTATGATTCGCGAGAGCGTGCCGATATGGTCTGACTGAGCGAGAGTGGCTTTCTTTCCGTTAGCCCAAAGCTGGCGAGTCTCTACAAGTCTGCCGTTGTGGAGTGGGGTAGAGGCAACGTAGATGTTCCCCTTGTGCTTCTTCCAGCCTTCCACTTTCACGCCACCAGAGATGATGGTGTTGTCCTCACCGATAATGCGTGTAGGCGAACTCTCTGTGCCCGCATCTTCAGGACGAATGAAGAGCTGTTTGGTGAGAGTATAAGTGCCTGACTGAATGCGGATGGTTATGCCATCGGCAATCTTCTCCTCGTATTCAGGGAGTCCTTTTCTTGCTAATCGTCGCCATTCGCGCGCTTGCTTTATGGCATCAGCAATGCTTTCGCCAGGACGCACGATGATATCGGCTGCTTTCGATGGAAGGGAAAAGAGGACGGCGGAGAGGATGAGAAGAGAAGTGAGGAGCTTGTTCATTGCTTTTAATATGGCTGAGCGTTGGTGTAGTTGTCGATGTTGAGCTTGAATTTTTTGAGTTCATCGAGAGAGCGCTGTGGCTTTTCGCAGAAGTCTGGGATAGGCTGCTTAGAGAATGTCTGGAAATACTGCACGCAAGCGTCGCGCCACCAGATGGCATCGTGTTCCTCAATGGCAAGGCGGTTCTTGATGTCGCCGTAAGTGCCCTTTGGAATATAGCCAGCTGCTTCTGCCATGAGTGCCATATCCTGGAAGGCAGCCCACTTAACCTGCATCTGGCGTACCATGTCAACGCCGTGCTGGTAGCGATAGCAGAGCTCGTTCCAGAGAGTTCTGCCGCTGTGAAGCTTGTCGTTCCAACCTACATGATGGAACCAAAGCACGAGCTCATCAGGGCAAGTTGCGCGAGAATCAAGTTTCTTTCCAAATGCTTCTGGATACTGCGCAGTGGCATTGGAACCTGTGGAAGAACGGTTGAAACCGAGACCTTCTGCGTCTGCGCGGTGGTAGTAAGAAGGCATCCAGTCAGGACGACCGCCTTCAATCTTGCACCAAGGCTCTGGACCATAGTGATGTCCCCATGCAAAGAGGTGATGAAGACCGAGAGGCATCATGAAGTTTACGGTAGCCTCGCGAGACATCATGAGCATGTCAACGAAATCTTGTGTCTCAGGACCGCTGTAGCCGAACTTATCTTGCATCCAGTTGTTCACAATCTGGCGACAGTCAGCCTTTGGATTAGCGGCAAGAACGCCGAAAGCATATTCGTTGAGGTCAGCCACGATATGGTTAGCCTTTGGATCATTACCACGGTTAGAAACGCCAGCAGCACCTACATAATTGATGTTTGAGCCATAACGATACATGTCGTCAAGCATTTCCTTCCATATAGGAGCAAGATAATTCACGTGGTTTGCGTGACCGAGATATTCCTGAGTGATCTGGAATTCAGCCATGACCTTAGTCTTTGGCATAGCGTAGAAAAGAGGCGAAATCGGTTCGCGTGGCTGGAAATCGATAGGACCGTTCTTTATTTGAATGATTACATTGTCGCGGAACTGTCCATCAAGGTCCTTGAACTCGATATAAGCCTGCTTTGCGCGGTCAGGGTCGTTCTGGCTATAGACGAAAGCACGCCACATGACGATGCCCTTGTAAGGCTTGAGGGCATCGGCAAGCATGTTTGCACCGTCGGCATGAGTGCGGCCGAAATCCATAGGACCAGGCTGTCCCTCGGAGTTCGCCTTTACGAGGAAACCACCGAAATCAGGAATCTTCTTGTAGATTTCCTTAGCCTTGTTCTTCCACCACTTCTGGACGTTCTTGTCGAGTGGATCGGCAGTCTTCAGGCCGCCAATGACCTGTGGAGAAGCGAAGTTTACGGAGAGATATACCTTTACACCGTATGGACGGAAGATGTCTGCGAAGACTTTCACGGAGTCAAGATACTCTGTAGAAAGCATCTTTGGAGAGGCGTTTACATTGTTGAGCACAGTGCCGTTGATGCCTTCTGACTGAAGCTCGCGAGCATACTTTGCGTAGTCGTAGTTCATGGCATTGTTCCAGAAGATACTTCTGCCGGCATAGCCACGCTCAACGGTGCCATCGAGGTTGTCCCAATGGTTGAGAAGACGAAGAGGGAGGTCTTTGTCGTTGGACACAGCAAAAGATGAGAGAGAGATTATTGCTGCGAGAAGGAAAAGAGAGATTCTGTTCATAGGATGTATAAGGTTGTTAGGTTATTGAGTTTGGGAATTTGAAGCTGCTTCAAACACGGGGACTTTTATACTTTAGTTTGTTAGGTCTTTAGGTTTTGGGCGAACCATGCTCCGGCAAAGACTGCGAGTATTCCGAATATGATGGAAGCGGCTATATAGCAGATGGCCTGCATCGTGTCGCCATTGCGAAGCATAGCCGTAGTTTCGTTGCTGAATGTTGAGAATGTGGTGAATCCTCCGCAGAAGCCTGTTACGAGAAGCAACTTCCATTCGGCATTGGATATCAGCGATGACAAGGCACCGATGATGAGGCAACCGAGAATGTTTGCTGTGAAAGTGGCAAATGGTGTGTGGAAGAGAAGCGAAAGCAAGTAACGCAAGCAGCTTCCTGTGCCACCACCGAGGAATACTAGCAGTAGTTTCATCATTTCATGATTAGACGATTTGGCGATTGTTCGATTTCTTGATTTAATTATTTCTTTACCCTTCATTACATTTTGCGCAGGTGCCTTTTATGACGAATGATGCAGAGGATGCAGTGAAGCCTTCAGGAAGATTGAATTGCGAAAGGCTGATATGGTCAAGGCAGTATGTCTGTTGGCATTTCTCGCAAAAGAAATGAACATGATGATCATTGTGAGTACATTCTCCTTCGCTTTCGCATAGTTCGTATGACAATGTTCCACGTCCATCTTGGAAAGCATGCACGACATCATGCTCATGAAAAAGCGTAAGCACACGGAAAATACTTGATTTATCCATGTTTACCAATCGCTTTTCAAGGTCAGAAAGACTTGCTGGCGACGAGAAACGCATCAGTTCCTTGAGAACAAGGATTCTGTTGGCAGTAGGCTTTATGCCTTTTTTTTCTAAGCGATCGATGATGATTTCCATAAACGTTGATGTAAATATAATGATCTTGAGTACGTTTCGGAACTATTTTTCGGCAGCTTTTGCTATAGCCTGTCCAAGGAGACGACCTTGAAGTTCGTAGCCTTTAGGGGTGAAATGCACGCCGTCAAACTGAATTAAGTTCTCTTTCCTCCAGTTGCTGCAAGCATTATTGTCGCCAGCTATGAGGTAAAGGTTCCAAAGGGCGAAGTTGTTCTCATGGGCAAAGTCTGCTATTGTCTGTGCGACAATGCTGTTGTTCTTGTTTTCAAACTTAATGTCTTTTGTTTCACCTCTTTTGAAGCATCCTGGTGGAGTAGTGAGAAGGAAGCATACGCTGTCGCCACAGGTTTCTTTCAAAGCTGCAAGGAAGCGTTGTAGTTGTCCGTGATGGCGTTCCGCACTGTATTCTGAATCATACCCTTCGTTTGTGCCAAAAGACACTATTATCATGTCCGGATGCTGCTCCTTGATGGCAGCAAGTTGAGCTTGCTTCATGAAATTTCGTGTGGTAGCACCATTGATGCCGATAGAACTGAATACGAGTCCCGGCTTTCCTGTCTCTGTAGCTATGCTTGGCTTATTGAAACCGATAGGATCATTGCCCATCGCATCAGAACCGAATGTCACTTCCAACGCTTTGCGCACATAGCCTGGGAAGTAGTTTCCCTTAACATGTGAGTCGCCCACATGGAGAATCCTTGCCTGAGTCTTGCCTTCCTTCAGTTTTGTGAAGAAAGTCTCCAAGGCTTCTGCATTTTCTATTCTATTCTCTTGAGTGCCAACGAAATAGTCAGGAAACGTCGTCTCGTCATATTTCACTTGTTGGGCGCATGCAGGGAACATTATTATCGTGGCTATTGTGCAGATGCACATTCTAAAGCTTTTGCTGAGCATATTCTTTTGTTTAGTGCTTAGTGTTAAGTGCTACTTAGTGTATTCTTCCAATATCTTCATGCGACGGTTGTAGTTGAATATCGCATTGCTGATGGCGTCGTAGAAACTCTTTGCAATGATTTTCCCGCCTTTGGGATTCAAGTGGATATAGTCCTTTTCTGCATTGCCTTCTGCCGCAAGCCTGCCTATGGCACCGTCTCCACCCATGGCAGTGAACATGTCCCAATATGCTATCTTGCTGTCCTTCGCAATGTCACGCTGAACGGAAACGAGTTCCTTTATGCCTTTCATTGTTGTAGCAGGCTGCCCGTTCTGATTCTTCTTGCAACGGTCACTCACACTGACAAGCAATAGCGATGCTTCTGGCCATGCTTTATGAAAGTTTTCAATAACTTCTTTCATGCCTCTTGCATATTGCTTGTAGTTGTTATTGTTGTCGGGAGAAGCTACATTAAGACCGTACTGCATGATAATCAAGTCGTAAGGGCGAACAGCAGCAAACTCTTCGAGAGTGCTTTGTGGAATAGTCTTCAGGTGAGTGCCTTGTACGGAAACGATCCCGAAGTTGTCAAGCACAATGCCGTTCTTTCCCTCGTTGGAAGCGAAGTAGAATACATTTCCTTTCCCAGTAAAGCTCCATTCTACAGAGTGTGTTTCGCCTTCCACCTTCACCATTTGGATCTTGTCACTTTTGCCGGAATAGACCTCCTTTGCATCCATGCCGTCAATCTTGCATTTCACTGTTGTGCCGTTGACAGGACGGAAATATAGAAACGAGTTAGACCATTTCTCGGTAAATGTGCCGTGGTCGGTCTTTGTTCCAATCTGCGTAGCTGAAGCAATAGCATCACTTGTGGCATAAATGTTGTTCATGCTCTGCAAATTGAACTTGAAATCTTCGCGTTTTGTTGGAAGATGATTTACCAGTCCGTTTGATTTCTGTATGACAGTAGCTCGTGAATACAACTGCACCAAATCAACAGCTCCTGCACCTTGACCGCCAAAATCCTTTTGCAGCAATTCGCGCAAATCGGCTGATACAATGTCACCACCAATGAAAGAGTCACCAAAGTAGGCAATTCTTATTGGACGATCCATGTTCTTTGATTCTGCAAGCGCTTTATAGAACGAATCCATGATGCGAACAGAATCCTCGCATGAAAAGTCTATTATTGGAACAATGCCCTCTGGCACGCTGTCTTTAAGTAGCTCTTCCTTGAGTTCTTTCTTTTCCTCTTGCGTGAGGTCATTGATGGAAGTTTCGTTTTTCAGTATATCGAGCCCTGTCAGCTTATAGGAGATGATGAAACAAACGATGACGAGAGCCAGTATTATCAGTATCTTTTTCAATTTATTGTCTTTGATGAAAGTTCTGCTTATGCCTTGATGAAATCAGTAATCTTCATAAGTGTTTCCTGCTTTGCTGCTTCAAGGTTGTCGTTGATGACGATTGTGTCAAATTTCTCGCCCTGTGTGAGTTCGTATGTGGCGCGCTTTATGCGGTCTTCAATCACTTCCGGTTCGTCGGTGTTGCGTGATACAAGACGCTTGCGCAGTTCTTCTATTGATGGCGGCTGGATGAATACGCTCAGCGCACGATTCTTGTAGAACTCCTTTACGCGCATTCCGCCGTTCACATCAATGTCCAGGACTACATTTTCTCCATTGAGAAGTTGCTTCTCAACCTGCGATTTCAAAGTACCGTAGAAGCGGTTTGTATATACTTCCTCGTATTCAAGGAATTCGTCTGCTTCAATCTTCTCTCGGAATTCTTCAGGGGTAATGAAGAAGTATTCCACGCCGTTCCGCTCCTTCCCGCGAGGAGGACGTGAGGTGCAGCTTATGCTAAACTTTAGGTTCAGTTCAGGGTGCTCCTGCATAAGCCAGTTTATTATGGTGCTTTTTCCACTGCCTGATGGGGCAGAGAATATGATTACTTTTCCTTCCATTTTAAAGTGCATTTAATACCTGTTCCTTGATCTGTTCAAGTTCGTCCTTCATCTTCACTACGATGTTCTGCATCTCTGCCTGATTGCTCTTAGAACCGGTAGTGTTGATTTCACGTCCCATTTCCTGTGATATGAAGCCGAGCTTCTTTCCTTGTGCCTCTTCGTTGAGGATAGTCTCGCGGAAGTAGTTGATGTGGTTGGCAAGACGTTGCTTCTCTTCCGAGATGTCAAGCTTCTCGATGTAGTAGATGAGTTCCTGCTCAAGGCGGTTGCGGTCGTATTCCACGTTAGGAATGTTCTTCAGACTTTCCTCAATACGAGCGCGGATCTTCTCCACACGTTCCTTCTCGAATGGTTCAATGGAGAGCATGAGCTTCTCAATGTTGTCAGCCTTTTCAAGGAACTTCTCTTGGAGAGCCTTACCCTCCTGAGTGCGGTAGTCGATGATGTTGTCAAGAGCCTTGTTTATGGTCTCAAGAGCCGTAGCCCAAAGTTCGTCTGTCAGTTCGTCTTCCTCTGCCTTGCTCATTACGTCAGGCATACGGAGAAGTGAAACAAACCATTCTTTTGGCTCCTCAATGCCATACTGCTTGCAGATTGAAAGAATCTGCTGGTGGTAGTTTTCTACGAGGGTAGGGTTGATGACCTGCGCGTCGGTAGTGACGTCCTTCTCGAGCCAAATGGAAAAGTCTATCTTGCCGCGGATGAGTCGGCTAGCCAGGAGCTGGCGGATTTCTATGTCTTTCTCACGAAATACAGGAGCTATTCGTGTCTGTATGTCTGCGTTTTTAGAGTTGAGAGACTTGATTTCAACGTGGATTGTCTTGTTTTCGATTACGGCCTCTGCTTTGCCGAAACCTGTCATTGACTGTATCATATTATTATATGTGATAAAGTGGTTTGCTTTAATTAATGGTTATTTGGGGGCAAAATTACGATTTTTTTTACAATTTTTCTTCTTTTATCATTATTTATTCATAACTTTGCCCAAAATATTAACTTAAGTTTCGCAAACCATGATTTTAAAACCACAGTACATTGCAGCAGAAGACCGTTACGCAGATGCTAATGTTATTTACAACCGTTGCGGACGATCTGGCGTCTTGCTGCCAAAGGTGTCGCTCGGATTCTGGCACAATTTCGACTACCAGGCTCCTTACGAGCGCAGTCGCGACATCACCCATTATGCTTTCGACCACGGCGTTTGCCACTTTGACCTCGCCAACAACTACGGACCTCCTTACGGTTCTGCTGAGGAAACTTTCGGCAAACTCATGAAGGAGAATTTTGCGCCTTACCGCGACGAGCTGTTCATTGCCACTAAGGCTGGCTACGACATGTGGCCTGGACCTTATGGAGATTGGGGCTCTCGCAAGTATCTCTTCGCAAGTCTCAACCAGAGCTTGAAGCGAATGAACCTCGAGTATGTTGACCTCTTCTACAGCCACCGCTACGATCCTAACACTCCGCTTGAGGAAACCTGCCAGACACTTGTTGACATCGTTCGTCAGGGCAAGGCTCTTTATGTCGGCGTATCAAACTGGCCTTTGGAGGCTTTGAAGTTCGGAAACGAGTATCTCAAGGCTCACGATTGTCCATTGCTTATCTATCAGGGCAAACTCAATATGATAAACCGTGCCCCTATGGAGCAGGGCATTCTTGAATATTGTCATCAGAACGGCATCGGCTTCATCGCATTTTCGCCACTTGCACAGGGCTTGCTAACAGATCGTTATCTCAACGGCATTCCTGCAGACAGTCGTATGGCAAAGAACTACTTCCTCAAGGAATCTGCTCTCACGCCGGAACTTCTCGCGCAGCTCAACCGTTGGCAGGCAGAGGCTACAGAACAAGGCATCACTCTCGCCGAGTATTCTCTCCGCTGGATTCTCAAGCAGCAGGGCGTGACAAGCGTACTCGTCGGTGCAAGCAGCGTAGCACAACTTGAGAAGAATATTCGTGTGATGAAATGATATGGTTCAAAAGTGCCCCCAGTTACGACCCAAAACTTCCCTAGTTATGTCCAAAACTCATGTACTTTTGGGTCGTAACTGGGGTGGTTTTGAATTTATTCTTTAGGGAAAATTCTCTTTTGATATCATCGAACTAAAATGAATTTCATCGAAAACTCGTCACCTGTCACGATGTTGATGTAACTGTCTGTAAATAAGTGGGGTGGGTCGTTGATGGGTTTCTTTTGCCCGTCACTCACCTGTCACTATCTGTCACGTCCACACTTTTTGTCAATAAATTATACTTATATAACTAAACTTTCCCACCCT
>JAZLHI010000041.1:0-7816 GCA_045616725.1 Prevotella sp. | reverse complement strand
GATGTTTACGACAACATTGAAACATCATTTATGAGTGCACTTTACATGTTCTTCCGTGCTTTGTACAATGACAAAGAACAGATGGCTTCCGATAGTGCACTTGCAACCGCAATATTCGTATTCATTCGCAACTATGCCTACAGTGGAATGTTTCGCTACAATGACAAGGGGGAGTTCAATGTTCCATACGGAGGTATCGGCTATAATCACAAGACGATGCGTAAGAAACATGCTTATTACATGTCTGCACCTTTGCTTCAACACTTCGAGAAGACAACAATAGAGAACTTTGATTTTGAGGACTTCTTCCATAAATGTCCACCAACAAAGGACGATTTTGTTTTCCTTGATCCTCCGTACGATACGGAATTCAGCACATACGCACAAAATGAGTTTGGGAAGAGTGACCAGGAGCGCCTTGCCAATTACCTCATCAACGAGTGTCGAGGTAAATGGATGATGGTTATCAAATACACTCCATTCATCTATGACCTTTATAATAAGGAGGGCATTCGCATAAAGACCTTCGATAAGAAGTACTTGGTTAGCTTTATGAACAGGAATGATAAGAAGGCAGAACATCTTATCATCATGAACTACTGAAAACAAACAAGAGCGATTACCCGATGAGAGTAGTCGCTCTTGTGTTTTCTTTTAGCAAACGTACTATTTCCTAATCCATTTGGCATAGAACGGATTATGAGGATTCCAACTATACACACTTTTGCCATCACCTCCCAAATCCCAAGGGCAGGTAACCTCAATGGAACGTCTGGGGAGAGAGTCAAACATCCTGTGTTCAATCATAAGATGTTCTTTACGTCTGAACCTACGAGAGGCAATCTGTTTGCCTTTCTTCTGTGATTTGCAGCAGCAATTAGTACCTGCGCAAACCTTTTTTCTTGATTTTCCCATTGCTTTGTAATGTTAGGTATGTACTGGTTTCGTGGCTCAGTACATACGGTTAAACATTACATCGCTGTAGTAATTATAAATGTGCTCATATTTCTATTCGTGTCAATGCCTAAGGCAATGACAGATCTATTTTTATAGTTTAAAATTAAGTGATCAATTTATTTTGATTAGTTTCTCTCATATACTCATCAGCAACATAAAGGTCGCCGTAAAGATAGAGACCTGTAGAGCGGTCGTGAAGGTCAGCGCATGTCTGACTCTCGTAGAATAGCATCAAAGCCTTCTCGGGCGCAATACCCAATCGACGAGACAGTTCCATGCTGATGCTTCCTATGCGGTTGCTCATTATGATCTCCTGAATGATGGGAGATTTAACTGGATCACTATATTGTTTCTGCTCCATTGAAGATGAGGTATTTGTCGATGAGCTGCTGGGACAGCAAACACATCTGATTGTTGGGACGATGTTCTGAAAGCCGAGCTAATGCAACTTCGCGTGTCATCAAGTCTGCCATGTAGAGATTTATGGTATCAATCACACGGTCGTCGGCTACACCACCTTCTATATAGTCATATTCCGCCCAAGGCTTCTGCCCTTGGCGACTTGCCACAATGAAGTCGAGCCATTCACCATCATAATCAGTGAAAACCTTACAACGATATTCCGATAATATGGCTTCCTTGTTCAACTCATATTCATTAACAATTGGTCGCGCATGGCGACGGTCGGCAACTTTCTTCGCCCACTCTATAGCTTGTGACGGCATGTCGGTAACATAGAACCCAAGCCCGAAGTCAAGATTTGCTCTTCCGGCATCGCACAAAGGATGCTCTATCTTGTCCGTACCGCCATGATAAACGATTGTACTCATAACCTTGCCTCCCACGATTTCATGCACTCTATCATGTCAAGTGCGATGTTTTCACGACTTTCTGTATGAAGTACTCCGTAGTTTGGGAAAATATAGTTTTCTATCATCCCCAAACGTTTCATGCGCAAGTACACCTCACGATAAGATACCCCCAACGTTCGTGCTGTTGCTTCTATGCATGTCGCAACAAAAGCAAGTACAATCTGGGTTTGTGATATGTTTATACCATTATTCATATTAATAGTCAATGCGCGTTAGATTTTGATAAACTCCCTTTACAGATGCTCTGGGAGCTTGAAGAGTTTCTGGGAGTTGGAGCCTTTGACGAGGATGAGTTTGCCTTCAACTGGGGATTCTTGCAAGTGAGCGATGACGTCCTCAACGGTTTCAAAGTCGTAATTGCCCCATTGTTTGCCTACGAGCCAGACGTGCTGGACGCCAGTTTCTGCAATCTTTGCACGGATCTTGTCGTGCTCTTCGTCAGAACCTGGCCCGAGTTCGCCCATGCCACCGAGGATAACCATCTTCTCTTTGTCGGATGCAATTGTCTTGAAGTTGTCGAGAGCGGCAGCCATTGATGTCGGATTGGCATTGTAAGCGTCAACGATGAGGGTGTTCTTCTCTGTCTGCATCAGCTGCGAACGGTTGTTTGTTGGCGCATATTCAGAGAGAGCGGCGTTGATGTCGGCATTCTCTACGCCGAAATACTTGCCCACAGTGACAGCGGCAAGGAGATTCACGATGTTGTAGTTGCCGATGAGCTGAGTTTGGACGGTTTCAAAACCATAGCAGAACCTTACTAATGCAGAATGCAGAATGCAGGATGCAGAATTAGGCTGCGCGGTATTTGATTCTGCATTCTGCATTCTGCATTATCAATAATGTAACCTTCAACATATGGAATCTGCTCAATGCCTTCTGCTATTGGCACAAGGTACTCATTCTTTGTGTTGAGGAATACCTTGCCATTATGTTCGCGAAGGAAATCATATAGTTCGCCCTTGGTCTTTATCACGCCTTCGAAGCTGCCGAAGCCTTCGAGATGCGCACGACCTACGGATGTTATCAATCCGAAATGTGGCTCAACGATGTTCACAAGATCCTTGATCTCGCCAGGATGGTTAGCTCCCATCTCAACAACTGCAATCTCATGCTCCGGACGGAGACGCAACAAAGTGAGCGGCACACCGAGGTGGTTGTTGAAGTTTCCTTGTGTATAGAGCACATTATACTTCTTCTGGAGCACGGCAGAGACGAGTTCCTTTGTGGTTGTCTTGCCGTTTGTACCAGTGATGCCAATGACCTTCAAGCCATTCTTCTTCAACTGAGTGATGTGATACTTTGCAAGTTGCTGAAGAGTTTTCAGCGTATCGCCTTCTGTAACAGCGTAAGCAGCACCGTTCTGCAGAGCAGCATCGCCAAACTTTGTGCCGTCAAAGCGTTCTCCCTTGATGCCAAAGAAGATGGAATGCTCTGGGCAGTTGCGGCTGTCTGTTGTTATGTTTGGGTTCTCAAGATAAATCTTGTATAGTTCTTCGATGTTCATAGCCTTCTATTAGTTAGCGTTTTCCGAGATGAACTTTATGCGTACGAGACGAACTTCCTCCTCCTCGTAGTATTCCTGAAGCTCCTTCATAGCTTCTTTCATGCTATCTGTCTTGCTTTCAAGGAAATAGTCGTAAATGTCGTCTATCTGTTCATCGTCAAGAATGTCTTCAATATAGTAGTCGATGTTGAGTTTAGTACCGCTATATACGATGGAATCAAGATCGTTGAGGAGCGCTTCGTATGAGATGCCCTGTGTTTTGGCAAGTTCATCAAGAGGAGTTTCCTTGTCAATGAGTTGGATAATCTTCACCTTCGAAACAGACTTCTTTGCAACCGTCTTGAAACGCATATCGTCAGGACGCTCAATGTCGTTCTCTTCGCAGTAAATCTTGATGAGCTCCAGGAATTCCTTGCCGTAACGCTTTGCCTTGCCGGCACCAACGCCGTTGATGTTCTGAAGTTCATCTACTGTCTGCGGATAAACGGTAGCCATCTGGTCGAGCGAAACATCTTGGAAGATGACGTATGTAGGCAACTGAAGCTTCTTGGCAATCTTCTTTCTGAGATCCTTCATCATCTTCAGGAGAACCGGGTCTAAGGCTTCAATTCTCGCTTCGCTTGCTTCGTCGTTGCCGCTATCTTCGAAGTTGCCGTCGAGCATGACTTCCATTTCCGGGGTCTCTTGAAGGGCTGCGCGTCCCTTTTCCGTAAACTTCAGTGTGCCGTAGCTTTCTACATCTTTATATAGATAGTCTTCCAGAATAGCCTGACGTACGGTAGGCTTGAGGAGTTCCGCAATTTTCTTTCCCTTACCGAACAATGAAGAGCGTTCATGATGGTGTGTTACGATATCATGAGTCTCTTTGCCAGCCAGGAGGTCCACGATGTGTGTGGTGTCAAAGTCTTCTTTCAGTTTGTCCACTGCGTTAAGAACAAGTTCAAGAGCCTTCTTTGCGTTAACCTTCTCGTGAGGATGCAGACAGTTGTCGCAGTTCCGGCAGTTACATTCAGTATATTTCTCGCCGAAATAGTTGAGAATCATGCGGCGACGACAAACGGAAGTCTCTGCATACGACTCTGTTTCACGAAGAAGCTGTCGGCCGATGTCCTGCTCAGAAACAGGCTTTCCGTCCATGAACTTCTCGAGTTTCTTCAGGTCTTTCTGGGCGTAGAAGGCAATACATTTTCCCTCGCCACCGTCACGACCGGCACGACCAGTCTCCTGATAGTAGCCGTCAAGACTCTTCGGAATGTCGTAGTGTATCACGAAGCGAACATCTGGCTTGTCGATACCCATACCGAAAGCTATTGTTGCCACGATGACATCAATGTCTTCCTGAAGGAAGTTGTCCTGAGTCTCGGAGCGCTGCTTTGTATCCATACCAGCATGGTATGCAGCAGCCTTGATATCATTGGCGCGGAGTACCTCGGCAAGTTCCTCCACCTTTTTGCGTGAAAGACAGTAGATAATACCGCTCTTACCTGCATTCTGCTTGATTATCTTGACAATCTGCTTGTCAATATCGTTCTTCTTTGGACGTACTTCGTAGTATAGGTTCGGACGGTTGAACGAACTCTTGAACTCCACAGCATCCATGATGCCGAGGCTCTTCTTGATGTCCGTGCGCACCTTGTCGGTAGCAGTAGCAGTAAGAGCAATGACCGGAGCGTCGCCAATCTCATTGATGATAGGACGAATGCGACGGTATTCAGGGCGGAAGTCATGTCCCCATTCCGAGATACAGTGAGCTTCGTCTATGGCGTAGAAAGAGATCTTTACGCTCTTGAGGAAAGTGATGTATTCTTCTTTGGTGAGAGATTCAGGGGCTACATATAGAAGTTTGCATCGTCCCTCCTTGATGTCGTTCTTTATTCCATCGACAACCGACTTGTTCAGAGCCGAGTTGATGTAATGGGCAATGCCGTCATACTCTGCATTTCCGTTTATCACGTCCACCTGATTCTTCATCAAAGCGATGAGCGGAGAAATGACAATGGCAGTTCCTTCCATCATGAGGGCAGGAAGCTGGTAGCAAAGCGACTTGCCACCACCAGTAGGCATCAGCACAAAGACATTCTTCTGATCGAGAACGTTGTGGATGATGTCTTCCTGCTGACCCTTGAAAGAGTCGAAACCAAAGAATTGTTTCAGTGTATTGTGGATTTTGTCCATATATGTTGTTTGGTGCTTAAACCTCTAAATTAGCTTTGTTAAGCTGATTCTCAGCATATTCCTTTGTTACCTCAAATGTCTTCTTTCGCTTTGACGGCAACTCGAACATGGCGTCGATGAGTATCGCTTCCACGATGGAGCGGAGTCCGCGGGCACCAAGCTTGTATTCCACAGCCTTGTCCACGATGAACTCTATTGCCTCGTCTGCGAATGTCAGCTTTATGCCGTCCATTTCAAAGAGTTTCGTGTATTGCTTTACGAGCGAATTCTTTGGCTCAAGGAGTATGGATTTGAGTGCTGTGCGATCAAGAGGATTGAGGTGAGTGAGCACAGGCAGACGACCGATGATCTCTGGGATGAGTCCGAACGACTTCAAGTCCTGTGGGAGAACATATTTGAGAAGGTCGTTCTTGTCAAGTTGCTTCACGTTCTTCACTGAGTTGTAGCCTACGACATGAGTGTTCATGCGCTGGGCAATCTTTGTCTCTATGCCATCGAAAGCGCCGCCACAGATGAAGAGAATGTTGCTTGTGTCCACCTTCACATAGTCTTGGTCAGGATGCTTTCTTCCTCCCTTTGGCGGTACATTGACAACAGTGCCTTCAAGGAGCTTCAGCAGACCTTGCTGCACACCTTCACCGCTCACGTCACGTGTAATTGAAGGATTGTCACTCTTGCGAGCAATCTTGTCTATCTCGTCGATGAACACGATGCCGCGTTCAGCTTTCTTCACATTGTAGTCGGACACCTGGAGCAGACGCGAGAGGATACTCTCCACATCTTCGCCTACATATCCGGCTTCGGTGAATACGGTAGCGTCAACGATTGTGAAAGGCACATCAAGGAGTCGGGCGATAGTCTTTGCAAGGAGAGTCTTGCCAGTGCCGGTACGTCCCACGATGATGATGTTGCTCTTTTCAATCTCTACGCCATCGTCAGTCTTCTTCTGTCCGAGACGCTTGTAGTGGTTATAAACCGAAACAGCGAGATAGCGCTTAGCCTCGTCCTGTCCGATTACATATTCGTCGAGATAAGCCTTGATCTTTTCTGGCTTAGGGAGTTGCTTTTTTTTGCTCTTCTTTGAATTGCCGGCATCAAGGTCTGAGTTTGAGTCTGTGTCAAAGTCAAAGTCCTCAGCGTCGTCCGCATCGTTCATGCCAAGCTGTGTATTCACGAGCTCGGCAGCTCTCAGGGAGCAATCGTCACATATAAAACCGTTCAGACCAGAGATGAGCATGCGTACTTGACGCTCATTCTGGCCACAGAAACTGCATTTGTTCATTTCTTACTTCTTAATCAATACCTGGTCTATCATTCCGTATTCCTTAGCCTCTTCAGCTGTCATCCAATGGTCGCGGTCGCAGTCAGCATAGACCTTCTCGTAGTCAGTGTGTGAGTGGTCTGCGATGATAGTGTAGAGTTCCTTGCGGAGTTTCTGTATTTCCTCTACCTGAATCTCCATGTCTCGAGCCTGTCCCTGCATACCGCCGAGAGGCTGGTGAATCATTACGCGAGAGTGAGGGAGAGCAGAACGCTTGCCTTCCTGGCCAGCCACAAGGAGAACAGCACCCATTGATGCTGCCATACCTGTACAGATTGTGGCAACGTCAGAGTTGATGAACTGCATAGTGTCGTAGATGCCGAGACCAGCAGTCACGCTACCGCCAGGAGAGTTGATGTAGATGGAGATGTCCTTGCCTGGATCTACAGAATCAAGGTAAAGAAGCTGAGCCTGAAGAGTGTTGGCGGTATAGTCGTCAATCTGAGTTCCGAGGAAGATGATGCGGTCCATCATCAAGCGTGAGAAAACATCCATCTGAGTAACATTCAGCTGGCGCTCCTCAAGGATATAAGGGTTGAGATACTGGTTCTGAGCAGAGATTACGCTCTCGAGTGTCTGTGATGAAATGCCTCTGTCAAGGCGTGCGAATTTTTTGAAATCGTTGATCATAGTTCTTGTTTCATGGAAAGCTACGGCACTTTCTTATGTTTCCTGTTCTGTTTCCGAGTGCCGATACACCCTCTTGTTTTAAAGTCTTGAAAATGTATGTTGTATTATATTATATATGGTATATCCATATTTTTCAATACAAAATTAAGCAAATTATTTGAATTGGCAAAGGAAAACATGAAAAAAAATAAAAAAAGATTTAAAGAGACGAACTTTTCCTGACTTCATCAATGCGCCACCCAAATTAAGAATCACTGTCCGATAGGTCAAAAAGTGGCTTTACTGCGAGGTGTTTCTCTGTCAAGAAGAGGGTTTTAGTGAAGAAAGTACCGTTCTCTGGTAGCCTTACCCTTATTG
>JAZLHI010000040.1:0-6929 GCA_045616725.1 Prevotella sp. | reverse complement strand
GGTACACCTTTAGGATATTGGATTGGTACTAAATGGTTTGATTTATTTAAATCATTATGTATTAAGAATCATGTATCGGCAAAAGCAGGAGTTGTTACCGGCAATGACCCGTATTTTATTAGAAATTGGTTTGAAATCAATGAGAATGATATTGTATATACATCCCCAAAAAACGATATTTATGGAAAGTACCATTTATTTCAAAAAGGTGGTAGTCCAAGACGTTATTATGGTAACAGAGACTTTGTAATCAAACTCAATGATTTCTGGAACGAAGATTATTATAATGTATCTATTAGACGTGGTGATAAAGATGCCTATTTCGGAAAGGCAATTGGGTGGTCACAAGTCGGAAACTATAGTATCAAATCTTTTAGATTGATAGATAATTCTGTTTGTGGTACTGCAACCCCAACTTTGTATTGCAATTCTGATTTCAATTTTAATTATATTTTAGGATTTGTAAATACAAAAATTGCGCCGATTCTATTGGATTTGTTTATCCCAACAATTAATCTTTTAACAACAGATGTTTGCAATCTTCCGTTAATCGAAGATGATGATCAAAAAGATATAATATCATCTGTTGTTAATGCCAATATAAACATTTCTAAGCACGACTGGAATTCTCACGAAACCTCATGGGACTTCAAGACCAATGAACTCTACCGTCTCGCATTAGGCTTAACTTATGACCAAGTCCAGTCATCACTTATGACCAACGATAGACTTAACTTAAGCCTCGAAGATGTCGTAAGTAGAAACACCAAATTCTGGCAAGAGAAATTCATGCAGTTGCACGCTAACGAGGAAGAACTCAATCGTCAGTTTATCGAGATCTATGGTCTGCAAGATGAACTTACACCTGATGTACCACTTGATGAAATAACCATCCTTCAAAAGGGTGAAATCAGCATCGAGGACAACCAGATTGTCTGGCACAAAGATGTAATCATCAAACAGTTTATCAGCTGGTTGGTAGGCTGCTTCATGGGTAGATATTCTGCCGACAAACCAGGACTCATCATTGCCAGTCAGGGACAGAAGGTTGAAGACCTTGACCTACCAGCAATGACCTTGGAGATAGATGATGATGGTATCATCCCAATAGTTCAAGAAGCAGACTTCTTCGCAGATGACATGACTCAGCGCGTAGAGGCAGGAATAAAGGCTCTCTTTGGTGAGCAGAACTTCTATGACAACATAAAGTATATCAAGGCATGTTTGGGTCAGGAGCTGCGTGATTACCTGTATAAGGACTATTACGATGACCACATGCAGATGTATTCTGTCAAGGGAGCCAAACGTCCTATCTACTGGCTCTTCTCATCAAAGATGGGTGATAAGAAAAAGAAGGGTTACTTCAAGGCTCTCGTCTATATGCATCGCATAGAGAGCGATACATTATCGAAACTCCATGCCGACTACGTATCACCATATCTTGATAAGATAGAACAGCAGAAGCAGGAGGCGGAGGATGATGCCGTACGCGATGACCTGAGTCAGGCACAACGCAACAAAGCTAACAAACTGGCTGCTGAACTTGCCGACAAGGTGCGTGAAGTAAAGGAGTTTGCAACCATCCTTGCCCAGATGTCAACCCAGCGTCTGACCATTGATCTTGACGATGGTGTAAAGACCAATTACCCAAAATACTATCCTCTCGTTGAGCCTATTAAAGGTCTCGAAAGCAAAGATGAATAATTACGGCTACCTATATGGAAAAAGACATAGAGATTTTTAATACACTCCGACTACAGAACGAAAGTGAGGTAGTAGAATTTAAGGAGGCAAAAGAAAACTTTGACATCGATGATCTCGGCAAATACTTCTCTGCGCTGAGCAATGAAGCGAATCTACGTCAACACAGATTTGCGTGGATAGTGTTCGGTGTACATGATAAGACAAAGGCTCTGGTAGGTACGAACTTCAAGAATGGTGAGAAGGCTCTGCATAAATTGAAGAATGATATGGCTCAGCACATCACTGGAGGTTTGATATTCCGTGACATCATCGAAGTAAAAGTTGAGGAAGATGATAAAGTGTACCGCATCCTGATGTTCAAGATTCCTGCATCGCCACACAATATAGTGACATGCTGGAAAGGCATTGCGTATGGAAGAAAAGGCGAAAGCCTTAAGCCACTTGACCAGGCAAAGCAGGATGAAATACGCAACCAACCACCTTTACCTGACTGGTCAGAGCAAATAGTCAAGGATGCTACAATGAAAGACCTTGATGCCCTTGCTCTGGCTAAGGCTCGTATCGAGTTCGGGAAAGTACATGCTTCAAGCATACCAGAAGATGAAATAAAGTCGTGGAGTGATGAAGAGTTTCTCCAGTACTGCGGTATAATGCGTGACGGTCAGCTTACTCGTGCTGCCCTCTTGCTTCTTGGCAAACCAGTATCAGCAATAAAGTTGCGTCCTGCTGTAGCCGAAGTCACATGGGTGCTTCGTAATGAAGATGGAGATGTTGCAGATTACCAGCATTTCGGACCTCCATTCATATTGACAGTAAATGATATATTGAAGAAGATCCGCAACCTCACTATGCGCGAAATGCCAGGTGGTACGTTGTTTCCTGACACCATGCAGCAGTATGATGACTACACGATTCGCGAAGCCTTGAATAACGCCCTTGCACATCAGGATTATCTGCTGGAACAGAGAGTCAACTTTGTGGAAAACCCAGACAGCTTGTATTATGAGAACGGTGGAACCTTTGCGCCTGTAACCATTAATAATGTACTGGATGGAAAGGCTCCACAACGCTACTATCGCAATCGTTGTCTGTGCGAAGCAATGTACCACCTGAATATGATTGACAAGGTAGGTCGAGGCATACAGAAAATATACAGGAAGCAGAAAGAACGTCACTTCCCGATGCCTGATTATGTGATAGATGACGAGAACAGAACTGTAGCTGTTACTATCTATGGTAGAGTCATAGACGACACCTACGCTCAGATGCTCCAGAATAATACAAGTCTATCACTCAAAGAATGTATTCTGCTTGATGCTGTACAGAAGAAACGTCCTATCACGGATGATGCATTAGCCCTTCTTCGAAAGAACAAATTGGTGGAAGGCAGAAAGAATAATCTGTATATAAGCAAATGGATAGCACAGGCAACCAATCAGGAAGCAGACTATTCAAGGAACAAGGGAATAGACGAAGACAAGTGCAGGACTTTGCTGTTATCTGCTATAGATGACCATATTATCCTGCCACGCAAAAAGATAGACGAATTGCTTTATGATCTGTTACCAAAGGGACTAACCGATGAACAGAAGCGCAACAAAGTGGATTATCTGTTGAAGAAGCTAAGCAAGTCGAATATCATAGCCATAGATAAGGAAAAAGGCGGATGGAAAAGAGTTGCGGAAAAATGATAAAAATTCCGCAACTTTCCGCAAGAAATTCCGCAACTTTCCGCGAAATCAAGATTGAAATCCATCAAAATCATGGCAAATAACAACAAGATAAAGATACAGAATGTGCTCAGCGAACAGTTCAACAAGCACCGTTACATCTTCTGGTATGACGCTGACGGAACAATGGAAGAACTGGCTACGGGCATGGAGATAGAGGGCGTGGAAACACTCACTCTTGAGCATAATGCTTTCTCGCTGAAATACCGCATACAAACCGGTGAACAACCTAAACGAGGATTCCTTATTTATAGTAAGGAGTCTGAACCTGAACCATCAAACAACTGGCTTCTTGACCTCCAGATGGAGGGCATGAAGTTCAGTGCTGACATGGCTTCGCTCTATGCTACTGAGTGCAACATTCCTCTGGAATTGAAGAACAGAATCGTAGATGAACACATTGAGTTCTTCAAGGATGAGAAGAATCGCACAAAACTGGCAAACATCGTTCGTCCTCGTATGAGTGGTGCAGAATTCATTAGTACGATGTTGGCTGTGGCAGCTAACACAACGCTTGCTTCCTACGACCAACTGACATACATCCTTGCAGACGAATGTATCAATGAAAAGACAGATACACTTGACCGACTCGAAAAGTACAATCTGCTTTCAACCTATTGGGAAATGGCAGAACAGGCTTTTGGCTACGATAAGAACAGACAGGTTAAAGACCTTGTAATCGTTCTCTTCAAGGATGAACTGGCAAGTATCATAGACAATGGCTCGTTGACCAACGAAGCACACATCTTCATGCGTGACTGGCGAGATAGTCGTCAGTATGGAGCCATGTATAAGCAATGGGCAGAAATGCTTGAAACGGAACTGGGTGTAGTGCAGCAGATTCAGGGTGAATCTATTGAAAGGCTGGTACGAGTAGAGACCTTCCCTTGCGTGGATAAGGTTATTGCCAAATACTTGCATAAAGAGGTCAAGAATGAGACCATCACCACAGAGAAGGTTGAATCAATCGTTGATGACCGTCGGAACAAAATCTTCTTTGGTGTTGCCCAACATACCATCAATGCGATGCTCGAAGCACGGAGATTGTTTGAGGACATCGAGAAGAAGATGGCAGGTCTGAGCATAACATCGGCAGATGAAGGCTTCAAGATGTATGTCAATGACCTTTATATCATTGATCAGCATTATCGCCACTTCTTCCGTGAGGCAAAGTTGGCAGAAAGCACAAAACTGGTGAATGACATCATACCTAAGGTTGAACAGACATACACCAATAAGTTCCTCTCTGTCTTGGCAAACAAGTGGCAACCTGTTGTGGATGCCATGGATAAGTGGCAGATAACAGATGTAAGCACACAGCGTTCGTTCTTCATGACCCATGTTTCGCCTTTTACACAGAAGGGAAAGAGAATATTTGTCATCATTAGCGATGCACTCCGCTATGAGACCATGAAGGAACTGGAACAGCGTATAGCACAGGAGAACCGCATGGAAACCACCATGAAACCTGCTATGCTCTGCGTTCAGCCATCCTATACTCAGCTTGGTATGGCTGCACTATTGCCACATCGAGTATTATCATACGAGAAGCAGTCTGCTGAAGTGTTTGCGGACGGAGTCAGCACACAGGGAACGGCTAACCGTACAAAGATATTGCAGACAGCCGTACCGAAGAGTACGGCTATCAAAGCAGAAGAGTTCCTGACCGAATGCAATAAGGACTGGGTGAAGGACTATGACCTTGTGTATATCTATAGCAATACCATCGACAAAGTGGGTGATGCTCTGGCAACAGAAACTCAAGTGTTTAAGGCTACTGAGGACGAAATGGATAAGATTGTCCGTATCGTCAAAGCTATACGTGATGCCAATGGTTCCAACATCTTCATTACTGCTGACCACGGCTATATCTATCAGAATGAGACGCTTGATGAAACTGACTTCACAGATTTCAAGGCACAAGGTGGCACTTGTTTCATCGAGAATCGTCGCTTCGTGATTGGTACAGGTCTTTGGGATGGCAACGGAGCAAAGACCTGGAAGAGTGAAGATGTGGGTGTCAAGGCTGGTGTTGACATCCAGATATGCAAGGGTATCAACCGCATCCGTAAGCAAGGTTCTGGCACTCGCTTTGTTCATGGTGGAAGTATGCCACAGGAGGTAGCAGTGCCTGTACTCCATGTCAATGTGAAGAAGAAGACGGATGTCAAATCAGTAGATGTGGATATTCTTGGAAAGCAGAGCCGTATAACTCAGATGAGTCAGCCGGTGGAATTCTATCAGACGGAGGAAGCAACAGACAAGGTGAAGGGCATGACGCTCAGACTTGGCTTCTATACATCTGGCGGTGAGATAATCTCAGATTCTGTCACCCTTACATTTGATAGCACAAGTGCTGATTCTCAGCAACGAGAGCAAAAGCACACATTCAAGTTCAAGAATGTCATATCGAAATTGAATGGTCAAACGGTTACACTCCGAATGGAGCGCCAGGTCGATAATACAACCCAGTTTGCTCCTTATCGTGAGGAGGAATACAAGGTAAGTGTAATGTTTGAAACAGAGTGGTAAAATGGACGAATTAGATGTTAAACTCAACCAATACTATGGTGGTAAGGTGGTTCGCAAAGACCTTACCAAAAGCATAAAGGAAGGTGCAAATGTTCCGAGCTATGTGCTGGAATATCTGCTTGGTATGTATTGCGCAACTGACGATGCCGATGATGTTGATCAAGGTGTGGGCATGGTGAAGCATGTACTTGCCGATAACTTTGTACGTCCTGACGAAGCAGAAAAAATCAAGTCAAAGATTCGTGAGCGTGGTCGTTACAAAATCATTGATAAGGTGTCTGCCAAACTCAACGAGCATACAGACAGCTATGAAGGAACCATCTTCAACATAAACATCAACAAGGTTTATATTGATGATGCCTACGTCAAGAAGTACGAGAAACTGCTTTGTGGCGGTATCTGGTGCATCATAGACATGGAATATCTCTACGATGAGAATGCAAAGGGAAGTCCATTTACCATTGCATCGCTGAAACCAATCCAGATGCCAGCAACTGACCTCGAAGAGTATATTGAAGGTCGCAAACACTTCACCCTCGATGAGTGGATTGAGGTTATCTGCCGTAGCGTGGGTATGGAACCATCAAACCTTGATGAGAATACTCGTTGGCACTTGGTGGCTCGTATGATTCCTTTTGTAGAGAACAACTACAATATCTGTGAGCTCGGTCCTCGTGGTACTGGTAAGTCATACGTCTATGATGAGCTGTCACCTTACTCAATCCTGATCTCTGGTGGTCAGACAACTGTTGCAAACTTGTTCTACAACATGGGTAAGCATCAGGTTGGATTGGTCGGCACATGGGATGTTGTTGCTTTTGACGAAGTGGCTGGAATCAACATGAAGGATAAGGATGGCATCCAGATCATGAAGGGCTATATGGCTAATGGTTCATTCAGCCGTGGAAAAGAAAGCATCAATGCCAATGCCTCAATGGTATTCGTTGGCAATATCAACGGTAG
>JAZLHI010000039.1:0-17408 GCA_045616725.1 Prevotella sp. | reverse complement strand
GCTCAACAACGAGATTACAGAGATAAAATTCGAAAACCAGACGCAATTTGTTGTTGTGAAGGATGGAGACTACACTTTCCAGCTTACAGCTAACGCTCATTGCAGTACTGACTGGAAAGTTGGTGGCAAACTGGTAGGTGAAAACTGGACTGCAAGGTACCTTGGCTCGTACTCGTTGAATGGTGTTGACAAGATTCACATGTTGTATAACAATGCTGATGATGCATGGGATAATCTCACTTGCACTGCTCCTGCTCCAACCTACGAGTTTTTTGAGGATCTGCTCGGTGCGCCAAGTTATGATTATGTGAATGTTAACAATGTGTACGATGTCATTGCAGAATGTGAAGAAGTTCATGCCGATACCTATGAGGTGAAATTGAAGAATAGCGGAATTTCTCTCGTAATTGCGACAAAAGACCTTGGCTGGGTGGCTGGTGGCACTGTAACAGGTTCCCTTTCCAATGTAGGTTGGGATAAAGATTATCGTTTTATCTATCTCAATAGTACTGAAGGCCTCCAATACATAGCTCCTTTCAATTCTCTCAGCGAACTTGCAGAGGCTGCAAAGACTGGAAAAATAGGTCCTGGAACAATGGTATCAGTATCGCTCAACAACGAAATCATACAGATAGATGAATTCGATAAAGAAAGAAATATGCAATTTGTTGTTGTGAAGGATGGAGACTACACTTTCGATCTTGTAGCTATGGGTAGTTGCAGTGAAGAATGGAAAGTTGGTGGCACACTGGCTACAAAGGAAGGTGAAAACTGGACTGCAATTATTTCTTGGTACAAGGAGAATAATTATAATTTGTATAATAGTGCTGCTGATGCATGGGGTAATCTCGATTACACAGCTCCTGTCGCAGTAACTGTTAACGATTGCGGCAATGCATCATTCTCTTGCGGCAAGGCTCTTGACTTTACAAATTCAGCTGTTAAGGCTTACATGGTAACAGGTGAGACAGAGGAAAGCGTAACCATTACAGAGATTAAGAAGGTTCCTGCTTACACTGGTATCTTCGTAGTAGGTGAGGGTGGTACATACAACATCCCTGTTCTTGATGGCGACGCTGATGATGCTTCTGCAAATCTGCTTGAGGCTACAATAACGCCAAAGGCTGTGATTCCTGCTGAAAACATCTGGGCTCTCAGCAAGAACGATGGCAAACTTCACCCTGTAACTTCAGGTACAATTGGAACAGGTAAGGCTTACCTTGTTAGCACGATTAATAATACAGCAGCAGCTCGTGGCTTCGTCTTTGTTGATGACAATGATGCAACAAGCATTAACTCTGCTGCTACAGTCAAGGCTACTGGCGTTGCTTACAACCTTGCAGGTCAGCGCGTAAATGCTAATGCTAAGGGTATTGTAATCGTGAATGGCAAAAAGTTTATTAACAAGTAATCTTAGAAAGTAAACAATATTATGAAGAAATATGTTAAACCATCATCCGAAGAGATTATCCATAACAACCTGGTATTGCTCGCAGGTTCTATAGAGAAGGATGATACCCCAATTTCTGGTCCTGAAGTTGGCGCTAAAGGCATCAACGGCCTCATCGTCGACGACGAAGATGAGAACTTCTAAAAACTGACGAGCCAGTAGGGAACGCTTCCCTGACTCACATGAAATAATCAAACAAGCCCGATTCCTTAATTGGAGTCGGGCTTTTTTATTGTTTTACGATTCAATTTCGGCAAATTTCCGTTTGACTGTCAAAAGCAAATGTTTAAGCTTTTGTGCTACAAATGTTATCTCTTCTGTACTTTACGATACAATCTATGCAGACAGGAGTGTCGGATGACTGTTCTACAAAGACATTGGCAAGGATGCATGTCTTCGAGATGGAGTCGAGGCGAGAGGAAGTTTACTCCGTTGCCATCTCCATTGTCAGAGAATCCTTTGGCATTGACCAACTCATTTATTTCGGCTTTCGTAGCGAGTCGTTCGCATTCAATGTATGGCTGGGTCAGGATGATGCGGAATAGTCCATCTGCATCTCGAGTAAAACCAATGACACGCATGATGGCGGAGAAGAAGAGAGCCATGGCTGAAAGTCTTGCTGGCTATGGAAGATGAAAAGACGTGAGTCAAGTTGAGTTAAGGGATGGTTCTCCAACTCACTCCAACTCACGTAATTAATCAGACAGACAGACAGTTTTTGTGTGTCTTAAAAAGAAAAACTCTCCTTCATCATTGCGATGGGGGAGAGTCTTTTTTATGTGTTTGTTCTTGTATCTTTATTTCTTCTTCTTGTCGTGCTCATACTGAGCGTATTCAGCTATCTCGCGTTCGCCGACATGTGCGAGTCCGTAGTGTTCGTCGTGCTGAGAGATGTCGAGACCGATGAGCTCAGACTTTGTGCTGACGCGGAGTGGGATGAAGTGGTCAACAAGCTTGTAGCCAACGTACGACATTGCGAATGTATAGACAATAACAAGTACAATGGCGAGGAGGTGATAGAGGAAGATTACGAAGCCGTCCCAAGTGCCGGCGATAAGTCCTTCCTGAATGAAGATACCTGTGAGAACAGTACCGAAGATACCACCAGTTCCGTGTGTTGGGAATACGTCGAGGGCATCGTCAACGCCACGACCCTTGCCCCAGTTCACTGCGATGTTGCAGATGAGGGTGATGATGAACGAGATTGTAATGGACTGTCCGACAGTGACATAACCTGCTGATGGCGTGATGGCAACGAGACCAACTACACAACCTACGGCAGCTCCCATTGCAGAAGGCTTGCGACCGCGGAGGCAGTCGAAGAAGATCCATGTCATCATGGCTACGGCAGAAGCGGTGTTTGTGTTGAGGAATGCCTTTACTGCCATACCGTCTGATTGGAGGCTTGAGCCAGCATTGAAGCCGAACCATCCGAGCCAGAGGAGTGCTGCCCCGAGGAGAACGAAAGGAATGTTTGCAGGCTCAGCGTTACGGTTTACGGTCTTTCTTCTGCCAAGGAATATGGCTCCTGCAAGTGCTGCCACACCGGAAGAGGCGTGAACCACGATACCTCCGGCGAAGTCAACGACACCCCAGTTGAGGAAGAGTCCATCCGGATGCCATGTCATGTGTGCCAATGGGCAGTAGATGAAGAAGAAAAAGAAGATCATGAACCACATGTAGCCCGAGAAGCGCACGCGTTCAGCGAAAGAACCTGTGATAAGCGACGGAGTGATGATGGCAAACTTCATCTGGAAGAGTGCGAAGAGTGCCAAAGGAATGGAAGCACCGCCCACGAACTTGCCTGTGTTCTCAGTGATGTAAGTGGCACCACCCACATTATTAAGCATAGGGAATGACAGCGGATTGCCTATGATACCGAGGCCGCCAACATCGTCGCCGAAGCAAAGCGAAAAACCTATCACTACCCAAAGGACGGAGATAAGTCCCATGGCAATGAACGACTGCAGCATGGTGGAGATGACGTTTCTCGCGCCAACCATACCGCCATAGAAGAACGAAAGACCAGGCGTCATCATCAGCACGAAGATTGTTGCCGTGATAAGCCAAGCCACATCGGCAGGATTGATCTGACCTTCTGCCGTTCCAAACTCACACTCGAAAGAATGCTCTGGGGCAAATGCTCCCCAAATAGCAAAGATGACCATAGCGGTCATCAGGATTATCCACCTTTTCTTTACCATCTTTTTACCAGTTTTTATGTTAGTTTTTGTATTGGTTGTCGGTGCAAAATAGCGAAGCGATTCGTGCTCAGAAAATAGGGCTTGTCGCTTGTAAAAGCGGTGCCCGTCTCTGATTTTCTGAGTGCAAAATTAACACAAAAACGGCATATATCCGCTATTTTACTTACAGGAATTGGAAAATAAAGGTGGTTTGCTTACGGATTGTAAATCCATACTCTCTTTCTTCTGTTACATTATAATTCATTATGCCACTTTTACTGACAATCCGTAAGAATGGCTATTTTGGTTAATCTGATTGTTCAATATTTTTGTTTTGCTTGATTTGAATTTCCAGAAACTGTGCAAATCATCCTTACACCTAATAAATAAACGACAAACACTGTTGGTTATTGTGCTAAAAGCCCCTTATCTTTTACCTATCCTTTGACTTTACGAATAATAACCCTATGAGTTACGATTTATTTTCGTATACAAACTCGAAGTGGTTTTGTATACAAAAGTGAATTGGTTTTGTATACGAAAATTATATGAAACCGTAAGGGTTTTGAAGTGTAAAGCTTAGGGATACCACTTCTAAAGCTTGAAGATACTAGTCATAAAGCTTGAAAATACGATTCTTTATGCAGAAAAATATGCTATCTGATGATTGATTATTGTTGACATTTTGTAATTTTGCAGCGAAAAAAGTTGATTGCCGATGCAGTAATCTGAGAGTTTCTACATTATAAAAGTATAGATTTAGGCAGCTACTATATCGCAGTTGTTCTAAATAATACGCTAAATCATTTACCATCAAATCAACAAATGAATCTATGAACAGAAGAACCTTACTACAATTGCTTTTTATGACTATCATGATGATGGCGACTGCATCTTGCATGGACTTTGACAACGAAAACGATGAGCCGGAGAAGCCTACTATTGACCCGGTAGAGTTCCCGATGTTCCAGTTTAATGAGTCGGGCATCCCTTACCGTTACGGCGAGCCGACCATTCCAATAGACATACAGGAGACGCTGAAGAAGGAATTCATCGGCTACGGATGGAAATGGATGCGGACGAACGAGATTCTCGAGACGGGCTATGTGAAGCCTGAAGGCTACTACAAAGACCTCATTGGCGTTAACCCGCCAGACTTTTATTATATGAAGTCGGACGGCGAATACTTAAAATACTTCTACAGCGATGCAAAGAACCAGAAAGTGTACTATCCGTATAATTGCGCTTTCAACCCTGAGACTGGCGTCATCCTTAATGGAAGGGGCAACTTCCGCATCTGGACTATCTACAAACTATCGGGCAAATGGTTCATGAGTTGGTTTGAGACTATCGGGAAAAGGCAGAATCCCGACGGAACATACCATGATGTTTGGGCAGTTTCGCAGTTTGTCAGAATGACCGACGACCAACTTAAGGAGCTGCCAAAGGACTATACTCTGGATGAAGGATATGTAAGTGTATTCTAACTTTGAGCCAAGAAGAACAAATAGCCGAAGAATGCAGGAAGGGCAACAGCAATGCCCAAAGGAAACTGTATGAGATGTACGCCGGGTGGTTGCTCGGCGTATGCCTTCGTTATGTAGGTCAGCGAGATGTAGCCGAAGACTTGCTGCAAGATGGATTCGTACAGATTCTTACTCATATCGGTCAGTTCCAATGGCAAGGAGATGGAAGTTTGAAGTCGTGGTTGCTCAAGGTTCAGCGGAATGTTATCCTTCAGTATATCCGCAACAAGGCAAAACAGAATAGCATCTTGTCCATCGATGATGCCCACGAGCAGCTTGAAGACATAACCGAGCCAGAAGATATCGGTGGCATTCCGAGTCATGTATTGATGGAGATGATAAGAGATTTGCCATTGGGGTATCGAACGGTATTCAACCTTTACGTGATAGACGGACTGACCCACCGAAAGATTGCGGAGATGCTTGGCATAAAGGAAAGGTCATCTGCATCGCAACTATTGCATGCCCGACGGCTGTTGGCAGCCAAAATAAACACTTGGAAAAAGAAGAATCTATGAAGCAGAACGAGAATAACGATAAATGGCTTGCAGAGATCAAGGACAAGATGCTTGATTTCCAAGCGGAGGTTCCAGCCAATGGTTGGGAACGCGTTTCGTCGGCTCTGCCGAATAGCGACGAGACACGCCGTTCGGAGGTTGCACCTTTCAGACGTTTGCGTTGGTGGGGCTTGGTGGCTTCTGTACTTCTATGCTTGGTTATAGGCGGCGGTTATCTTCTTCAAAACAAGAATTCAGAACAACAAACCTTGGTAAAAGGCAAACTGCCACAGGAGAAACACCCACAAGATCTACCTACTAATACAAGGAACAATAAACCGCAAATACTGGTTGCCGACAATATTTTTGCAGTTGAGAACAAAGGACTCGTTACCACCGATAATAAGGTTGTTACTGAAAAGAAGGCTTCTAGCGATACAATTGCAACTCCCGATGTCTCTCAACCGATAAAAAAGAATGAGGACACAACAAGGATAGAAACGAAACCAGAGTCTTCTGAACATCTTTTGACAGAGGTTCTTCCTACGGAACAGGAAGCCATTGCTAACAATTCCGAGGCGTCCCATACGGTCATTGCTTCTTCGACTAGCATTTACACTAATAAAGAACGCTTGGATAAGGATAATAGCCATTGGTCTTTTGGCTTGAATCTTGGAGGTCACGGCTCTCTTCTTGCTTCGAATCTGGGAAGCAACTTGATATCCAATTCCGGAACAATGGATGACCCTTACTTTGGAACTGGAAGCAATGGAACCTTGACTGATTTGGATGATTGCATTGTGGAATCGAGCAACCATACGTCGTGGAGCATAGGCATATCGGTTGATAAGGAGATTCTTCCGCATACATACATTGAGACTGGAGTTGTTTACACTATGCTTTCTTCTGATGTAAGATATAAATATGCAGGCGTACAGGCTCAAAAGGTTCATTACCTTGGTGTCCCATTGAGAGTTAATTATATGCTCTTTTCGTCAAAGCCATATCAACTATATGTCGGAGGCGGTATGATGTTGGAGCATTCCTTGTATGCTACACGCGATGGGAAACGCTTTGATGTTGAACCTTGGCAGCTATCTTCCAATGTCTCTCTCGGCGGACAATACAAGATTTCCAAGAATCTTTCATTATATATAGAGCCGGGACTCAGCTGCTACTTCAATGCCAACAAGGACATACCGACCCTTCGCACCGAATCGCCTCTTTACTTCAACATAAGAGGCGGTGTGAGATGGTTGCCATATTAAAAACCTTTTTGATGGTCAGGTGGTGGATGACATTGATGATAGGTTGTGAGATTTGAGAAGAAAAATTTGTGGTAATGAAAATAAATGTGTAAATTTGCCCCCTGAGAACCTATTAACCTCAAAACCTTATAACCTGAAAACCTATTAACCTCAAAAATGAAATATTTTTCTTTTCTTGCCATCGCGCTGTTTTCTGCTACCGTTGCCATGGCACAATCTGCTCGCATTGAGCAAAGCTTCAACAAGGATTGGCACTTCTCTATCGGCGACAATGTCGATGCAAAGAATGTGAATTTCAACGATAAGGCATGGCGCAATGTCACTCTGCCGCACGACTGGAGCGTGGAAAGCGACTTTACGGCCGACGCTGCCATGGGCAATGAGGGCGGCTATTTGCCTGCCGGAACTGGTTGGTATCGCAAGCAACTCAACATGCCTAAGGAATGGGCGGGCAAGACAGTGAAGCTCATGTTCGACGGCGTCTATCAGGATTCAAAGATCTATGTGAACGGCGACTCCGTGGGCAGCCATTTCTATGGCTATACGCCTTTCGTTGTTGACATCACGAAGCCGTTGAAGCAAGGTGCAAACACAATTGCTATCCGCGTGGATAACTCGCAGCAGAAGAACTGCCGCTGGTACTCTGGCTCGGGCATCTATCGCAAGGTGCAGCTCATCGTCAGCGACCCTGTTCACATCGCTCCTTGGGGCGTAGCCGTTACCACTCCGAAGGTGGAGAAGAGCGAGGCTGTCGTTATCGTGCAGACTGACTTGAAGAACGAAGGCGATGCTCCAAGAAACATCAAGGTGAAGGTTTCCGTTCCTTCGGAGAATGTCTCGGCAGAAAGTCCGGAGATGACCATTAAGCCTAATAGTGTCTATAACAGGGTGACACAGCAGCTCACTATCAGTAACCCAAAGCTTTGGAGCACCGACACTCCAAACCTCTACGAGGCAAAGGTGGAAATCATTGAAGACGGCAAGGTCATTGACGAAAAGACAGAGCGCTTCGGCGTTCGCACCGTGGAATATGATGCTGAGAACGGTCTGCGCATAAATGGCGTGAAGACTCTCATCAACGGTGGTGACGCCCATCACGACAACGGTCTTATCGGTGCGGCTGCCTTCAAGAGCTCGGAATATCGCAAGGCAAAGCTGATGAAGGACGCTGGCTTCAACCTCGTTCGCACAAGCCATAACCCTCCTTCGGAAGATTTCCTCACAGCATGTGATGAACTCGGTCTGATGGTCATCGACGAAGCTTTCGACGGTTGGATTGACCAGAAGAACACATACGACTATCATCTCCGCTTCAAGGAGGAGAGCAGCGCGGATGTTGCTGCAATGGTTCTCCGCGACCGCAACCACCCAAGCATCATCTCTTGGAGTATCGGCAACGAGATTATTGAAAGAAAGCATATCAGCAGCGTGACCACAGCACAGCGCCTGAAGAAGGCTATCCTCAAGCATGATGCGACTCGTCCTGTGACAGAAGCTCTCTGCGCTTGGGATCCTGACTGGGAAATATATGACCCTCATGCTGATGTTCTCGACATCGTTGGCTTCAACTACATGATGTTCAAGGCTGAAGGCGACCACGAGCGCGACCCTAAGCGCGTGATGTGGCAGACGGAAAGTTATCCTCGCGATGCCTTCAAGAACTGGACAATGGTGAACGACAAGCCTTACGTTATTGGTGATGTCGTTTGGACTGCATTGGACTATCTCGGTGAATCGGGCATTGGCCGCTACTTCTACGAAGGTGAAACAGACGGCGAACCATGGATGAAGAAGCAATATCCTTGGCATGGAGCTTACTGCGGCGACATTGATATACTCGGTTGGAGAAAGCCTATCTCTCACTATCGTGAATTGCTCTACTGCCCAGACCGTGCAAAACTCTACATGGCAGTGAAGGAACCTGACGGCTATTACGGCAAGATCAGGGAGACTATGTGGTCTGTTTGGCCTACATGGGAAAGCTGGAACTGGAAGAAATTCGAGGGAAAGAATGTGGATGTGGAGATTTATTCTCACTATCCAAAGGTGCGTCTTTACCTGAACGACAAGCTCGTTGCGGAGCGACAGACAACTCGTGCAGAGGAGTTCAAGGCTACTATTCCTGTGCCTTACACTCCAGGTACATTGAAGGCTGTGGGCGTGGATGCACAAGGCAATGAGGTGGAAGAGCGCACTCTTACCACTTCCGGCGACGCTTCAGCTATCCGACTGACAGCCGACAAGACGACGATTGCTGCTGGCGCAGAGGATATCTGCTATGTGACCGTGGAACTTGTTGACAAGAATGGCATTCGCGTTCAGGATGCTGAGCAGGAGCTTCGCTTTGAAGTGAAAGGCAACGCTACGCTTCTTGCTGCGGGAAGTGCAGACTTGAAGGACTCTGTTTCTTACCAGAAGAATGTGCACAAGACATTCAAGGGAATGGCAATGGCTGTAGTTCGCTCTACCAACAAGTCGGGCAAGGCGACGCTTACAGTGACCGGAGAAAACGGCATCAAGAAGCAGATTACGATTCAGGTGAAATAAGAGCCCCCTAGCCCCCGAAGGGGGAACTATAATAGATGTAGGGCGAAGATTTGACTTTCTCCTTCGGACCGCCGACCTTCGGTTCTGAGCCGCTGTAGATTGAATTTTGGTTCCAATCAGTTGCGGCTCGGAAATCCTCGCCCTACATTATATATAAGAGAATATGTTTGGGACGACTAGAAATTGATGCTGAAAGCAGCGCCGAGAGTCCAGAAATACATGCGCTTCTTTGCGAATCCAGAGTAATGAGTGTCTGAGATCATGTCAATAGCCTCATCCAAATCTGATGTACCGAATTTCTCAGCAGCAATACCCTTCATCGCTGTTGCAGACTTCTTGTCGAGCAGATTGAACTTGAACTGGTAGTTTGTCTTTGAGGAGTCGTAGTCAAGGAATATCTTCCATGAGAAGTTTTCCTTGTATCTATATGTGAGGGAGAGACCGCAAATGTAGTTGAACGACTTATCGCCAGTGACCTCTGCGAAAGTATATTCGTCGCCTACATACTTGCTTTGGTCGAGGTGGTAATTGTACTTCTTTGTAACATCCGGCTGGAGAGTTTCGTTTGACACGAAAGTAGTTCCGTCAGCATTATCGAAGACATAAACAGGATCCCAGATGGAAGGTTCTCCTTCGGTAGGATTAATCACGCCAGTATAGATTGGATTTCCGCTGGCATCCTTTGCCTGTTCGCGATAACCCACCTGCGCCTTGTATTCGTAACCGCTTGAAACACGCGCACCAACCAGGAACTTTGCACCGAGCGAGAGACGCTTTGTAAGAGGGAGGTTGCCGTAAAGACCTGCATCGAAAGAGAAATCCACGAAGTTGCTGTTGTAAATGTTGATGTGATGAATCTGTGGCAAATCAGCGAATTCAAGAACATTGTTGAATTCGTTCATTGCATTAACAAGTCCTTCAGAATCTTCGTCTGTTTGCTCATAAAGATTCAATTCCTTGGCAGGAGTTGTTGTGGCACGAACAAGGCCTCCGACACCGAGATACTTGTTGAAGAAGTAAGCACCTTCTACGCCAACGGCAGTACTTGTGCCGAGATGGATGGCTTCGCTTGTGCCGTCCTCATACTCAAAATCAATGGTCTTTGAGTGCATACCGATACCCATCTGAATGTCGAAGAAAGAAGGGTGGTTAGGATTTGTTGGGTTGATGAGTTCACGGCGCATGATGCCATTGTTCTTATAAAGGATGTCGCCGATGAAATATCCAAGTTCTGTGGAAAGAATACCGATGCCGGCACCTGCCATGACATCTGAAATCCAGTGACGATTGTTCAAGACGCGCATGAAACCAGTACCCATAGCCACGGCATAGCCACCGACAGAGAACCATGGTGAGCGTGTCAAGCCGTATTCCTTATGAAGCACGGTTGCTGCTACGAAAGCTGTTGCTGTGTGACCAGAAGGGAAGGAGTTGCGAGTGGAGTTGTCTGGTCGCATTTCCTTTACGGAATATTTTGTGGCATTAACGGCAAGAGCCATGACAGCGTTTGACGCAAGGGTGGAAACGGCAAGTCTGTCCCATGAAGAACGACCGTCGTAGCCCAAGGCTTTGAGACCTACGGTTACTGCGTAAGGCGAGAACTGAGTGTAGTTGTCTATCTCTGTCTTCCAGTTCTTGTCGAGTGAGAAACGGGCAGAACGGAAAGCTCTCTTCTTATCCTTGATGATGAAAGACGAGAGGAAAAGAGGCACGCCAGCGTATGTGAGGTCGCGCTTCCAGTTGTAGTAGAGTGGGGCATTGGTGCCGAAGTCAATACACTTCTCGCCAAGCCAATTTGTGTAGTATTGCTCCTCTTGTGGAGAGGCTACATTGTTGATAGACTCTATAGCATCTATATCTATAGCGTCTATAGCATCTATAGCATCTATAGCATCAATAGTCTCTATAGCATCTATCGACGCAATGGAATCTACCAAAACACTATCGCTTTCCTGAACTCCATCAGCCCAGGAAAAAATAGGAAGCATTGCTGTCAAAACAGCGAAAAACAATTTTTTCATAATCTCAATGAGTGATTTCTTGACTGCAAAGTTAAGAAAATTATTGAATCATTGAGGATGAAGAAATACTAATAAGATGTTTTTGCGTAAAATTAATGATTAATACTAGTTCCGTAACCTCTTTTCCATTGTAACGGCATTCATCTCGTAGCCGTTGCCAATGGGAGCATCCCATTCTCTCTTGGTTGTAAAACCGAAGTGTTTGTAGAAAGCAATAGACGGGTTGCTTCTGTTCACATCCAGACGAATAGTGGATATTCCATCCATGTTTTCTGCTTCTTTTATAACCCTCTCGATTAGTGCTTTGCCAAAGCCCTTGGATTTCATGTCAGGAAGTACGTAAAGCTTATCGATATAGATGACATCAGGTTCACCGGCTACTGGCTTTATTGCACAGTAGCCGGTTGCTGTTTCATTAGCATAAACAAGGAAGAATCTGGAGCCGGTTCTCATCTGTTCAAGCAGACTCTCCGTAGAGTACATCATGTTCTTCATATACAGGTTCTGCTCTTCGGAATGAATGCCTCTGTAGGCGACAAGATAACTCCTGTCAGCAATATCCTGTATTGTGGGAATGTCGGTCTCAGATGCTTCTCTTATTTTGATGTCTGTCATTGTTGTTACTTCTTTTAGCTTTTCTTCTCGACTGTTTATTCTGTGAAATCCCTATTCTAAAAAGCCTTCTTTGCTTCTTCCAGGGCGTTGATGACCTTATCGCACCAATTGTCGAACTGTTCGTCCTCTACCTGCAGTTCCGGATGCGCAAGGATGTGTTTCACCGCTTTGCGACAGCCTTCTGCGAAACTAACCTTGGTCACGAAGTCCGGTACGGCACGCTTCAGTTTTGAGCAGTCGAAGACTACGCTGACTGCCTTGTCGCCAATGAGGTTTCCTTCCATGTCATAGCCTTCTGGAGCGATGGCGTTGATGTATGAAGAAGAAACGTAGTATGGCTTGAACTCTACGCCGAGAGCATCGGCTACGGTCTGGTAGATTTGGTTCCAAGTAAGAGTCTCATCACCCATGATCTGGAACGCCTCGCCAATGGCGTGAGGATTGCCGATGAGTCCGATGAAACCGCGTGCGAAGTCCTCGTTGTTCGTGAGTGTCCAGAGGGATTCGCCATCGCCATGAACGATGACCTGCTTGCCTTCCATCATTCGCTTCAGCACTTGCCAAGAACCTTTCAGTCCATGAACGGCAACAGGCACGCTGCGCTCGCAGTATGTGTGGCTAGGACGGATGATGGTCACAGGGAAACCTTCCTCGCGATAGTGGCGCATAAGGAGTTCCTCGCATGCAATCTTGTTGCGTGAATATTCCCAGTGTGGGTTTACGAGAGCCGTGCCTTCATTGATTATATATGAGCGTGCTGGCTTAGCGTATGCCGATGCGCTGCTGATATACATGAACTGCTTTGTCTTTCCCTTGAAAAGACGATAGTCGCGCTCAAGCTGTTCCGGCACGAAACCGATGAAGTCGCAGACGCTGTCGAAGGTCATGCCCTCGAGCTTCTTTGCAACATCAGCCTCGTCGTTGATGTCGGCAGTGATGGTTATTACATTCTCCGGAACCTCCTGAGAGTATGTTCCGCGATTGATGAGATAGAGCTGGGTGTCGGCCTTCTGCGCCAACTGACGGGTGATGGCACTGCTTATTGTGCCGGTTCCACCGATAAATAGGATTTTCATAAATTACCCCCTCCTGCTCCCCCCAAGGGGGAGTGTTTTATAAATTAGATTTAATGGTCGAGAGGTTAACCGTTTTTAGGGTTATTATTTGATTATATTTACGAGTCAATTAAAAGTTCCCCCTTGGGGGGCTAGGGGGCTTGGTTCCTCCTCCGCCACCATTGCGAATTCGGTTTTCTCCTCTTGCATCTTATACGGTTTCGGCTTCTTCTTGAAACTGTTGAGGAATATGCGGTTGAGGGTGAAAGCGAGTGAGGCAAGCGTCCTTTCGCGCACGGCAGGTTTCAGTTCACATTCCCAGATTGTTATGGAGTTCCAGCCCATATCAGCCAACTTCCGCTGCACTTCCGCGTCGCGTTCCTGGTTGCGCGTTATTTTCTTCTGCCAGAACTCCGTGTTGCTCTTTGGCATTACGAATTGCTTGCAGCCATCATGACCATGCCAGAAGCAACCATTAACGAACACGCAAGTCCTGTATTTCCTTAAGACGATATCCGGTTTCCCGGGCAATCGCGGATGATTCAAACGATAGCGAAAACCGCATGCCCACAGATATTTGCGCACAATGATCTCCGGCTTCGTGTTCTTCGCACGAATGGCAGCCATCACTCTATGGCGCTGTTCCTCTGTAAGTACGTCTGGCATGGGGGGGATGTTAATTCTTATTATATAGATGGTGTGATGATAACTCGCCATTCACCATTTTCTTCATTCTTTGTTATATACTTCTTTTCTTTAAGAAGCTTCAATTGTTTGTTGATGGCAGATTTGTTGATTCCAGTTTCTTCCATTAGATCCTTGATGGTAACAAAAGGTTCTCTGCGGAACAGGTTTAGAATCTTGCTCGTGGATTCTGAACGGAAGTTAATGCGTTCGCCATCAAACCACCAAACATTTTCGCCTCTTTCGGTAAGGAAACGAATGTTATATTCTATTTCCTCTTTCATGAGATTGGTAAAGTATTTCATGAAATCATTGATAGCTTCAATGCTTGCATTAGCTCCTTCCGATGGTATGCTACCCACCTGAAGGTCAGCCTTGTGCAAAGCTTCAAGATAATCCGTTTTCTTTCTACTGCGCACAACTATCATTGGATATCCATGACGAGCAAGTATATAGTTTACCATGAGGCGAGCAATGCGACCATTACCGTCCTCAAATGGGTGTATTCTAATATAGCGATAGTGGAAAAGTGCAGCTAATTCTACAGGTGACATTTCTCCCTTTGCTTCCTCTTCATTATACCAATCCACCAGATCGCCCATAAGAGCAGGAGTCTCTTCTGGCGAAGCGTATTCAAAGCGGTCGCCATAGCGAGTGATGACAGAGTTAGGACGCGTCTTATACTGTCCTGCATGTATTACATAGCTTGTGGTCATTCCTCCAGGTAGATTGCGATAGACGGTATAATCTTCACGAAGCAAGGTTTTATGTAAGGTTCGAATGAAATTCTGGGTTAAAGGCATACCTTCTGTTCTTACCTCTTCCATCATCATCTTTAAGCCTACATTACTTGCTTTCATTTCTATAACATCGTTTACCTCTGCTTCTCCAATAACCTTGCCTAATAAGAGGAGTATTTCCGTTTGACCGTATGTCAAAGTATTGCCTTCTATGTGGTTGCTATTGTAATTAAAGTCAATGGCAAAGCGTCTGCTAAGCATTTCATTATCTCTGGAAGAAAGTGGTTGCAATGATTGCCATGCACTAAATGCTTCCGTTAAATTCGAATATGTCATATTGTCTAATATGTAGTTTTATGGCTGCAAAGTTAGACATAATATAATAAATAAACAAATAAACTCCATAAAAAGGTGGACTAAGACCACCTTTTTATGGAATCAAATATGATTTTCTATGATTTTTATGATTTTGTACACCCAAAAAGGTGGACCGAGTCCACCTTTTTAAGTATTTTACATTACCTTGCTCATCTCATTAAGATATTTTTCGGTGAGCTTGTTCACCTGCTTTTGGCATTTTGTACCAACCTTTGAAAGGGAACCCAAATGGGCATAAATACCTATAAGCGCTTTGTTCTGTTTACTCAGGAAATCATTGAGGATGCCCTCCTTGATTAATTCAACGATGTGTTTCTTTTCAACTTTGTAGTCGTTGAGTGTTTTTAGTAGGTCTTCAAACTGCTTGTCTATCTGCTCGTTATGTTTTATTATTTGTTCAAAGAAGGTGTCCATGTCGCTTGTTTCCTTACGCTTGCCACTCTGATAAACTGCACTTGTGCTGTTGAGTACTTTTGTAATGCCATTTTCCCATAAGTCCATTACGAGTTTTACTCTTTCTTCTATAGCCCGAGCTTTTGCCTGAAAAGTAGCCTTTTGCTCCTCGGTCAGACTGGCAAGTGGATTTGAGGTTTGTTCTGCTGGAGAGAATTCTACCACATTTCCTTTTTCGTCAAGCACTACAGGTGAAGAGCTATCGTCATTATCGTGACCGGCAACAAGGCTCTTACCCGACCATCTGCCAACGCGCTGCTCATAGTCGCGGTCTTCGTCGTAGTAGCCATTATGGACGGTGATGCGGTAAGTCTCGCCAGGCACCATATCAAGGTTTATCCATGCAGAGCAAAGCGAACCGTCAGGGAAGATACAGCGTATGCGACCTGCCTTTGGCTTGTCGAGTTCTACGCTGTATTCAAATCGCTTGTTCACTACAGGCACGCAAGCCACATAGTCATCATCGGCAAGGCTGTTGAGTTCATCGTATGAGTCGGCGATGTACACATTGTAAAGCGAATCCTTTATCTCGCCATCAATGCGACCTTCAATCTTGAAAGTCTTGCTTGAACTTTCAAGGTTCTGCTGGTAAATGTCTGGGCGAAGTGAGGTTATCATGTATATGTCGCCTTCCACCATGCCTTCACCACTTGGCTCTATCCATGTTATAGCGTAGGCATCACGCAGCTGTGGGTTCTCGGAATTCTTGCAGCACATCAGCCACATTTCCTGCTCGCTTTTTGTGCGAATGGGTGGCACATTGCTCTGCATGCCGCTAAGCGAAAAGAACTCTTTAGAACCAGGAGCGATGTGTTTGAACTGGTAGCATACTGGTTCATCCTGCATAAAAGCATCGCGGATGACGTTCAGCTGCAAGTTGACGCTTGATTTCTTGAAGGAGAAATGCACTATCTTCTCGCTTGATTCAATAATATTGGTGTTAGGATTCCTGTTTACGGAATATGACTGCTTATCCTTATGACCGTATGTGCCGATGGTGAAGTTAAGCTGCTTAATTACATTTACAGGCTTGCTGATCTGCGTCTTACTTCTTGTCTGTGCGCTGGCTGTTGATACTGCTGCAAGAGCAATCAGCAACATTACAAATATCTTTTTCATACTATTTACTTTTCTGCGGTTTGTTCGTAATAATGATTTGCTATTTCGAGTTCCAGTTCCACCCATTTGAGGTAAGCTTCATTTGCTTGTCTCCTCATCAGAGCAATTTCCTCTTCGGTATGTTTGTAGTTCTCAGGACGGGTTATCGGAATGTCTCGTTCGGTGAGAACTCTCGGCTTCTGCTGAGGCTGAGGCTTTTCCGCTACTGCCAAGAGTGGTTCTTGCTCTGCGGATATCTCCTCAACAGCAACTTTCTCGGAACTATAGCTTGTGTCTTCAGAAGCTTCTGCCTTGGCTAATAGCATTTCTGTCTTGGCCAAAAGAGTTTCATTGCCCTTAACTTCTAAAGCCTTTTTCTCTTGTTTGCCTTGCGGTTCACGCTCTACGCTTGCAATGAATGTTGGTTGTTCCATGCCATCTGAGTCATTGGATTCTTGACTTATTGATTTGCTAGCCACAAGACTATTGGAAGTTCCCCCTTGGGGGGCTAGGGGGCTCTTTGGTGGAGTGAAGTTCACCGCTATTATTACCGCTACGCAAGCCGCTGCTACCCATGGCCATATTAGGCGCAAAGGTTTCTTCGCAGACTTATTGTTGACCTCCTTCTCCACACGCTTCATGAGTCGTGCGTTCAGGTCTATTGGCATCGGAGGACGCGACTGTTCCTCCTGGCGAATTGCGTCGTGGAGATTGTTCTTTATGTTATTGTCCTCTATCATGATTGTAGCATTTTAATGATTTTACAAAGTTTCCTTCTTGCTCTGCTGAGCTTTGAAGCAATGGTTGTTGGAATGGATTCCGTGATGAAGGCTATTTCCTTCAGACTTAGTTCGTCGTAGTAGAACATCGTTATGATGGCCTGTTCGTCGGGC
>JAZLHI010000038.1:0-103908 GCA_045616725.1 Prevotella sp. | reverse complement strand
GTACGCTGTATTCGCTAACAAGTGCTGGCCAGCATGGCAGCCAATCTTCGAGTTCGAGCCTTGCTACGTTAACTCACGCCTCACCGGTCGTGGTATTCCTGTAGCTTGTGAGGTTGACCTCTATGGTGCTCTCTCTGAGTTCATGGCTGAGTGTGCAACAGAGAAGCCAGCTACTCTCCTCGACATCAACAACTCGGTTCCTGCTGACGTTATCCCTGCTGGAGCTAGCCTCGCTGGTGCAGATCTCAAGGATCTCTACATGGGCTTCCACTGCGGTAATACTTGCTCACAGTGCATGAAGGACTGCAAGATCAAGTATCAGCTCATCCAGGCTCGTCTCATGAGCCCTGAAATCACAAAGGGTACCCTCGAAGGTCAGATCATGCCTTCTGCTACTACAATGTTCCGCATCCAGTCTAACTCTGATGCTAAGCTTGTTTCTTACATCGCTGAAGGTCACTTCCTCGACATTGACCCATGCTCATTCGGTGGTATCGGTATCGCAGCTATCCCTGGCTTCGCTCGCTTCTATCGCCACGTCCTCGTTGGCAAGCGCTTCCCACACCACGGTGCTTACGCATTCAAGAAGCCTGGCAAGGTTCTCTTCGAGGCTCTCAAGATGCTCGGCGTAGACGACATCAACACTCCTCTCCCAGCAGGACAGCTCTACCCAGGCGAGAACCCATTCGCAATCTAAAGTTCGCTCTTTGAGCGAGGCTGAAGGCAAAAGCTAAAGGCCAAAGGCTTTACTTCGAATTAAATAATGTAGGGCGAGGATTTCCGAGCCGCCACCATTGGAAACTATTCCTTTGTTAACGGCTCAGAAATCTTCGCCCTACTGATTTTATATTAAACTATGATAAGGAAACTCCGACTCATAATAGAACGCATCACGCCGCGATATCTCCATTGCATCTCTTTGCCTCTTTCTGGCGATGAGGCAAAGGAGAAGCGATATGTTGTGGATTACAGCGATGATAGGTTTCTTTATCTGAAGAAGATACTCAAGTCGGAAACAGAAGGAAGGCTGCCAGATGGAAAGTCTATGCAGATTAACGTTCTTGACGCAAAGCAACTCATTGACAACGCCGTTCTATTTCCGCAGCATATCATCGTCGAGCCAGACTTCCTTGTTGACATTTCTTCCATTGCCGGTTGCTTCAAGGAATATGGCCATCACGCTCTGAACTACACAGTTAGCAGACTCTCCAAGCCAGAAACATCGCAACCAATTCTTCTCGGTAACTACGCTGGTGCTGCACTCGATGAGATTGTGCAGAACGACGGAAACTTCAACTTTGCAAAGGTTCTGACTCAATGCTTCCAATCGCAACCGCTGGAGTTCATCACATGTCCGAAATTCAACGGCAACCAATTCAAGCAAGATGCCATCAAGCAGGCAAGTAATATCCAGGAGATTGTTGCTGCCCTGAAGGAGAAATACGATTTGGAAAAAGCCATTCTCGAACCGACTTTCGTCTGCGAAGCTCTCGGCTTGCAAGGTCGTGTGGATATGATGACAACAGACCTAAAGCTGCTCATCGAACAGAAATCCGGCAAGAACTTCAACCTCGCAAACTCACGAATCAGCGACATAGGTTATCATGTTGAGAGCCATTATGTTCAGCTATTGCTTTATTTCTCAGTGCTTTACTTCAACTTCGGAGTGAAAAGGGAGGACATTGACTTCTACCTTCTCTACTCAAAATACGAGATGCCAACGGGTTTGCTGCCTGTTGACTATTATGAAGTACTGATAAATGAAGCGCTGAAACTGCGCAATCAAATCGTAGCCACAGAGCTGATGGTTGCCGACAAAGGCTTTGAGAAGATTCGTCCGCTGCTCAGAACGGATGTCGTAAACGTGAAACGCAGCCAAAGCAATCTTTGGAGAGACTACCAATGTCCGCAACTTGAGGAACAGTTATCTATCTACAACAATCTTTTCACATCAAAGCTTCTCTATGCTTATTTTGACACGATGGCAACCTTCGTCTATCGCGAGCAGCGTGCCGCATGGATTGGCGAAAGCACAGAGCAAAGCACAGCCGTTTCCTATCTTTGGAAGATGACGTTGGAAGAAAAGATTGATACGGGAAATATCTTAAGTCCCCTAAGCAGCCCCTTAAGCAGCCCCCTAACCCCCGAAGGAAAGAAAAGCCCCCTACCCCCCGAAGGGGGAACTTTTAATAGTTCTGCAGATGAAGAACATACAGAAAAAATAGTATGGAGTGCTAATAAGGTACGTTCCAGCAAAATAATCACTTTAAGAACTCCCCCTTCGGGGGATGGGGGGCTCTATGGGTCACTCCCCAACTTCCGTCGTGGCGACAGCGTTTATCTTTACCAATATACAGACATCCCTGACGTTCGCAAGGCATTCCTTCATAAGGCAAGCATCATAAGAATGACATCAGACGAGATTGTTCTTTCGCTGAAGAATCCGATTCATCTTGACAAACTTTCGCAAAACAAGGATGATGAAAAGACTTTGTGGGCAATAGAACATTCTGCGTCAAACTCTTCCACATCTTCGTCGCTTCGTTCGCTGACAGCTTTCCTCAAAGCAGAACCGGAACGACAGGAACTTATTCTCGGACAACGAGAGCCACAAGCAGATCTCTCAAAAACTCTAACTCGCTCATATTCGGAAGATTACGATGACATCGTTCTCCGCATGAAGCAAGCGAAAGACTACTTCCTACTAATCGGACCTCCAGGAACTGGCAAGACCTCACAAGCCTTGAAGTTCATGGTGCAGGAAGCACTTAGTGGTTTCAATGGTTTCAACGGTTTCAATGAAACATCTGAAACTTCTGAAACCTCTGAAACTTCCCTACTCCTCCTCAGCTACACAAACCGCGCTGTGGATGAAATCTGCGAGATGCTTGACGGAGCTGGAATAGACTTCCTTCGCATCGGCAATGAGTTTGCCACTGACGAGCAGTGGTTGCCACATCTATTGAATCTAAAGGCACGTGAGAACTCCTCTCTCGCAGCCATCAAGGCAGACATACTTAACGCGAAAGTCATTGTCGGCACAACATCCACAATTTCCTCTCGCACTTACCTCTTCACACTGAAGCATTTCTCGCTCGCCATAATCGACGAATCTTCACAAATCCTTGAACCGAACATCATCGGCATTCTCTCGCAGGATATTGACAAGTTCGTTCTTATCGGCGACTACAAGCAGCTTCCAGCCGTTGTGCAACAATCGCCAGGGGAAAGCAAGGTCACCTGCAAGGAGCTCAACGACATCTGCCTAACCGACTGCCGTAACTCACTCTTCGAACGACTCATAAACATCGAACGAAAGGCTGGCAGAACGCAGTTCATCGGACTTCTCCGCAAGCAAGGTAGAATGCACCCGGACATCGCTGAGTTTGCCAACGAATACTTCTACAAAGAGGAGAACCTCCAGCCTGTTCCCCTACCCCATCAGCTTGAGGAAAGCGGTGGCAGAATGCTCTTCCATGACGTCAAGAAGACCGACACAAACGGCAACGACAAGGCAAATATCGACGAAGCAATCGTGGCAGCAAAGATCGTTGACGAGGTCAGAAAGGAATATGAAGAAGCCGCCAAAAAGAATGGCTCTGATGGTTTCAATCCACGAAAGACTGTCGGCATCATCGTGCCTTACCGCAACCAGATAGCAACAGTTCGCAGTGAACTTGAAAAGTACGGCATTGCCGATTATTCGCGCATAAGCATCGACACCGTTGAGCGATACCAAGGTAGTCAGCGCGACGTGATAATCTATTCGTTCACGATAAGCAAGGAACATCAGCTCGGTTTCCTTACGGCAAACACATTCTACGAGAACAATCGTCCGATAGACCGCAAGTTGAATGTGGCAATAACCCGTGCCCGTAAGAAGTTCATCGCATTGGGTAACAAGGAGTTACTCTTGAAGAACTACCTGTTTATGAAGCTCATTGATAGTTGCGAAGAAGACCATCTATAATTAACTATGTAGGGCGAACATTTGTGAGCCGTAACCGCACGATTCTCTGTATGGCGGCTCGGAAATCCTCGCCCTACAATAAAAAACAACAAAAAACGAAACAAAAACTATTAACCAAATATGAGAAAAATCCTTTATTCATTAATCGCAGCCTTTTCATTCGTTGCCGTTGCTTCAAACGCGCAGAACAAGGAGGCGAGCATCAGCATTGACAGTCGCAAGCAATTCCAGCATGTCACAGGTTTCGGTGGTTTCTCGCCAAGTCCAACATGGAGCTATTGGCTCGGAAACACTGAGATGGACAAGCTCTTTGGCAAGGGTGAAAACCAGCTTGGACTTAACATTCTCCGTACCTACATCGGCAACAGCAAGAGTTCTTGGAGCGCTGGCGTTGCCAATGTGAAGCGTGCAAAGATGCACGGCGCTTTCGTTTTCGGTTCACCATGGTCGCCACCAGCATCCTGGAAATCAAACAATTCTGATTCCAACGGCGGTGAACTCCTCACTTCCCGCTACAAGGATTGGGCTATGTTCCTCAACGACTACGCGGAATACATGAAGCAGCAAGGCACTTCCATCGATGCCGTTTCCATACAGAACGAGCCTGACTGGAATGCCACTTACCAAAGCTGCATTTGGACAGGTGAGAAGCTTGCCAATTTCCTGAAGAGCTACGGCAATCTCATCAAGTGCAAGGTCATCGCTCCTGAGGCTATCCACTTCACTCGCAACATGCACGAGCCTATTCTCAACGATCCTGCCGCATGTGATGAACTCGACATTCTTGGCGGTCACTTCTACGGTTGGGACGGCTCTTCATATCCACTTGCTGCACAGAAAGGCAAGGAAGTTTGGATGACAGAATATCTCATCAATGAGCGTCAGGAAAAAGACAAAAAGGACATCAACTGGAAAGACGACGGCTTCCTCTTTGCCAAGAGCATAAACGACGCAATGCTTGCAAACATGAGTGCGTGGGTTCACTACTCACTGAAGCGCTATTACGGTTGTCTTGGCGACGGACAGTACGGCACAGTAACCAACGAAATCACAAAGCGCGGCTACATTCTTTCGCACTATGCAAAGTATGTTTCGGGCACAACACGCATCTCACACGCACTCACAGACAATAGCGGCAAGCTCTCTTCTTCGGCTTATCTCTCACAGACAGGCGACAGCGTTGTTGTAATGGTAATCAACTCTGGTTCATATACTTACAACACTGCGCTCACTTTGCCATTCTTCACTAAGGGCGGTTGTCAGATTGTGACAACAGAAACCGCAAACATGGTGAAGACTGACATCACTTGTGCAGAAGAAACCTACGAACCAACCGTTGAAATCCAGCCTTACAGCGTAAACACATTCATCTACAAGAAGAGCAGCGAGCGCACAGATATTGAGGCAGAAGAGACAGGCAGCAGCGTATTCACAGACGGCTTTGACATTGCGGGTGCTTCATGCATTCCTCCTGGTTGGCGTTCTTATTCAGAAGAAGGACTTCGCAGTGCAGGCAACTATTCACTCGGTCCTCGCATCATGTCATTTTCTCCAGAGGGAAAAATGACTTATGCTTTCTATTTCCGCACAGGCAACTCATATAATGGCTATGTTAGTTATGGAAGCGAAAGCGATTATCGCCTTACACTTTCACCAGGCAAATACACCTTAAGCTTTTCTATTGTAGGCTGGAAGGCTAGTCCTGCAATAACAGCTATTGTACAGAATACAAAAGGAATTATACAACAAGAATCTTTCGTGCCTACGACCACCATGTCAAGTTACGGCTCTTCAGCAAGAATAACAGAAACCAAAGACTGCAAAATCTCGTTTGAGATTACAGAGCAAACAAACTATATTCTAAAATGGCAAATAGCAAAATCTTCTGGTGGATTGAACGAAGCGTTGCTCGGTAATATCAAGCTCGTAAAGCACGACGAAGAAACAGGCATTGAAACACCTATCAATCTCACTACTCCTTCTGACGCAGCCATTTACGATCTCAGCGGTCGCCGCGTGAAGAGCACTTCCGCTCCTGGGGTTTATATCCGTGATGGAAAGAAGATTGTCATTAAATAAACAAGACAAAGACAAAAATACAAGATAACAAACGCAATAATCCCAGCTTACGAACCAAGAGTAAGCTGGGATTATTTTTGTTTATATGTAATGAGAAAGTTGCTTTTCCTGAAATGGAAAACGTTTCTCCTTATCCCAAATGGTTTATTAGAGCATTTGGGGCTTAAGATTATTTCTTCAACTTTGGATCGTTCTCAATGAGCCATTCGCCAATCTGAACAGCATTGAGGGCAGCACCCTTACGAATCTGGTCGCCTGAGAGCCAGAATGTCAAGCCGTTCTCGTTAGAGATGTCCTTGCGAACACGACCTACGTAAACGTCATCCTTGCCAGCTGTCTCGAGTGGCATTGGGTAAACGAGGTTTGCTGGGTCATCCTGAAGAGTACATCCAGGAGCAGCAGCGATAGCCTTCTGAGCATCTTCTACTGAGATAGGAGCTTCTGTCTCAATCCATACTGACTCTGAATGAGAGCGGAGAGAAGAAACGCGAACGCACATTGCTGAACACTGAGCGTCAGTATGCATAATCTTGCGTGTCTCGTTGTACATCTTCATTTCTTCCTTTGTATAGCCGTTTGGCTGGAAGACGTCAATCTGTGGGATTACGTTATATGCAAGCTGATGAGCGAACTTCTTGATTGTTACAGGATCGCCGTTGAGGATTTCCTCATACTGCTTCTGAAGTTCTGCCATAGCAGCTGCACCTGCACCAGAAGCACTCTGGTAAGAAGCTACATGGATGCGCTTGATGTGAGAGAGAGCCTCGAGTGGCTTGAGTACGACAACCATCATGATTGTTGTACAGTTAGGGTTTGCGATGATATTGCGTGGACGATTGAGAGCATCCTCGGCATTACACTCAGGAACTACCAATGGCACATCATCCTCCATGCGGAAAGCAGAAGAGTTGTCAATCATTACAGCGCCATACTTAGTGATGTCTTCGCAGAACTCCTTTGAAGTGCCAGCGCCAGCAGATGTGAATGCGATGTCAACATCCTTGAAATCGTCATTATGCTGAAGAAGCTTCACTTCTATTTCCTTACCCTTGAATGTGTACTTAGTGCCAGCTGAACGCTCTGAGCCAAACAATACGAGTTCATCCATTGGGAAGTTTCTCTCCTCAAGAATGCGGAGGAATTCCTGTCCTACGGCGCCACTTGCGCCAACGATTGCTACTTTCATCTTATATCGGTTTTTAGTTTTTGGTTTTTTAGTTTTTGGTTATTGGTTGATTACAGGCTGCAAAGTTAAACAAAAACTCGCTATAAAATACTAAAATGTAAGCATTTAGCAGAACTCTGTTTATTATTCTTGATTTTTCTTTCCATTTTTTATAATTATTTATTACTTTTGCAGCAAATAAACATACATTTTCATGAAAAAGACTTTAATGATTTGTGCCGCTGCAGCTATTACAGCCTGTAGCCCAAAGATTGCAGATGATATGGCAATAAAGACAGATAATCCTCTTCTCCAAGAGCCAACCAACAAGTATGAGCTGCCCTCATTCTCTAAGATTAAGTATGCTGACTATGCTCCTGCCGTACAACTCGGCATCGCCCAGCAGAAGAAAGAGGTTGAAGCCATCATAAACAACCCGGAAGAACCTACTTTTGACAACACTATTCTCGCCCTTGACAACTGCGGACAAGACCTTGAAAAGGCAACTGCCGTATGGGGATTGCTGCAAGGAACCGACAATACCGATGAACTTGAGAAGGTTACGGAAGAAATTCTCCCTCTGCTTACTGCTGCAGAAGACGAGATTGCGATGAACGACAAACTCTTCGCTCGTATCAAGAAGGTATATGATAAGCGTGAATCTCTCAATCTGAACACAGCCCAGATGCGCCTTCTTGAGAAGAAATACAAGAACTTCGTGCGCAGTGGAGCTTTGCTTTCTGACAGCGACAAAGAGATTCTCAAGGGCATAAATCAGGAGGTTTCGGAGGCGATGAAGAGCTTCGGACAGAACATTCTTAAGGAGACTAACGCCATCGAAATCTATGTTGACGACGCGAAAGAGCTCTCCGGACTTCCGGCAAACACCATGGAAACAGCTCGCGAAGAGGCAAAGAAGCGCGGTCATGAGACTGGTTGGTCGTTCACTCTCCACGCTCCAAGCCGCCTTGCCGTGCTTGCCTCGGCTGATTCCCGCAGTCTTCGTGAACGTATGTACAAGGCTTACACTTCGCTTTGTTCCAACAAGAACGAATACAACAACGAGGCTAACATCAACAAAATCCTCGACCTTCGTTACCGTAAGGCTAAACTCCTCGGTTTCAATACTTTCGCAGACTTCATGCTTGACAACGTTATGGCAAAGACTGTTGCCAACGCTGAGGAACTTATGTATAAGCTTTGGGAACCAGCAAAGAAGAAGGTTGAAGAGGAAGTTCGCGACATGCAGGCTCTTGCCGACCGCGAAGGCGCTGGAATAAAGATTGCACCTTGGGATTATTCCTACTATCAGGAGAAGGTCAAGAAAGAGCGTTTCAACCTTTCTGACGACGATATCCGACCTTACTTCGCTCTCGATAGCGTTGTAAAGGGCATGTTCTATGTGGCAAATCGCCTTCACGGAACAACATTTACTCCGCTTCCAGACGCGCCAAAATATAATCCTGAGGTAAATGTTTACGACGTAAAGAATGCAGAAGGCAAGCACCTTGCAATCTTCATGACCGACTATTTCCCTCGCGAAACAAAGCGCGGAGGTGCATGGATGAGTGAGCTTAAGGGTGAATCTAACATCAATGGCATTGAGGAACGTCCTATTATATATAATGTAGGAAACATGACTAAGCCTACAAAGGACACGCCATCGCTTCTCACTCTCGACGAAGTGGAAACCGTTTTCCATGAGTTTGGCCACGGTATGCACGGCATGTTCACTACTGCTGCTTACCGTTCTCAGTCGGGAACCAACGTCGATCGCAACATGGTTGAGCTTCCTTCACAGATAAACGAGCATTGGGCAACAGAGCCAGAAGTTCTTAAGGTTTACGCTAAGCACTACAAAACAGGCGAAGTTATCCCAGACGAACTCATCGCAAAGATGGAGGCTGCGGGCAAGTTCAACCAAGGTTTCATGACAACAGAACTCGTAGCCGCTTCCCTACTCGACCTTGAATGGCACAAGATTCCTTATACAGGTCATGTGGACATCGTTGAGTTTGAGAAGAAAGTATCAGAAAAGCTTGGCAAGCCAGAGCTCGTGGAATATCGCTATCGCAGCCCTTATTTCCGTCACATCTTTGCAAGCGACGGTTATGCTTCTGGCTATTTCACATACCTTTGGGCAGCCGTTCTCGATACCGACGGCTTCGAACTCTTCAAGGAGCGTGGAATATTCGACCCGGCAACAGCCAAGTCTTACCGCGAGAACATCCTTGAAATGGGTGATAGCGAGGACGCAATGACTCTCTATGTAAGGTTCCGCGGACACAAGCCATCGCCAGATGCTCTCCTTCGCAGCCGCGGTTTGAAGGACTAATCCCATTGATTACGACTCGTATTCCTGTGAGTCAGCAGTCGTATTCAAGGCAGTTAGCAATCCTATTCCTATGAGTTACGAAATAAATTCGTATACAAACGCGAACCATTTTCGTATACAAACGCGACTCAGTTTCGTATACAAACGCAAAGTGGTTTTGTATACGAAAATGAATCATAACTCATAGGAATACTAATCGTAAAGCTTAGGAATATGGTTCGTAAAGCTTAGAAATACGAATAACAAAGCCCTAAGTTACCTATAGTAAAAGCCTTGCATAGGTCTATTACAGCCTATATACATTATTAATAATAGATGACAAAAACCGAAATAATCCAGCAGTTTCGCAACGCTGTAGCCGACAAACCATATAGTCTTTTCCTTGATTCCTTGTATGATGCAGAGTCTTTATACAAAGGCTTTAGTCTCTGTAGCCCAAGCAGTTACAGCGAATCGTACGACACAAAGGTCTATAACCATTACATGAAATCAGGAAAAGGATCCAAAGCTCCTGAGGATGAACTTCTCGCCCGCGCCCTTCATGATAATTGTATCAGCCGACATATGCGCAAATTTCTTGAGGCTTACCCTGAAAGAACGCAAGTTGGAATCATGGGTGGCCACGGATTGTTGCGCACAGACAAATGCTATTGGAATGTGGTTTTCCTAAGCAAGCGACTCACCGAGGAAGGCTTCCTCATGATTACTGGCGGAGGTCCTGGTGCGATGGAGGCAACTCACCTTGGTGCATGGATGGCTGGAAGGGACAATAGCGAAGTGTATCTTGCTTTGAAAATGCTCAGCGTAGCCCCTTCCTTCAAGGACGAAAGATGGCTTGAAACCGCATTTGCCGTAATGAAACGCTTCCCTCAGAAGAAGTTCAAAAGCCTTGGCATTCCCACTTGGCTTTACGGTCACGAGCCGGCAACGCCTTTCGCAACTCACATAGCAAAGTTCTTTGACAACAGCATTCGCGAAGATACCATTCTGACTATAGCCTACGGAGGTATTATCTACACGCCCGGAAGCGCTGGAACTGTTCAGGAAATCTTCCAGGATGCTACGCAAAACCACTACCTGAGTTTCGGATATAGCAGTCCGATGATATTCTACGGCACTGACTTTTGGACGAAGGAAATGCCTGTATATCAATTCTTTTCAGACATGATGGAGTCTGGTCGCTACAAGAATCTCCTACTCCACCTGACGGACAACGATGATGAAATAATCAATGTAGTAAAGACATTCTCGCAAGAAAAATAACTATCCCCATGCGCAATTTCATACTAACCCTTATCTCCCTTTTTTCATTTTCACCATCCTTTGCCCAAAAGGCTGTTCCCGTCACTCAGGAAGTGATGGATTATGTCTATCAGCAGTCGCGCACGCCATACAAATTCGGTATGGTTGTGGCACCTTCTACCAACAAGGAGAAGTTCGATTGCCCGACGGTTTTCCGCAAAGGCGACAAGTGGCTTATGACTTTCGTTTGCTATAACGGCAACGGAGGCAACGACGGTCGTGGCTATGAGACTTGGCTTGCTGAAAGTGACGACCTTCTTCATTGGGACATCAAGGGCAGAGTGCTTGAGTATGCTACGAACCCTGACGCATGGGATTTGAACCAGCGTGGAGGTTTCCCTGCGCTTATCGACTACAACTGGGGCGGCACTTACGAGATGCAGAAGCATAAAGGTCGCAACTACATTACTTATATTGGAGGCTCAGGCAAAGGCTACGAAGCTGTAGAGAAGCCTTTGAGCATCGGTATTGCTTCCACAGACAAGGACATTTCCGTTGCCCATCCATGGGAATGTCACGACAAACCGCTAATGTCTTACGACGATAAGGATGCGCAATGGTGGGAGTATATGACGCAATACAAGAGCACCATCTACAAGATGGACAAGAAATGGTTTGGTGCTCCATACGTTATGTTCTATAATGCTGGTGGTAAGGACGATACGCATCCTAAGGGAGAGCGCATCGGCGTTGCAATTTCCAAGAACATGAAGGATTGGAAACGCTATGAAGGCAACCCTGTCTTTGCTCACGATAGCGACGGAACCATCACCGGAGATGCCCAAATCGTTTGGATGCCGGTGCCTGATGATGTCAGAGGACTAAGCAGTACGAATTGCCTAAGAGATTCAAAAGGCAAGCGCAAGGCAATAGATGCCGGCATTTGGGTAATGTATTACTTCTCCGCCTTCAATCCTACACGCGAATACAACGCCTACAACACCTTCGCAGTTTCTTCTGATCTCAAGAATTGGACGGATTGGAACGGCTCCGACCTCATCGTTCCTTCAAAACCTTACGACGAAATGTTCGCCCACAAGAGTTATGTCGTTAAGCATGACGATGTTGTATATCATTTCTATTGTGCCGTAAACAATAGCGGACAGCGAGGAATAGCCGTTGCCACAAGCAAGCCTTGCGGAAAGAGCGAGGTGAATTTCCCGGAACCTGATCCTACTGGTAAGCGCTTTTCCCTCAATCTCAACAACGATTGGGAAATCTATTACAATAATCGTGAAGTGACTATTCCCGATGGTTTTCCATCGGGTTCCCACATCAACCTCCCTATAAACCTTGATGACTACTACGGCACCCATCAATCCGAGCACGGCAATCTCCACGGAGAAGCTCTCTTCAAAAAGCACTTTACCTTAACTCCCCCGCTCGGGGGTTGGGGGGCTAAGCGCTTCTTCCTTCGCTTTGAAGGCGTTGGAACATACGCCGATGTCACTCTCAACGGAAAGAATCTCGGTCATTATGATATAGGACGTACCGTAGAAACCATAGATGCCACGGAAGCCGTCAACCCAAATGGCAAGAACGAACTCATAGTAAAGGTTTCACATCCTTCAAACATCACGGACATGCCTTGGGTTTGCGGCGGCTGTTCGTCTGAATGGGGCTTCTCTGAAGGCTCTCAACCTTTCGGCATCTATCGTCCTGTGACCCTGGAAGTTACGGATAATGTCCGCATCGAACCGTTCGGCACTCACATTTGGGCTAACGAAAAGATGGATTCCGTCTTTGTCGAGACGGAGGTAAGGAATTACTCAAACGAAAACGTAACCTTCCAACTCGTGTCAAAGATTGCTGACAAGGGCGGCAAACAATTCGCGCGTCTCACGGATGATGTTACCCTGAATGCAGGCGAAGCCAAGACATTCCGTCAGCAAACAGCCATCTCTCAACCTATCCTCTGGACACAAGAGAAGCCTTACCTCTACACTCTTCAATCTATGATTAAGCGTAACGGCAAGGCTACCGACGATTATCCAATAAAGTTCGGCTTCCGTTCTTCCCGTTGGCCTTCGCTTTATTACGCTAATTACAAATCGCCTAAGTTAGAAACTTCAGCTACTGTTCCCGACGTTTCTCTGTCGGGCTCCAAGTCCAACCAGTTCTTCCTCAATGGCTCTCCTCTCTATATCAACGGCGTTTGCGAATATGAGCACCTCTATGGCCAAAGCCATGCCTTCCAAAACGAGCAGATAGACGCTCGTGTAAAGGAGGTTAAAGACCTTGGTTTCAACGCTTTCCGCGATGCTCATCAGCCACACAATCTCCGTTATGGCGATCGTTTCCAAGAAGAAGGAATACTCTGGTGGACACAGTTCTCTGCCCATATTTGGTACGATACTCCGCAATTCCGCGAGAGTTTCAAGCGTCATCTCATCAAATGGGTAAAGGAACGCCGCAACAATCCTGCCGTAGTTCTTTGGGGATTGCAGAACGAAAGTACTCTTCCGAAGGATTTCGCAGAGGAATGTTCTGACATTATCCGTCAGCTTGACCCTACTTGTGGTCGCGACAGACTCATCACAACCTGTAATGGTGGCGAAGGAACCGACTGGAATGTGGTACAGAACTGGAGCGGAACATACGGCGGAAACGTGCTGAACTATGGCAACGAACTCAAGCAACCTGACCAACTTCTCAACGGAGAATACGGCGCTTGGCGTACTCTTGGCAACCATTCCGGCGTGAACTACACAGAAGAAAAACAAGCCGACCTTCTCGAACTGAAATGCCAGCAAGCAGAAAGCGTAAGCGATAGCATCTGCGGACAATTCCTTTGGCTGCTCAACTCGCATGATAATCCTGGTCGTCGCCAACCAGATGAAGCCTATCGCCGTGTTGACAAGGTAGGCCCATACAACTACAAAGGCCTCGTCTCTCCATGGGAACAGCCTGTTTCCGCTTATTATATGTACAAAAGCCGCTATACTCCTGTAGAGAAAGAACCTGTCTGCTACATCGTCCGCGACATTTATAATGGTGTGAAGTCTAAGAATGGCGTTATTGATTCCCTCCGTATCTACTCAAATTGCCCAGAGGTAGTCCTCGCTGCCGAAGGCAAGGAAGTTGCCAGAATGCAGAAGCCTTCAAACTCTACACTCTTTGTTTTCAAGAACATAAAGGTTGACAATGCAACTCTTCTGAAAGCAAAAGGCGAAGGCGTTTATGATGAGATTCATTTGACACAAACGATAGAAGATGCCGTTATATTAGATAAGGAAATTGCTATAAATAGCCTATTGCTCAACTGTGGAGGCGATGAGTCTGGAGATTTCATTCAAGACCCAACAGCAGTTACTCCCGCATCTCAATGTTATGATGCCACACTTCCTGTTCCCGAAATCTACCAGACAGCTCGCTTCGACCGCCATAATCTCAGCTACAACTTCAAGGTAAAACGTGGCGAAACCTACAAGGTTAAGCTCCATTTCATCGAACCTTGGTACGGCGCATCTCGCTCAGAACAAACGGATTACGAAGGTATCCGCATCTTTGATGTTGCCTTCAATAACACAACCGTCATAAACGATCTTGACATTTGGGCACAGGCTGGCTTCGCAAATCCGTATATCCGCACAATCAACTACAAGGCTGATGCTGATATCCTTAAGATTCATTTCCCTGAAGTAAAAGCAGGTCAAGCCATGATTTCAGCAATCGAGATAGAACCGCTTAACGCAGAAGTCTCAGTTCCTGTTTCTATTGATGACAAGCAGTCTCAGAGCTTGCAAGAGAAGACTACTACATTCTGGAGCGATCTCAGCCGCGACCTTATCGCACAGATGCCAGATTCTCTTCTTCCTCCAAAGGCTGCGTCTGCCCTTCAGGTGGAACCGCAGATAAACAAGGACAAGAAAGGCAAGATTAAGTCCATTACCTACGTCTATTCCGTTGGTGTAGCAAAGGTTTATGCTCTCCGTTTCCGCTATTGGAATGGCGAAGCGCCACGAACTCTCCATGTTAACGTGAAAGACAAGAATGGCGTGACATATGTAGATTCCGATATAGCCTTCCTCCAATCTCAGATGAAGAAGAGCAAACGCAAGATGTCGAGCATCACAACTGGTTCACAGACAAACGCCGGAACATATACAGTAACCGTCACTGGCGATGGGCTCGACAAGATGGAATTTGATTATTTGACAATCGATTAGCCACTTCTCGACAACCATTTTCCATTCAAAATTGCCATTCAATCGCACTTAGCACCCGAATAAAAACAAGATTTTACATAGTAAACTGTGGTTTTAACACATTATATAATACAAAAAAGAAAAAGATTTCATAACTTTGCGCGGATTAAGTTATCGGCTATTCCAACAACTTAACGACAAAACAAATAAACAACTAAATACAAAACAACTAATATGAAACCAACACTCGTACTCCTCGCTGCCGGCATGGGCAGCCGTTATGGTGGCTTGAAGCAGCTTGACACTCTCGGTCCTAATGGCGAAACTATCATGGACTACTCTATATATGATGCTATCCAGGCTGGATTTGGCAAGATTGTATGGATTATCCGTAAGGATTTTGAAGAAGACTTCCGCAAGCAGGTTCTCGCTAAATATGAAGGTAAGATACCTTGCGAACTCTGTTTCCAAGCTCTTGATTCTCTTCCAGAAGGATTCTCTGTTCCTGAGGGTCGCGTAAAGCCTTGGGGTACAAACCACGCTGTTCTCATGGCAAAGGATGTTGTGAAAGAGCCATTCTGCGTAATCAACTGCGACGACTTCTACAACCGCGACTGCTTCATGGTTATCGGCAAGTTCCTCGCTGACCTTGAGGAAGGCGCAAAGAACAAGTATGCTATGGTAGGTTTCCGCGTGGGCAACACACTCTCAGAAAATGGTACTGTTTCTCGTGGTATCTGCTCTACAAACGAAAGCGGTAATCTTACAACTGTTGTTGAGCGCACAAAGATTGAGCGTCGTGACGGCAAGGTTCAGTATATGGACGACAACGATGAGTGGGTTTCTGTTGATGACAATACTCCTGTTTCAATGAATGTTTGGGGCTTCACTCCTGACTACTTCGAATATTCAGAGGAATACTTCAAGGAATTCCTCTCAGATCCAAAGAACATGGAGAACATCAAGAGTGAATTCTTCATTCCTCTCATGGTAAACAAGCTCATCAACGAAGGTACAGCAACAGTGAAGGTTCTTGATACTACTTCAAAGTGGTTTGGCGTAACTTACACAGAAGACCGTCCAGGCACAGTAGAGCGTATTCAGAAACTCGTTAACGACGGCGTTTATCCATCACCACTTTACTAATTTTTGATGAACAACCTCATTACACAAGAGCGCGCAGCGGAACTAAAAACTCTTCTGCGCACTTCTCGCAAAATAGTACTTACATGCCATCGTAGTCCTGACGGTGATGCTCTCGGTTCTATCCTTGGCTTTGCCGACTATCTCCGTGAGATTGGCAAGATGCCGGTTGTAGTTATCCCTGACCAGTATCCAGACTTCTTCAAATGGATGCCAACGATAGAGAAAGCTATACGCTACGACAAGGTACCTAATTTGGTAAAGGATCAGATTAATGGAGCAGACCTTATCGTATGCCTTGACTATGCTTCTTACTCTCGCGTTGACGATTTAGGAGAGATTCTTGAGCAGTCGCCCGCACAGAAGTTGGTCATTGACCATCATGAAGGTCCAACAATAGAGACTCCTTGGCTGTTCTCTTTCCCGCAAATGTCAAGCGCATGCGAACTCACTTTCAGGCTCATCCATGAAATGGGTGACTTTGACAAGATTACGAAGCGCGGCGCCACTTGCCTCTATTGCGGAATGATGACAGATACAGGAGGCTTCACATACGCTTCCACTCGTCCAGAAATCTACGAGATTATCGGTCTCCTGCTGCAGAAAGGAATTGACAAGGACAAGATATATCGCAACGTATTCAACAATTTCTCTATCTTCAAACTGAAGTTCTGGGGCTATGTCCTTTACGAGAAACTCCACTATATCGAGAATAAGGGAGCATCATATTTCGCCATATCAAAGGAAGAACTCGCGCAGTTTCATTACATCAAAGGCTTTAGTGAGGGGCTTGTCAATGAACCTCTACAGATTAAGGGCTGCCGTCTGAGCATTTCACTTAGAGAAGACACAAAAGTTGAGAACAAGGTTTGGGTGAGTCTTCGTTCCGTTGACGATATGAACTGTATCACCATTGCAGAAAAGTTCTTCAATGGTGGCGGTCACTTCAATGCTGCTGGTGGACAGTTGAACTGCTCCATCCAGGAGGCTGAAGAAATTGCACGCAAAGCAATCCAAGAATTGTAAATGATAAATGATAAATGATAAATGGTAAATTGTAAATGGAATAAATTGCTGTTTGCTTTCACAGCATTGCTAGTTTTCGCTTCATGCCAAGACTACGAGACATACGCGGAGAAGAAGGAAACTGAGCGCGATGCCATCAAGTCGTACATGACAAAGATTGGTGCAAAGGTCATTTCTGAAGACGAATTTAAGGCAAAAGGAGGCATAACGGACACAGTAGCCCATGAATGGGTTCTACTAGACAAGTCCAGCGTATATATGCAAGTCATCAACAAAGGTACATTCTACGATCAAGACATTCTTGAGAATGAAGGTCGCAAGGTGGAACTTGACAAGCGAATGAAACCTGGACAGACATCCACTGTACTCTGCCGTTTTACAGAGACTAATCTCTTCACAGGTAACATTACTTGTACAAATCAGGACTATTCTGCCATTGCTATCCCAGAGACAATGACCGTCACACGCTCTACAGACACTTATACAGGTTCTTTCGTTGCTGGTCAAAGTACAATGTACGCAAATTATGGTAGTGCCTCTGTGCCAACAGGTTGGCTTGTACCTTTCCCTTATCTCAACATTGGTCGTTGCGGTACTGAGTTTGACGAAATTGCAAAAGTTAAACTCATAGTGCCACATTCACAGGGACAACCATCTGCAACATCGGGCGTTATCCCATGCCTATACGAAATTTCATATCAAGAAGGCAAATAATGACATTAGACGATTGGGTAATTAAATGATTTTCTGATTAAATCGTCAAATCAACAAATCGTCAAATCAACAAATAATAATATGACACTAATAAAATCCATTTCAGGTATTCGCGGCACAATCGGTGGTGCTACAGGCGATACCCTCAATCCGCTTGACATTGTTAAGTTCGTAACATCATATTCTGCTTATATCCGTAAGAACAACGAGGCACTGAAGGCAAATGGTCGTCAGCCATCAAACAAGATTGTTGTTGGTCGCGACGCTCGTATCTCAGGCCAGATGGTTGATCAGGTTGTTACTGGTACTCTCGTTGGCTGCGGCTTTGATGTTCTTAACATCGGCCTTGCAACAACTCCAACTACTGAACTCGCTGTTCAGATGTCGGGTGCTGATGGCGGTATCATCATTACAGCTTCTCACAACCCACGCCAGTGGAATGCCCTCAAGCTCCTCAACAACGAAGGCGAATTCCTCGACAAGGAAGCAGGCAACGAAGTTCTTCGCGTAGCAGAGGAAGAGAACTTCCAGTATGCAGAGGTTGATGGTCTAGGCAAGATCATCTACGATGACACTTACAACCAGCGTCACATTGACTCTGTAAAGGCTCTCAATCTCGTTGATGTTGAGGCTATCAAGAAGCAAGGCTTCAAGGTTTGTGTTGATGCTATCAACTCTGTTGGCGGTGTTATCCTTCCTGAACTTCTTTCTCAGCTTGGCGTAGAGGCAACAATCCTCAACCCAGAGCCAAATGGCGACTTCGCTCATAATCCAGAGCCTCTTGAGAAGAACCTTCAGGGCATTATGACAGAGATGAAGTCTGGCAAGTATGACCTAGGTATCGTTGTTGACCCAGATGTTGACCGCCTTGCGTTCATCTCTGAGGACGGCACAATGTTCGGTGAGGAATATACTCTCGTTTCAATCGCGGATTATGTTCTCTCAAAGACACCGGGCAACACAGTCAGCAACCTTTCTTCTACTCGCGCTCTCCGCGATGTAACAAACAAGTACGAAGGTTGCCAGTATTCAGCAGCTGCTGTTGGTGAAGTAAATGTAACAACAAAGATGAAGGCTGTTGGCGCTATAATCGGTGGTGAAGGCAATGGTGGAGTTATCTACCCTGAAAGCCACTACGGCCGTGATGCTCTCGTTGGTATCGCACTCTTCCTCACTATGCTTGCTGAGAAGCAGATTAAGGTTTCAGAGCTCCGCAAGACTCTTCCTGAGTACTCTATTGCAAAGAACCGCATTGACCTTACAGCTTCTACTGATGTTGACGCCATCCTTGCTAAGGTTAAGGAACTTTATAAGGATGAGGAAATCAACGACATCGACGGTGTAAAGATTGATTTCGCCGATTCATGGGTACATCTCCGCAAGTCAAACACAGAGCCAATCATCCGTGTTTACTCTGAGGCAGCCACTATGGACGAAGCAAATGCCGTAGCCCAGAAGATCATCGACATCGTTTACGGAATGGTATAATAACTATTTAAAACCTCATATACAATATAATAATAGAACACATAACTCCCGACCTTTTTATTCCAAAAAGATTGGGAGTTTTTTAACCTCTCCATACTATGAAAAGACTTTCTTTAGTAACTCTTCTCATGCTCACAGCCATTGTTTCCTATGCTGGCCAATGGACTGTTTCCTCTCCTGACAATCAGCTTAAACTGACGGTTGATGCAGGAGCAGAACTCACATGGCAGATTTCACACGGCAACACATGCGTTCTTCAACCATCAGTCATTTCGCTAAACCTCGGCAAAGCTGGTGTGCTCGGCACAAACATCAAGGTAAAGAAAGCCACAACTAAGGAAACAAACGAAACGATAAAGCCAGTCGTCTATAAGAAGACTGTTGTAGAGAACCATTACAATCAGCTCACATTGGATTGTGCAGGCAATTACAAAGTAGAATTCCGCGTCTATAACGATGCTGCTGCCTATCGTTTCATTACTGCTAAGAAAGGCTCTGTAAATGTTATTGACGAAGTTGCAGAATTCAATTTCGATGCAGACTACAAGGCTTTCGTTCCATACATCAACGACAACCGCGGCGGCTATCGCTACAGCTATTCGTTCGAAAGCTATTACGACGAGAAGCCTATCTCGCAGATGCATGCCGACTCTCTAGCCATAACTCCTCTTCTCGTGGAACTCAAGGACGGCAAGAAAGCTGCTATCATGGAGGCTGACCTCGACGATTACGCAGGAATGTTCCTTGTGAAAGGCAATAAGCCAAATTCCCTCAAGGGCACTTTCGCTCCACTTCCCCTCGAAGGCGACTGGGGCGGCTGGATGGACATGAACTATATCCCTTCAAAATGTGCTGACTACATTGCTGAGACCGATGGTACAAGAGCTTACCCTTGGCGTGCTGTTGTAGTAAGTACTAACGACAGTCAGTTGCTCTCCTGCGACCTCTCCGTTCGTCTCGGCAAGAAGTCGCAACTCGCTGATACTTTGTGGATTAAGCCTGGTAAGGTTGCTTGGGACTGGTGGAACACAACAAATGTAACAGGTGTTGATTTCAAGGCAGGAATGAACACTGACACTTACAAGTATTTCATCGATTTCGCAGCTGCCAACAAGCTCGAATACATCATCATTGACTGCGGTTGGAGCGGTAGCCGAAACGACTGGAAGGGCAGCACTCTAATGCATTGCGTTCCAGAAATAAACCTTGAGGAAATCATTGCCCACGGCAACAAGAAGGGCGTTGGCGTCATTCTTTGGGCAAGCTGGGCACTCTGCGACAAGGAGCACGACGTTGCTTTCCCTCACTACGCAAAGATGGGTGTTAAGGGCTTTAAGGTTGACTTCCTCGATGCTGACGACCAGAAGATGATTCGTTCCATGAAAAAAATCGTGCAGACAGCTGCCGACAATCACCTTCTCATTGACCTCCACGGCATGAAACCTACTGGTCTTCAGTATGCTTATCCTAACATCGTGAACTTCGAGGGCGTGAAAGGTCTGGAAAACTGCAAGTGGGCAGGAATGAGTGGCGACCAATCTACAGAAGACTTCCTCCGCTATGATGTGAGCATTCCTTTCATTCGCACACTCTGCGGACCTATGGACTACACTCCTGGAGCCATGACAAATGCCCAGCGCTCAATGTTCCGCCCTATCAACGACCATCCTATGAGCCAAGGCACACGCGTTCATCAGATGGCAATGTACACAATGTACGACGCTCCTCTTCAGATGCTTTCTGACTCTCCTACTGCCTACATGAAGAATCAGGAATGTACGGATTTCATTGCCGCCGTTCCTACTACTTTCGATGAGACTATTCCTATGGAAAGTGTTGTTGGCGAATATTGTACAGTAGCTAAGCAAAAGGGCAATGACTGGTGGATTGCTTCCATGACAAACTGGACTCCTCGCGAGCTCACTATTTCGTTTGACTTCCTTCCTAAGGGCAAGGAGTACAAAATGGAAATCTTCCAGGACGGAGTGAATGCAGACACAGAGGCCACCGATTACAAGAAGACAGCCCTCAGCGTTACTTCTGATTCCAAGGTTAAGATTACCATGGCTCCTGGTGGCGGATGGACTGCAAGAATACGCTAAAACCTCATAACTTAAAAACCTCAAACCCTCAATTATGAAAAGAATACATTTATTATCCTCACTTGTTTTAGTGTTAAGCATGGTATGTAGCAATAGCCATGCGCAGAAAAAAGACTGGCCATGGGATTTCCCAAAGGCCACAAAGATTGATGTCAAGGCAGGCCAGATGGCTCTTGCGCCTTACACTTTCTATCCAGATGCCGTAAGCGAAGGCAAGGAACTGATAGACCAAACCATGATTTTCTATTCAGAAGAGGTGAAGTCTGTCAAAGGAGACCTCGTGGAGTTTGATTACGAAAACAGCACATTGCCTTCTTCACTCGTCATTCCTATCCCTGCCGGTCAGGTAGCAAAGAAAGGCGATGTTATTGTCACTTGGTGGCAGAGCGGTTCCGGTATGCAGCAAGCTTATGTTACAGAAGGTGGAGCTGCACCAAAGGTCGAGTATCTAGGCTTGGAATACAAGGAGGATGGCAGCGGCTTCGGAAACAAGTTCAGCAATGAGCAGCTGAAGCCTAATACATTCTTTGTCCTCAAGAACGGCGAATTGCAGTCGGGTGCTCCTGTGGCTTTCAAGGAAGGCGATAGATGGAAGTACGGCACGCTTATCAACAAGTCTGCAGACAAGGCTCTCATCCTCGGCTTTGCTGATTGCATCTTTTGCGCAAATCTCAGCGACGTGAAGGTCATTCCTATCCAGCCAGACTACAAGGTTGGCGATGAAGTCGGCTATGTTTATGTTGGTTCATTCAATACTGGAAAAGTAAAGAAGATTGACATGAAGGTCGGTCGTGTATGGGTGGAAGGCCCATGGGGTGATGACGAGATTCTCAGCATCACAGAGATATGCAAGGCTGTTGCCAATCAAGATTGATAATACTTACTATTAACCTAATTATAATCCTATGAACTTTAAGAAATTCCTATTCGGTTCCGCCCTTGCCCTAATCTCAGCAGGCGCTAACGCACAGAACCCTTATCTTCCTCTTTGGGAGCACATTCCTGACGGTGAGCCACGCGTATTCGAAGACCCTGACAACCCAGGCAAACTTCGCGCGTATATCATTGGCTCTCACGACCTTAAGAACACAGACTATTGTGGTCCAGACATCCGCATGTGGTCGGCTCCAGTGGAAGACCTCAGCCAGTGGCGCGACGAAGGTTCACTCTTCAAGCACTATGTTGACGGACAGTGGGACACAATGTTCGCTCCTGATCTCGTAGAGGTTAAGGACAAGACTACAGGCAAGAAGACATACTATCTCTACCCTCACTCTCGTGGCAATCGCCGCGTGCCAACAGTTGCAAAGGGCGATCGTCCAAACGGACCTTTCACTGCTATCAACCTCACTGAGGATGGACGCCAGTGTCTCCCTGGTTCAATGATTGACTTCGACCCTTCCGTATTCATCGAGAATATCACAAACAAGAAGGACAAGGATTACGACAAGGGCTTCCGCGCTTATGTATTCTACGGTTTCCAGCACTCTACTGCTGCTGAGCTCGACCAGAACACGATGTACAGCGTTCGTCCTGGCACAGACATCCGCGACTACTTCATCCCTGCATCTTCTCGCTACGGTGAGGTTCGCGACCCTAAGGGCACTGAATATCCAGCTCTCTACAAAGGCCAGAACCCAGGCGAGTTCAACTTCTTCGAGGCTTCTTCCATCCGTCAGGTTGGCAACAAGTATGTGATGGTGTTCTCAGGCTACTCTGGTCCTGACTATGGTCTTGGCTCTACGAACTCTGCCCTTCGCTATGCTTACGGCGACTCTCCACTCGGCCCTTGGCGTTCAGGTGGTGTACTCGTTGACTCTCGTGGCGTTGTGCTCAATGAGGACGGCTCTAAGCTTACTACCACAAACTTCGCCCACAACACTCACGGTTCTCTTCAGGAAATCAACGGACAGTGGTACGTGTTCTACCATCGTCCACCACGCGGCTTCGGCAACGCTCGCCAGTCAATGGTTGCTCCTGTGAAGATTGTTTGGGACAAGAAGAAGGTTGCTGACGGCGGTAAAGTTACAATCGTAGGCTACGACCCTTACGCAAAGGATAATGTCTGGACTGCAAAGGCTTCAAACGGCGACCACTACACAGGTGCTGAGGTCACTTCCGAAGGTTTCCAGATCTTCGGTCTCGATCCATACAAGTATTACTCTGCAGGTCTTGCTTGCTACATCAACGACAACAACGCTATGCAGGACAACTGGGATGTTTGGAACAACTCCATGGATCTCGCTGGCCTCAAGAATGGCGCTATCGTTGGCTTCAAGTACTTCGGCTTCGGCGGTCTTGCCCAGGACACTAAGGGCTGCAAGGCATTTGAAGGCGCAAAGCAGGGCGATGGCACAAAGATCAACATCGATGTTACTCCAAGTGCACAGGCTTGCAAGATTCATGTCATGCTCGACGGACCTTACGCAAACTCTACTTGGAATGGCAAGGAGATTGCCGTTATTGATGTTCCTGCCGTGGAAGTTCCTGGCGGTGGCCGTAACCCTTGGGCACGCGCTCAGGCAAAGCCTATCGTTGTTTCTGCTGACGTTCCTGCCGTGGAAGGTCTTGATGGCAAGCACGCTATCTATCTCGTTGTTGAAGGTCCAGAAATCAAGGAGCCAGAACAGCCTCGTTGGGGCGGTCGCAACCAAGGTCCACAGCGTCCACGCGGACTTGTTGACATCCACGGACTTGGCTTCTCAAAGAATGGCTCAAAGTGTGAGCGTCCTGTAGTTCCTACAGTGAACATTCTCGTTGACGGTCAGCCACTCGTTATGCCTTCTGCGCCAATCTTCTCTACAAACCAGAACGGCTACACAATGGTCAACCACTACCAGGTTTACGGCAAGCTCTCTGACAATTCCGTAATCACAGTGAAGGCCAACGGCGGTGATGTGAAAGCTACTGTAGGCAAGATCTCTGACGGTCGTGCAAAGGTAACTTGCTCATACAACGGCGTTGAGAAGGTATTCCTCATCAACTAATACTCATCATGAGATTTCACTGACAAAACATAGCCCTCCCTTCAGCTTTTGAAGAGAGGGCTTCTTTACATAATCAAAATCTTTAATTTACTTATTATCAAGGAGTTTTTACATAACGATAGTTCCAAGGAGTAATCTGGCAAAGCTTTCTCTCCGCAAGAGCATAGAACGACTTGCCAATACCCTTATACTTCTCAGCGATGCCATTGTCGATAATCTCCACGAACGAGAGCTGCTCTGCTATCAGCAGCTGCTTTATGTCGCGCTCCTTTTGCGATATGAAGGCGGAGACTATCACTGCTCCACTCTTTGCAGCATTGATAACAGCCTCCTTCTGGGCTTCAAAATGATTGGCATCTGCTCTATGGCAGATAAGCGGAAGCTTCTTCTCTGACGACAGCAGCTCGGCATTTCCAATATAGTCAAGGACAATACCCCTTTCATCAGCATTCAGCCTTGCCTTCACAGCCTTTTGAGCCATGGCGAGTTTCTCTATATTATATGAGAACGCAGCAGCTATGGCATTCATCACCTTGTCAAGTGTCCAGTTCCTTGAATGCTTGTTGCGATGCTTCTGGAAGCATTCGTAGTTATAACCTTGTATAAGCCTTTTGCGTGGATTGTTGCGGATATACTGCCTCTTCACCTCAACCTCCTCTTCCGTAATGGCCTCCATATCGTTGTAGCCGCGCACAAAGAGAGCAGGACCGCGGAAGGAACGCATGTGGAGGCGGTCTTGATGTTCTTCTATCAGTGACTTGTGCTTCGCTTCTATTTCCCTTTTTGTTTCATCGTCAATATTAGCACCAGCTTCTTCCAAGCTGTGCTTAAGCACATCATCCAATTGCTTGCGCATTTCGCGCCATGATATGCCGAGCGTGTCCCAATAGGCATGCGTGCAGCCTATCATAAGGCCATTTACGATGCGTCCAAGATGCCCTTTGTTTCCTCGCAATAAATGCAGAAGGGCGTGAATATGCTCTGGCATCACTTGCAGCTCATCGCAGATACAATCTTTGTAATAACGGTTTATGTTTCGCCACTCCTTCTCAACGGCTTTTCCTAGCTGCGTAAGCCTACACCTCGGAGCGTCCGGCGTTCCGTCTGCCGCATTGATATCCCCCTCGCAGATGCTCAGCACAGGCACTCCGTCCCTCGTATTCAATGTCACATGAAACCATCCCTCGTAATAGTTCACGTTGGGATCGCGTCTCATGGCATCAGGAAGGGCCGCTTCCTTCTTACGCATCATAGCTATCTGTTCTGGAGTGTAAGGCATGTTTTGTTATACAGAACTTTGATTGATTGATGCAAAATTACAAAATAAATCGGAAGCAACGAAATATTGCTCCTTATTCTTTCGCAAATAGGTAGTTTACACACAACCTGAATCCGATATTACATTAAAGTGAAGCCAGAATTACACATATTTTCACTTCTTCCATTGCGCAGAGCGTTCGTATTCGTGTTGGTAGCCGTAATATTCGTCGTAGCCATCAACATCGTCATAGCCATCGTTGTCAATGTAATCGCGGCGGCGTTGCTCCTCATCCCTGCCGTAGTCAGTATGGTAAAGAGCGGGATCATACTTTCCGCCTTCGCAATACTCTGGATCGTTGAAGAGATCATCGTCATCATCGGTATTGTATGCAGAAGAGTTCTGATGATAGGAAGTCTTGGTATCCGCCTTTTTAGACATTATTTTCGTTCTTACTCATTGTACTTTATTTTGTTGCAAAGTTAAACATTTTTTGTATAATTGAACTGGAATTGGCAACATTGCAGCGAAAAAACTTCTTTTGGGGTCTTTCACACTGCAACATTGCCAAGCCATGACATTTATTGTTTCTTCATTGCTTCTAATAGGAGAGCCTATGCCAATTCTTGTTCGTTCGTATGCTCGTTCGTGAATTAATGGGTTGTTTCTTGACGGTGAACGAAACGTTCACCGTCAGCAGAACATAACCACACATTCTAGATTCTTTGCTCATTAACACACAATTTGAAATTGAAATTGCTATAAAGAAAATTTGCACATTTAGAGTCCCTTGATAAGGGACGGCTATAATGCCGGGATTTAATAAAGGAAACTACATGCTCAGCCCCCTTTGTGCAAATCTATAGGACTATTAACTTACCCCATGTTAGCTTCTATGATGTTTAGAATATATTTAGCATTGAGCCAATATCCTTTTTTCTTCTCCATGCGACCTGAAGGAGTTTCCATCAAATCCTTGCTGTCTTTTGCCTTCGGACGAACATGGCAAATCTTATCGTCACTGAGTTTCCAGAAATGATTGAAGTCATCGGCAGCAATCTTCGCCTTCGTATCTTCCCAAAACTCTTTTGCTTTCTCCAAATCTTTGGTTGGCATTGTCCAAAAGAACACTTTCTCAAGGATTGCTTTCTTATTGTCTTTGTCGTCACTCTTGCGGAATACTATAAAAAGGAATCGTTGTGTGAGCGTCTTATACCAGATGGAATCTTCCCATTCTTGTTCCTCTACGATTTCCTTATAGTTAATTTGTGAGAAAACCATTGATTCTTTGAGTACTCCCGAAGGTTCTAGCCTGATTGATTTCTGCTGAATGTTAGCAATCTCAAATTCCCTTATTTTCTGCGTTTTTACGTTTAGAATGGCATGAATAACCTTGTTTGAGATAGACTTCGGTTCATTTTCGATTTCGACTCCTGTCATGGTCTCTATTTCGTAAATATTCTTTCCATAATACGGAGCGAAACGCCTTTCTATCAGTTGTTCAAAGGTTTCGTTTTCTTGGTATTCATTGAGACTTTCTACTACGTTACTAGCTTCTGAAAGAGTTTTCTTTATTTTCCTCTTTTGTGCTTCACTGAGATAAAGACCAGAATACATCTCTGGATGTAGCAAAGACTCAAGGATAATTGTGTTTATATATTTTGGTTTGATAGAATAAGCTCTTTGCTGAGCCTTTGGAGCTGTCGCTATGAATTGCGCTCTCATATTTTCTCCAGCTCTTGAACCTTTCGTACATGCACCTAAATAAAGGGTATCACCTTCCGAAATCTCATGAGCTAAACCATGAGTCATCTTCCAATGAAGTTTGTTCCAATCATCTTCTATTATCTTTCTGTCAACTTCAGGGAAATCCCAAAGTCGTATAATTTTGAATAGCAAGTCAACAACGTCAACGCCCTGCCTATGCAGATAAAACATAAGAAGAAGCATTTTATTCTTGTGCCAGAAACTACTTTCTTCAAATGTTGTTTGAGCCTCTTTTACATAATCAATGATGTTCAGTACAAGACGCTCTTTAGCAACCATACTTCCATCGGAATTCTCTTTCAATGGAGTACATTTCAGTTCAACACCAGCTTCTTCAAAATCAGGTGCTGCTACAGAATTTGGCTCGTAATCAAAGTGATATTTTTCCACACATTGACCCAAGCGGCCTCTTCCTTCATTTAGTGTGGTAGCTTCAGGGTAAAGTTCTCTTAATGATTTTCCTAAGAGCAGGCGTCCATGTTCCAGAATAGAATCTTTAGATGAAGGGGCGTAAGGTAATGGCATAGCTATATCCTTTCTTTTAATACGATTCCAATTGCTTCTACGATACCAGTTACCAAAGCATTGCCCATAAGGAATGCTCTGCGCAAATCAGATGCCCCTTTAGTGTGATTGTCCGGGAACATATTCAATCGTTCAAGTTCCAAAGGCATAAGTCTGCGATAGCGTCCTTTCTCTGTCAGGATGACATGCTTGAAGCGTGATGGAGCTGCGCCACCTTCGCCTGTGATTATTGTTCGTGAAGGCTTGTCCAATGCATCAGGGAAAGTCATGCTACCTTCGGTGTAATTATATTCGTAGCCATCCTTTGTAACACGCTTCTCTGACTTACTGCCTTTCAGATAAGTCCATTTCTTCAAATCCTCATCGCTGATGAAGAACTCTTCTGGCACATAATCGTCAGGCACGACAAGTTGTCCGAGTGTAAGGCTTGGACCATCATAAACGGCCTTGACATTTGAAGACCAAACTTTACGGTCAATCATTACACCAGCGTTGCAGAATGGACTTGGAGCTGTAGGCTTAGCGTCCTTATTGAATTCTTCTGATACCTCATAGAGACTTCCTTCAATATCAAACTCCGAACGCTTTGTCTTGTAACCATTATCAGCTTCTACGGCGAAGGCTTGAGCAATAACACCTTTCTTCAATATCCATTCAAAAGGCGCTACTTGCTGACTACATTCCTTTGCAATGGCTGTGGATTTGTGGTAAGCAACGATGTAAGTTCGTTTGCGTCGTTGTGGCATACCATAGTCAGCAGCATTGATAACGCGCCATTCCACATAATAGCCAAGGTCTGCCAATGACGCAAGGATAATGGCAAAATCACGTCCTCGCTGTTTGGCTGGAGAGCCAAGCAGACGGTCAACATTCTCAAGAAGCAAGTATTGTGGAGGATTCTTCTTATCTCGTATTATCCTATGAATCTGCCACCACAGCACACCTTTCTTTCCTTCAATTCCTTTTGAATTATGAAGGGTAGTTGCAACGGAATAATCCTGGCATGGGAAACCGCCAACAAGCAAATCTGCATCCGGAATATCTTCAACAGGAACGGTAGATATATCTTCGTTGGAATGTCCTGCTGTACCAAAACGATTGCAATATACAATTGAAGCATCCTGTCGCTTAGTGGAAGGTTCCCACTGATTGTTCCATACTGTCTTGTAACGGCTACTTGCTCGCTCCAAGCCAACACGGAAACCACCAACTCCGGCAAAGAGTTCTATTACGCGAATATCTCCTTGCTCAACATTGATTGTCTCGTTCGGGAATAGATTGAGTTGCTGGTATCTTCTTGCTGCAACCCTGCTGTATTCAGCTATCGGCTCACATACTATCCACTGTTCCTCATCATTTTGTATATTGTATTCCATAATCGTATTGCAGTCCTTTTCTGCTTCAATACGACAGGCATAGAAACACCCTCTAATCCGAGTTGTTCAGAAAAGAGGGCGTGGTAGAAGTTTGAAGTTAATCCATGGCCTTCCACAGCCAGCATCAGACAACAAAAGTTCTGTCCACGCCCTTGTATGAAGCGTGAACATCTGCTGTCGTGACCTTACTGATGCTATCGTTTAATGTGGAAGTTTAGGATTATCAGCAACGTCAGGATGTTCGTTGGTTTAATGTTTATTAGTTAGTTCTCAGCGCAATAGCCAATGTACCATCATTTGCGGAAATAAACTTGTTAGCTTTGTAACCACAATCTTCAAGGACATCCAATGCCTTCAAACGATTCTTTAATTGGCTTGCTCCCTTTACGTTTTTTAGTATAACGAATCTTGGGTTCTTTTTTCTAACAATGCCAATAAATTGATTGAATCTCGGTGCATATTCTGTCTTTGAATCTCGCGCCCTACTCCATGATTGTAATGGTACTTCGGCTATAATGCCATAGCTTTGCATTAATTCTAAATGTTAGTTTGCTGATACCTGAAGCAAACCTAATCTGATTTGATAAGTATGTATATGAAAAAACGTAGGTACCTTACTTCTGCTCGCTTGCTCTTTAGGTCCTAGGAAAACCTTGTCTGTAAGCTTGCAGTGAAGACACCTACGATCAGGATATAATACACCCATGAAGCGTACGTGAGGACGCATTACGTCCTCTGTACGCTAACGGGTAGATATACAATCCAACCGTAGCATCTATTTCTGCTTTGTTCTTGACAGACTATTTGAGTTTCCTAGGTTCAAAGAGCCAAAAACAAGCGTCCATAAACGCTTTTCTTTATGTTATGGCACACATTTTCAATTATTAGCCGAATGTAACACATCAAGGCTATAAGATTGGTATGACGCTGCAAAAGTACGAATTTTCTCTTTACCAACAAAAAGATTTTGACATTATCTTTATGTTTATGTTAAAATTTGTCGGGTCAGCTTGTCTTCTTCATCACAAGAATAGCGGGACGGTTCTCCTATCCACAGATTGAAACAACAAACCTCATTGCTAATTCTGTAATCAGGTTTCCAGACCGCCGTCGCGATTTGCGACACTGGTTTATTTTATTGTAGCAAAACCGTTAGAGTTTTGAAAATATCTGTGAGAGTTTTGAAATTTTCCGTGGGACTTTTGAGTCGTAATCATGAAGGTTACGGAGCGCATTCAAACAGTTATTAACATCATTATCAGGCAATACCATATCCATTCTTTGTCTGTCTGTCGGTCTGTCTGGTACGGGAATAATCTGGATGCGGCGTTTCCGAGTACGGCTTTTCGGGGGATGATGGTTTGGCAGCAGTATGCAGAGAGGCGCTGATGCAAGGCGTAGGTGGGGATTCATGAGCGATTAGTGCTTTAAAACAATGCGGAAATTCTACCACCCCATTCTTTCCGCAATAGACAAACCGACAGACAGACAAAATCTGTGAGGGGGTATAAGTGGGTAAAAAACACAAATTCTCGGATTCAGAAATATAGTGCGAGCCTATTTTATATACTATATATATAATATTATAATATTATATATATAGTATATAAATACGCTTTTTTTGCTCTTAACACTCAAATCTCTGGAACTTGCAAAAAACATGGTCACAGATTTTGTCTGTCTGTCGGTTTGTCTATTGCGGAAAGAATAGCATATTAAATTTCCGAATATGTATAGCACACATACAAAAAAATCCTCCTCTTTTCGCTTCGCAGCGTAAGAGGAGGCTTTGTTTAATTACAAAAATCTAAAAGTTCTCTATTTTATAAACGAATTGTAGTTTCTTAACTTTAAAACAAATCTATTACTCTAAGTAAGTATCCATCTATTACAAATCTAATTCTCTATTTTGCGATATTCTATATGTCTCTATTTTGCAATTTTTGGATTATCCTTTCGGAACGAAGGTCTCGAAGGTGTGATCCGTGTAGTAGATTACGATCTCCTTGACTCTTCTTGCAGGTTCATCCTGTGGCTTATGGCTTTCATATACCGAAGGCTTTGGCTCGTAGATGTTCTGCTTCTTTGGTTCAGGTGCCTGGACTGGTATGGCTATCTGAGGAATCTGCGTTACTACGTTCGATTCTCCGTCATCCGTGAAGAGCCCCTGTTCCTTTCCCTTTGATGCTTGCGAGGCTTCAACCTTGAACATCGGACCTACTCCGGCGATGAGCCATTCGTATGAGATGCTTGGGAATCCCTTGCGTATCGCTTCAACGTGGTTGAGTGAAGGATTAGCTTTTCCGGTAAGTAGCTGACTCAATGTGGCTGGGTTTAATCCTAACAGCGCTGCGAAATTCGCCTGAGTCATGTGCTGCGCCTCCATCAGTTGTTTTATGCGATCTTTCATCTTTAAGGTATTGTTTGCGTCTATCGGAAGCGTTTCGTTCCGTTTTGTTTGCGAGTGCAAAATTATAATGTTAGATTTAGTTATGCAAATGAATGTTTGTATTTTTTAAATTTTAAATTAATTACTTAACAAAAGTCAATCATTTAGAATTTATAAAATTAAACATTACACAATAGGCTATAATTTATAATTTTTTAAATTCAAATATCATAAACATAGATAATATTCATTTTAATAGATGCGTGTATATTGCTGATATATAGCGCATTAATATGGCTAAAAGTGCCTATTTAGCTATATTTAGGGGTAAATCCCGGTTTATAAATCAAAAATATTGATATTTACTCTAACAATTCAACCTATTTCCTTGATTTTTAGTGTGTTAATGATTTAATATTCGTTACTCTATCATGATTTGTATATTTTAGATGTAGCAAATATTTAGATTTGTAAATATTATATATTCTAAATTTATAAATTTCACAGATTTAAGAATTCACAACATAATCTTTAGATGTTTTGTCTTGTTGCGAGATTTAAATCTCTAAATATTTATGATTTGCAATCCGCTAATTGACAGGCAAAAATTACGGAAATGCAAAGATTCGTCGCCAAAAACGCAAAAAGAAATCATTTGCGAGAAAACGACCGAACGATGGATTTCGCGCCACTCTCAGAGGGGAATATTTCGCCTAAATAGCTGTTTCTTATAGCGTTATCCCATATTTTTCTTGTATGGAAAAAGTTGGCAGAAAAGTGAAAATCAGGGGCTTTTTCCACTATAATCAGTAGAAATCGGCATATTTTACGCCAAAAATGCCGATGTTTTACACATTATTTATTATATTTGCAACGTAAAAAACGCTATTTAAGGCAAATATCTATACAATATGAACGAAATCATAACAATACTCATCAATGTTCTCAGTGCCACAATGGTGACTGACGGAACGACAAGCAAGAATTTCCTCCCTTTCTCTGGCGAGGCAAAGAGTGAATACTTCGTTGGCAAAGTGATAGACGGTGGCGTGGACACCCAGACATACACTCCTACTGGCGGTCAACTTTCCGCGCGCTACATCCTAGAAGGAACAGACTGCGCAGGAAAGCCTTGCAAGATATTCATCGAAAACAACGGAAAGTTTGGCGAGGAATTCACAACGCCAAAAATCGTAACGGACAGTGACACGCTGAAATTCCTCAACACTGCTCCGCTGAAGGGCAAGCTTGACATGAGCGACGGAAAGCTGACAATCCGCATCTACAAGTGTGACACTCCCCCACTCCCTTCCATGGAAACCGTTGGCGCTGCTGCCATGCCGAAGGAGATTGCTCCAATAACGGAAATGGATCTTCCGATGAAGAACATCAACCGCGACGTGTTCTCAAAGAAGACCGTGAAACTTGCGGAGAAGCAGAAGGACGGACGCGGAATGTACACGAAGGCAATAAACTCGGAAATCGCAAAACTCTCGAAGCAAGGTGGCGGTACGCTGAGCATTCCTGCCGGAACATGGAAGACCGGTCGCGTGACATTGATGAGCAATGTCTGCCTGAATCTTGAGGATGGTGCGGTATTGGAATTCTCGGAAGAGCTGAAGGATTACCTGCCAGTGGTCTTCACCCGTCAGGAAGGAATCGAGATCATGGGTCCTGGCGCATTCATCTATGCTAACGGTCAGAAGAACATCGCCCTCACAGGAAAGGGTACTGTTCGAGGTCCTCGCATGGAAGCAGAGATGCGTACACTGAAGAACGGAAACAGCGTAGTGGAGAAGGACATTGACTTCAACGCTCCTGTCAAGACGAGAATATACGACGGAAAAGACGGCAGGACTTTCTATCGTCCAAAATCGTTCTCCCCTATCAACTGCACTGGTGTTTTCGTGGAAGGTGTGACTTTCGAACGCAGCGTGCTCTGGAACGTGAACCCAGTCTATTGCGAGGACGTGATAATCCGCGGCATAACCGTCAACTCCATTGGCATCCCTGCAAGCGACGGCATCGACATCTCTTCAAGCAAGAATGTGCTCATTGAATATTCCACACTGAACTGCGGCGACGACTGCTTCACGATGAAATCCGGTCGCTGTGAGGACGGCAAGCGCGTCAACAAGCCTACGGAAAATGTGCTCATCCGCTACTGCCTAGCAAAGCAAGGCCATGGCGGCATAACATGCGGTTCGGAAACTGCGGGCGACATAAAGAACATCCTACTCCACTCTTGCGTGTTTGACGGCACTCGCTCTGCCTTCCGCTTCAAGACTCGCCGAAACCGTGGCGGCGGCACACAGAACATCCGCTACGAGAACAATCTTCTTCGCAACATAAACGAGGTGGTAACCTTCGACCTTCTCGGCACTGCACAATACATGGGCGAACTGGCACAGCGTAAGCCTGCTCTTGCCATCACTCCGCTCACTCCAGTGGTGAAGGACGTGAACATCAGCAATATCGTTGTGGAGTCGTCAGATCGCTTCATTTCGATAAACGGCATTCCTGAGATTCCTTGCCAGAACGTGAACATCTCGGACGCTACAATAAACACGAACTTGTTCATCAAGAACATGCGAGATGCCGACGGCGTTCATTTCAAGAACCTCAAGGTTACGGCTACTGCACTGCCTCAGGAAATAGACAACTGCAAGAACATCACGTACGAGAACTGTGAGTTCAATTATTAAGCCCCCTACCCCCCGAAGGGGGAACCTTTAATAGTTTTGCAAGAATTAACAGTTGTTATTTTTAAGATGTTTATTAGGATTTTGTTTTAGATTTCGAGGAGCTTGCGACGATCCAAAATTAAATCGTTCCTTAGAGCGACGTACTGGAGCGTATTATGGTGAGGATTTTGGTTCAGGATTTTAATCCTTACGACAATCCCTAACGAAAATCTTAACAGAAAATGCGCTCGAATACCTCGCTTTTCGGGACGACTTTTTTAAAGGATCGCTTCGCTCGACATCCTAACAAAAATCATAATAAAAATCTAAATCTGTAAATTGTAAATACATTATATGGTATCAGTAGATGGATTGACCGTCGAATTTGGCGGCACAACACTTTTCAAAGACATATCGTTCGTAATAAATCCTAAAGACAGGATTGCGCTGATGGGTAAGAATGGCGCGGGCAAATCAACTTTGCTGAAGATTCTTGCCGGCGTCAGGACAGCTACACGCGGAAATGTTTCCGTGCCAAAGGATTGCACTGTCTGCTATCTTCCGCAGCATCTGATGACGGAAGACGGCAATACGGTATGGGACGAAGCACTCAAGGCTTTCGCCCATATCAACGCGATGGAAGAGGAAATAAACGAGATGAACAACCAGCTTGCCACTCGTACCGACTATGAGAGCGAGGACTACATGAACCTCATCGAGAAGGTGAGCATGATGAGCGAGAAATTCTACGCCATCGACCGCACCCACTTTGAGGAAGATGTGGAGAAAGCGCTTCTCGGCCTCGGCTTCGAGCGAAAGGACTTTCAAAGACAGACTTCGGAGTTTTCGGGCGGTTGGCGCATGCGCATAGAACTTGCAAAGCTTCTTCTCCAGAATCCGGATGTGCTCCTCCTCGACGAGCCTACTAACCACCTCGACATAGAATCCATCGGTTGGTTGGAGGATTTCCTGATGAACTCTCCGATGGCTGTTGTCGTTATCAGCCACGACCGCCGTTTCATCGACAATATCACGACTCGTACCATAGAGGTGACTCTTGGTCGCATCTATGACTACAAGGCTACTTACAGCCATTATCTCGAACTTCGCAAGGAGCGTCGTGCACAACAGCAGAAGCAATATGACGACCAGCAGAAGCTCATCGCCGAAGCCAAGGAGTTCATTGAGCGTTTCAAGGGTACTTACTCAAAGACCTTCCAGGTGCAGAGCAAAGTGAAATGGCTCGAGAAACTGGAACTCGTGGAAGTTGACGAGGAAGATACTTCCGCTCTTCGACTGAAATTCCCTCCTTCTCCACGCAGCGGAAACTATCCTGTAATATGCGACGGCGTTGGCAAAGCGTACGACGGAAAGACTGTTTTCCAGAATGCTTCGCTCACGATAGAGCGCGGCGACAAGGTGGCTTTCGTCGGAAGGAATGGCGAAGGAAAATCAACTTTGGTAAAATGTATCATGCAGGAGATTGAGCATGACGGCACTTTGACCATCGGACATAACGTGCAGATAGGCTACTTCGCACAGAACAGCGCTTCCCTACTCGACGAGAACAAGACAATCTATCAGACGATTGACGATATTGCCGTGGGTGACATCCGACTGAAGATCCGCGACCTTCTCGGCGCTTTCATGTTCGGCGGTGAGGAAAGTCAGAAGAAAGTGAAGGTGCTCAGCGGTGGCGAACGCGTACGACTCTGCATGATAAAACTGCTGCTCGAACCAGTGAACCTGCTTATTCTCGACGAGCCGACAAACCATCTCGACCTTCGCACAAAGGATATCCTCAAGCAAGCTCTCCGCGACTTCGACGGAACGCTCATCGTAGTCAGCCACGACCGTGACTTCCTCAGTGGACTTACCACAAAGACCTACGAGTTTGGCGGTGGCAAGGTTAAGGAGCATCTCTGCGGCGTGGACGAGTTCCTCGAGCAGAAAAAGATGGATAATCTTGCTGAATTGGAAAGAAAGAAATAAACGACTATGGGAAGAAACAAATACTCACAAACGGAATTTGACGAAATAGGAAAACTGCTGAAGCTGAAGTGCAAGGGCAACAGGCTTCAGCAGAAAGAGGTGCGCCACACATTGCGCGTAGATTATGAGTTCAACATCTCAGACTTCAACGAGCAGGGCAAGGCGTTCGGCTACGACGAACTTCAGGAATGCCTAAAACGTGGTGCCATAAAGATTCTTGACGATGCTACAATAGCAGACATGAAGGCAAAGCGTGCGCGCGACAAGGCTCGTGACGCGGAACTTGCTCAAAAAGAAGCTGTTGCCAGTGGAGAACAAACCGACTGGCAACAGGCTCTTAAGGAATGGAATGAGTGGGAGGAGTCCAATTCGTAATGCATTACGAATTCAAAAACGGTACGAGCAGCCGAGGACTAGCGCTCTGGCGTTGTAATCGTTGGAAGTTAGGATAGAGTTTCCTTTGCTATACTCGTTCTTAACTCTATTTTCGTTGAGGATGTCCTGAAGGAAAGCATATACAGCCCAATCGCCTATCTGCTTTTGCGCGCGAAGTGCCAGATATGTGTATGCCTTGTGATACCAATACTTGTGATACTCGCGACCGTTGTAGAGAGCAACGGCAGAAAGCATCCATTGATTTGGCAAATGCACCTGCGGGCGAATCTTGAAACTGTAAGACCATGCCTTATCGTTATTCACATGCTCACCTTCATACCACAGTCTCTGAGCACGAGCACCAAAAGTCATATCGAAGATACCACTTCTCACCTCCCCTTCCACGGCAGCTTTGAGGATATTGTATTCCGCATCATTCACCCAAGTCTTTACGTTCATCTTTGCAGCCTCATCGTAGATGGCGATGCTCGTGATGTCGTCCATCTTCTTCTGGTATGTGAGAGACGTGTTAAGGGTGAGAGGCTTTACCTTGTAAGTGTATTTCACCTTAATCTCGTTTGTCATTGCAGGCTCAAGGTTCTCGTTACCTATTACGCGCGAACCAATATTAGAACCTACATGGATAAAAGGATAGAGCTGCGTGTATGTAGGACGCAGAATGTCATGGTCAAAACTGATGACAATGGTGTTGCGCTTGTCCACCTTCCATGTTGCCTTTGCGTTATAGATCCAGTCACGGTAAGTGTGGCTTATATCCCTTTCCGCAGTATTGTTGGAAGTCTGCAGATCATGGTTGTAAGTCTCAAAACCACCTTGAAGGGCAAAGGCGAAATTGCCTATGCCATAATTGATGGAACCAGACGTAAGTGTCTGTACAACATCATATTCGAAGTTGGTAAGAGCATCCGAAATTCCCGTATTTATCTTGCCGACCTTCTCACGTACACCGAAATTGAAGCCCTTCCATTTAGGTGAAAGGTAGATGACTTGTCCCTTTAGGTCCTTTGAGTTGGTGGACTGACGATCAGTATTGTCATCATAGTCAACGCCCTGTCCCCACACTTCCTTGTAGATGTCGATTGGAGTATTGTCGTATTTCACGTAAGCGCGTGCCGACAACGAACCACCAGCCTTGAAGCTATGGAGATATTCCAGAAGCGTACCCCAGTTGAAATCCTTCTTGTCTCGCTGCTGGAACTCATACTTCACGATAGCTTCTGCTTCTGGATCGGCAGGTTCCTTGTAGAGAGTGGCCGTCTCGCCAACACGATCGCTGTGGTATTTCTGGAACAAGTCTAGTGAAAGAGTGTTTTGCTTGTCCAGAAGATAGTCTATGCGGAAATCTATTCTCTCATGCTCATAGCGATTCTGTATATTCGTCTCCATATACTGATAGTCGCCGGAAGCATAGTTTCCCTCTTCCGAACGAGATGTTGTCATATCCGCAATATCCATCTCCAATTCACCGCTCATTCGAACCTTTCCCTTCTTGTAATTGAAGAAGCCGTTAGGCAGAATGTGTCCGCGACTGCTCACACCGAGATATCCAGCACCATGCCACACAGCAGAGTCATAGTCCTTTTGTTTAGCCCGAACTTCCTTTTCGTAGTTGTCTATTGCACGACGTGCCAAACGCTCGAAATCCTCCTCCTTTTGAGAGAAGACCATCGAGGGAATAAAGAGAGTGAAAGCCGAAGCCAACAGAAATGATTTCAACATATTAGCCATATTGTTTTTACATTTTCACCATGTGATAACCCAACTTCTTGAGTTGGATGGCTACACCGGCATTGTACAGCTGTCGGAGTGTTCTGACGTATGCATGGAAAGCTGTCGGAGTTCCTGGCTCAAAGGCCTCCTTCTGAAGGGCATTATAAGCCATAAGCGTAACGTCGCCAACGAGTTTAGTGAGGGCTTTAGCCTCATCGCCATTGAGACGCAGCACTTCTTCGCAGATGTATTCGTCCATATAGTCGTAGCCTCGCACCTCACGAAGGGCAAAATACAAGTCCTTTTCCTTGGAATAGTTCTCCCAATCCTCATCCCACATCTGCGCAATGGCCATGCCGATGAACATCATCCAGCCAAGGGAAACTGTAGGATAGTCGTTGAACTCGCGAATGCCATCCGTCATGTACGACTGGCAAATGCGCTCCCACGAATCCTCTATATCCGGAGCATCAGGTTTCTTTGCGTCCATAAGTCCCTTGCCAACAAGAAAGTCATGCAAGGTCTTGTAAAGCGATATCTCGTAATTGTCAAGATATTCTTTGCTATTTGTGTCCATAATAGATTGGATTATTCCTCAACAATCATCTTCATCACGATATCTTCCACTGGACGATCGCCGCGGAGAGTCTGCGTAGATTGTATTTTCTCCACGATGTCAAGTCCTTCGGAAACTTCACCAAACACTGTGTATTGTCCGTCGAGATGTGGTGTTCCGCCAATGGTTGTGTAGATTTGCTTCTGTTCGTCGGAAAGTCCGCCAACATTCTTCGCCTCTTCCTTTGCCTTGGCAATGAGTTCGTCCTGAAGAGCAAGGAGTCCTTCACGGTCACGATTGCGGCGGAGGTCCATAATCTTCGCCTTGTTCTCTGCTGCAAGACGACCGAAGATGCTCTGCTGTGCCATCTGTTCCATCTGCTTGCTGAGCTGCACCATCTGAGATTCCTTATAAACATCGCCCCAAACGATGTAGAACTGACTACCGCTTGAACGGCGCTCCGGATTAACTTCGTCGCCAGTACGAGCAGCAGCAAGGGCACCACGCTTGTGGAAGAGTGTTGGCTTTATCTCCGCTTCTATTGTATAGTCAGGACCGCCAGTGCCATACTGCGCATTAGGCTGTGGATTCCTTGAGTCAGGATCACCGCCCTGAATCATGAAATTCTTTATTACGCGATGGAAGATTGTCCCGTCATAATATCCGTCCTTTGCAAGTTTGAGGAAGTTGTCACGATGGAGAGGAGTCTCCTCGTATAGTTTGACAACGATGTCGCCAAGAGTTGTTGAGATTTTTACTGTTGCCATTATCGAATATTTTCGTTTTTTCAAATGATTTTGCAAGTGCAAAGATAACACTTTTTATGTTAATTAGGCACAAGTATCGGAAAAGTTTATCGTTTTTTCTTCAAATATCATAAACAAACTTGCTCGTATTATAAATAATATGTATATTTGCAACCTGAATATAAACTTATTATCAGTTTATTATGAAGAATTTTCCATATTTTGCAGTATTGGCTTTAGCCATGCTTTTGCCTTCTTCTGTGCAAGCACAGAAAACGAACAATCTTACTATTAAGACACGAATCGATAGTACCTTTGTCTTTGCTTTCGACCTCACGGAGTCACGCTCTGCCAAGGGCGGCATCTGGAACATGAAAACAGGTGAGGCTGTTACACCTCTCAACTATTCGGAGGCAAAGACCGACACCATCGACGGCAAGCCGGTAGTCAAGCTCTATCGTCAGGTGGCTTTGGGAAATCATCCGCTCAACGGTTGGGAAACTTGGGCGCAGAAATGCTGCTGCAAGTGGGTTCGTTTGGATGAGGCCATGGACAAAAAAGAGGAATAGATTAACATTAAAATGAAGAAAAGACTATATTTCCTCACGGTTCTGCTTTTTGTTTGCGCCATGGCTATGGCACAGACGTTCGTTCGTGAGGGTGACTCTCGCTACTCCACCCCACTCTACAACTGGGACGGACAGTATCTGCGTGAGGGCAATTCCCGCTACTCAAGACCGATTCTGAACTTCGACGGCAAATACATCCGCGAGGGTGATTCACGCTACTCTACCCCGCTCTACAATTGGGACGGGAAATACTTGCGTGCAAAGGATTCAAGGTATTCAAACCCACTTCTCAACTGGGACGGCAAGAACATTCGCCAAGGCGACTCTCACTACTCTACTCCACTCTATAACTTTGACGGCAAATACGTCCGTCAAGGTGATTCCCACTATTCTTCACCACTAATAAACATTGAAGGCAAATTGCCTACAGCCATTCTCATGGTGCTACTGTTTTAATTATTTAAATCAAAAATCGCCAAATCATAAAATCATACATCAAAAATCACAAATGCCCCATCTTCCTTCAGATTTCGTAACATACACTCGCGAACTTTTCGGCGAAGAGCTCTGGCAGAAATATCTCTCTTCGTTTGAAGAAGAGACGCCAGTAAGCATCCGACTCAACGGCAATACCACCGCTGAGCAACTTTCGCATCTGCCTATTGAAAGTCGGATTCCGTGGTCAGAGAAGGGCTATTACCTGAATGAGCGACCTGTCTTCACGCTTGACCCGCTGCTTCACGCTGGCGCTTACTATGTTCAGGAGGCAAGTTCGCAGTATTTGGACGAGGTTTTGCGTAAGGCTACTGATGGTCTTGAGATCAAGATGGCTGCTGATTTCTGCGCATCACCAGGTGGTAAATCGTTGATAATAAAGGATTTTCTGCCAGAGGGAGCAACGCTTGTTTCAAACGAATTTGTAAGAAAACGCTCATGGATTTTGGCGGAGAATCTGGAGAAGGCAGGGCTTGCAGAATTGTCACAACCCCTCCCGACCTCCCCACAAGTGGAGGAGTCTAAACCCAGAAAGGGCAAAGAGGCGGCTCAGAAATCCTCGCCCTACAAAATTAACACCATCGTCACGAACAACAACACCGCAGAGATAGCAAGGTCTGGCAACATCTTCGACCTCATTGTCTGCGATGTGCCTTGCTCTGGCGAAGGAATGTTCCGCAAGGATCATGCAACGATAGACGAATGGAGTTTCGACAATGTGATGAAATGTGCTGCCCTTCAGCGTGAAATCGTGCAGAATGCGTGGGATTGCCTGCGTGAAGGCGGTGTGCTTGTCTATTCCACCTGCACCTTCAACCGCTATGAGGACGAAGGCAATATGCAGTTCATTGTCAAGGAGTTAGGCGCAGAAGTAATCGTTGAGCCGCGTAAGTTCATTCCAGGGCAAGACCGTGGCGAAGGACAGTTTATGGTGGCTTTCCGAAAGACTGCGGAATGTGCAAAGAAGAAAGCGAAGTGCCGCCTTAACACTCTGCCAAAGACTATGGAAGAACTGACACCGGAAACTCCTCGCTGCTCAGTATCTTTGGAAGATGCTCTCAACTATCTTCGCGGAAATTCCATTGTTCTGCCAAGCGAAACGCCGAAAGGAATTGTGGCAGTTTGCTATCAAGGTTTCATACTTGGCACTGTAAAGAACATCGGAAATCGCGCCAACAACCATTATCCAAAAGAATGGAGGATTAAGCATTTGTAATATGATAAAGTACTTAGATCTACATAAGATAAACGCGCTTCACGAAGAAGAGATTCGCAAGGCTATCAGCGATGTCATCGACTCAGGTTGGTACCTCAAAGGAAAGGCCACGGAGGCTTTCGAAAAGCAATATGCAGACTTCTGTGGCACAAAGCATTGCGTAGCCTGTGGCAATGGCCTTGATGCTCTTCATCTCATCTTCCGTGCTTACAAGGAACTCGGAAAACTCTGTGACGGCGATGAAGTTATCGTACCTGCCAACACTTACATTGCTTCCATTCTTGCCATCACGGAAAACAACTTGAAGCCAGTTTTCGTGGAACCTTCTTTTGACACTCTTGAGATAGACGAGACTCTCATTGAAGAAAACATTTCCGAAAGGACAAAGGCTATTCTCTTTGTTCATCTTTACGGAAGAAACTCGCTGACTGCCAACGCCTTAAACATTTGCAGAAAGCATAATCTGATTGTTGTTGAAGACAATGCCCAAGCTCACGGTTGCCGCAATGAAGAAGGCAGAAGAACTGGTGGACTTGGCAATGCAGCAGGCCATTCGTTCTATCCGGGAAAGAATCTCGGAGCCCTTGGCGATGCCGGAGCCGTAACTACTGACAACGAGGAGCTTGCAGCCGTAATCCGTTCACTCGGGAACTATGGCAGCAGCCGCAAATATGTGTTTGATTATGTAGGAAGAAACTCGCGTATTGACGAACTTCAAGCAGCAGTTCTTTCCGTAAAACTTCAGCACATTGATGAGGAAAACGAACGCCGTCGCGAGATTGCAGCACGCTTCTTCCGTGAGATTAACAATCCGAAAATCACTCTGCCTTGGAACGGGTCTACTGAGTATAATGTTTTCCACATCTTCCCAATATTCTGCGCCGACCGCGACAAGCTGCAACAGCAACTGACAGACAAAGGGATCCAGACTCTCATCCACTACCCTATCCCGCCACACAAGCAGAAATGCTACGCAGAATACTCCAACCTCTCACTTCCAGTCACCGAACGCATCCACCGCGAAGAACTCTCCCTTCCTTGCAATCAGGTTCTTACAGACGAAGAAGTTTCGGCTATTATAGAAGCGTTGAATGAATTTGTATGGTAATGCCCCCAAGCAAAGGAAGAACTCATAATTGTTCCCTTTTTGAATTTATCCCATACTCACCAACACTCCCTTAGCTTTCACTATTTCCTCCTGCAATAGATGCTTGAGTTCCGCCATAATGTCTGGCGAAGTGTAGTCGGAAGAATAGAGTTCGCTGACGTGATGCTGCTTGCCGTCGGAAAGAACGGATATAATATGCCTCCTAATATCATTTTCCGCTTGTGAATCGCTGGCAGAATCACGTATAGCATCTTCCGCTCTTTTTATGCACACATCACACTGTCCGCAATCGTCCGTCATCTTCTCGCCGAAATATGCAAGAAGTTGCTTTGTGCGACACTCATCGTCACTCTCTGTGTAATGCAAGATGGCATCAAGACGCTCCTTAAAACTGTCTTTCAGCAACTTGTAACATTCCTTTGGCAAGAAGAAATCTTCAGGCGCAACGCGATCTATAAGAAAAGTGAGCATAGGTTCCTTGCTGCGAGGAATATATCGTATTATGCCATAGCGGGAAAGTTCCAGCAGACTCTGATAAACCTCCTGAACTTCCATTCCTGCCAAATCTGCAAGAAGTTCCTCCTCTATAGTCACATAGCTGGTAAACAAACCAGTATATTTACGCAAGAGAACTTGCATTAATTCGTTGAGTCTCAGCGGAATATCACCTATATTATAGAGCTCGTCGCGGTTAACTATGAAGCGAATCCTTGCTTGTGAATCGCGCTCGTCATCATACTTGATATATCCGGCGTTGGTAAGTATATGAAGTGCAGAAGAAACGACTGTTGGGAAGAACTTGTAGATTCGGCAGAATTCATTCATTGGAAACACTCGAGAATAGCCTTTTCCACAGCCAACACCTATCTCATAGTAATAGCTCACATACTCATAGACACGCTTTATGAAATCCACCTCAGGATATTGCGTATGGAAATGTTTCAGCAGCACTGATCTATCCGTCTTGAATACAAGAAGAATAGCCTCTGCCGGTTCGCCATCACGGCCTGCACGACCAGCTTCCTGGAAATAAGCTTCAAGGGAAGTTGGCACATCAAGGTGTATCACGGTACGGACATCCGGTTTATCAATTCCCATTCCGAAAGCGTTTGTGGCAACGATTACACGCGTTCTGTCGTCTGTCCATTTCTGCTGGCGAATGTCACGATGAAGGGTTGTCAGACCGGCATTGTAGCCTTCTGCCGATATTCCGCACTTACGGAGAAGGTCTGCAAGCTCAGAGGTTTTGTTGCGACTCGACACATAAATGATGGCAGAACCAGGACGCTTGTCGAGTATTTCGAGAATGGTCTTAATCTTATCCTCCGTCCTCCTTACGATATACGACAGATTAGGGCGCAAGAAGCTCATGCTCAAGCAGTTCTCACGTTTGAAAGCGAGTTTCTCCAGAATATCCTTAACGACGGCAGGAGTGGCGGTAGCGGTAAGCGCAAGGACAGGAGCTTTGGGATGAATGCGACAAATCTCCGCAATCTTCAGATACGAAGGTCGGAAGTCATAACCCCACTGGCAGATGCAATGGCTCTCGTCTATCGTAAAGAAGCTTACCTTCATGTGTCGGAGCTTCGCCTGAAAGAGTTCGCTTTCAAGTCGTTCCGGCGAAACATACAGTATCTTCACACCACCATAGACAGCATTCTCAAGAGTCTCAAGAATCTGGTTATGGCTCATTCCGCTGTATATCGCAGCAGCCTTCACATGACGAGCCTTGAGGTTCTGCACCTGGTCTTTCATCAGTGCGATGAGCGGACTCACCACAATGCACACCCCTTCCAAGGCTAGTGCCGGCACTTGGAACGTGATACTCTTGCCTCCACCCGTAGGCATAAGGCCAAGAACATCGTTACCAGCCATTATCTGACTGATAATCTGCTCCTGAATGCCGCGAAACGAATCGTAGCCCCAGTATTTCTTGAGTATCTCGTGTGGAGTCATGTTAAGTGAAAAGTGAAGAGTGAAGAATCTGCTGCCGTGACGAAGTTAAAAGCGTAGGGCGAAGATTTCTGAGCCGTTTGTCCGGATATCATCATCGCGGTTTTCGGCTCGGAACTGAAAGTCGGCGGTCCGAAGGAGAAAGTCAAATCCTCGCCCTACATTTCCCTTACGCTCAGTAGGTATTTAAACATCCCTCCCGTTCGGGAGGGCTTGGGTGGGCTTTTTACTTCATAATCTCCTTGATAAGGTTCTTCGCACCACCCCACTTGTCGATGAGGTAAAGCATATAGCGTGAATCTACGCAGATTGTACGGCCGAGAGTAGCATCGAAGTAGATGTCGTTAGCAAGGCTGTCCCAGTTGCCGTCGAAGGCAAGACCGAGAAGCTGACCCTTGTCGCCGAATACAGGAGAACCAGAGTTACCACCTGTGATGTCGTTGTTTGTGAGGAAGCAGAGCTGCATCTTCTTTGTCTGCTTGTCAGCATACTTGCCGAAGTTCTTCTCGCTCATCAGTTTGATGAGTTCTGGCTGAGCCTTGTAATCGTCAATAACATCGCCCTGCTTCATCTTAGCCACCATACTCTCAGCATCTGTATAATAACCAGAAGGCTGACCAGCAAGCATATATTCGCCTACCTGACCGTAAGTGAGACGGAGAGTGAAGTTAGCGTCAGAATACTGTGGCTTATCCTCTTCCATGCGGAGAACGGCAGCAGTAAGAAGTTGCTCCTGCTCAGAGATACGGCGCTGATAGTCACGGACATCCTCGCGGATTGACATGAAGAGAGCTGACAAAGCTACTGGATCAAAGCTTTCCGGCTGATACTTCTCATCCACATTATCCTTATATTTCTGGATCATTGTCTCGCTAACGGCAACCTCAGTAGCAACATCCTTTGTAGAGTCAACCTCTGCATTCGAGTAGAGACACTCACGGAAATACCAGTATGCCTTGTAAGACTTTGCCTCCTGCTCATAAAGATTTTTGAGAAGTTCCAGATCAAGCTTGCCACGAAGATAACCAGTGCGATTCACAAAGTTCTGAACCTCAGCTTCATATTTCTGCTTCTGTGCAATAAGACCGATAGAGTCGATGCACTTGTTCATACCGATAGAGTTCTTGTAGTAGTTTGCTGCATGAGCAAAGTCCTCTTCATACATGATGCGGAGAGCCTGGTCTGAAGCCATCTTGTCACGAAGGATATCAAGATAAGGCTTGCGGCAATCTATCATCGCAGCATTCATGATGTCGCGACGCTGCTGGATACCGAAAGAAGAGATGTAGCGGTTTGTGCTGCCAGGGTAACCCATAATCATAGCGAAAGAACCTGGCTTGTAGCCGTCGAGCGACACCTTTGAGTAGCGCTTTGGCTTGTAAGGCACGTTGTTCTCTGAATATTCAGCCGGACCATTAGTCTTTGGATCAGCATAGATGCGGAACACGGAGAAATCGCAAGTCTGACGAGGCCACATCCAGTTGTCAGTCTCGCCGCCGAACTTACCCATAGACTTTGGAGCTGTGAACACGAGGCGAACGTCCGTGAACTTCTGGTAAGTGGAAGCAATCCACTGGTTGCCCTCGTAGAATGGGTCAATCTCTACCGTGTAAGAAGAATCAACCTTCTGAGCCTCAGCCTCAAGCTGCATGCGGAGCTTCTCCACAAACTCATTCTTATCGTTAGTGCTCATGGCGTTGTAGGCAGGCGAAACAATCTTGCTAGTTACGTCCTCCTGCTTGATCATGAACTTCACGAAAGCATCTGTAGGGATTTCCATCTTGCGGTTCTTAGCCACAAAACCATCGCGCATGTAGTCATGCTCTACGGAAGAAGCCTTGTTGATATGCTCGAAACCGCAGTGGTGGTTAGTGAAGAGCAAACCGTCAGCAGAAACAACAACACCAGAGCAGTAGTCGCAGAAGTCCACGACAGCATTCTTCAGCGCGTTTTCACTATTGTAGAGGTCGTCATAACTCATTGTTATGCCCTCCAACTTCATCTGGTCGTACACCGCCTGAGGCAAGTTGTACAACGTCCACATACCCTCATCAGCCTTGGCACCAGCCACAGCCATGAGAGCTGTTATAGCTAAAATTATTCTTTTCATCGCGTGCAAAATTAGTATAATATTAGCGGAAAAACAAATTTTACAACACCTTATATCATCTATACATACAAAATTTTGAATTAATTGCAATACATCTTCTATAATAAAAACAGAAAACATTATATTTGCAAGCGTAAATCGACAAATCATCAAATCGTCAAATCATCAAATGCTAAGGCCTTTCTACTTTGAAGACTGCCTCTACGAGGCTGGCTGCGACGAAGCCGGTCGCGGATGTCTTGCCGGCAGCGTATATGCAGCAGCTGTCATTTTTCCTAAGGACTACGAGAACGAACTGCTCAACGACAGCAAGCAGCTCACAGACAAGAAACGCAAGCAACTGCGCGAGATTATCCAGCGCGACGCCCTTTCGTGGGCTGTGGGCATCGTAACCGCAGAGGAAATTGACAAGATTAACATCCTCAACGCCTCCATTCTTGCCATGCACCGCGCCCTTGACCAGCTCTCTCCTCGCCCGGAACGCATAATCGTTGATGGCAATAAGTTCAAGAAATACAACGACATCCCGCACGAGACAATCGTGAAAGGCGACGGCAAGTACCTATCCATCGCCGCAGCTTCCATTCTTGCCAAGACCTACCGCGACGACTACATGGACGAGATGGCAGAGAAATACCCATATTACGACTGGAAAAAGAACAAAGGCTATCCAACAAAGAAGCACCGCCAAGGCATTGTGGAACACGGACTCACGCCTATCCACCGCATGAGTTTCAACCAGCTCGGCACACCAGAACCTATGCTGCCGTTTGCTGATTAAACTTTTTATGACACAATATTGACAGAGGAAACAATATACCTGTTGTCCACATACATTTTTTGTTTCAAATTCTTTCTCGGCAGCTTTTTTGCCGACCAACACCCTACCTTTGCCGCCGATAATGCTACTTATCGCTACTTTTTCCAAGAAAAACGGCGTGAAAGCAATAATTTCTCTCATAAATCTTCTCGTTTAACATCAAAATGTGTACCTTTGCACTATCATCTAAGTCATAGCCTATGCAGCACAATTATAGTAATGTGCAATAGAACGTGACATAACATAATAGAAAAGCGTTTATGGACGCTTGTTTTTGAGCGAGCAGAAGTAAGATACCTACGTTTTTTGTGCCTTTTTGACAATAATCTTATATCTTAATTGCCTTGTCTTGGGTATCACATGGCATCAATATATGATTTGCATATATGAAGCTTAGACGAACACTCATTGACAACTCACCTGAGGGTTACAACATGACGGAAGTCCTCAAGGAGTGTCTCAAAGATAAGAATGTCACAGAGGTCTATATTGCAACAGGCTTCTGGGATTTGCGCGGTACTGCGCTTGTATATGACGAACTTGCTGAATTCCTCTCACGTGAAGGCTGCAAGTTCCGTTTGCTTATAGGCAAAGACCCATATCTCTACACATCTGACACCGAGAGTTTTACCAAGGGACGCTATGACAAGCAGGAACAGGCATGGCGTGTTGACCTTGATAAGTTTGCTGCCCAGGAACAGTACGTCAAGGTGGTACAGATGCTCGTTGACAATCTGAAGGATAAAGACAACGAGAAGTTCCAGATACATATCTACCGCCCTAATGGCGAACTGAAAGATCAGTTCTTGCATTCCAAATGCTACATTTTCAAGTCTGTTGACGAAGAAGGATATGTAACTGATGCTCGTGGTATAATTGGCAGTTCAAACTTTACCCAAAGAGGTCTGGAAGGAAATTCTGAGTTAAACGCGATAGAAGATGATCTCTTGTTAGTAATTTCTTCAGGACAAAAGGTTAAGGATAGAAAGACTCACGAACAATGGTTCAACGAAAAATGGAATGATTCTGTCTCTTGGGAAGAAGAGTTCCTGCTTCAGGTGACACAATCAAAGATGGCGCCAGAGATTACCATTCCCGAACCTGCACCACAGGAAGACACCTTTGCTCCTCTCACTCCTTACGAACTTTACATTAAATATCTCCAAATGCATTTTGGAGACATAGCGGATGCTACCACGAGAGCTATGCTGGAATCTTATCTGCCAAAGAATTATTCTTCAATAGAATATCAGATGGATGCAGTTGAGCAGAGTTTCCAAATATTAAGAACATACGGAGGTTTCTTCCTTTCTGATGTCGTCGGATTAGGAAAGACTGTTGTTGGACTTTTAATTATAAAGAAATTCATTGCCGAAGCATCAACCTTTAATCGTGAGCCCAAAGTTCTGATAATTGTTCCTCCTGCCATTAGACCTGCATGGGAGGAAACAATAGTGAAGTTTGATGAAGATAATGTCTTCAAGATTAGCGGAAATATTAAGATTGTCACAACTGGCAGCATAGATTCTTTGAAAGACGACATGGCAGGCGAGGTAGATGATGACGATATTGAAGATATTGCTTATGACAATTACGGAATGATCGTCATCGATGAGAGTCATAACTTCCGTAACAATGAAACTCGCAAATACAAAGCTCTTCAAGCACTGATAGACAATATTACAATTAGAGGTGAACAACCTTTCATCGCCCTGCTAAGTGCAACTCCTCAAAACAACTCTCCAAGAGATCTGAAGAATCAGATATATCTATTTGAGTTAGAACCGAACAAAAGTAAGTTTTCTACTGTCGATGGTGGAAAACTCGATTCGTTCTTTGCTGATAAGGAAAGAGAATTCAAGTTGTTGCGAAATGAAGACAGCGATGAAGCCAGAAACAAACTGAAAGAACTTTCAAAGGAAATCCGTGAAAAGGTTCTTGATCACATAGTTGTAAGAAGAACTCGTACTGACATCAAAAAGCATTACAAAGAGGATAGCAAGAATCTTAAGTTCCCTGAAATAAAAGGACCAGAGGGATTGCCGTATGAGATGGATGCCCCGTTGGCTCAATTATTTGCAGACACAATGACAGCCATACTTCCACCAGCAGAAGGTGAACCTGCCGGAACGAAGCATATTGGCTATTACCGTTACAAAGCCATTAACTATTTCAAAGATGAGGCTTGCAAGAAGTTTTATGAGAAGCGCAACCTTACTGTAGGAAGCATCAGTAAGCGTCTTGCTAAAATCATGCAGGTACTTTTGGTGAAACGTCTTGAGAGTAGTTTTGCTGCATTCACAGAATCATTGAACAATTTGTTGCAATACACTTGCAATATGATTGAGATGATAGAGAATGATAAGGTTTATGTATGTCCTGATATTGATGTAAACAAAGAGTTTGATGACAATAACTATGATTTCGGAAAGACTTCTTCTGCAATTGACAAAAAGATTGAGCAAAAGGGCGGAAAGAACAGGTGCTTCCATAAAGAAGATTTCGAAGATACACTACTTAAAGGTCTCTTAGAAGACAAACAGCTGATATCAGATTTATGTAGAAGATGGGAAAAGAACAGGTTTGATCCTAAAATGAATGCGTTTGTTTTGGAACTCCAATCTAAGCTATTCAACCCAAGTATAAATAATCCACATAATTATGACAAGTCTCGCTTGGTTATCTTTACAGAGGCAAAAGCTACGCAGGAAGAAATCGCACGAGTAGCCAATAGCTTTGGTCATAAAGTCCTTAAGATTGACGCAAGTAACAGAAAAGAAAAAGTACAAGAAATCAAGGAAAACTTTGATGCTCTCTCTGAAGTCAAGAAAGACGATTACGATATTATTGTTACCACAGAAGTTCTTGCAGAAGGCGTGAACTTGCATCGAGCTAATGTCATACTTAACTATGACACCCCATGGAATGCTACACGTCTCATGCAGAGAATTGGACGAGTGAACCGAATTGGTTCAAAAGAAGATTTCGTGCATGTGTTCAACTTTTATCCTTCGCCTCAAGGTAACAGATATATTAAACTTGTTGAGAAAGCCTATGCTAAACTTCAGGCATTCCATACGATGTTTGGAGAGGATAGTAAGGTGTATAGCGAACTGGAAGAAATATCAGAAGCAGAGTTTAATCATGATTTTGAAGGTGAGGAATCTGCATTCTCACAATTCTTTGCCGACCTAAAGCTATACAAGAAGGATTATCCTGAACGATACGAATTCATTAAATCTTTGAGCGTTGATAATCTTGGAGGTCAATTTGTCAATAGTGATGGAACTCATCGTTTCATTATAAAGACCAAGAAGCGTAGCGGAATTCCTATAGTAATAGATGCTAATGGGGAGGCTTCTGTCGTTTCTCCATTAGGCTTCATGCAATCGCTAAAGGAAGCGAGTACAATGGAATTTACTGACAATGTAGATGAAAATTTGTATGGAGAATGTCGCAAGAAAGCCATCAAGGCATACAATCTCCATGCTACTCACGTCATTAATGCAGCTGATGGAAATCGCCGCATTAATGCAGCCAAGCAACTAATTAAGCAGATAAACGAAAAAATAACATCTCCAGAAGCCCGTAAAGCATTGAAGGCTGCGCGTACTGCAGTTGAAAATGGCAATGCACAGGTTATCCGTTTAGTCAACAAGTGCGCAGAAGAGTATCTAAACTCCCCTCAAGGCTCTCTATTTACAGAAGAGGACAATATTAATATTTATGTAGAAAGTATGTTCTCTCATATAGCAGAAAAAGCTACAAAGCAATATGGAGAACCTACTGTTGCAATGTATGAAATCTAATAGTCACGACTATGAGTAAAGAAGAAATAAGAATCTCACTGCAATCAGTCTTTGAGTCTGATTACCCAGGAGTAGATGTTTTCGCTGACAAAGTCCTAAACCGTATCTTTATAGCAGATTCATATACTCCTTTAGAAGAGAAAAACGACATTTTACTTGGTAAGGATTCTTCTGTTGTTGAAGGCTCCAACATTATAAGTGCCTATTTGGTGGGTAGTATTGACTCTTTCGTTCCTATTAATGTTTACGACATAACAATAAAAGATAGCGCCAAGATAGAACATTCAAGAGTTGGTATTCAGAAGTTTGTCCGTCAGCAGATACCTACTGAAACTCAAGCGTTCATCTTATTTCATTATGAGAATCCATCTGATCGCTCTTGGCGTTTCTCATATCTATATAAGGAATCAAGTCAAGCTGACAGCACATCTGCAAAACGATTCACTTATCTTTTCTCAAAAAAGATTCATGCTCGCACTGCAATAGATAGATTTTCAGCACTTGTAGGCAAGGAAATGGTAGATGCAAAGCCTTTGCTTGATGCCTTCTCCGTACAAAGCTTAAGCGATGACTTCTTCAATGAATACAAAGAGCATTATTTGGATTTTGTGCAATATATCACAGGAAAGCGCAATCTAAAAGTCGGAAAGAAATGGGAAGATGTTTCCATTACAGAACCTGACGAGCGTTTTTATAGCGCATTTAATCATGATGACAAGCGTGTACGTGATTATGTCAAGAAGATGATGGGCCGTCTTGTATTCCTGTGTTTCCTTCAACGAAGAGGTTGGATGGGAAATGGAGATATGCAGTACATGCAGAATCTATATAGGAACTCGCCTGATGACATCAAGGCGGATTTCCTTGACTCTGTTTTGGAACCGATGTTCTTCGGACTTCTCAACACGAAGCCTGAGGAACGAGCAGATAAGTTCAAGAAAGAAGGATGGGATATTAATCTTATCACTGATTCTGAAAAGATTCCTTACCTAAACGGTGGTCTCTTTGAGCAGGATTGTGATGATGCAGAAGAATCGGTATTTCCATGTCAGCTATTCTCGAATACAGAGGCTTCAGAAATAGAAAAGAAATACGGTAAGAATGATAACTATGACTATACCCTAAAGCGAGGGCTTCTTGACTTCTTCTCTGCTTACAATTTCACCATAGACGAAAACGATCCTGAAGATTCTGAGGTTGGTGTTGACCCTGAAATGCTAAGCCGCATCTTTGAGAACCTTCTTGAAGACAACAAGGACAAAGGAGCTTTCTATACCCCAAAGGAGATTGTGCAATACATGTGCCGTGAGTCACTTATAGCATATCTCCAGACAAATATTGATGAGGCTACCACTAAGAATGCTATTCGTAATTTCGTGGTATCTCATAATTCTGAAGCGTTGAATGGCAAAGGTTCTACTTTGGCACAACAGGTTCTTGCTGATTTGAAGAAAGTAAAAGTTTGCGACCCAGCCATTGGATCTGGAGCATTCCCAATGGGACTTCTCAATGAACTGCTCCGTTGTCGCGAAGTTCTTGAAGAGAATACCATGGAACGAGGTGCCGTAAAGCGAGAAATAATACAGGAAAATATCTATGGCGTAGATATAGAAAAAGGAGCTGTGGATATAGCTCGTCTGCGATTCTGGCTAAGTATCATCGTTGACGAAAAGGACCCTCACGCGTTGCCTAATATGGATTTCAAGATTATGCAGGGCAACTCGCTTTTGGAGCAATATGAGATAGATGAGAAACATTCTATCAACTTGAATGACATAGTAGAGAAAAATCAGAAGCATGTGCAGATAGCCAATAGTATGTCGCCTTTGTTTAAGGGGCAAAATGTGCTTACAGATTTAGCCCAAACACTTCGTGACTATTATTTGATAACAGACCATGAACAGAAACAAATTGCCAAGGCAGAAATAGATGAATGTGTTCGTCAATACATCAGAACAAAGATTCATCGTACTTATCGTAAAAGTTCACAGGTAGTTCAAAGAAACGCTGCACTGGATAAACTCTCTAATACGCAACTTACCAATCAAGAATTCTTCCTTTGGCACACTTGGTTCAGTGATGTTTTTGAACGAGGGGGATTTGATATCGTGATTGGTAATCCGCCTTACTTTGTTTATGAAGGTAACAACAAAGGAGACATCGCAACCTTAAAGACAATTAGAGACTTTAATATTGCTATGGGAGGAAAACTCAATGCTTATAAGTTATTCCTCGCTCATTCTTTAAAGTTTCTAGTTAAGGAATCTGGTGTAAACTGTTTCATATTCCAGAACTCTTTTATGGCAGATTTGCAAGCTGCAAATTTAAGAGACTATGTTCTTGCTAACTGCCAGATACTTTCTATTGACTCTTTTCCAGAAAGAGATAACAAGAAAAAAAGAGTGTTTGAAAGTGTAAAAATGAGTGTATGTATAGCTTTAATTCGCAATAAAAAAGAAGATGAACCATTTATTGTAAGCATCTGGGATGATAAAGGAAAGACATCAGGCACAATTACATCTTTCTCAAAATCCGAGATAGATGCAATTGATAGCAAAAGCCATGCTATTCCGCGAATAGCAGAGGAACTTAAGCCGATTATTATCAAAATGCTAAATAAAAAGAATTATAATATTAAATGTAATGAAGGAGAACTAAATGTAACATCACATCGACCTTATTTCTCAACAGATAATTCTCTTCCTGTGATTATGAAAGGTGCAGGTATTCAGAGATATTACTTTACTTATAATATGAGTCAAGGAGCTATTGAATATCTAAAAGAAAAAGAGTACCTTAATGATTTAGGAAGTACAGAGAAAGCTCAGCATCATACTAGCAGACGTGTTGTTATGCAAGGAATGACTGGTGCTAATGATAAAATTAGATTAGTAATGACGATAGTCCCACCAGGTATTTATTTGGGACATTCTTGTAAATATATTATGCCGATAGAAGAGCTTCCGCTTGAATGTATTCTTGCCATTATGAACTCGAAACTAGCTAATGCTTTTTTTAGATGTTTCAGTACAAATAGCAATGTCAATGGATATGAAGTGGAAAATATACCAATTCCACATATTGATAAAAATATTCAAACATCTTTGGTCAACAAAGTAACAAATATTCTCTCTGCAAAAGAAAATAACCCACAAGCTGACACATCTGTCCTCGAATCAGAGATAGACAACCTTGTCTATGACCTCTATGGTTTAACAGGAAAAGAAAAAGCTATGATATTCGCTGATTCTATTGAAATTTCCGAAACTATTGCGGCAGATGTGGATGTGATAATTCCTAAGAGACTGAAAAATATATCTCCAAAAGAGTATGAAATAAATGGTGAAAGTCTCTACGAATGGATTATTAATCATGAAATAACAACTATTGAACCTGTACAATACTATATAAATTATGAAGGCTATAACGACAATGTATTGTATAAATAATGTCGTCTGTTATCTCAATGTTTTTTACGGAATACGAGATTAAGATTGTGATAGGCAAGAATGAATAAGAAGGAAACAATATGAATAGGGATATAAAAGTAACGAACAACAGTCAGATCGCGAAGGCAGGGAAGGACTATCAGCAGCTGATAACCAATATATCTTCGCTGATAGAGAATGCTCGTAGCCATATCGCTCGGAAGGTGAATACCATTATGGTGGAAACCTATTGGCATATAGGAGAATACATCGTAAATTTTGAGCAGGAAGGCAAGCTGCGTGCCGAATATGGCAAAAAGGTTATGGAAAAGTTGTCGGGCGACCTTACATTACGATATGGCAGAGGCTTCAGCAGATCCAATGTATTTTCATTCAGACAGTTCTATCTGACTTATCCAAAAATCCAGACGCTGTCTGGACAATTGTCATGGAGCCACTATGTTGAACTGCTGAAATGCAGCGACGAAATGGAGAGAGGTTTCTACGAGAAACACTCGAAACCCTGTATAAAAGTATAAAGGAAATAGCAAAATTCACCTTAGTCGGAAGCATTCTTTCCGACTAAGATGTTAACTTTGCAGCGTCAAACAAATATAAACAATAAAACTATGGCAAGATTTAATATTGAATATGCTATCCTAAATGAGGGTAATGTTGAGTTCAGTTCTACTGTGGATGTCAGTTTCACGAAGAAGGATATACAGGAGATGGAGCAGTTTGTTGTTGAACACGACTATTCTCCAGAGTTCCTGGATGTAACAGCCAATGTCTATGACAAGTGTTTGGATAAGGCTGAGGAAAAGGCAATGAAGGAGTATGAGCCTTTTGCTGATATTGAGTCTCCGTTGAACTTAGCTCTGCCAACATATATCCCAGATTGTCTTATTGATGCCATGAATGAAGAGACTGCTGCAAAGGTTCGTGCTAATATGGATGAACTGTTAAAGGAAGAAGCGGACGAGGAGGATGACTCAAATTCAGACACAGGCGAAGAGGAGTGTGAGCCTTTCATTCTTTATCCAAACAAGTCAAACACTTTGTATCTGCCGATAAAGCAAATCTATTTTGATGAGATTATTGCTGGTAAGAAGACTGAGGAATATCGTGAGATTAAGCCAACAACATACAAGAAGTTCTTGTATTGTACCAATGATGGAAATCCTTATTTGAGCGACGAGGCTCCTGATGAATTGGAATATGGTCTCAACACTTGGAACAACGGTACTTTCCCATTCCTCCCAACCCCAAAATATGAGTATCTCCATCTCGTGGTAGGCTACAATAAGCAGCGTGATGAAGCTTTGGTAGAACTCAAGGATATTATCTTTGAACCAGCTGGTAATCCTGTGAATGGTCAGTGTGTATGGATTGCCGTATTGCATCTTGGAGAAATAATACAACTTCACAAGAAGACGGACTCTAATGCAATAACCCTTCTTCCAGAAAAGCCTCAAACAAAGAAGGATATTCTGGACATTATCTGGTCAGCTCTTTCAGATGAGGATAAGAAAATTATCATGGAGGCAGATGATTCTTGTGAGTTCCACCACGGTCTTGGCACATGGATAAGAAATGTCTTTGTTTATGGCAAGCAGTTTGAGAATGTGGATATAGTAAGTTTGTTTGAGGATGAATCTGAATTGGATGCAGACTTCTTACGCATGATGCCAGACGAACTTTCTGATTGCATCATTCTGGCTTTGATAAAGTACGCAAAGGAGAAAAAAGACGAATAATTGCAAAAAAGTATTTTACTCGGAAGTGATTTTTCCGACTAGCTTCCTACCTTTGCACTCAGAAAATCAGAGACGGGCACCGCTCTAACGAGCGACGTTCCCTATTTTCTGAGCACGAAGCGCAAAGCTATTTTGCACCCAGAAAACATATCTCGGTCATAAAAGCTGAATCCTCGGTACGGTAGGCGTAAATACCACAGACCCCGTACTCAATCATATAAAGGGCGAGGTGGCAAGGGGGTATTTCTCTTGTCAGTATATGACGGTTTTATGTTTTGTTTCCTGCAATCTTGTGGAGTTTTTCTAAGGCCAGGACGACCACAACCACCCTCCGGGATACAAGGGTTAAACTCCGAAAGTTCATACAGTGTGGTGTAACTGCTTTCAATCCAAGTGCAGGACAGCAAATAAAAGACTGAATATATGAGAATAACTAGTGCCATTGCGTAGCCAAAATTTCCGATATTCAGTATTTTACAACAGGAGCAAGATGATGGTCGCAGTGGCAGCGGGGTTCCTCTCGTTTACGAGGGCAGCATATTGGAGGTTCGAGTCCTACCCATCTTGCTCCTAACTTTAGTAACAAACAGTGAAGGTGTCCAATTGCAAATACTTGAAGCCAATGAGATTATGTATTACCAAATCGGTGAAATCAAAATTCCTGAACAAGGAAACTCCACTTGTTACTATCGTTAACATTATGAGAACAAGTAAGTTTCTGGAAGACCTTTGCAAGAAGTATAGGAATTATGTTGCAAAAGGCAAAGAGTCGGTAGCAAAGGATTTGAAGAAGGGGCATATACCAGCATTCTTTCCTGTAGCTTATGTGTTGGATGGCAAGAAACCCGAGAATGTCATTGGGCTTACAGCATACGGTATAATTGATATTGACCACATTACTGAAGACGAGATTTCATGTGCAATGAATAAACTCAAGGAAGACTGCCACACAGTACTTGCATACAAATCTATATCGGGACATGGGATACATATAATGTTTCGTTATTCGGTTGATGGTATGAAATTTTCACAACACTTTAACAGGCATCCCAAGAAACTGGCTACATTCTACAAGCAAACGCTGGAAAGCATTTTCCCTTATTATAAAGGTTTGTTGCATCTGAAGATAGACCGTCAGGTAATGAATGTGCAGAATCAGCTATTGATCTCATACGATCCAGAACTGATTTTCAATCCAAGTGCAGAACCATTTCCAATAAATAATATGATTTCTTCTTAAAAAACATTCAAGGTAGGAAACGATTTTTCCGAATTACTTCCTACCTTTGCAGCAAACAAAGACTGAATAAGGTTGAATATCATAGGTCTTGTAACCTGCCTTTTCCCTTTTTTTGTCTTTCGTTTTCATCCTTCGCACCAAATAAAGGCTGAATATGCGAGAATAACTAGTGCCATTGCGTAGCCGAGGTTTCTGATATTCGGTTGGTGATTTGAAGGAACGTGTGCCGCTTATGGTCGCATCGGTAGCGGGGCTGGCGTTCATTCGTGAACGAGAGTATATTAAAGGGTTCGACTCCCCTACGAGCGGCACACAATTATTTGAAACAAAACAATACACTATGATAAGTAAATCAAAGTATGTGAAATTCAAGTCGTGTCCGATGGCACTATGGTTGAATGAAAACAAGCCTGAAGTTGCTGCTGAGGACGCAAGTGCAGAGCAGCGTATGGAGACAGGCAAGACTGTAGGTGATCTTGCCAAAGGGCTCTTCGGCGATTATGTGGATGTGTCCGTGCGCAACAAAGACGGCAAGCCTGACATTTTCAAGATGGTTGACAAGACGGATGCTTGCTTACAGGGAAATGCAGAAAGCATCTGTGAGGCTGCATTCTTATATGAAGAGTGCTACTGCGCTGTTGACATTCTCCATAAGGAAGGTGACGGCTATGCAATATATGAGGTTAAGAGTTCTACGGATTGTAAACCAGATTATGACATCGACATTGCTTTCCAGAAATGGGTGTTGGAGCATAACGGCATAAATGTGACTGGCACCTATCTGGTGGTGTTGAACAATCAGTATGTTTACGACGGCAAGAAGGACGCAGAGGGTAATCCTATTTACGACCTTGACGAACTGTTTACGATAATGGACAGGTCGGAAGCTGTTGATGAACTGATAGAGGATGTTGAGGAAGATGTGGAAGAGGCTTTTGATATTTTGGATGGCGATGAGCCTGATATGGAAATCACATGCCAGTGTGGCGGTAAGAGCAATCGCTGCACATTCTTCGACTATTGCCGCAAGCAGAATAAAGTTCCTGAGTATTCCGTCTTTGATTTGTACAAGAATAATAAAGCACATAAGCAATACCAGGAAGGAATAGAGAGCTTTGAGGACTACAAGGCGTCAAGTTACTATAATGCTAATAACATTACTGCTCAGTTGCGCAATCGTCAGCTTGATTTTGAGTTGGAAGAACGTACGGATATGTTTGTTGACAAGGATGGCATCCGCGGTTTCCTTGGCGAGTTGTCATACCCTATGTATTTCCTTGACTTCGAGACAATGCAGCTCGCCCTACCTGAATATCCAAACACCAGACCTTACCAGCAGCTAACATTCCAATACTCGCTCCACTACATAGAGCATGAAGGTGGTGAACTGATGCACAGGGAGTTTCTTGCTGAAAGCGGAGATCCTGATATGCTCAGGAAACTGGCAGAGCAGTTGGCGGCAGATATACCGCAGGATGTCTGTGTGCTTGCATACAATATGAGTTTTGAGAAGACAAGAATAAAAGAGCTTGCTGCAATGTTCCCTGACCTTTCTGAACATCTGATGAATATCCATGACCACATAAACGATTTGCTGAAGCCATTCCAACATGGACTTTGCTATAATCGTGCTATGGGCGGTTCGTTCTCAATTAAGAGTGTTCTTCCTGCACTTTTCCCTAATGACCCGGAGCTTGATTATCACAACCTTGATGGTGTTCACAATGGTTCGGAGGCAATGAGCATTTTCCCTCTGATAAAGAACATGCCTGAAGACGAAAAGGCAAAGGCACGAGAGAACCTGTTGCGCTACTGCCATCTTGATACATTGGCAACGGTTAGGGTTCTTGAGAAGTTGATGTCGCTGGTTTGAGAGCTATATTGATGTTTTCACTTTGAAAAACGCGTTCAACTCTCCACCTCTCCGCAAGGGGTGTGTAAGCTGTTGAAACATAATGGCTTGCGATTGCGGAGAGTTCGTTTAACTCTCCGCAACTTTCCGCAAACTCTCCGCAATCGTAACTGCCGCTTTTATGTATCATTATCACGGCACTTAGGAACTGTAACAGTGGCAGTTACGTACAATAACAGTGGCAGTTATGGATGAAAAAATGCATTTTTTGGGGCAAAAGTCATAGGTTTATGATGTGTATTCCTTAGAGTTACGATGCGTATTCCTTAGAGTTATGAAGTGGATTCCTTAGGAATATTTTACAAACCAGGTAATCCTGAAGAAAAAGAATTTTGTGGAAAATCTGTCACAGATCTGTCACGCACCTATCACACTTACGAAACTCGTGTTTAGAAAAAAGAAGTTGTGATAGGTGGTGATGGATTGTGATAGGCTTAGAGAATCCGTCACGAACTTAATTTGTTTATTATCAAAGGGTTATGGACGATTTGTGACTGGTGACAGATTCTCGATGAAATTCAGGTTCTGCGACTAAATTGACGAGTGCCAGTTATATTATTTTGCGAAAAGTTTCGAAGTCGGTAACGTTTTTTCCGATTAACTACTTACCTTTGCACCATCAAAACAAGAAAGAAGAACAAGTCTTGACGCGTCGCCCGTATCGAGGGCATTAGTGCAGTTGCCCTTCTTTTCTTATTTTGTGGAGTTTTTCTAAGGCCAGGACGACCACAACCACCCTCCGGGATACAAGGGTTAAACTCCGAAAGTTACACAGTGTGGTGTCACTGCTTTCAATCCAAGTGCAGGACAGCAAATAAAAGACTGAATAAGGTTGAATGAATTGGTCTTGTAACCTGGCTTTTCCCTTTTTCTGTCTTTTGCATGCTTCCTTCAAAACACAAAAGAGGTGTTATGTGGACTATTGGGGGGTATTCAGAACCCTCCAACTTTGTCGCTAACGTCTCGTTTTGATCGGTAGGAAGTACGTGTGCCACTTATGGTCGCATCGGTAGCGGGGCTGGCGTTCATTCGTGAACGAGAGTATATTAAAGGGTTCGACTCCCCTACGGTGGCACACAATTATTGGAAAAGAAGGGTAGGCCTGACGCCACACCCACAGTTGAGGGTATTAGTGAAGCTACTCTTCTTTCCAAGCAAGGCATTCATGCGAGTGCCTTGCTTTCATTTTAGGATCATTAAACTACAGGATTCCGAGTTTCCTTTTATAGGAAGGAATGGTGTCATCCTTAGCGTGACTGTTTTCCTTCCCTAGGAAGGAAAGTTTTCCCGACGGCAAAAACGACGCCGGGAAAAGTGGGATAAAAATATAAGATTTTTGTGCCATAAAACTACATAACTACACCAAATCACTGGGAACCCCTGTGTTTATCGGGGATTGCGGGCGATGTAGTTTTGATGTAGTTTGGTGTAGTTAAAATTTTCTACATCGATTGAGCGTAAGTGTCATCGCGGAGACGCTTACGATTTAGTGGTGTAGTTAGTGTAGTTTTGATGTAGTTTGTTTTTGGAAACTACATCGCTATAACATGCAGATAGAGAGATAGTTACGAACGTCGGGTGTAGTAATGTAGTTTCTCGGCACAATAAATCCTGAATTTCTGTCTTTTGAAAGATTATTGATGTATGCAAGACATACATCAAAGAATGCTGCAAATGGACTCTACAATGGATAAAAAGTTACAATTTCCTGTAAATTAAAATCTTACCCGGAAGCGTTTTTTCCGACTAAGGTGTTAATTTTGCACCCATCAACAGAAATGTTGTGGGCTAACCGGGGGGCAGTTGCAGTGCAGTAGGCATCGGTCAAAAGGGCTGGTTAGACGACAGGCATACTCTGCATAGTCGATACTGTCAAACAATGGGGAGCAAGATGTAGATGGTCGCAGAGTGGTAGTCGGGGTGGTTCAAAAGAAGCACATATCGTAGGTTCAAGTCCTACCCATCTTGCTCCTTACTTTGGGAATTATCAAAACGGTCATCGCAGATAGAGCCACTATAGTGGAACGGTGGCACGAGGTAATCAGGTAACGACTCCTCGTGGTGAGAAGGTTCGAATACTTCCGTCTGCGATGGCTTGTTTACGAACAAATAATATGTAATGGATATAATAAGTAAATGAACACAAATATATTTCGTAAATCATGTATTGTTTTAAACACAAGTTTCACGAGTGACACAAGTCTCTTGTGCAAATGAGAATAAATCGCAAGTGACGCAAGTGACACAAGTTTCAAGTGCGATGGCCATTCTAACACGGGTTTCACGAATGATACGAGTTTTAAACTTGTGAAACTAAAATTCATCTCTTGCGAGAAAACTTGTGTAACTCGTGCAACTTGCGTTTTTAATTTCTTCCAATGCAACTCGCGTTAATAAAAATATTCAGTGTTCATTACGATTATAAAATTAATTTTGAGCAGTTACTTATCGGAAAAAATCCGAATAAATGTTTAACCATATAATATAGACAATTATGAAAAGACTAAAGATTATGACTTTGATGCTATTAGCTGCTGCTTTTGTCGGCATAGTGGTATCTTGCAGCAGTGATGGAGATGACAATGCAAGCAAGATGTTGGAAAACACTGCTTGGAATTCTGTTGAGTTTAATTCTCACAAGACGAACTCTGTTTTAGAGGACAAGATTGAGTATAACACCTATGCCCAAACAAGAATACAGATGATGAGTGGACTGAAATATACTGTTGACGAGATAACAGAATCAGAAGATGTGGATGTGGATCTATGCAAGAGGAGCGAACATTCTGAGGATGCACTGATGTCATTGTCGTTTGTGTCTGGAAAATGCAAGATCAAGTATTCCACATTTCAATCTGTAATGAAGGCTAAGCGTAATGTAACTAAGAAAGTTTATCGATTCAAGGAGGGACAATATACGGTTTCTACCGGCAGCCACTCTTATGAGGGAATTGATGTTTACAGTTATGGTATTTATCGTGCAGATGGTACTATCTTTGTTCCTTTTGATGGAGATGGTTATGTTACATTACAAACTACAACTACATTCGAGAACAAAAGAACCGAGAATGAAAACGTAAACGAGAAGACTATCCTAGCTGATTACAAAATCTCAAAAAACAAGATAACCTTCTCTTTTACAGAGAATTCACAGGTTAGAACGTTTGCAGGTACTCTCTCCGATGATGGACAAAGCATAACTCTATATGAGAATCCTTTTGTACCTACTATTCATACCTTCAAAAGGTAAAAATGAATGCCTTACAAGAGATTCAAAAAGCAACAGAAGGATAAGCCTATAAAACAAAGTGGTAACTATGAGCATGTATCTTAGTTTTGTCATTAGAAGTGACTCTCACGATTATAAAAATCTTATTGAAACAGAAGAATATGTTCAAAACGTTGTGCGTAAGATTAACCAATGTTCAACAGATAACGTTTTATGTATAAGGAATAATTCTTATGAAACAGAAGGCACCCAGTACATTGAGTTTCTTTCGGACTATTGTGAATGTGTGGACGGAGCTTTGTATGACGGTTATTGGTCTTTTGAAACTTATTATGACCACTATGTTCTTCCCTATGATGGTAAACGTGTGTTGAGGTCATGCAGAAAATTATGTCGTATATTGGGTCAGAAGGAAGCATGGATTTGCGTTCATGACCATTCTTCCAATTCTATTACGGCACCTATTGAATTTCAAGCCTGGCTAAAATACGCTGAGACTTTTGGCATAAAGGAATTGGATGAAGAGTTGATAGAAGATCTTAATCCAAATAATATAGGTTTTGACTTTGCAAAGTTTATCATTGGCAATGAAGAAAAAATGATGTCTTACCCTATTTATCACGTAAAAAGCTAACATATATTATAGATTATGAGCGTAGATACTTGTTATTTGATTAAACATTCTTTTCGCAAGATTCATGACAGAGATGCTTGTATTCGCTTCTGCGAGGATACAATGTCAAGAATTTGCGAGTATCTTCATGAAGATATTTGTTTTCTGTGCAGAGACTATGAAGATGATGATTGCTACTCGTTTGAGATGTATAACCACATGACGACATTTTATCTTCGTGCCGATTTTTGGGAAATAGTGAGCATAGAACGGCAGCTGGATCATATCCGCTGTGATAATGTACATCCTATCAATAGCGCAAGAGCAGACATTTTCAACCTTGCCCTTGCACTCGGTCAGAAGGAATGTTGGTTCTGTGAGGATTACCTTTGCTATAACAGTGATCTCAACTCATTGTCAACTACATTTGATGAATGGATACGCTTTAAGCCTGAGGAATGGGTTGACCCGAAGGTTTATGAGTTTGACGTGAACGACTTCTTGAACAAAAAGGATAAGGATATTTACGGTTTCATCAAACATAAATATCATGATGATTTCCGTGATATCTTTGCAAAAATGCAGGAGGTGGAGACGCAGTACCCAGGATTCAAACTGATAACAGCACCAGCGGGAAATCCTCTAGCGGAGAAAGACGGTCAGCTCTATACTATAAAATTGAGGAAACAAACTGTGGAACTTGTTGAAGAGAAATATGAACAGTTTGATGATGACGAATACATCGATGCCTTCTACCGCATTAGGAATCATAGCTTTGAGGATTGTCTGAACGATCTATGCTTTGTGAAAGATGACCGTATTATTAAAAGAATGATAATAGCTATTCTTCAAAGCGAGACAAAACGAATGGAAAGCTTCTTTATCACTCCAAAACGACGGGAAAAGATTGCTGAATACAAGAAAGCGTTAAAGTTTCTAGAGATGTGATAAATAACAGCCATTGCAGATAGATCCACGATACTGGAACGGTGGCACGAGGTAATAAGGTAACGACTCCTCGTGGTGAGAAGGTTCGAATACTTCCGTCTGCGATGGCTTTTTTTCTGTAAAAATACATAAAAATGGAAAGTCGGAAACGAGTTTTCCGACTTTTTTGTTAACTTTGCACTCAGAAAATCAGAGACGGGCACCGCTCTAACGAGCGACAATCCCTATTTTCTAAGCACGAAGCGCTACGCTATTTTGCACTCAGAAATATAAAAAATCATGCATTATGAAAGTGAATCAATATCTTTGGCTTATCAACCTTTTGAGACGTAATGGTGAGTTGACATTCAAGCAGATAGCTGAATATTGGGAAGATGCCATCTGCAATGTGAAAGGAACTAAGCTAGAGGACAGAACATTTAGAAACTGGCGTAAAAGAATAGCTGAGGAGCATAAGGTCTATATTGAATGCCGTAGGAACAGGTATTACTATATTGCTAATCCTAAAGCAATAGAAGACAGAACTTCCTTGAACTGGATGCTGGAGTCGGTGGCTGTTCACGAAAGTATCGTTGAGAGCGAGGATATGAAGGATCGCATTCTGCTTGAGAGTATTCCTTCCAGTTATGCGTGTCTGACAAAGATAATGGATGCCATGAAAGATGGTAAACTGATGGAAATGAGCTACAAGAAGTTCAATACTGATGTGAACATCAATAGGATAAAGTTTGCTCCTATGTGTGTGAAGATGCACCAACGTCGCTGGTATGTGTTGGCGAAACTCGTTGACAAGCAGCCGAGAGAAGACGATCCGTCGCCTTTCAAGAAATATGGAGTGTTCAGGGTCTATGCCTTGGACAGGATAAAGGCTTTGTTCACTCTTGACGAGAATTTCGAAATGCCAGAAGGCTTCAAGCCTGCCGACTATTTCGCAGATTTCTTCGGTGTCTATTCGAACTTCGATGTGCCAAAGGAAAGAGTGATGCTGAAGGTGCCAAACTATCAATGCGAGTGGGTGAAGACTTTGCCGCTACATCATTCGCAAAGAATAGTTGAAGAGAATGATGACTTTACGGTCTTTGAGTATAAGATGAGAGTGCATCAGGATTTCTGCCGTGCCATCCTTTACCAAGGATTAGACACCGAGGTTCTTGAGCCAAAGTCGTTGAGGCTGATGATGGCTGAGATAGCAGAGGAACTGAACGAAATGTATAATAGCAACAAAAAAAAGGATATTGTTCCCTAAAGTTCTTGATGCCTGTAGGTTCTGAAACATGAAAATTTTCAAATTGCTTGCTTGACTAAGTAGAACACCACGGGCACGAGGAGCGACGGGAGTAGGTTGACGGTCTTGATGTCCTTTATGCCGAGTATGCTGATGCCGGAGCTGATGATTAGCACACCGCCGACGATGCTCAGTTCAACGCGCATCGGTTCTGGCATTCCGTCGCCAAACACAAGGGCTATCATGTAGAACATTCCTTGCCAACAGAACAATATCGGCGCGGCAAGGAGCATTATCCAACCGTAAGAGGCGGCAAGGACGGCCGACGAGACGAGGTCGAGCGTGGCGTTTGTGTAGAGGAAAGTATTGCCCGCTTCGTTGAAGTCCCAGCCATGGCTTGGAGAGAGGTAAGAGAGCACGGGGCCGACGATGCTGAAGGTTCCGATGCAATAGAGCAGGACTCCGGTAACGAGTCCGTTCAGGGCATTGTTTTCGTTGCCTTGTTTGGTGTTCAGTTTGGCGTTCATGCGGTCGAGTCGTCCGGCAAGGTCAAGTTTCGTTCCTACTACGCCACCAACGACTATGCTCAGTATGAAGAGCACCGGAAACTCGCTCTTCGCCATGTTCGGCAGAGCAGCGTTCATTCCGAGCACAAGACAGCAGAGTCCGAGACCTTCGAACAGCACCTTCTTATATTTTTCACCTATTCCAGAGCGTACGATGGCACCGAAAGCGCCACCAACTAGAATGGTGGTAGTGTTAATTATTGTCCCTAACATTATTCTTGATTTTTACAGGATAATCATATTTTAGACTGCAATATTAGGAAAAAAATAAAATAAGAAGGGAAAATATCATCAATTTTCAGATTATAAAGACTGATTTATTACCATATATCGCATCTGAATAGTAAAAACATTCCTATTTAAATAATAAATTCTAAGCGATTACCCTATATGGAACATGTCGCAAAATACACCAACAGCACCGTCCAACCAACCGCCATTAGAGGTACTAGGATCCTGAACTTCCAGTGCTTTGTCTTGTGTCGGAACACTCTCATAATTCAAAATGTCACAATAGGCATGCATAATCACGAACAAAAAATACCCATTTTAAAGTATTGCAAGGTTCCGAAAATCATAGTAATTTTGCACCCGAAAATCAAAAACAACTCATTCTCCGCTATGTATCAGCGCATTATCATACTCCCAGTTCTGTTCGTTGCCTGCGTCGTTTCGCATGCCGCGAAACTCGTCGGGACAGTCATCGACGAGGGCGATGGCAGCGTTGTTATTGGGGCTTACGTCTCCATCGTAGAGCTGTCGCTATGGGCTATAACCGACGATAAGGGCGAATTCGTTCTGAACGGCATTCCTTCGGGCTGCTATACGCTAAAGGTACAGAGCATGGAGTATGAAAATCATGAGGCCACATGCACGATAAAGGCAGGCGAAAGCCAACAGCACATAGTCATAAAACTAAGACAGGCGACGCTGAAACTGAAGGATGTGGTAGTAGTAGCAGAGCGTAAGAAGAGCGCGACATCAACATCCTACTCCATTGATCGTATGGCGTTGGACAACCAACAAGTGTTGAGTCTCGCCAATGTAATGAGTCTTCTGCCTGGCGGAAAGACTACAAACAACAATCTGACAGACGATTCGCGCATGGCATTGCGCAGCAGCAGTCAGGAGAAAGGCAACGCAAGCTTTGGCACAGGTATAGAAATCGATGGTGTAAGACTGGACAACAACGCGTCGATGGACGAGACTTCTTCGGCCTCAACACGCATGATTGGCACGTCGGACATTGAGAGCGTGGATGTCATCAGCGGCATTCCGTCAGTGGAATACGGCGACCTGAGCAACGGCATCGTTAAGGTAAACCTGCGTAAAGGAGCCTCGCCATTTATCGTAGAAGCAAAGGTAAACCAGACAACGGAACAATATGCCGTCAGCAAAGGGTTTAAGTTGCCATGCGGGGCGTCGGTTTCAAGACGAGGGAATGGTGGCGTCATGAACGTGTCTTTTGAACATGCGCGTTCGTTATCAAACACAGCGTCGCCACATACGGCATACTCCCGTAACATCCTCTCCCTCAGATACAACCAGACTTTCATGCCGAAAACAACGCCACTGACTCTCACCATTGGCACGTCTGGCAACATCGGTGGCTACAATTCTGAAAGCGACCCGGACAATATCCTTGAGTCTTACACAAAGAGTCGCGACAATATGGTGCGAGGAAACATGGAGTTGCACTGGCTGCTGAACAAGTCATGGATAACGAATCTCACCTTGAAGTCGAGCGCAACCTATCAGGACCACCTCGTAGAGAACTACAACAACGCTAACAGCGCATCCTCGCAGCCTTACATCCATGTAACAGAGGAGGGCTACCACATTGCACAGGTCTTTACCGACGCCATAATATCAGAGCAGAATCAGGGTGGTTCCATCATCCTCGGACCTACGGGTTACTGGTACGTTCGCAGTTTCAGCGACCAGAAACCACTGACAATCACCGCCAACCTCAAGGGCAATTGGGTAAGGCGAATGGGCAAGACGATAAGTAATCTTACCCTCGGCGCAGACCTTAAGACAACGGGCAACAAGGGCAAAGGTACTTATTATGAGGACTATAGCCTTGCACCGACATGGCGACCATACAGGTATGACCAGCTGCCTTGGCTCACAAACTACGCCCTCTATGCAGAGGAGACGATGACGCTGATGCCTAACCAAAGTAACACCCTGCAGCTGACGGCTGGCGTCAGACATGACATCAGTCAGATAAGGAAGTCGGAATACGGCAACGTCAGCGCCTTGGCACCCCGTCTGACGGGACGTTACACATGGCGAAACGCAGACGAAGATGCTGCTATGGAGAGCCTTACGCTGCACGCAGGATGGGGACGCTCCTACAAATTGCCATCGTTTCAGGTGCTCTACCCTGCCCCCTCCTACGAGGATGTCTTAGCGTTCACCCCTGGTAGCACATACGACAACAAAGCGTACTACGCCTACTACACTTCGCCGACAACACCTATTTATAATAGTTCGCTAAGATGGCAGAGCACCGACCAGACGGACATCGGCTTTGAGTTATGCCTGCTTGGCACCCGCATTTCGCTCTCTGCATTCCGCCATAAGACACGGAACCCATATACGTCGGTTGTGAGATACAGTCCTTATACATATAATGTTACGAGTCAGTCGGCAGTAGAGAAGTGTGGCATAGCATCCATCGACCGCCGCTACGCTATCGACCGTGAGACAGGAGTAGCAACGGTCAGCGATGCGCAAGGCACACATGTCCCCGTGGTTCTGCCTTATACGACGCAACGTGCCTATAAGGGACAGCGCATATTCACCAACGGTTCGGACGTTGAACGATACGGGTTGGAGTGGATTGTTGATTTTACGAAGATAGAAAAGTTAAACACTTCCATTCGCCTTGACGGCAATTTCTATCGCTACCGAGGACTTGACGAGACGCTCTTTGCAGGCGGTACATCAGGTCAAGGGACATCAAGTTCAACGGCATATCCATTGATTGGCTATTACCGAGGTTCTTCTTCGACAAGCGTTGCCACAGCAGCGTCGGGCAGCATAAGCAATGGTTCTATAAACAAGGAGATGAATCTGAACGCTACAATAACGACTCGCATACCGCAAGTGAGACTGATCATGATGCTACGAATGGAGTGTTCGCTGCTGAAATACACTCGTCCGCTGAGCGAACTGAGCGATGGCACACGTGGCATCGTACTTAAGTCGGCAGGCGATTACTTCGGAACGCCATACGATGGCAACACGAAAGACCAGTACGTTGCTGTCTATCCGGAATACTACTCGACATGGGACGCACCGGAAGAGATGATACCTTTCGCTGAGAAATTCCTTTGGGCGAAGGACAACGACCGCACTCTCTACAACCAACTCGCGCGTCTCGTCGTGAAGACAAACTACGCCTACACGATGAACGAGAACTCAATATCGCCGTATTACTCAGTCAACTTCAACATAACCAAGGAGATAGGCGACCACATAACGCTGTCGTTCTATGCCAACAATTTCATCAACAACATGGCAAAGGTTACGGCATCGCGCACAGGATTGGAGTCAACGCTCTACAACAGCGCCTACATTCCGAAGTTCTACTATGGTCTTTCGCTAAAACTGAAGATATGAAAAAAACACTAATCGCCCTGTCATTACTCGTAGCATCGTGCACGTACGATGATTCGTTCGATGTGCTTCCGGTGTCCGTTTCGTTGCAATTCCCAGAGAACTCGCCAATGCCTCACGCTGGTGCTCGTGTGGAAATGACCGACAGACATGCATCAGTCTTTGTTGATTCGACCGACACGGAGGGTGTTGCACATTTCATTCTGCCTCCCGGCATCTACGAAGTGGCATCGTCAGGCACTCTGCTCACCTACGACTATCGCTATATATATAATGGTATAAAGGGGCAAGTCGTCATTACGGCAGACAGCATCAACAGCATCAAACTGCCTATAACGGTAACAAAGAAAAGAATAGTTCACTAATATAAAACTTACAATTTATGAAGAAAATCATTTACTCTATCTTCGCACTCATTGCCTCGTTCGCCATGCCTTCAGTAGCCATGGCAGAGGAGACTATTGACGTGCAATATCTTGTCATCCAGCAAGATGACGGAACAGAGAGCCGATTCGCCTTGAAGGAATATCCAGAGATAACCTTCAACGGTGACGCTCTCGTCGTAGAATCAGCAGAACGCAATCTGGAGATTGCTATCGTTGACGTTCTCAGCTATAGTTTTGAGACCGTTCAGGAATCGTTACCCACTGCCATTGAAGCAGTGAGACAGGATGCTCCTGCCATCTCTTTTACCGGTGCAGAGTTCCGAGGACTGGCATCAGGAGCAGCAGTCACGGCATGGAGCCTCAACGGTCAGATGCTCACTACTATCAAGGCAACAGCCGATGGCATAGCAAAGATTGACCTCACGTCTCTTCCTAAGGGCGTAATCATCCTTCGTACCCCTGGCAAAACAATTAAAATCATCAACAAATAAAACACTCAGAAAACAATGAAGAAAACAATACTCTCTCTCGTAGCACTCCTTGCTACAGCACTATCTGTCAACGCACAGACATGGAACATGGTCATCACTCACGAGGATGGCACAGTCGAGACTCTCGCTACGTCAGCAGTCAAGTCGGTAACATTCACCCAGCTTGACCAGAATGCCGACCAGGTGATTATCAAGGAGATATACAACGGCGGCGTAATGAAGGATGACAACTCTGGAAGTTTTGCCATGGACAAGAACATTATCCTCTATAACAACTGCTCACAGGTGGCTGTCATCAACAATCTTTGCATCGGTATGTCTGCCGACTATAATGCAGAGGCATCGTCAAACAGCAAGCTATACAAAGACGGCAACCTCATCTACACCGACTTTATCCCTGCTATCAACGGCATCTGGTATTTCCCAAAGGCGCTGACCATACAGCCTTACTCACAGGTGGTGGTCAATATCTGTGGCGCTATAGACAATACGCAGACGGTAAGCAACTCCATCAACTATGCCAACAGCGACTACTACTGTATGTACGACCCGACATACAAGGGCGCAGGAACATCGGAGAGCAACATGTACTATAACAACACAAGATACTATCCTTCGCCTGCTGATGTCATTCCTACGTCACATTACCTGAAGACCGTGAAGTATGGCATGGGCAACGCATGGCCAATGAGTGGCACTTCGCCTGCCGTTTTCATCTTCAAGACTGCTGATGCAACACCTGTTACATACGGCGAGAATGCAGAGAATCTGTGGTATGCTCCTGGCAATGAGGGCAGTGCGACATGGGCTTGCCTCAAGGTGCCAACCGATTGGATTATCGATGGCGTTGAGGTCTTCAACACTCAGAAGCTCAGCGACTGCGTTAAGCGTCTCACCTCTGATGTTGATGCCGGCCACGTCAATCTGACCAGCAAACTTGGTCATGTCGTTTACCGTAATGTCGACAAGGAATCTACAGAGGCTCTCGCAGAGAATGCTGGCAAACTGGTTTACGACTACACCCTCGGTACTGATCCAAGTGGCATCGATGCAGAGGCATCTATGAAGGCTGGTGCTCACATCGTGTTCCAGGATACGGACAATTCGACAAACGACTTCCATGAGCGTGAGAAGAGTTCGTTGAGATAAAAGTCCCCTCCTTCCCGAGGGAGTTTGGTAGAAATGATGATAAGAAGAATTATAATAACCCTGATTGCGTTTGGTGGCTGCATCGTTGCAGTTGCCCAACATTATCGTGTCTCATTCATTCGCGAGTCTTGCCCGTGGCTTTCAGCAGACAATGCTGCCACGCTGTCATTGCTCAATGTGCAGAATGTATCTGAGGCTCAGTTGGTTTTCAAGGCTGACGATGCTGATTTCAGTGGCATTCACAATCCGGAATCTGCCCAAAGCCTGTGCGCCGACGTTGAGTCATACCGCCGTATTCTGCCTCGTATGGCTGCCTACGGACGCATCTCCTATAAGAACACGGCGCAGCAAGAAGCGGCAGGTTCTGCCTTTATCAACACTACGCACATGCCGTTTGACATCGTCGAGGACTCTCTCACCAATCTGGGCGATGCGCACAAGAACGAGTACAACATCGTCGGGGCAATGAGTTACGTTGTCTGCCAGCGTCTGTCGCTTGGCGCAAAGGTTAACTTTACTGCTGCCGACTATGCAAAATACGAGGATCTGCGCCACAAGAACAGCCTCACAGACATCACCGCCACGATGGGCATCTTCTCTCCTTTGACATCACGTCTGCAGATAGGTGGCAACGTATTCTATCGTCGTGTCATAGAAGGTGTTACGTTCTGTATCTATGGTTCTGAGGATAAGGTGTATCGTTCACTCATAGACTATGGCATTCTCACTGGTCATGTTGAGACATTCGGTGAGAATGGCTATACAGAGAAGAACACCGAACAGCCTTTTTTCTCTGAGCAGAAGGGATTCAGCATGCAGTTAGGGGTTGGCAATCCTTCTCTATCAACCGGGAAGATCTGGATAGGGGCGGAGTTCTCCTATCGTCATCGCAACGGCTACTACGGGCGTGACACAGAGTATAGCATTGTACATAATCGCCATGCCGGTGACATCTACGAGGCAAACGCCACCATTGCCTATCGCCATCAGTCGGGCATTCACCAGTTGTTGTTCTCTCTCGACACGGAGAATCTTCAGAACGACGCTTCGACATATACGACAATTCAGGACGACAAGACTTCTGCCCACTACTATCAGTATTTCACTCCCGTCAAGATGTCCAACAAACTGTGGGCGAACTACTCATTCGGTTATCGTGGTTTCCTTGGCATAAAGGACGGCATACCAACGTGGACAATCAACGCTAAGATAGAGCAGAACGATCGCAAGCAGACGGTTTACTATTATCCTCATTCTCTGTCGCAACATCTTAAGGCACAGACGTTTTCTGCTTCTTTATTGCGCAACATTGCCATGCGCAAGGCTACTTTGTCGCTATATGGTGCCCTCGCCTACCGATGGGGCAACGGTGACCTTTCAGACACATCCACTCTTGAGGCATCTGCATCAGGTAACATTCGAGAACCTGAGTCCATGCTGGTTTACCAACAACAGGACTACGACTGCTTCGTCTCTCGGCAAGCCACCGCAGACCTATATGCACGCTATGCCTTGCCTATACCTTCTGTCAAACTTACAGCATACGCTCAGGCAGAATGGATAAAGAGCAGATACCATCGTAGCATCAGCCTTACCCTTGGATCATATTTTTAAGGTTCTGAGGTTTTAAGGTTCTGAGGTTTAGGAAAACAATATCGAACAATCGAAAACTCGAACAATCGACACTTCGAGTTATCGAAAAACCAGAACAAAACTATGAAACGAATTTCTTTTCTTGCATTAGCATTCTTTGCAGCGATTGGCATAATGGCTCAACCGTTGCCAAAGGATGAAGCCGTCCGTGAGGGACATCTCCCTAACGGACTCACATACTACATACGTCACAACAGCCAGACTCCCGGGCAGGCTGACTTCTACATCGCCCAGCGTGTCGGTTCTATCCTTGAGGAGAAAGACCAGCGTGGTCTTGCCCACTTCCTTGAGCACATGGCATTCAACGGCACGGAACATTTCCCTGATGGCAATGCCGGTCCTCGTTCCATCCGCAGCTGGTGCGAGCGCAACGGCATTAAGTTTGGTGCCGACCTCAATGCATCGACATCCGTAGAGCGTACCATATATAATATAGCAAATGCTCCTGTGACAAAGGCAGGGGTAGCAGACACATGCCTGCTCATCCTTAGCGACTGGAGCCATGCCCTTCTGCTTCGTGATGAGGAGATTGACAAGGAGCGTGGCGTCATCCACGAGGAATGGCGCACACGTCGTTCGAACATGGCAGCACAGCGCATCATGGAGGAGGCGATGCCTGTCATTTATAAAGGCACAAAGTATGAGGACTGTCTGCCTATTGGATCAATGGAGGTGGTAGATACGTTCCGTTACGAAGCTTTGCGCCGTTATTATCATAAATGGTATCGTCCTGACCTACAGGCAGTCATCGTTGTTGGTGATGTCAACGTTGACGAGGTTGAGCAGAAGATAAAGTCTCTCTTCTCTGCAATACCTGCTGCCGTCAATCCTGCTGTCCGCGAAAACTATCCCGTTACAGACAACGACGAGATGATTATCTTCTCCTGTGCCGACGACGAGCAGCCAACCCTCAACTTCCAGCTCTACATGAAGCGAGACGCCGCCACCGTTCCCAATGTTTCTCCATCGGGTAAGGAAGACTTCATCGCCAACTACAAATCCCGCCTTGCTCTCTTCATTCTTCGCCAGCGTCTCTCTCTGTTGACAAAGCAAGCACATCCAGCCATGCTTTCTTGCTCTGCACGCGATGGCCAGTTCTACATCACTCCTGCAAAGGATGCCTTCTCGATCAGCATTGGCCTTAAGCCAGATGACCCACAGGCAGGTATTGACGCTGTCATGGCTGTTGTGCAGAAAGCACGTCGCTATGGCATCACCGAGGCTGAGCTTCAACATGCAAAGATGCAGCATAACGTCAATCTGGAGCATCGTCTTGACACAAAAGAAAAGACACGCAACTCGGAATATGTCAGTAAGATTGTCAACCACTTCTGCAATGGCAAGCATCTGATGTCGATAGATCAGGAGGCAGACCTTGAGCACTCGCTCATGGACAGCATAACACTTGACGATGTCAACGAGACTTTGCGTCAGATCATCTTCGACGATGCTTCTGGTCGCAATCAGGTGGCAATCATCTATGGTCCTTCGAAATGGGATGGCAAGGAATACTCTATGCCTACCGCCCAGCAGTTTAAGGAATGGATCCTTGCTGCAGAGAAACGTGAGTATGCTGACGACAACGACTACAAACCTGTTGACCGTACTTTCATCAAGAAACTCCCAAAGAAGGGACGCATCCTTGCTCGCAACGACTATGGTCATGGCTATACGGAGTATGTCCTATCCAATGGCATCAAGGTCTATGCACGCCCTTCCGAACTTGAGCCAAACCGTCTGACTATAAAGATGTTCCGCCAGGGTGGTCAGTCGCTCTATCCTGACAGCGACCTTCCTTCGTTGCGTATGCTTGGCAGCGTCATAACCCAGAGCGGTGCCGCCGATTTTGACTATCTCACACTTGAGAAGAAACGTGCAGGCAAGGCTTTGCGCGTAACACCATTCATGTCTGACGAGGAGGAAGGCGTTCAAGGCGTTTGTGCTGCTTCCGACTTCAAGACATGGCTTGAGGTGGCGTATCTCTATATCACTCAGCCTCGCCGTGACGACGATATATTCAGCAGCCTCACAGATCGTCAGCGCTCTTTGCTGAAGAATCGTGCTGCAAGTCCGAAGGTTGTGTTCAATGATACGCTTCGCCAAACGCTCTATGCTAATCCTGAACGTGTGTCACCTTTGACAATTGAGAGCATCAACCGTGTCTCTCACGATCGCATCATGGAGATTTACAAGGAGCGTTTCCAGAACATGGCGGGCATGTCGCTCATAGTCACAGGTGACATTCGCACCGATGAGTTTGAGAACCTTATCTGTCAGTATGTTGCCTCTCTGCCTGGCAAAAGAAAAGCAACAACCGTTCCCGATGGTTCATCCTCGAGCGCCGACATCCTCCCCGGCAGCCGCACCAAGGTGTTCACCCACGAGCAAAAGACACCATCGGCACTGACGGAGATTATTTATTCTGCACCTATTCCTTACACAGCCGACAACGATCTGCGTGCCGATGTCCTCGCACAGATTATGCGTGCCATCTATACCGAGACAGTGCGCGAGGAGAAGGGTGGCACATACGGCGTCTCTGTGGCAAGTCAGGGATGGAAGGAACCTTCTGATGGTTTCTCTCTGACCATCAACTTCCGCTGTGATCCAGACAAATACAGCGAACTCTTGCCTATCATCGACGAGCAGTTGGAGAAGATTGCTGCAGAAGGACCATCTGCTGAACGACTGCAGAAGGTAAAGGAATATGAGCGCAAGAACTATGAGCGCGCCATACTGACAAACGGCTGGTGGGAGTATGTCTGCTACAACAAACTTGCAAATAGCATAGATTTTGCAGAGGATTATCTCAGTAAGGTGGATGCTCTCACCCCTGCAGATATTCAGGACTTCTGCCGCACCCTCCTTGCATCAAAGAACCGAGTACAAGTAACAATGAAATAAGAATATGAAAAGAACAATTCTATCTCTCTTCGTCTTGACCATGGCACTCACTGCCATGGCTGATGATGTAATGCAAAAGAAAGGCGATACTTACATCATCAACACAACCACTCTCTGCCATAAGAAAGGATATAAGTCAACAACTCCTGTTGAGGTGCACATTCAGAATGGCAAGGTCATAAAGGTTTTTGCTCTCCCTAATAAAGAGAGCAAGGGGTATTTCAAGATGATACTCCAGAGACTTCTCCCTCTATACAACGACATCAAAGTAGGCAAAGCAGAGAAGCTATCCACCCAACCACAGGTAGATGCCTACACTGGTGCCACTTTCAGCGGCAACGCAGTACAGGCAAACATCAAAGCTGCTCTTAAGTACTACAAGGCACATAAGTAACTATAGCTTCCCTCACTCTCAGAAGTGACTGTAGTGGGGATGACTCTTTAAATTTGGCCACCTAACAAAGCACTAACTCTTAATTGGCATAATCTGACTTAGCAAACACATGTCACGATAGAACAACAGAATAATTCGCTTTTTTTCGCTCAGTTCTTTGTCATTTCCGAATTTATTATTACCTTTGCATCTACCTTGCCGGCATAAGCGTTGCGATACTGACACTAATGATCTGAGAAAACGTTCCATGCCTCCTACGCCATGGCTTTGCCAAGGTCAAAGGAGGAAGGACACTCCCAACGTTCTATCTATTCTCAGAATACAAAAGTGTTAATCGCCGAATCACAGAATAAGTAGAGGAGGCACAATAAAGAAAATAATGAAAGACAAACAGAAAAAGCTGACATTTGCCAGGCTGCTGATGGCTATGACGAGTACTGCTGCATTTGCCGAGGTCCTTACGGACAGCTCAGACGATGTCGTGTGGGGATACTGTGATGACGACATTTACACGTCCTTAGGTATGGGAGAAAGCGAACCTTTCAAATGTGCTATTCGCATTCCTTCGGCAGTTCTCGCGAAATATAAGGGCTACACAATAAGCAGAATTGATGTATGTCTGGTATTTAACGTTACGGAACTCGTGCCTGTAATAAGCACTGGCGGCAGCGAGAACTATGCCGACCAACCTGGGGTATTGGGTGCGGAAGGATGGAACGAGATTGAGTTGGAAAATCCTTACACCATAGGCACCAATGACCTGTATGTAGGGTATCAGTATGTAGGTTCATTCGCCGCAGCAACGTCAAAAATACGGTCAGAATACGGAATATACTGTTTCGAGGAAGGCAAATGGGAAAATTACAGCGAACATGATTGGGGATCATTCAGCATCCGGTTCCACATCAAAGGCAATGACCTGCCAATGGATGTCGCTATGATCCTCAAGAGGTCTGCAATTTTTGTCAATGTTTGTAGGTCAGGCTGGATTACGTTTTGGCTCCATCTTGACACAGTGACAGGACTTACATTTAGGTCTAATGCAAGTTCCTTCGCAGTCTTGCTTTTCTCTGCTAACACAGCCTTCAATCTGTTTATCTTTCTGATTTCGTCCATTGTTATATAATTAACATTGTAGCAAATTTAATATAATTATCTGATATAGCTTGAGACTAGAATCAAAAAACCATCCATAAGACTTGATCGAACGGCAAGATTGGTATGCAGACTTTACAAAAACAAACAAATTTCAGACCTATATCGTTAATTATTGATGAGTTTTTCCTCCCTGCCATAACCACCTCCGACCCTTATACATGAACAAACACAAACCTCCTGAAATATGGAGGTAAATAAACACAAATATTAACAATCAACTATCCTGGTGATGCCTGGTAATCCGAAGAGGACCCAGCATCATTGGAAGGTCGCAGATATATGAGTAGCTTCCTATCTTATGTATAGGTTGAATAAAGTATGGATGCGGCGAAGGGCAAGAGAAAGTTGTAGAAGCAATCGACGGCTCTTCAAAAAACAATAATGATAAGAGAAACAGATGGAGAATATACAAAACGACTCTATCTGATGGAGAAGTACAGCAAGGTTTATCCATGCACTCGCTCCTGGTTCTTATCGGGATCGACGTATTTCTTCATCGGACAAGTCGATTATCAAACATTAAAGACGGCTTTTCGGGCTGTCTTTTTTGTTTTTTCTGACCGTGGGAGAGGTGCCTACATGCCTTATATATAAGAAAACTAACGAACAAAACATTTACAACTAATTATGAAACAACTAACTAAGAAAAAATCAACATTAACATTTATGGGAGCGGTAATGACACTACTGCTCATCGTATTGACGTGCAGACATTATTCTCCCAAACGAACTTTAAACTAAAAACTTTACAAATATGAACAATTCACTTTCCGTGGCAAGCTTAACTCCTAATGTTGGCAGGATGAGCATAATAACGCCACCAACGGACATCATTGAAGCAGAGGTCGAAGTTATTGACCCACCAAAACGATGCCCATTCATTACAGCCAACTCAGAAGAGATTTCGAAAGAAACTCTGGCTCAGGACCTCATTCCTGTATTCAGCCGTAGCAACGATACGGCAATCAGCACACTAGATTCAAGAACCTCATGAAGTGTGGCATCAGCAGATGGTGGTCATGGCAATGGGCAAATACTCGCAAGGGGTACTGGCACATCGCCGACAGTTGGATACTGCATAGAGCTATCACGAACGGGAGACTTGATTCACAAGGCTATCCCTCGCTTATAGGCATCTATGCCCAATTGCATCGTAATTAGAGAACAGCCGTATGCCGAACGGCACGTACGGTGGTGTGAGAGGTCGGTAAACATGAAAGTAGGAGATAAACACCTACGATTAGTGTTTACCTCCTACTCGATTTTGTGTTTTATGCTCGATGGAAGGAGTCTCATTGATTTACATGATATTTTAATAATCCCCTTAATTCCCTTTCGTATTGCTTGGCATCCTTGAAGACAATGCCTTTCATGCCTAAGCGTCTGCCTGCATCGACGTTTTCGGCTCTGTCATCGGTAAAGATGCACTCTTCGGGTTTTAGGTTGAACATGGTGAAGAGTCGGTGGTAAATCTCGGGCTCGGGCTTGATGACATGTTCTTCGGATGATATGATTTGTCCGTTGAGAAGTTGGAAGATTGGGAATTGCGTCATCGTGATATGCACTTTGCTGCACCAGTTTGTCAGGCCGTAGAGCTTGTGTCCTTCGGCTTTGAGACGGGAAAGAAGGTTGTACATTCCTTCAATTTCGTGGGTGACAATCTCAGGATAGTGTTCGCAGAAGAGACGAATCTCAGGTTCGAAGTCTGGATTCTTTGCGATGACTTCCGCAATGATTTCATCGAACGACTGTAGCTCACGGTCGAGACGCTGAGCGATGTTGTCGTTATAGAGCACGGGAAGGAAGGCATAGCAGCGCTCTGTGTCAGGGATGTATTTGCGGAAGAATGCCTCGAAGTCGAAATCAACGAGGACTTTTCCGAAGTCGAATATCAGGTTCATGATGGAATTGGCCGGCAGGGAATAGTCGATTCAGTTGTGATTTTTGATGTATGATGTATGATTTACAATTTACAATTGGGGGTAAAGTCCAAGGTGCGGGCTAGGATGCCTTGGGATATGAGTTGCGAGGGAGTGCCTACGGTCAATCCGCTCTGTTTGTCAAGCAGCCAGATGGTGTCGGAGAACTTGGTGGCTTGCTCGAGGTCGTGGGTTGAGAGAAGAATGGTCTTGTGGTGGTTGTGAGCGAGATCGCGAAGGATTCTCATCGTGCTAATCTTGCTTGGATAATCAAGAAAAGATGTTGGCTCATCAAGAAGGATGACGGGTGTCTGCTGCGCGAGAGCCTTGGCAATGAGGACTTTCTGGCGTTCTCCGTCTGAAAGCTTGGATGCCAGGCGATTTACATAGTCCGACATTCCAACGGTTTCAAGACTTTCGGCAATGAGAGAACGGTCTTCCGATGAGAGGCTTCCCCAGAATCCGGTGTAAGGGCTTCGTCCGAGTGCTACGAGATCGAAGACGGTCATGGAAGGATCTGGAGATGTGGCGGGTGTGACGATGCTGAGAAGTCGAGCCCTTTCGCGAAGGCTGTAGGCATCGAGCGACTTGCCGAAGTAGGTTATTTCGCCTCCGAGAGTTGGCTGCATTCCGGCAAGAGAACGCAAGAGAGTGGATTTTCCGCAGCCATTACGGCCAACGAGGCTGACAAACTCCCCCTCATGAAGCGTGCTGTTGATGATAGGGAAGGTCAGGGATTTGGAGCCCGACGATGAATCGTCGGGAACGGTGGCTGTGTAGCCTATTTGGGTATTGAGGAGTTGCAACACCATGTCATTTATGATTTTTGATGTATGATTTACGGATTTCTTTCGCCATGCCGAGAACGGCTGGGAATAGTCGATTCATTTATGTATTTACGATTAGGATTGTTGTGATGATGAGAACCGATAGGATTTCTGCTGTCATGCAGATGCGGATGCTCCTTTTCATGTCGGCAAAGGTGAGCGGACGAGGATTGTCGCCGATGTATGGCTTGTAGAATTCCTGTCCGAAATAGTTGTGTGGACCTCCGAAGCGACAGTCAAGGATGGTGGCGAGGGCGGCTTCTGGCCATCCGCTGTTGGGAGATGCGTGTTGTGGTCCGTATTTTATGGTTCGTAATGCACAATTCGTAATGCGTAATGATAAAGGCCGCATGATAAAGGCTGCTATGAGAATGAGAGATGCGGTGATGCGGGCTGGGATGTAGTTGGCAATGTCGTCGATGTGTGCAGCCCAGCAGCCGAAGTCTTTGTACCGTTCATTCTGATAGCCTATCATGGAGTCGAGAGTGTTTATCATTTTGTATGCCATAGCCCCAGGAACACCGAGGAGAAGGAACCAGAAAAGTGGGGCAATGACTCCGTCGGAGAGATTCTCTGCAAGTGTTTCCAATGCTGCCGTGCGAACTTCCTGTTCGGAAAGTTGGGCCGTGTCGCGACCAACGATACGCGCAACTTGTCGGCGACCTTCGTCAAGACCATGCTCCAAGGCTTCAAAGACCATGCGAACTTCTTTGCGTAGGGTGTGGCCAGCAAGGCAGAAGAAGAGGAGCAGAGCGCCTATGGCGTGAGGTAAGATGGAAGGGAATCCGAAAGCGAAACTTTCGGGAACGGTGGCTGCTTCGGGAACGGTGGCGAGGGTGAGGATGCCCCATGTGAGGATGAAGACCCCACAGATGCTTGTAAGTGAGAAAAGTGCGCCTTTGAGTTTGCGTTGGCTGCCATTGTTCAGATGGCGTTCACCAAAGGCTATCCATTTTCCCATATAGACTATAGGATGTGGAAGCCAAGCGGGATCGCCAAGGAGAAGGTCGAGAAGCCAAGCGATGAGAAGAACTGGTATCATTTACAATTTACGGATTTACAATTTTTCAAAGCACTGATGAGCTGGTTATTATCATCGGGCGTTTGTACGGCAATGCGGAAATGCTGTTGAGTTAGTGTTGGGAAGTTGCTTGCATCGCGTATCAGGATGCCATGATGATTGGCAAGGTAATCTTTCAACTCGCGTGCAGAGCCATTGGGAAGTTGGCAGAGTAGCATGTGCGAATCTGAGTGGGATGTGAGAATGCCAATTTCATGAATTTCTTCCTCCATACGCTGTCGCTCTGCGAGCAGTGTGGCGAGTGGAAACTGAAACTCTACGCAATGAGCAATGAGATATTTGCCTGCTTCAATAGCAAGGGTATTTACCGACCATGGCATGCGTTGTGAATTGACTCGTTCTAGCAGACGACTGTTGGCAATGATGTAGCCTAAACGAAGACCAGGTACGCCATAGTCTTTTGTCATGGAACAGAGCATGATTGCGTTATCGTGACTTACGATGTCGAGAGCTGACGGAGTGTCCTGATCGGTGTAAGCAGCATAGCTGGAATCAATGACGAAGATGTCTGCAGGATGAGATGCAATATCATGAAGCAACCGCTGCTTTGGAATAACATGTCCGGTAGGATTGTTGGGATTGCAGAGCCAGGTCAGGAGGCTTTGGGGGTGAGGCAAGCCCGAAGCGGACGCTTCGGGAACGGTGGTGGAGGCGACAGAACCCGACGGAAAAGCGTCGGGAACGGTGGTAGCTTCGCGACAGGCATCTGCATATTCCGAGAAAGTGGGTTGCGGAATGACGGGATGATAATCATGGAAGGCTCTTGCTATGAGATAGATAGCCTCTGTAGCTCCATTTGTGACCAAAATCTCATTGCAGCTAACACCATGAAACTCTGCCAGTGATTTCTCCAATGACAGAGGTGATGGTTCGGGATAACTCGTGATGAGATGCATGGATTTCTTCAGGTGCTCATAAAGCCCCTGATGCGAGAAACCGGCATAAATGTTGGATGAGAAATTTATCCTTACATTTGCGTAATTGTGTATGTCGTCTCCGTGTCCGTTAATCATTCCAACTGTATATTTTGTTTATATCCACATGTTTGCGAACATGCTCAGCAAGGCGTTCGAAAGGGTCTTCCGCTGTAGAGCCCGAAGCAAATGCTTCAGGAACAGTGGCGGAGGCGATAGAGGCCGACGATAACTCGCCGGGAACGGTGGCTGCTTCGGGAACGGTTGCCATGTCCTTTAGAAGATAATCGATTACTGGTTTGTTATCGAGAATGCCATGGATGTAAGTGCCAAGAACATTATCGGTAATGATGAAATCGCCTACGGCTTTGCCATCAGAGACAAATGTGCTCTCGCCTTGGTGAATCTCATAACCGTGACATTGCTCGCCTTCAAAGAGGAACTCTACCTGACGCGTTGTTTTCTCTTGTGTCATGGTGGTATGGATGTCAAGGAGTCCAAGTCCTGGCAGAGAAGGGATTGTGCCTTCTATGCCATCAGGATCGTTGACAGTCTGTCCGAGCATTTGGAATCCACCGCAGATGCCTACGATTGTTTTGCCTGCCTTGTGAGCCATTATTATTGCCTTTGCAACGCCATTGCGACGCAGTTCAAGAAGGTCGTCGAGTGTGGATTTCGTGCCAGGCAGTATTATGATGTCTGCTGTTTCGACATCCACCGTATTGCTTGAATAAAAAAGATTTACACGCGGGTCGCGTTCCAGTATGTTGAAGTCGGTGAAGTTGCTGATATGCCGAAGCATAACGACCACGATGTTTATCTTTCCATCGATAGGCGCATGTTGTTTCTTTTCAAGAGCCACGCTGTCTTCCTCCTCAATATTGATATTAGGAAGCATAGGCACAACGCCCAAAACAGGAACTCCACAGATGTCTTCCAGCATCTTTCGTCCGCTCTCGAAAAGCCGGATATCGCCACGAAACTTATTGACTATGATACCTTTGATGCGCTTGCGATCTTCATGCGTTTGGAGCATTATGCTGCCATAGCAAGAGGCAAAGACGCCTCCGCGGTCGATGTCGGCAACAAGGATAACATTTGCATCTGCATAACGTGCCATAGGCATGTTGACGAGATCCGAGTCACGCAAGTTAATCTCGCTGACACTTCCAGCACCTTCCATGACGATTGGATTGTAACGAGCAGAGAGACGGTCGAAAGCCTCATGGACAGCCTGCCGCAACGTCTCGCGTCCTTCTTTGCGGAAGTATTCGTATGCAGAACGATTGCCTATAGGTTTGCCGTTGAGTACAACCTGTGTGGTATGCTCACTGTTAGGTTTCAGAAGCAGAGGATTCATGTCCGTATGTGGGGGCAATCCGCATGCCTCAGCCTGTACAGCTTGTGCACGACCTATCTCAAAACCGTCCGGAGTGGCAAAGGAGTTGAGTGCCATATTCTGCGCCTTGAACGGAGCGGGGTGAAAGCCGTCCTGCTTGAATATGCGACAGAGTGCAGTGGCGATGATACTTTTGCCCACATCGCTTCCAGTACCTACGAACATTATCGGTTTCAATGGTTTCATAGATTTCATTGTTTCTGGGATGTCAGTTTGTTCCATAATGTTTCGAATCCTGTTTCTGCCCAATACCAGTGAGTATATCCGGCAATAACGTTTTTGTATCTGTTTACGAGGGCATGTGGAGTAGTGATATCGGAGTAGTGGAACTCGTGTCCTTTCATGCCGTTATGCTCGCGATAGCCAAGATGAAGTCGAGCATCTTTCATCGTAGCACTGAAAGGAAAGACCCCACACATCGGCTCGTTGTCAATATCATTACAGAGGTACATGAAGCCGCCACATTCGGCCAAAATACGTCCACCCTGCTGAGCATAGTCATATATCTGCTGGCAGATGGAATGATTATTTCTGATTTCTGGGAGAAATAGTTCTGGATAACCTCCAGGCAGGTAAAGGAGATCGCAAGGAGGCAGCAACTCGTCGTGAAGTGGCGAGAAGAACTTTACGGTGCCAATCTCCTTCAGGGCATCTATGTTGGCGCGATAGATGAAGTTGAAAGCTTCGTCGCGTGCTATCAATACTCGATTCATTTACAATTTACGGATTTACGATCTTATCGATGTTTACATGAGCCACAACCTCGTCGGCAGCAGCATTGATGAGGTTTTCGAGTTTCTCCATTTCTGCGATGGAAAGTCCAAGATGTCGCGATGGAACAGAGAGTTTTTCGTTGCGTTTAAGGTATCCCAGACATTCCAATCCCACATCTTCACATGCTTGCTTGAGCATAGAGAAATGGCGTTCAGAAGCAACCATGTTGAATACTACACCCAAGATACGCGGTTTGCATCCTTCCGGACGGAAGTTCTTGAAGCCGTAAAGTAGGGGAGCGATGCTGTATGCCGTGGATTTTGCATTGACGAGAAGCACAATAGGACTGTCGAGAAGTGAAGCAATTTCCGCACTGCTGCCATGCCATCTGTCGCGACCGTCATAAAGTCCCATGACACCTTCAACAACGCAGATGTTGGCATTCTCGGAATAACGCGTAAAAATATCCTTTACATGCTCCTTGGTTGCCATTACGATGTCAAGGTTTACGCTCTCCTGTCCTGATGCCTGATGGTGGAACATCGGGTCAATATAGTCAGGACCGCATTTGTATGGCTGCACTTTGAGCCCCCTCCGCTTCAGGGCACGAAGGAGCCCCATGGTGAATGTCGTCTTGCCACAGTTTGAGTTTGTGGCAGCAATAAGAACCTTTTGCATTTACGATTTTCAATTTATAATTTTGCTGTTCTGTCTGAAAATTTGCACAAAGGGGTCTGACCCTTTTGTGCAAATTTAAGCAAATTCAAGCCAGTTGCAGAGGATAAGCAGTAATATATAATTGTATGATTCCATGATGATGAATGTTGCTCCGCAGCAATCTCCAGTGTATCCTCCAATTCTGTGTTTCATCCAACGGAATAATAGGAACAGAATAGGCGCGTTTAAGGTGATGACCGAGAGCAATATTGGCAGTAGCGGAAGTCTGCCACGGTTATAGACCAACTTGTTCTTTGCAGCTTCGGCATTGCGGGCGTATGGTAGGAAATATACAATCATCGAACTAACAGCTTTACTCAGTACGTCAATGCCTAAGATTGAGAGTGCCACAATCCATAAGGGAAGAATGGCGGCAAGTGACGAAAGTACTGTCCAGAGAAGGAGATGATAGAGTATCAATCCAAGGACTCCGTATGAACCGATGAAAGAGTCCTTCATTATTCTCAGAGTGCGTTCGCGGTCTGCATCAAAAGAACCTGTTGAATTGCCACCGAAACCATCACAGAAATCGGCAAAACCGTCTTCATGAAGTGCACCAGTGAGCAGCACTCTGCTGATGATGGCAAGTACAATAGCCACATTTACAGGCAATAGCAGCGAAGCAGCGTAGAACACGCTCATCATTAAGCCTCCGGTAAACAATCCTGCCAAGGGCCATAGAGGCACAATGTTTTCGTAGTGTTTGCTTTCCAAGGTTGTAAGTCTCCAGAAAGGCAGCCGAGTAAAGAAACTCATTGCGGCTAAGATTTGTTTCATCAGAAATATTTTGTTATTTGTGCATGTTGGAAATTGTCCATCTCGTTTATCATATTGACAGCAGATTGTACTATAGGATAAGCGCAGATAGCACCTGTACCTTCTCCTAATCGGAGCCCAAGATGCAGAAGTGGTTCGGCTTCCATGGCATCAAGCATGTGCTTGTGACCGCCCTCATCGCCACAATGGCCGAAGATTGCATGCTTCATTACGTCAGGATTCATGCCTCTTGCCACAAGCATACATGCCGTCATGATGAAACCGTCAACGAGAATAAGCATTCCAAGTTCTGCAGCTTTTAGCATACCACCGACAGCAGCCGCCATCTCCAGACCGCAGAAATATTGTCCGATGGAAGGGCGTTCTGCCTGTCTGTGATAGTTTTCTACCGCCTGTCTTAGCACTTCATATTTATGGCGTATGCCATCGCAGCTGAGTCCGCTGCCAGCACCTACACATTCTTCCAACGGAATGTCAAGCAATAGGTGCATTATGATGCTTGAAGGAGATGTATTGCCAATGCCCATCTCTCCAAACGAAACGATGTTACAACCTTCACGATGGCAATCTTCCACCATTTCTGCGCCTACAGCAAGTGCCTTCTCCCACTCCTCGTCTGTCATTGCCGATTCATGAAGGAAGTTCTTTGTGCCGTAAGCAATCTTTCGGTTGATAATCTTATTCTCCGTGTCGTTGGAATCTGTTGCAAAGAGTTGCTGCTGCAAGTCGTAATCCACTCCTACATCAACGATGCGCAGTTTGAATCCGTGCTGACGGCAGAACATGTTTACACCACCTCCACCGCGTGTATAGTTTATCATCTGCTGCCATGTCACCTCACGAGGAGAGAAAGAAACGCCTTCGCGTTCTATGCCATGATCGCCACCAAAGAGAATGTGGCAAGGGCGAGACAGCTGAGGTTCAAGAGTCTGTTGCGTCAAGCATATCTGAAAGGCGAGCGTTTCCAATCGTCCCAATGATCCTTTGGGTTTATTGAGATTATCTATCTTGGATTGTATCTGTTCTTTAGTTACCATGTTTGAGGTTATAAAGATTTATGATTTTTGATTTAGATGTATGATTTAGGATGTATGATTTAGTGCTTTATCTTAACAGCTATTCCTGACACCATAAGGGTTACTTCTTCTGCTTTAGCGGCTACATATTGGTTCAGCCCACCTAAAAGGTCAGTGAACCTACGCTGAACGGCATTGCTGCTTGTTCCGCCCATGCCGATCTCGTTGGTGACAAAGATGAATGTAGAGTCCTGCATTGTGAACTTGTCGAACTCTTTTTTCATTTCATCCAATATGCATTGGCTTTCCTTTTGGAACTCCATTGAAACCTCTGAAACATTTGAACCCACTGAAGCACCTTCAAAGAAGAAATTGGTTGCCCAAAGCGTAAGGCAGTCTATCAGTATCACCCTGCCAGTCAAGTCATGTTTTGAGAGATATTTCTCCTCCTCTATATTCGTCCATTGTGGTCCGCGCCGTTGCTGATGAATACGAACCCGCTCACGGAAATCGTCATCCCATATATGTGCCGTAGCCATATAGACGGGATTATCCGAAAGCGACAAGGCAAGTTGTTCGGCGTAAACACTCTTTCCTGAGCGCTGTCCGCCAGTTATCAGTATTATCTTGGACATATCGTCATCTGTTTTTTCGTTTCAGTAATACATAGAGGGCAACAGGTGCTCCAATCAGTGCAGTTACGGAGTTGATGGGAATCACACCGTTGGCTCCAGGCAGTTTGCTTACCAGATTGCAAACCAACGCAAGAGCCATGCCGCACAGCATGGTAGCAGGAAGCAGTATGCGATGGTCGCTGGTCTTGAATATGCCGCGTGCTATATGCGGCACGGCAAGTCCTATGAACATTATCGGACCGCAATATGCAGTTACTACGGCGGTAAGTGTTCCAGCCATGGTTATTGTCAACATTCGTGTACGCTTTACATTCAGTCCTAACCCGAGAGCATTCAGTTCTCCAAGTAGCATCATGTTCATAGGTTTTGCAAGAAGCATGCAAAGAGGAAGTATAACGGCTGTAATGCAAATAAAGACATTAACCTGACCTCCCGAGACACGTGAGAAAGACCCAAGTCCCCAAATAACGTAGGCGTGAATGTCTTCTTCGGTGGAATAAGCCTTCAACACCCCGATTATGGCAGTTGCTATGTAGCCTATCATCACTCCCGTAATGAGCAATGTTGCATTTCCTGTCACTCTTTTCGACAGCCACACAATGAGCATCATGACGCTCATCGCACCTGCTATTGCTGAAATGGTGACGGCTGTGTTGCCTATAACACCGAAGCGCGACAGACTGATGCCACCGATAGCATCACTAAGCAAAAGCACGATAGCCACACCAAGACTAGCCGCACTCGATACGCCAAGTACGGACGGTCCAGCCAGAGGGTTGCGGAATATCGTCTGCATCTGAAGTCCCGCCACGGATAGCCCAGCGCCGCATGTCATGGCAGTCATAGCCTGTGGCAATCGGATTTTCATTACCACCGTTTCCCACAGATCGCTTCCGAAATCTACGCTGCCGGTTACGATGTTGCAGAGCATCAGCAGTGGAATGCTTATTATGAGTATTATAAATAGTAAAGAGTTTTTCATATTTTTCACTTTTCATTTTTCATCTTTTATCAAGTGTACTTCCAGTTCTCCGTCAGGAAAAACCTTTCGGCAATGTTCAGTGCATTTCTGTTCTATTTCCTTGAAGAACGATGGCGGCATCACGCCCCACAGTTCGCGTGCCATCTTCACTCCCCATCTGCTCAAGTCGGCAGCCACTTTATGCGAATGCGTGTCAAGATGTCCGTCTGCAAGCTTTACGGCTTTGCCTATCATTATTCCTAATACTACTCGCTGGAAACCTTCCTTGCGAGCTTTCTTCAAGGCTTCGCCGATGAAGTTGCCATAGTGCACAACACGCAGATCAGGCTCCATGGCTTTCAGGGCGTTTTCGCCTTTCTTGCCTGAAGCGAAGCCTATGGCGGTACAGCCAATAGCCCTTGCAACTCGCAGTTCGCGACCGATGCTCTCTACGAAAGCTTCGTTGCTTAGTGGAGACACAATGCCCGATGTACCAATTATGCTGATTCCGCCTATTACGCCCACTTTATGGTTGAATGTCTTGTGCCATAAAGCTTCACCGTCCTCTACGGAAATCTCTATATCTACGCCTGATGATGTCAAACTGCGTATTTCATCGCTTATCATCTTGCGTGGAGTTGGGTTTATGGCCGGTTCACCCACAGGTGTTCCAAGTCCCGGAAGAGTTACGCGACCAACGCCACTACCTTGCAAAAACACGATCCTTTCGTCATCGCGCAACCTGACTTTAGCTGTTATTCGGCAGCCCTTTGTCACATCGTAGTCATCGTTCTGTTCCTTGACTACAGTGGCAAGCCCTGAAACCTTTGAACCCTCTGAAACTTTTGAAACTTCTAAAATGGGAATTGTCAGAACTTCGCCATCGGGCAAGCTGAACATCACTTCCTCGGGAAACTCGTCCGTCAATAGTGATATCAAGGCTGCCTTCGTTGCTGCCGTGGCACATGCACCTGTTGTAAGTCCTATTTTCAGTGGAAAGAACTCCGGCACGACACTCTGTATTGCTCGTCTCAATGAGTGCTGCCCATCGACGAAAATCCAGTTCTTGGGCAATGCAGGGCATTCCACCACATAGACCTTCAGACCAAGTCCCAAGGCTGCTTGCACCTTTACCTCATAGCCACCGCTTCCACCGCTTTCCTTTGTTAGTATGGCATCACATCCGCATTCCTTCATCATGGCTTTTTCGTCTTCCAGAGAAGGCATTGTGACTTCTGAAGCCTTTGGAACCCCTGAAACTTTTGAAACTGGATAATAGAGTAGTTTATCCTCGGGAAAACCGTTTTCGCTGACTATGTCCATGCTCTCCTTGCGTGGTAGAATGCGGAACATAGTGTCATGCTTTTCCCAATAATCCTTCAGTTTACTGATTGTGTTTACGCCAGATAGCGCAAGAAGTTTCTTGCATCTTATCTCCTTGACAGCCTCACGCCAATCCCTTAGGTAGGTAACGTCATTTCTATGTTCTGAGAACTTACGCCTCAATCTTATCACCGTTACGCCACTATTAGCGATGTTCTCGTGAAGAGCTTCTGCAAATGGATGAGCCGCATCAACGATACATTTTATGTCGTGCGCCTCGCAGAAGTTTTTGATATTTTCTGCGGTCATCCCGCCGATTAGTCGTTGCCCGTTATGGAGCATAACTTCCTGACTACCACTCTTCGTAGAGTAGTAGAACGGTTTGCCCGCCTGCTCACAGACATCAACGGCAATCCTGCCTTCTGTTGTACCGCCAAAGACCAGTATCATTTATTCCCCTTTCTGAACATGTGGGTGAAATGACCGTCATAGAGTTTGCTGAGTCCTTGACGGTTATCTATCGCTTCGCCAACAACAATCATCGTTGTCAGCGTAAGGTTATTCTCTTTAAGGATTGATGCAAGATTCTTTAGCTGTCCACGGTAGATGCGTTGATCCTTCCATGTCAGTTTGTAGCATGCCGCAACAGGAGTTTCTGGCGAATAACCTCCTTCAATGAGTTGGCGCTGCACTTCATCAACAATGCTGGCAGAGAGGAAAATACACATCGTACTCTGATGTGAGGCAAGCAGTTGCAACTTCTCCTTTTCTGGCATTGGCGTACGTCCTTCGCCGCGTGTAAGGATTATCGTCTGACAACGCTCAGGGATAGTAAACTGCGATCGGAGTTCTGCTGCAGCAGCAAGGAAAGAAGAGATGCCTGGAGTAATGTGATAATCCATCCCGTATTCGTCGAAAAATGCCATTTGTTCTTGGATTGCCCCATAGATACAAGGGTCACCCGTATGTAGTCGCACTACGAGTTGTCCACGGTCGTAGTATTCCTTCATCAGCAGAAACTGCTCTTTCAAGTTCATGTCGGCAGAAGACCGTACTGCACATCCTTCCTTGGCATAGAATGTCAGCTCCTTTGGCACAAGACTTCCTGCATACAATATCAAGTCTGCCTGCTCAAGAAACCTCTTTCCACGCACACTGACAAGTTCCGGATCGCCAGGTCCAGCACCAACAATTTCTATATGTCCACCTGAAACCTCTGGAACCTCTGAAACCTCAGACCCATATGCCACCGTTCCCGAGGCGTTAGCGTCGGGCTCTGTTGCTCCCAATGCCCAAGTGAAATACACCCCATTGCAGCAGCCTTTTGTTTTCTCTACCCTAAGCTTGTTGCCGTTCTTCATAGCGCATGCTTCAGCTACGCCATAGCAACCAGTCACCTCAAAGACCTTCTCCGAAGGATTAGGAACAGCAACGCCAGACAGTTCTTCCGCCTTGTATATCTTCTTTTTAGCCCATGGCAACAACTCGCACAAGCGACTGAGCATCGGCTCCTGAGCTTTTAGTTCAATAGTTGCTATCCTTCTTATTTGGTCAAGACAGATTCCTTTTTCTTTAATTTCATCCAATAGCTTGTCGGCACATTGCTCTGGAGCATTCTTTTGGCAACCGAAACCCAGAGCCAGTCCTTTGTCTAGGGTAATCGTCAAAGTATTCTCTGCAACAGTTATCCAAACCTTGTAATAGCCGCCTTTTGGATTCTGTGTCACATTGTCAGGCATAGTGTCACGCAGATATGCTGTACCCTCATCTTCTTGCTCCAAGCACAGTGCAGTAGGTTCACCATTGACGAAAGCCGCAATAGCCTCATTCATTTCCTTGCGGTCAACAGGAGCTTGTTTCCAACCGAATCGTTTCGCAAGAGTGTCAAGCCCCCACAATCCCATATTGTCGCTTTGCGTAGTGATAACAGCCTCACCTCCCAGAACGTTTGCAATCTTGCGAGCCAAGTCATTTGCACCTCCTATATGTCCCGACAATACAGGAATTGCATATTTGCCAGTAGAATCTACGCAAATCACGGCAGGATCGGTGTATTTGTCTTCTATGATAGGCATAATCTTACGAACGCAGATGCCCAAAGCACCCACGAAGACAATAGCCTCACCATCGTGCTGTATATTCTCCTTCTTGAGAATATCTGCTATGCGCTTGCCCTGTTCATTTATGTATTTATAGTGAATCATTGTGCTTTAATAATGTAAATAGGGTTATGGTCATCAATTGCCATGTGTATGCAGGATGTTATTGTCATTCCAACCTCAGAGATGCCTTCTTCAAACATTCTCTTGCTGTCTTCCGAAACGGAATTGAACACTATGCAGCATCCTGGATTCATCACTTCTTTCAGTTTCCGAATCATCTCTTTCAGCCTACCGCTATGCCCACCGATAAAGACTGCATCAGGCTTTGGCATATCCGAAAGATCCTGCTCAAGGAAGTCGCCTATGATGGTCGTGATTCCCGGTGCACCAAACTTTGTGGAGTTCGCACGCATCAGTTCGCTTCCTTCCTCACGAATCTCGAATGCAGTCACTTTCAAGTGGGGAAACTGCAACTTCGCTTCGATACTCACGCTTCCTGTGCAGAATCCTACATCCCAAAACGAATCTCTGTTTCCAAGGTCAAGCAAGGCGAGCGATGTCAGTCGGATAGGCATCTTCGTTATCATCTTCGTCCTTCCGTTCAGAAGGTGGAAATCGCTCTCGGGAATGCCGAAAGGTTGATTTCTTTCATTTGTACGCTGCAGGATAATGCAGTTTGGCACGCTATATTCGTCGCGCATTTCTACCACGCTTATCCTTTCTTCCTGCTCGTTGCCTAAGTTCTCGCCTACGGTCATGGTGTAATTGTCATAACCATATTCCTTCATTCTTTGCCAGATTGCATGAGGAGTCTTGTTCCTGTCTGTAAGCACACCTATCAGTCGTTCTCCATTTATGAGAGCTTCGTCAAACTTATCCCAAGGTCTTCCTGTAAGGGATACAACATGCATGTCGTGATATGGCAGTTTCATTCTGTGAGCCAACATTTGCAGAGAGTTGAAGGAAGGATAAACCGTCATTTTACATTCAGGATATTCACGCTGAACCGTATTGGCAAAGCCATAGAACAAAGGATCGCCAGAAGCAAAGATAACTATCTCCTCATACTTCTCATATTCACGGAACACATCCTTCAAGGGTACCGTGATGTCAATCCAAATGCAGTCGGCAGGCAAGTGTTTCTGCATTATCTCATGATGTCGCTTCCCGCCAGAGAACACCTTCCCTTCAGAGATAACTCTCATTACCTCTGGCGCAAACCACTGATTTCGAGAATCTGTTATGCCTATTATACTACAAGATTGCATGTGTCAAAGTTGTGAAATTGTACATTGTAAATGGTAAATTGTACATGCTGCTTACACATCTCGTCCAGGTCTTAGCCTTTCCGCATCGTCAAATGTCAGTATGCTGTTTACAAGAGTTGCGGCAAGATTGCTGCCGCCCTTGCGACCTTCTATGAGTACCTTTGGAATGTCTTTAAATGGTTTTACTGCATGTTTGCTTTCTTCTACATGCACAAATCCTACTGGCGCTCCTACTATGCCTTCCGGCTTGCATTTACCCTTGCGTATCAGTTCGCAGAGTTCCAAAAGAGCTGTCGGTGCGTTGCCAAAGGCAAAGAGTACACCTTTTCCTTCTGGATAATCCTCAAGCGCAAGTCTGATGCCTGCCTGAGCACGCGTTATGTTATGCGCCTTTGCCATCTCTGCCCCACGAGGGTCACTGATGTACGAGTGCACTTCTATGCCAAGTCTTTCAAGTGCACCCTTACGAATGCCCGAAGCCACCATGCTGACATCTGTTACGATGGCTCTTATCCGTCCTGATGCCACTTTATTGTATAGAATCTCCGTTGCCTTATCATCCATCCAAAGCAGGTTCTCCATGTCAAAATCGGCAGTCGTGTGAACAGCATGAAGCATTGGCCAAAGTTTCCAAACCTCAACATCAGGGTTCTTAAGTTCCTTTCTTATAGTTTGGAAGGATTTAATCATTATTGATTGCCCAACATTCTTGCCTTCATCTGTCTGCTGGCGGTAATAGCCGCGTGGAGTGATGAACTTTCCATTCCACTGGTATGACTGACTATTGCCAATGATGACAATAGTGAACATGTCAACATCCTCTGGGTCAAACTCAGCGAGTGTGGTTATACTTACCTCCTGCTCCTCGCGACCTGCCTGACGGACATATCCAACAGTAGTGTCCTCCTTGCGCTCCTGCATGAATATCTCCTTTAGGCGGTGGAGCTGCCAGTAACGGCCGTTGCTCTTAGGGTTGTAAACAGCTGTGATGAAATCTCCAGTGGCAGCAGCCTTTATACGCTTCTCGATCAACTGCCATGGAGTCATCAGGTCGCTCATGCTGATAACGCAGAAGTCATGTCCCATAGGAGCACCAAGCAATGACGCTGCCTTTTGGAAAGCACTGATGCCAGGAAGGGGAATGATCTCAATGGATTTATGATTTACAGATTCGCAATTTACGGATTCACGATTTGCTGATTCGCGTTCTTTCTTCATCTCGTAAATCAGCGGTGTCATGCCGTAGATACCAGCATCTCCACTTGAAATTACGCACACCGTTTTGCCACTTTCTGCCAAACGGAAAGCTTCCTCAGCACGGTCGCGTTCTTTCTTCATACCCGTGTCAATGCACTCCGTTCCTGGTATAAGGTATGGAGTGATGAACTGAAAGTAATATTTATATCCGACAATGACATTGCTGTCCTTTATTGCAGCAATGACAGCTGGAGTGATGTCATCAGGAGAACCAGGACCTATGCCGGCAACATATATTTTCATAGAATGATTATAATTCTTAATTTGAGTTTTGCATGCTTCGCTTGTCTTCGCCCAACACACATTGATGAGAGTGCTTTTAGCCTTTAGCTTTTAACCTTATGCCTCAACTTGAGCACTTGCGAAAGTTGAATTATTTTGTGAATCTTAAAGCTATTGAGAGCATGACTGAGCGTCCTGGAGTAACCGTAGAGAAGTTTGAGTTCCAGTATGATGTATCACGCTTGTTGAAGATATTCTCGATACCAAGAGAAGGTTCTACGACAATCTGCTTCAGAGTGAAGGTATGCTTGGTGTTGATGTCCCACTGTTGGTACTCTGGAGCATAGCCGTAAGTGCTTGAATAGCGGCGGCTTTGGATATGTCCATTGATGTTTACATTGAGGGCATAGTTGTTCCAAGTGTGGTTCCATGCAGCATGAACATTTGATACATTTTTCACGCTCTTGTCAACAGGAGATTCCGTTATCTCGTACTCCTGAGTTTTGGTATTGAGAGTCTTTGTCTTGGCGTTAGTGTTGTTGAAAGTGTGACCAAGGGCAAGGGTGAATCCTGCTGGGAGCAACAGTTTTACATTTGCAGAGATTCCCTTTATCGTAGCTTCATCAATGTTGTCACGCTGACGGATTGTTGTCCATCCTTCTGCAAAGAGGTCCGACAGATGACTATCCGCATCAATTTCCGCTTGTGTCATTGTGCGGTAGTTTATCATGTTTCGGATATTATTGATAAATCCCGTTATGCCGGCGCTCAGCCATTTGTTGGAGTATTCGAGGTTGGCATTCCAGAAATCGTTCTTTTCCGGTTTCAAACCAGTATTGTTGATGGTATAGCGTGAAGAAGTCTTTGCCTGATCCGTAGCATAAAGCTGCGAGAGGGTAGGAGTGCGGTAGCCTCCGGCATAGCTTGCACGCAGACGAAGAGGCCCAACATGATAGAAGAGTGCAAGGTTTGGCGTCACGTTGCTGCCGAAGTTGTTGTTGTAGGTATAGCGCAAACCGAGCACTGCCTCAAGGTTCTTTACTATGCTAATCTCGTCCTGGGCAAAGACATTGTAGGTGTAAGTCTTCTCGCTGTTGATATTGTCGGACGTGCTATTGAGACTCTCCTGAATAAGTTCAATGCCGCCAGAGAGTTTGTTCCAGTCGTTAAGGCGGAAGATACCCCTGAGAGTTTCGTTATAGTAGTGAGTACGCTTGCGCGTTTCGTCGTACGCCTCCTTGTCGGCAGTCTGCCAATAGTCGTAAGCAGAGTTGAAATTGTCTGTATAGACATCAAGGTAAATATGGGTATTGCGGTTTGGTACCCATCTCGCGCCTGCTCCGATGTTGTATGACTTGTGATGCAGATCGTATGTATATGCTTGCTTCGAAGCGTAGGTGTAGTTCGTCTGCTTATTGCCATCGGCATCGGTGGTTGTCTTCTTTGACTGTGTGAAATACTGTGCATTGCGGTCGCGAAGAGTGGAGTAATCATAGTAATTACCCTTGGCATATACATCAAACTGGTCGTTGAAACGCCATTCGAATCGCTGGCTAATGTTATCCGACTTGAAGCCAGTGGACATAGGCCTTCCTGTAAGTTTGTAAACCTCTTTGTCACCTTCACTGAAAGCCTGATAGCGGTTTATTGACCAGTTGTCTGCCTGCTGATGTGTGTAGGATGTATAGCTTGAGAACTTACCTTGCGTAATGTCGATATTTATGTCGTCAGTCATGCGACCTTTGCTCTTGAATTGTGAGTTTGTGGAAACCTGAAGGCTGTTCTTTGCCTCGTCTGTAATGATGTTGACGACACCGGCAATAGCTTCGCTACCATAGAGAGCGCTTGCTGCACCAGAGAGAATTTCTATTCGTTTGATGTTGGCAATGCTTATTCTGTTCCAACGGTCGTCTCCGCTGATGCGTTTACCGTTTTCGAGGATAAGTAGATAGTCGTCGCTCACACCATTGAAGTTTATGGTAGTACCCATGCCGTTTGTGTGGGTTGTTATATTGCTAGTGAGCTTAGTGAGAGCGTCTTGAAGGTTTGTAACCTGAGCGCTTTGTAGCTCTTCAGCACTGATTACCTTTACGGCAACAGGAGAGTTGTCTGCGCGGTGATAAGTTCCTGTACCGGTAACTGTAACAGGATTGAGAGTGATTGTACGAAGGCTATCATTCTGCGCTTGCGCTGTAGTGGCAAAGCAGAGGATAGCGGCTGTAAGTAATGAACATTTTGTCATTTATGGTTATAGTTTCGTTTCTTGGAACCCCTGCTGATACAGTTGGGGAGAGTCTATTTTGTTTTTTTAGTTTTGAGTTGTTCTTCTCCAAATGGAGTCTTGTATGTTATTGTCAACATTCAGTTTTCGAGCCAATACGAAGAAATAGTCGCTGAGACGGTTTATGTATGCTGTAACATTATCGTCAACGACAGCTCCAGTCTTTGCCAATCGGAGTATGCAGCGCTCTGCTTTACGGCATACCGTGCGGCAGACATGTGCAAAGGAAGCTCCGCACGATCCGCCTGGAAGAATGAAGAGTTTCAATGGAGGTAGAAGCTCTTGCAATCGGTCAATTTCATGCTCTACATTCTCCACCATTTCAGGGGTAACGATATTGCCTTGGCGAACCTCGCGTTGAGAGTTGTCTGTAGCAAGATAACCTCCTACGACAAACAGTTTTCCCTGAATGTCTATGAGGAAGTCAATGTCTTTTTGGTCAGTACAGTATGTGATAAGTACACCTACAAAGGAGTTCAATTCATCCACGGTACCGTAGCTTTCCAACCTTTCGCAGCATTTGCTTACACGCTGTCCTCCAACGAGGGAAGTCTCCCCTTTGTCACCAGTCTTTGTATATACTTTCATATTATTAAGTCAAAGTCAAGGTCAAAGTCTATTTGATAATTTTATAGTATTTAGGCTCGTAATGTGGAAGGAGTTCCGGATGAAAAGCCTTTACGAAATCTGCGAGAAGGAAATGTGGCTGTACGCCAGCAAGTTCGCGGTAAGGTGTCTTGCTAAGGTTGCAGAATACTACATTCTTCTTTTTGTAGGCATTCATCGTTGCATATCGCTCGTCCTCGGTTGCCAGTGTAGAGAGGGTGAAATCTCCGTTGAAAGAACCGTCTGTCTGCCAGAAGTCGGCATTGAGACCTTTGGCATAAACCGCTTCAAAGTCTTGCGTCACGCCACCAGATTCCTTGTTGTCCTTCATTACATAGTCGGCACCAGCGTCCTTGAAAAGTTGTGCCATATAGCTGTTGCCTCCAACGAAATACCAACCATTTCGCAACTGTCGTCCACTGATTACTGTTGGTAGTTTTGACTTCTTTGCATAAGCCTTCTCCACCTCCTGTCTCAGCACAGTGTATTTCTGTTCAATGTCAGCGAATACGGCATTTGCTCTTTGGGTTTCACCCGTCAGAAGCCCGATAAGCTTTATCCATTCTGCCTGAGCAAGAGGGTGAGTTTCCTTATAGCCGTGGTGTGGAATAAGCGGAATGTTACACTCTTTCAGCGATTCAAAACCGCCAAATTTGCTTGCACTGACGAGGATATAATCCGGGCGTGCTGCAAGTACACTCTCAACATCAAAGTTGCCTTCCTTGCCGATGGTTACAGTTTGTCCGTCTTCCATCTGCTGTACTATTCTTGCAGAGAATACATTACGGAGGGAGTTGATGCCTACGATGTACTCCTCTATGCCGAGAGTTTCGAAATTGCCAAGCTGAAGAGCTGTGGTGCAGATGAATCTTGAAGCAGGTTTCGTGATGACGAATGTCTCGCTGGGAGCATTCTTAATGGTTGGGTCGGGATTACTGATTGTAACGTGAATACCATCCTGATGATAATCCACTTTCAAGCCTTTGGCATACTTGATTTCCACTATTTCGCTATAGCTTTCAGCACGCTTCAGCACCGAGTCGTGCTCATGGAAAAGATGGTCGGCGAGGAGTATTTTTTCATTGTCCTGAGTGACGCTGCATGATGCCATCAGAACTGCTATTTGTATGATGAAGAAGAGGTTTTTCATTTGCGTCTTATAAAACGGCAAAAGATAGGAACGCTGAAATAGAGGTTTCAGCGGTCCTATCTGGTTGGATTTTTTGTTTGAGTAACCCTGCCGAGAACGGCAGGGAAATAGTCGATTCTTTTTGTTTCGTTCTCCTCTTGTGTGGGAGTTATAAGGAGTATTTACTCTGGGTTCATTGAGTGGTAAACATCTTCGAGGAGCTCAGCTTCCTTAGTGTGCTCAATCCATACCTGACGTATGCTTGGGAACTCAAGAAGACCCTTGAGAGTGCAGTTGTTGTCATCTACTTTGAAACCCTTATGAGCGAAGTAGCACTTCCAGCTTGTTTCCTCAGCTTCGCCTTCTTCGTTGAGTTCGAAATCCTGTGCTTTCTCGTCCCATGCTTCGTCGTCATCGCCTGCCATATCGTTGTGAGCGTGGTCACCAGCGATAGACATAAGAGGATAGAGATACATATCGCCTGAAGTGATACCAGCTTTCTTCATACGCTCGTAAACGAATGGCTTGAAGTTTTCTGGCTGGTCAACGCAACCTACGAAATAGTTCTTGTTGAACTTCTGAAGAGCTTCCTCAAGCTGGTTGTAGCGGATGTTTGCCTTGAAAGTGTCGTAAGAGTCAGGGTTACCGTGACCCATGAAAGCAACAACACCCTTTGCAGCCTGTGCACCAGCAATCTTGTGGAGTTCAGCAGCAACGGCAGGAACATCCTCATCAGGGTTGTTGAGCAATGGAAGACCGAGGTGGATCTCTACCTTGCTGAGATAATCGTCATCAAGGCGTGCATCAAACATGTAACCATTGTTAGCGAACTTCTTTACACAAGCCACTACAGCAGCGAACTCCTCACCAGGAATAACCTGAAGAGACTGTACTGTAATCTTCTTGTACTGAGCCTTGCCAAGAGCGTGAAGCCAGTAGTTTGGTGAATAGTAGTCGCGCTTTACAATTTCGCCCTTTTCGTTCTCGTTCTCACCAACGTGTGCACGGTTGATACAGATGTCTGATGAGAATGAGAGGTAAACGTCACAGTTTGGGAATGCTGCCTTGTAAGCTTCAACAGTTGCGTCAAAAGCCTTGAAAGCGTTGTCCCATGTAGAACCGAAAGCAACGAGGAGGATAGCATTGTCGTGCTTCTTAGCCTTCGCTACTTGGTTGTCAACGAGAGCAAACTCAGAGTTGTAACGCTCTTCTACCTTAGTTTCTTCATCGCTACAAGCGGTGAATGCAAATACTGCCATTGCTGCTACAGCAAGGAGCATGAAAGATTTAATCTTCTTCATGAGTTGTTTGTTTTTTTATTTTGGTGTTAATTTTGTTTTTTCCCTTATTGTATTTTATGCTGCATGAAACGAACACATTCGTGCCACAAGCAGTAGTTCCAAGATGATATGGACGCATCGTGCGGTCAACGTAATTGAAAATGTTGTCAACGCCTGCTTCTATGTGCCATGTAAGTGGCGCGTTGCTGCGACTGAAGTCGTGGCTTGTAGAGAGTTTCCATATTTGGAAAGCCTTGCCGTTGCCATCCGTCTGATAGTAGCGCATGCTGCTTCCGCGACCGTAAAGACCTGCCGAAAGACGGTATGTAGGTGTGAAGCGGTGGTTCCAAGTGGCAAAGGCGTTCCATTTGTGGTGAGCCATGCCGTCGATAGTCACCTTGATGTATCGGTTCTTTGCCTCGTTGTAGAGTTCAGCATCCGTATCGAGATAGCTGTAGTTTCCGCCAACCGTCCATTCTTTCGTTATGCTGTAGTTCACATTTACATCCACGCCGTATGTCTTGGCACGATCCGTATTCTTGTACATCTTTGGTACAATCTGCATGCTTCCGTCGCCAAGATAAACCATTGCATCTGCTGGTATCTCGCCAATGCCTACAGGCACAAGGGCTATCATGTTGTCGAGATTGTTGAAATAAGCCGTAACGGAAGCTGTAAACTTGTTGCTGCGATATTCCAATCCCACGGAATAATAGTTGCTCGTCTGTGCCTTAAGGTTCTCGTTGCCCATGTAGTAATATGTGCTTGAACCCATGGAACGAAGGTAGTGGTAGTTGAGTTCCTTTGGAGTTGGCGACTTGAATCCTTGACTCCATCCGGCACGTAAGCGGAAATCTCCGAGCGATGCCATTGCACTGAGCTTTGGAGTAGCGCGGAAACCGAATGCTGCGTTCTGGTTGAGCCGCAATCCTGCAGTGATGTTAAGCCATGTGAGAGGGGTTATCTCGTCCTGAGCATACAGAGCAGCTGTCCAGTCGCTTGCCTCTGCGTCCTTCACTCTCAGTGGAGCTTCAAGATAGTCGTAGCGATATTCCGCGCCGCCGGTCAGTATGTTCATCTCTCCGAGGTAGAACACGCCCTTTGCAGCAGCCATGATTCTCTGCTGATCACTCTGCAAACTCTTGTCGCCAGGGTAATAAGGATAGTCATGTTCCAACTTGCCGTTGTAATAGATGTCACCGTAAACCTTGTCCGTGTAGTTGTAGAAGTAGGCGTGCTTGTTCCAATCTATGTCCAAGGTCACAACATCCTGTCCGCGTTCTTTCTTCGCCAGCAACCATTTTCCACCTACGGAAGCACTTGCGTTCTTGTACATCAGGTCGTAGCCGTTTTGCACTATGGATGCTCGCTGCGCATCGTGTGGGCGCATGATATCCTTTTTATAAAGTGAACCTTCTGCGTAGAGCTCAAGAGGTTTTATTGGTTTCCAGGTAAGTCTCTCTGCCACTTGCCAGTTCAGATGCTTGTTGGAAGTCTTGTTCTTGCTATCCGTGATGACCTGCGCCTCGGCATATTCGTTAGTGGTGTTCTGCCAACCGCTTGAAGTTTGAAGTTGGAAGTTAGTGTATGATTGCACCTTTCCGAAAGCAATGCCCACGCCATTGTGCTGACGGAAGTCATAATCCATGCCACCTCCCGATGCAAATCGTGAAGTGTTTTCAAGGAGAACGGTTTCCGTGTCATGCTTCTTCGTGATGATGTTCACCACACCAGCTATTGCATCGCTACCGTAAAGTGCAGATTGCGCACCCTTCACTATCTCAATGCGCTCAATGTTGTGAGGGTCAATGAGCGAGAGGTCGTTGTCGCCGCCATTGTCGCCGTGGATGCGCTTGCCGTCGATGAGGACGAGGATATAGCTGTTGCCCAAGCCGCCAAGCTGCATCTGGCTGCCCATGTCGCTCTCGTTGAATGCGAATGAGGCAGTAAGACCGCCGAGAATTTCTTCGATGCTCTTGCCAGCGTAGCTCTCTATCATCTTGCGTGTGATGACTTCCGTCTGTACGGGAGCGTTTTTCAGCAGATGCTTTGTGCCGGTACCAGTGACCACAACCTCACCCAGAGCGACAACCTTATCCTGTTGCCGCTCGGTGCTGTTATCACTTTGTGCCATAGCGCACAAAGATACCCAACACAGCATAGCCGTGAGGAGGATTTCATGAAACCTCTGAAACCCTTGAAACTTTTGAAACTTTAATCCTTTTGTTAGCATAAGTAGATAACTCCTATCCTGAGAGTTTTGCATCACTTAATTGGATGTGGCAGGTCTTCTGGCTTCCCAACGAACCAACGCCTTCCCGATCTATGATCAGTGGCATGTAATGTTGGCTCAACAATAGGGTTACAGCTGCAGGAACAGCTCAGGTATCTCACCTGATTCCCTTGCACATGAGCAGTGTCATGTTACCAAATCCGCTGCAAAATTAGTGTTTTTTTACATAAACAACATAACTCCTTCATGCTTTCATTCTGCACTTCAATACTTTTTAACATTTGTCAATAATTCAACTGTTACATTACATAAATAGAGAGAATCAAAGGGACGTATCCATTTGATTCGATAAAAAACTCCCGATAAAACGCCTCAAAAAATGCATTTTTTGAGGCGTTTTACCTATACTTTTTGATACGTTTTCCTATGGGTATGAATACTCTTACGAGAAGTCAATTGTCAATTGCCCGCAGGCTTCTTCTTTCATCGGCTTAATCATACTTTCAATGTATTTTCTCTCATCGTCAGTAATGCCGTACATTTCGTATAGCATTTCATCTGTCCAAGGGTGAGAGAAATCTTGCATCGGAACATAGTGATAAACGCCAGCTTGATCATATTGTGTAAAC
>JAZLHI010000037.1:0-7851 GCA_045616725.1 Prevotella sp. | reverse complement strand
AGGAGACGAGCAGTGGGATTTGAGTTTCTTTTCTGGTATTGAGGGCGTGTACACCGCAGGCGATGGCATGGCGTATTCTGTCCGCGCGGTGCTGAACGAAGAAGATCCAGATGATGCACCTACTGGTTTTGGCAAAGGTTCAACCAATGGAACCATTGACGGCAAAAATGTAAACATCCCTTGGACTCAACTTTGGGAGAATGGTCCTAAGTTTGCAAAATACAACATAGGTGTTACTGACGGCAAAGCCGAAAGCTTTGGAGAATATTGCGTGCCTTATGGATATATGTCAGAAGACGACGATCCTGCCACAAGAATATGGGGTAGCGACTGGCGTATGCCAACACTTGAAGAGTTTAGGGCATTAATAGCAAACTGTGAGTCTGAATGGACAACAATAAATGGAGTCCCAGGAAGAATGTACACAGGTAGGGGTAAGTATTCTGACAATAGCATATTCCTCCCTGCTGCAGGCCTTGAGAATGGTGTTGGCGATGTTTGGTTGGTGGGTAAAAAAGGATACTATTGGTCTTCTACATTGGAAGGTCTCGAATTTATTTATGCATATGTTCTTGGGTTCGATTCAGATTCACAAACCGAAGAAATGATGTGGCAAGTAGCTTCGTTTTACTCCATCCGCGCCGTGGTTAATGAATAATAATCATCAGTCGGCATGTCCCAGCCCAGTGCAGGGAACATGCCAATCATAAAAACAACTTCCGTGGCATCGTAATCAAGAATGGCAAGAAGGTGATGGTTAAGTGAGAGCAATAACAAGCTCGCTTGATTATTGCCGAACGGGAATCAGCTCGGCGATAGCCAAGGTGATGGTTAAGTGAGAGCAATAGCCAAGCGAGCTTGTATATACAATTGCCTATTATAAACTTTTTAGGCGTATAGGTCAAATTTATAAGGGAAATATATACAAGTTGTCCCTTAGTGGAAACGACGCCCCATGGCGTCGTTTCCAATTTGTAGGGCGAAGTTTACTGAGCCGCGATTCAGGTTTTCAACATCGCAACCGTCTTTTCGTCGAACGTGCCACCGTAGAAGGTCTTTATCACGTCGTAGAAGATAGGGTCGCCTTTCTGCTCTGGGTTCAACTGTCGCGAAGCGCACCAGAAGAGTGTCATTGACGAGCGGAGTTTCATAGCGTCTATCCCACTACCCATGATGTGCATGATGTCGCCGCCACGATGCGAGAGAACGGCTTCCGTAATTTCCTTTAGTCGGCTGTAGAGAGTGGGATTCTGAAGATACTGCTTCGAATTATTCTCCAGACGATTCTTCATCAGGCACAAACGCCAGATGGGGAGTTCTTCTATATCACCCCATGCTTCTTGAGTGCTTTGGCGAGGCCGTCGTTGTCGATGTGGTCAGTGACATCGTCTGCTTTGTTCTTTACGTCGTCGGTGCTGTTGCCCATGGCAATGCCGATGCCGGCAGCATTGAGCATGGGAACATCGTTGTCGCCGTCGCCGATAGCCATGGTCTCCGATATAGAGATGCCGAGGAAATTCGCCACATCCTTTACTGCCAAGCCTTTGTTTACCCCTTTGCGGGTGATATCCATGAATGCCGGATACCAACGACTGCACTCGCAGTTGTCTAGATCAGCCATTACTTCCTCCTCTATCTGTTTTGGGAAAAATGGGGTAAACTCGCTGACACCTTCAGCCAGAACTGTTTCCAGCGCAGGAAGTTCGCCGGCAAAGTACGGAATGTTGTGCATCTCTACAAACACCTTGTGGAATATCTCGTCGCGATTTACGCATGTCACATTCTCCTTGCCTGACACGATGCAAGCCACCTTCTCCTCATCGGCCTTGGCAAGAACCTTTCTGACATCATCATCGCTCATAGGGTAGAAGCTAACTTCTTGATTGCCAATGGTGTTGTAAGCACCGTTAGTACAACTATAGCCATCTATGTATGGCTCGATATCCGTGAGATTATTGATTATCCTACGGCATCGACCAGTGGCAATAATTATTTTAACCCCATTGTCGTGAGCCTGCTTAATGGCTTCTATGGAGGATTGCGGAATCTTGTGAGTGTCAAAGCTGACGAGAGTCCCGTCAACATCGAGAAAGAGAGCTTTTATCATCATAACGTATGGACTTATATTATCAATAAATACAACTGATTCAACTGATGTGTGATATTGATTAAGTTTTATAAGTTGGATTTATTGATCACGCCTTTTGGGTAGTTTAATGACTGCAAAAGTAATGAATTTGATGAAGAAAAAACGTTTGCAGAGTATAAAAGTGAATAAAATGGTGTTTTTTCTTTGTCGTAAAACAAACATTTTATACTTTTGCACCTGATAAAGTAATACAAGTCTTAAATCAAACAACAATGAAAAAAGTTATTCTTTCAATTATGGTCGTTGCTGCTGTAACATTCTCTTCTTGCGGCAACAAGACTGACAATGGTGGTAACGCAGACTCTATTCAGTCTGAAGTCGTGGATTCTGTAGCAGAAACAGCAGAAGCTGCTTCTGAGGATGTGGAGGCTGTTATTTCTAGTCTTGCTTCTGACCTTGAAGCTGGTGAGAATGAGGCTGTTGAGTCAATAGTTGCTGCAGCTCAAAGCAAGATTGCAAAGCTTATTGAGGACGGCAAACTCGACGAGGCTAAGTCGTACGCAGAGAAGATTCAAAACTTCGTTAAGGAAAACAAGGAGAAGCTCACAGCTACTGGTAGCACACTTATCTCTTCTTTCGTTTCTTCAGCAGAGAAGCTTGACCTCAATAATCTTGAAGCATCTGCAAAGGACTGGGCTTCAACGGTGAAGGCTGTTGCAGGAGAAGCAGGCGAGAAGGCTGTTTCTGATGTTAAGGATGCCGCTCAGAATATAGCTGGAGATGCAGGTCAGAAGGTAGAAGATGCAAAGGCTAAGATAGACGAGGCTAAGGCTAAGGTTGACGATGCAAAGGCAAAGGTGGATGAAGTTAAGCAGAAGATTGACAATGCACCTCAAACTGCAAAGCAGGCTGTGGAAGATGCTAAGAACAAAGCAAAGGAAGATCTTCAGAACAAGGCTGCAGAAGGTGTGAACAAGGGACTTAACAAGCTTCTTGGTCAGTAAATAGACATATAAATATTCATTTATTTTGTAGGGCGAAGATTTCTGAGCCGCAGTATTGTATATAAGGCAAAGCGGTTCGGGAATCTTCGCCTTTCTTTTTTCTTAATCCCAAATTGTTCGTGAGATCATGAATGGGATTTTGTACTATCTTTAGTAGAACAATTCAACGCAGAACACCACTGTGCTACAGATGATTGCTACTTTGAATAGACTTGCACCTCTCCAAGCTGCCAGTATTCCGCAAAGGAAGGCGATGCCGCCAGCGATAGGTGTCTGTGTTGCTTCTACGATGGCAGGGAAAGTCATTACGGCAAGTGTTACATACGGCACGTAGTAAAGGAACGACATGATGAACTCGTTCTTTATCTTCTTGCGCAGAAGTGTCATTGGAAGCACGCGAATGAAATAGCTCACGCCTGCCATTACGAGTATGTAAATCCAAATGTTGCTGCTCATTCTTCCTCCTCCTTCTCTTCTTTATGTGGGAAAAGCCATGCTGCCACGGATGCAATGATGATGGTAAGCAGTATTGTCCTCGTTCCACTTGATATTGTTGATACTAATGGCAGGTAAGTGCATGCGGCGCTGCATACGAAGCAAATGCCTATTATCCAAGCTATTATACGGTTCTCCTTTGCCGGTGGCACAATGATTGCGATGAACATTCCGTACAAAGCAACGCCCAAAGCGCTGACGATTCGTTGTGGGAGAACGTCGCCGGCAATGACTCCAAGTGATGTTCCGAGACTCCAGCAGAAGATAGCAAGTGTGGCTGCTGCGTAGGAATAATACGGATTGAGATTGCCTTTGCGAGCGATGGCTATGGCGAAAAGCTCGTCTGTGATATGCAGTGCCATGAGCAGACGGTGGAGTAGGGAAGTCTTTCCGCTAAGCCTCTGGCTCATAGCCGTGCTCATAAGTAGATAGCGTGCGTTGGCAATGATGGTCATGACGGCCAATTCCACATAGCTTGCGTGTGAAGCAATGAGCGTGAAGCCAACATATTCGCCTGCGGAAGCGGCACAGAACCAACTTGCCACGAAACCTTGGAAAGCATTCAATCCGGCAGAAGCTGCAATGATACCAAGCGAGAACGACACGGCAAGATAGCCCAATCCGATAGGGATTGAGTCGCGTAGGCCTTCCTTGTATGCAGTGCGATTGGCTTGATTCATTGTTTTGTTCTTTCTTTGTTGGGCGTGCAAAATTACACATTTATAATATAAAAAGAGTGGGCATTAGGGATTTTCTATTAAAGAGTAGGGAAAAATCTACCTCAGATTAGGGAAAAGACATTTGTGAAATCAATAAAACCTCATACCTTTGCACTCAGAAAATCAGAGACGGGCACCGCTCTAATGAGCGACGTTCCCTATTTTCTGAGCACGAAGCGCAAGCTATTTTGCACTCAGAAACCAAAGGATTAGCGAATCCTAACCGTTACACGCAGGCAACAACATACATATATATATTCGACATGACTGTTTTATATCCATAGGTGTTATTTTATGTGTTATTAGATTCATAGGTATTGGTTAGTAAAAAGCCCCACTTGATTGTGATAATCAGGTGGGGCTTTGCTGTTGGTATAACACGATGGAAATTACATGTAGGAGTTATGGGAGAGTGATATGAAGGGGCATGTGTAAAAGAAAAAGCACCAGTGAGGTAAGTCGCTGATGCCTATATGTTTGTTATTGTTACAAAAGGTTCTATTTTAAGAAACCTACCGTGTAAACCATTGGTCGCATTTTGTTTGCAAGTGTTTTGTATAGAGTGTCAAATTCCGTCATATCTTCCTTTGCATATTCTTTTGCCAGAGCTTTTATTTGATACCATCCACAATCCCAGTTGAGAATCTGGTATTCTGGATGTTCATCATGGAAGAGCTGACGGAACGGGAATGTTTTGCGAGTAATATCGCGTGCCTTCTCCAATACAGCAAGTGCTTCTGTGCTTAATGTCTCAGGCAGTGCATTACGTGTTTGTTCCGGCAAAGACACTTCAAAAGAAGCATTACCTCTACCATTTGCAAGTTCGAGCAATTGATATACGAATCGTTCTTTGTCAGTGCGTACCTCTTCGTAAGTTTCGTAGAGTTTATGAGTCTCTGCCAAATGCATCAACTCTTCACGAGACATAAAGAAGAACTCGTTGATGATGTCCCAGATTTTTCCTTTATACTCAATCTTGCGGAGAGAGGATTGGTTTGATTTAGCATCAAACAACATATAAACTAGACTGTCACCTACAAATTTCTTCCAAAGACAATGGTTTTCATTTGGGGCAATGTATTCGTCAGCCCAATTTACCCAATTTCTTGAAATCAATCTTCTTGCAGAAAAATCTGTAGCTATCCTAATATAGTTCTCATGCATTACAGACAAGCCATTAGCATTGCTGCTATCGCAACTTGAAAACAGCGCAACATCAGTATCGTTCTTGTATACATTATTGCCGACATTATACAAACAACCCAATGCATTTTCTGCGATTTTTGTTTTACTATTCTTACCAAATTTTACATTAACACCACTTGTCATCTTGGGTTTATCTACAACTGTTATTCCATTTATAGGCTGCTTAATCCATTCTTTAGCAGTGAGTACATCATCAACATTGTATATTACCTTTTTTACTACAGGAACAACCATCCCTTCTATCGTTTCGACAAGGGTTGTGTTAAAAGAAGTCTTATTCTCTGTAATACCGTTCTTCCAAATTGAGAATGCAATACCCCAATTATTAGCTACGTCAGAGAAGTAACTTGCTTGAAATTGTATAGCTTTATTGTAGGAAAAACGATTAAGGAAATGTTTTCTGAATTTTGAGAATCCGCCACCACATAAGAATAGGGTAGGACTAAACAGTCCGAGATAGCAATTAGATAATTTGTAAAACTCAATAATGCTACAAATTCTAAAAAGGAATTGAGCATACAAATTGTTGCTGGCATTGCCTAATCTCTCCTGAAGCATGTCTTTGTATACCATAGAATCTGTAGCCCCATTTCCTTTTGATGATCTATCCATATTGCACGCAGTTGCATACGGTGGATTAATAAAAAATAGAATAGGTTTATCGTTCATTAAAGCATCATACAATCCTTCTGGTACATGAAGACCAAATACGTCTTTGATTTCTGTGTTGAGAAAGTCAAAGACAAATTTCTGTGCCTCACGATTATATGGTGCGCCAATTGCAAGTTCTGAGGGTTCAATAGTTGAAGCGTATAGGTCCTTGAAACGGTAATCACGCGTCAGGTTACCTGTTCCCCAACAGCAGTCCCACACCACGTATTTCTCGCGCCAATCTTCACCCAATTCCTCTGCAAGCATGCGATGAGCATAGTCAACGAATGGAGTAGGAGTATAGAATTCACCACTGCGACGACGCTTTGTTTCTTCTACTAAGCGATCACTTATTTCTGCAAACTTACGTCTTTCGTCGGGAGTATATTCGCGTTCAAAAACGGAGATGAATGCGGTGAATGCGCTACCATTCACATCTACATGTCCATTTGGAACGACAAGACGGTTGGGATTGCGAGGGTGTTGATAATAGTTGTCGGCATCGAGTATTGTACCTATGAATATAGATACAAGTTCGTTTGGCATAATCTTCTTTTGGTCGCGAACTACTCGATTACAGAAATGGTCGTAAATGACTGCAATGTTGTGTTCTGTCACTCGCACGAAACGTTGGACATTATCTGCTTGATCGATAATGTTGTCAGCAACGTTTTTGAAAGAGAAGTTCTCGTCAACGTCATATACAAAAGGGGAAATCCTGTCGTCATTGGCAAGCGCCACAACCAATTGAGGAAATATCGAATGAGCCTCACTTGGGGCTTTGTCCCAATCAATACCTTCAAAATCAAGATAAGGTTGAAGGACGTTTGTCTGTAGTACAAAGCATTCGTTGATGTCGCCAACAAGCACAACGTTTGGTAAGGGTTTGCCTTCCTGCTCAAAACGCTTAAGATAAAACACAACCTGTGTCAGCACTTTGCTTATACCGGTCTTTGTTTTGAAGTTCTCATCATATTTATACTCCACAAGGAGACGAAGATTCTTGCCCTTTTCGGTAACGGTGTCAAGATATGAGTCGCACTTGAAAGGGTGTGTTATAGGTACGTTCTTGAAGTAGGTATTTAGTCCTTTTGTATAGACAGCATCTACCTCGCGTTCTTCTTTGGCTGTATGTATCTGTTCGTAGAATTTTGATCGTGCCATAATGATGATAGTTTTTGCATTAAGCTATCATCTGGCAACTTGAGGATAGGCACATAAGAAGGGTGTGAACTCTTCTTATGGTCTTCCGAGGCAAGCGTAGGAATGTCTGAACCTCTACTCAATTATAAGAATGTCCACACCCGTAGGTGAAGACACTGACTCTTATGAATTGAGTAGATGGTTCCTACGCTTACACGAAGAAACCAACCATTATTGGTGTGGTGCTTTATTCAGAATGAAAGTTTCCTACGCTTTTTCTGGAAGACCACAATAATAGTCAATGCGCGTTATATTTTAATATGTATAGTTTTCTATACTTTCTGTTTTTTGTTAGTTTTGTTTTTTAGCCTTTGCACCACTTAGAGGGGCTTTGGCAGGTTGTTTCCTGACTTCATCACTTTTTTGCGCCATCATATAGCGCAGAATGAAAATCAGCGAGTTAGGTAAAATATTTGGGTGGTTTTGGGTGGCGCAAGCGAAAAAATGTGTACCTTTGCACTATGTACGTACGCAAAAAACATAA
>JAZLHI010000036.1:0-16432 GCA_045616725.1 Prevotella sp. | reverse complement strand
GAAGGGCCGCGACCTCTGTGCCGCCTTCTTCTCGGGTACCATCATCACCAATGCGCTCACTGAGCTGTATGTGCTGTTCAAGTACCTGCGTCCGTCGGAACTGAAGCGTCAGGGTATCTCATGCTTCGATGCTTGGGCTGCTGTGTATATCCATAAGGAGAACTCATTGGAGCTGACCCTCGTCAACACCCTGAAACAGCGCGAACGTATGTCCACCTACGTTAACATTCCTGAGCTTAATCAGTTCCTGCGTCAGATTACTGACTATAGAACAGCCGATATGATTAACCTTGATATTCCGAACCGTAAGGACATCTACGACCTGGATGAGCCTACACCCGAGCAGGCCATGATGCTCGACCGATTGGCACAGTTTGCCGAGCGTGGTGATTGGTCTTTGCTTGGCTTGCCTGACTCGATGAAGAGCGACAACCTTGACAAGAGCATAATGCTGGTGGCTACCAATCTGGCTCGTAAGATTGCGCTCGATCCCCGATTGCTCGACCAAGACCTCTTCCATGACCACCCGAACAACAAGGCACACCGCTGTGCCAAGCGTATCTATGAGAACTATATGGAGTTCAACGAGCACAAGGGTACGCAGTTCGTGTTCACTGACCTTTCGGCCTACGATAAGGACAAGTGGAACATCAGTGCAGAGATCCGCGACATCCTGGTGCGTGACTACGGTCTGCCATCTGAGGAGATTACCTTCATCAACCTGTGGGAATCATCAACTGCGAAGAAGAAATTGTTTGACAAGATGAACAACGGCGAGATCCGTGTCATCTTCGGTTCGACACAGAAGCTCGGCACCGGTGTCAACGCTCAGCAGCGCGCCGTGGCTGTGCATCATCTGGATGCTCCTTGGCGTCCAGCCGACCTGGAGCAGCGCGACGGTCGCGCCATCCGTCACGGCAACGAGGTGAAGATATGGGGCAACAATGAAGTGAAGGTCTATACTTACGGAACAAAACGTACACTGGATGGTTATAAATTTCATTTGCTAAATTCGAAGGCGAAATTTTTGACTGCCCTACTCCGTGACGGCACATCGACACGTAAGGCAAATGAAGATAGCATAAACGAGGAGGATGGAATGTCATTCGCTGAACTCAAGGCTTTGCTTTCAGGTAACGAGGACTTGCTGAAGATTGCCAAGCTCGAATCGAAGATCCGCACGCTGGAGTCGGAGCAGCAGCGTTTCGTCAACCAGCGCACCGAAGCCGAGAATGCCATCCAGACCAGCGAGAAGGCTATCGACTCGCTGACCCTGGCTCTCGACAAGGCAGAGCAGGAACACAGCACCGTGCAGGCTTACCTGAGCGACACTTGCAGCAGCAACGGTCTCACCACCACTTCGTTTGCCAAGTTCGTGACCGACGCAGTAGCCACCAATGCCGCTGCCAATAATCCTATCGAGGTCAACGACGTGCTTATCCCTGCCGCTATGCTCGCTATTCACGGAGCCAAGTCACAGTCTGTCGGTGACCTTGGCCGAGCACTCAAGGAAATCTATTTCCGTAAGCCTGCATCGACCATCACCATCGGTTCGTACTTTGGCATGGACATCAAGGCATTCACCGACAAGGGTTCAGACACCACCATCTTCGTGGTGCAGACCATGAGCAACCTCCTGCGCCGTGGCAATACCAACGGTCACGATCAGTCATCACTCCTTGCTTCGGTCACTTACTTCGATGGCATCGTGCCTACCATTCAGTCCGCCATCAACATGGCTAAGTCCGGCATTGCCAACCATGAGCATAACATCAAAGCCAACCGTGCCACACTCACCAACGAGTGGGACGGTGCCAGTGAGCTGCTTCGCCTTCAGGCCGAGCTCGAAACCCTCGAAGAGAGTGTCAAGACCGACCTGGCAGCCAAGGAGCGTGAGCGTGAGGAAGCCATGATTGAGCAGGCCAAGAACAGCAAGTAATCATTAACACACCCCCGGCATACAGTCCCCGTCCATTATCGAGGCATTGTATGCCGAGGGCTAATCTACTAACCGCCGACGCCGTATTTGGCCGAGGCACAACACCCAATCAAAACATTATGAGAACTTACGACATTGAAACCCTTTTAGAGTATTGCAACGAATGTGCTGACAACTGTGCATATTATAATGACCCATTGAGTACAGACATTCCTTGCGTTCGAGCTATCATGGACACTGATTGCGTCAACCGCTTTGACTTCGACTTTGATGGCGAGTATTTTTTCACTCTTGTAAATGATTACGCAAAGAGCCACATAACAGATGTCTACATCAAGTCAATCCAAGTAAACGAATCGAGCCAGCTGACAGCCGCAGATGTTAATCAGATACTCAAAGTGTTTAACAAAGGATGGCGCGAGCATTACCCCGAAGGAAAGAATCCAGAACCTTTCAGCCTTCATGATTGTGTGCTGCTCGAAATCAGCTACACTACTACCATTGACAACAAGCGTTATACCGAAACAGTTTTTGCATCAAATGACTGGTTCGACAATATCAACGCATTTTGTGACTCATGGGATGACGAGTGCTTACAATAATTCGCCCAGTCCTACGTTATACTAACGGAGCCACACCTCCACAATCTTTCAAACACAAAACAATTTCAGCCTATGGCAAACAATCAATCACCCAAGTACACTGACCTGCAGTGTGCGTCACTTGTTGACAAGTATTTTACAAATTTCAGATCGGGTCAAATACAGAGTGGCTTCGAGCTGTTCTGTGCCACCGATGGCGAGAACTGCATGTTCGTCAACCCATCGTATCAGCCAGACCCCGATGATGAGAACATCCGCATCTTCCGCTGCGAGGTTCGCAAAGGCAGCAATGGTCGAAGCGACTCAGCCAACAACGGTATCACCCTCGTATGGCCACGCACCGATGAAACCGAAGACCAACTCTGGCGAGCATTCGAGAAGTTCTGCGCCACCCCACCCTACTACAAGAAGAACGGCATCATCTACCACAACGGCAAGCAGCAGACACCAGTGGATAATGCCTGGCTCAAGAGTGTGATCCGTGAGGTGATGGCAGAAATGGAGAGCGAAACAAGTAATTCGTAAAGACAATGGGCAAATATCATCCCCGCGTCGAGGGCAAGCCATGCTGGTGGTGTCCTCCTATCTTGATACTCGACTTCCTCTGCCAGCGAGCAAATCGTCACGAGCCACACACTTACTTCCTATACTTCTCGTCCTACGCTTTCGCCATCGTATTTTTCTTCAATGAGTTCTTCTACGAATGGTGGGGCACCCGACTCTTCTGGCTCCTATGGTCTCCGCTTGCCAACTTGTTCTTTATAGATAATTTATATCGCTATCTCCGCAACAAGTACATCAAGAAGCACAACCTCCCAGGTCCATACGGATATGGTTCGATAGATGACTTCCCTCATTATGAGGACGAAGATTAAATAACTCATAGCCCAATCGCCGCAAGGTGGTTGGGCTAAATTATACCATTTTTGCTATATGTACCAAACAATTTGTAATAAACATCAAATATTATATGTTTGTTTTTGTTTTTAATTACAAATTATTTGGCGTATATACCAACACATTGTATCTTTGCACCCAGAAATAATAAACATTATGACTACTACATCACAAAACAATCGCATTGACAGCAAAGCCATCATCAAGAAGATGCTTACGAAGGACGAGTACCGAATCGCACAAGCATTCGATCTGAAACTGTTTGCCGGTGAACCATATTATAATGGTATGTTCCGTGGCGAAAGCAAAGAAGACACGGCATATTGCCAGAAGGAATGCGAGAAGCGAGTAAAGGCTATTCGCAAGGCAATCGTTGAGCATCTTGGAGAACGTACGATTGCGGATTGGATCCAGGAAGATAACATCCGCATTCGCAAGGAGAACCAGCTGAAGAAAAACAAGCAGGCTATCGAAGCACAGCTGAATGCCGCAGGTCTGTATGGCCTGTATTGCACATTGTGTACCTACCGGATGGGCGAGAACGTGGACGGATATACAGCCGTCTATTCCGATGAGAACGCCATCAAGGTCAATGAGAGTTACGAGCATTATAGCGGTCGTTGTAAGTATATGAAAACCTCTCGCTATTTCACGTTCCATATTCGCAAAGGCTGGAATATCTGTAAGGTCGGTGGTCTCCTGACATTCTACAAAGGTAAGTTCGAGCGCAATGGTATGGCTTGCGAGTGGATTGAGCAGAGCAATGTAATCAGCGACTTCCGTACCGTAAAGGGTTTCCTGGTGCGTGGCGAGCACATCGAAGCCAAGACACTCAAGGAGGCAATCGCTATCAATGACAATCACCGTGCCATGCAGTTGGCCCGTCTCCTTAATTCCCGTAAGCGCAAAGAGCGCCGCCAACAGCAGAAGGAGAATGGCACATTGAAGATTACCTTTCAAGACTCCATCGCTTCTGGCAACTGCCGTCCTGGTACGTTGCAGTTCAAGCAGCAGTACGAGGAAGCCATCGGTCATGAAGCCAAGAGCATCAGCATTGCCGACCTGCGTAAGTATGGCAAGCTGTTCGGCGTAGAGTATTATGCCGAGCGAGTTATTGAGTATGCAGTTAATCACTAATTATTATAAAGTATGGAACGTTACACACTTCATCGTGGCAAGAACTTCATGTGGACTTGCAAGGACGCTGAGAGCGGCCTGGAGATTTCATTTCGTGAGGGTATGTTCAATGATACCCAGAACATCAACATCGAGCATCTGAAAGGTATAGACAGTCCTTTGGAGATACCACATCTTCTTACAGGCATGACTGACTGGCTTGCGCTTCATTTCGATTGCATCACAAGTTGCAATGCTGTTGAGCGTGGTGATGCTATCCGAAGCCTTGCCGAAGAATCTTATTGGCGATTATTGATTGACCTTCTTAATGGTCACATGGTAACATCTGAGGATGATGCAAACGCACTTGTAGCAGAACTTGAAGATGCCGACCCAAGCATTTTCGATAAATGGAATGTCGATCAGGAGTCTATCATGAACTGCGCTGATTCACTGTCTGACGAGGAAGCACACGAAGTGTTCCGTGCAGTAGATGCGTTCTGGCAGATGCAGGGCATGTTTGACATCAACCTTGACGAATGGGTACGCGATATTCTTTGGTGGCCAGCATTCCTCCCACAAGAGCGCCGCGAGCCACAAGGCATGGAGGATTTCGGCAGAGAGTTGAAAGAGACCCGTCAGTCACTTGGCATAAGCCTTCAGGAGTTATCCAATCGAAGCGGTGTTGATTTTGGCCTTATCAGCAAGATAGAGAACGGTAAGGCCAACCCTACCCTGCAGAACCTTTTGAAGCTCGCCAATGCAATGGGAACTGATTTGACATTTGAGGCGTAATCGTAAAAACAGAAATACATTCCTATGGTAGAAAAAGAATTTAAGGCAAACATGCTCCATGATGCCTATGTAGATGTGAAGTCTGCATACGGCAACCTTGGCCGCATATCTCACGACGAGAGCGTAAAACCATTGCTCAACGAGACTATTGCTCTCATGAACAAACTTCAGCAAGCCTATAAGAAGGCTTACGATGAAGCTGATAATATAAACTGATAATCAAATACAATTATGACGTACATCACATCTTACCCATTGAACGTGATCAAGAAGCTCATCAAGCATGAGTTTGCAGAGCATCATCCCGAGTATCAGATTGAGCTTGGCGCATTGAATATCAGTGACGATGCGCTTGACACTTATGAGGACGAATGCGACAACACAATGCAGACGCTCAAGGTTCAGGTTCATGTCAATTCCTCCAAAGAGAATGACCCAGCGCAATGCTGGCACCCTTGGACGCTCTACTGGAACTGCGAAGACAGCGAGTTCGAGAATATTATGCGTGACGACCAGGTAGAGTACATTCGCATCAACGAGTCGCTGAACGACTTGAAGGATGTGAACGAAGCGTGGGATATTATTATCGACCATGCTCCAATCAAGGCAGTCGATTTCCGTCAGCTTATCCCTACAGAGCTTTTATCTGTTGAATCTGAGAGACAGTTCAATATGCCAGATGGTACGAAGAACTACACTATCAAGCAAGTCTTAGAGTTCATCGTCAACACCGTCGCAGGCTTGACACTCAACGAGCGATTTGCAGGCCAGGACATCTGGCTTCTCCACCTGAATGTGCATGACTCTGGCATCATCTATCCATGCTTCTCGCTTGAGCCAGACGATGAAGACGAGGAATAATCCATTGTAATAACAATCACTTATCAATACAGCCCGACTACCGCAAGGTGGCCGGGCTTAATTATACCCAATCCTATGTTTTACAAAATCTCCCACTTCATCCATCGCTTCGGCTCACAGACCGAGCAGGGAATCATCAGTCACAACAACTATGTAGCATTTGCCGCTTTGCGTGAAGATGCCTACAAAATCTACAATCACGAGCTCGACCTTCTCCGTGCTGACCCACACCGCAAGGCACAGGCTGGCAGCATTGACGACCTTATCATGCTGCATGGAGAGGTCACTACCGTTAACATTGTCCGCGTTGATCCTTCCATGAACCGCACCAACTGGATTGAACAGTCAATCGCATTCGCAACTATCAAAAAGTAATCAATTATGAACCCAAGCGCAACCTACAAGTACGCCATCCACTATCAGCCTGACACATGGCCCAACGAGAACATCAACTATAACGTCCAGATATGGACATGGTTCAACGGAAACGATGACGAACATCGCGGCTATGTCTATGCTGGTAAAGGCCGATTCCTCCACACTATCGAGGAATGCTACGAGTATATCAACCAACACCACGCAGAGTATGGTGACAAGGGCACGGCACCATACATCGAGATATGCGGCAAGATTGACAACCCTGCCATCAATGGAGTAATCATCAACGCAAACATCTGGGGCGGCGACAAGCGTGTGAAGCTGACCAGATGGAGCGAGATCCGCAAGCTCGGCTTCCGTCCATCACAGCGAGCCTTCAGCACTATCAGCCGCGACGAGGCGCAGCAAGCCTACGCTGAACATCCCGACCTGCTGCCACCTCTCCCCTCCCCTCTCTACTCAGACGTTCCCGTCCTCTGCTTCATGACCGACCGCGACAACTGGTGGTTCACATGGGAGACGATGGAGGAAATCAACAAACTTTCATAAACTAAGTTATGGCAAATAGTTTTATTTACATGGGTGTAACATTCACACCTTCTCGCAAACTACCCGATGTAGTTTCGTTTTTAGCTGAACAGGTACGAAACAAGCGTGTTGTTTCTGACTATACCACAAAAGATGGATATAGTTGGGATGAGTTCTTTGCCGCTGCGCGGTCTGCAGGTTGTGGCAATTTTGACACCTTCCACATGGAGGGAGCAGGTGATATAGAGTTTCTGCCTTGTGGTGGAAATTTGTTCAGAATTGAAAACAAATAATAATACTATGACCCACCAATTCTATTGTCACTACACCGGCAAAGACGGCATCACACCTCGCCGCCGCTTGCAGACACTGACGTTCTTCGACCATGTGCCATCCATCAATAACTCCACCTCCTCCCCTACCCCATTGTGGGTGGAGGTGATTGGTGAATACTATATGATACATGCGCAACTTTCGGATACCGTGGCGGTATATACTGAATTGCCGTTGCATAGGCACTCCATCGAAATGTTCAATCAGACTACCGGCATGGAAGAGCGACGCGCGATGTTGACGAAGTTGATAACAGACCTGTTAGACTATACATCGCTACTCATCTCCTACCCCAAGGCTATCACACCTCCCGTTCTTGCTGCTTACAAGGAGGCACGATCCGAGGAATACCAGAAACTTCAATCACTTTATATGTACTAATTATTATGGCATTACAATTTTATGAGAAGATGGGCAAGATGACCATCGCTCAGACTCGCAACGATGGCGAACATCAGTTTGAAATCGACATCTGGAATGGCAACTGCCTCGCCGTATTCACCTACGATTTCAAGGACAAGGATACGGGAGAAGATATGATTGGCCTCTATTCTTTCTTCGCAGACGAGCAGCACATCAAGAACATGATGAAAGAATTTGACGGAAAAGTTTTCGCCGACAAGATCCTGTCCGTCGAACTCAATATGTACTACAATCAAAACTATACGTTGCTGAAGTATTTCGTCAAGCAGATGAGTACAGACCTCAAAGTGATGTGCTACTACAAGGAACCAGAGAATAAATAATCTTTAAGACCGGCTGTGCTATCGGCCATACGGGCACCAATTATGTTCAAACCCATACCCGACACCACCTTCCAGCAGCTCATCGACCAGATGATGCTCGCCTTCTGCAAAGCCTATACTCAGTGCTGCAATGGTGAACCACGCCGCGTAATTATCGAGACTGACAACGTACTCCCAAAAGAAACACAATGGAATGAATGTTGTTACTACATGCTTGACTTTACTAACAACTATGGTATGCCTCTTGTCGATATTGTGGATGGTAAACCAGTCCGTTTTGTCATGGTCCTGTCATGCTCCGACGGCACTTCACAAGATGCAGTTACATATACCGAGGCTGTCAAGTTACTCGAAGACCTGGCGCAAAGAGAACAAAAACATATCTCCGAGGTCTATGTTGAGACGTTCTGAGAATCGAACAATAAAACAATCGAAATCACGTTATAATATTACGGTGAAGATAACGAGGATGATGAGTTCCATCAGGATCGAACCCGTGTATCAGTATCGTTTGGGAAATAATAAACAGCATAAATACTGTTAAATATTTGGTCATATAAAATATATTATGTATCTTTGCGGCCAGATATTAAACATGAATTGACCACTTAGGTCATATTGCAGAGGACTCGATGTGAATCGCGTCCTCTTGTTTTCTTCAATTATTATTTTCTTGATTTATGGTTAAATTTATTTATTGTTTTCTTGTAATATTTAATTCTTTTATTTATTTCTTGATTTCTTCTAATATTCATTTATTGCTTTCGTGATTATTTTATTTCAATAATAATTATTTTCAATATTTCAATGTTAATTTATTTAAAGATTGGTTGATTTCTTAAAATAAAAATTAAAATAAATATTGATTTATTGTATTATTGAAATAAATAGTCTATCTTTGCAGCGTTTAATATCATATTGTTTAATATCAAATCTAAAAAACTTATGGCTATTACCATCTGTATGCTCAATTTTAAGGGCGGCGTAGGTAAGACTACCTGCGCTATCAACCTAGGTGCGGCCCTCACTAAACTCAACAAGAAAGTGCTTATCATTGATCTTGATTCTCAGTGTACGGCGTCCAACACATTCATGAAGTCGTCGCCTTATGATGGAGGTGTGACAATATATGATTTCCTCGTTGGAAAAACTCAGCGCGTATTTACTTATGAGACGTTGAACGAAAATCTGGACTACGTACCCTCTTCTAATGACATGAAGTACGTAGAAATGGAATTGAATCGAATGAGGTCAGGGCGTGAACGAGTATTATCCAAGTTCATCCAAAAGGTATCGGATGCTTATGATTTCATTTTGCTCGATTGTCCTCCTGGTGATGGCCTTATAACAGATAACGCTCTCATGGCGGCACAGAAAGTTATCGTTCCCGTAATCTGTGAGGAGTATTCAATGTATGGCTTACGCGATATTATCAATGCTATTGACAGCATCAAGGAAGAAGAAACAGGCAATAAGGCATTGGAACTGTTGGGTATTGTAGAGAGCAAACTGGACGTTCGTCTCAAGCTTCATCGTACTATTGCCAAGGGTCTGCGCACCTCGTTTGGCAAGTTGATATTTGATACTGTTATCTATAGTCATATTAGCCTGGCGGAATATCCTTCAGTAGATAACTGTCAAAGTATCTTTGATTATTTGCCTCAGAGTGCCGATGCAAAATATTTCTTGAATTTAGGAAAAGAAGTAATCAAGAGATGTGGAAATAAATAAATATTCATTTCGTGATATTTTGATTTATTGTTTTCAAGATTTCAAGTATGTTTTATTTATTCATTTCATTATATATTGTTTACTTGTTTTATTGAATACTTGTTTTAACCAAATAAATATATACAGAAATATGGCTAAAAAAGATTTTGGTTCAGTAGTAATTGATAATGTGGATACTCCAGTGAAAGAGCGCAGAGCTTCTCGTCCAGCACCACTACCATCAGTAAAGAAACAACCTAAGTTCAAGATACAGTTGGATGATACCAACGCTACCAAGCGCACATTTTATATGCGTGAGAATCTTGGTATTGAGTTCGATCAGTTTTGTGCTACCGCCCGTATTGACAAGGGTGCTCTCCTGAACCTTATGGTAAAGGAGTGGCTGGAGCAGAACAAGGGCAGGGTAGATTTTGAACAATTCTAACATTTGTATATTCATGAATGCAAACCAAGAGCGCGAGCACTATGTCAACGCCGTGCTCGAAATACTATCCAAGTATGACCAGGAAGCCTCATGCGGTGCTCACCCTGAGCAGGCTTTAGCCAATGCCTCCAAGGCATTCATCGCAAAATTTTATCCTACGACATCAACACCGCAGGTCGAAGCATTCGTGCGTATGTCATTGCTCAATGTCGAGAACATGATTACGATTGCTGGTAATGACGAGGAGCGTCGCGAAATGGTACGCAACGCCTGGGGCCACATCGCCAACTGTCTGGTCGATGCAGCGATGGGAGAGTGGGAACGATTGAACACTTATACACTACAATGAATTATGAAAACTAAAGACTTAATCCAGCGCCTCCAGCAGATGCCGCAAGATGCAGATACGTACATCGAAATGATTGATAACAGCGCCGTAGTGAATGGTGTGGACTGTATTCAAGTAGGGGAGGGGCAAGATGCTCCCGAGGTGGTAGTCCTCCGCACTCCGCACTTTTATAAGTTCTGCAAGGCTACGGGATGGTGTGAGTAACACAATACAATATATGAAGAAAGACAAAGACCAACCTAAGACATACGAGCCGAACAAATCTGCACCGGCTATCTCTCCGTTGCTCTCCAATCCCGAACTGAAGGGATATGGCGAAATGACTTCATGGTTGATTCAACCGATGGCGGTATCTACGATGTATCAGTCGTTCGAGCTGTCGCAGATACGCGCCATGCTGACCATCATCCGTTCGATGCAGGAGCCAATCAACGCCGTAATCAATGGAGCTGATCCGAAAGGCCAGCTCGAACTGTTCAAGCAGAATGACTTCGGTATCGATAACGAACAGGTGGATGGAGGTGTCGTTATCGAAATGAAGATGAGAGACATTACCAGCGATCATTCTCAGTACAAGGAAATCCGAGAGGTGCTCGACAAAATGTCAAAGTTACAAATCTCTTATCTCTATCACAATAGTGATGGCAGGGATTTCATTGTAGTAGAACCTTTCGTTAAGAAATTTATTGCACCGACGGGTAAGCAGCGTATTCATTCCATTTATGTAGTATTGAGTACAACCATTGCTGAAATGATAATCCGCACGGATGGCTATTCTTGGCACAAGATTCTCGAGAATGTGATACTCGAATCCTCCCACACGTCAACCCAAAACATCTATCTCTACCTGAGTGCCATGCGCGCCAAGAATCGCAGCAAGGAGTTCGATGTTGAGACCGCCGAGTTCCGCAAGCAAGCTGGCACTACCAAAATTATCTACGATGAGAATAAAGTAGTGGGCGAGAAGGTAGGCTATCAACGATGGGGAATGTTTGTCGATAATGTAATCCGTCCGGCACAAGAGGAACTGCGCACCAAGTTCGATGCCGATAAGTCGGACATCTGCTTCGATTGGGCTCCTATCTATGCACCTGGACGAGCCAAGAAAGGAGAGCCTGACGCATTGCATATCACAATCACTTCCTTTGACGAAAAGATGTTAGGTAATGTTGTCGATGCTTCTCTTGACTTCACCAAGGCACAGGACATCGTTGTCAATCGCTTCGGTGTGCGCATCAACAACTTTGCCAACTTCCGCAAGCAGATTACCACACAGCAGCAGCTTGATGCTTTCATGGTGGAGCTTGACCGCATCGACAACGATGTGAAGGGAGATAAGCGTAATGCCAAGTATTTCTATGCTTGTTGCAAGTCTGCGCTTGATGCAATCTTGTCAGCAGCGCCATCGTCGGCAGCTCAGGTGATCCGCGTACCATTGGCCAATACAACGTCCGAAACATCTACTACAAAATGTGAGCAACTTATTTCTGCACTACAGTACGAATTTGGTAATGGTCAGATGGGATATGACTATCTGTTCGGACGCAAGACCAGTTGTAGGGTAGGGGAGGGGAAGAAGATTGTTCTGTCAGTTCCGGCTTTCGGTTATGACATTCTTGTTTCTTCGCCTACTCACATGGGCAAAATACAAAAATGCGTAACTTCCGTGTTCGGAAAAGATGCAATTTTTGACCTCGGAAAAACAAAATAGGTAGTATTTACTTGCAGTTAGGATAAAAAATAATGATAAATCCATCAAAAAAAATTCATTCAATTAAAGTTTTAAAGTATAATATATTTAAAGTCTTTAAATTAGAGCGATGGAAATTGGCTTTGAAAATCAATCATTTACATTCTAACTGCAAGTAAATACCACATGCAAGTGCAAGTAAAACCCACCTCCAGTATAGGCTAACTGCAAGTAAAACCCACCTTTACTGCAAGTAAAACCCACCTACGGTTAGCCAAGTGCAAGTAAAACCCACCTTTACTGCAAGTAAATACCACCTAAAGGCTAACTGCAAGTAAAACCAACATAAATTAAATTTAGTTATGAAACTATCAACAACAATCATTCTTGCTTCGCTATCTATGCTGGCAATGGCACAGCAGGAACAGCAGACAATCGTTTTCAGCGACTCTTATACCCGTATATCTGCCGGATTCTCTGGTATGCAGATTTATTCCAATGTCGATGAAACAAAGTATGACACCGACTTGTTTGCTCCTGGAGGAACAATAAGTTTGACTTATGGCAAAAAGTTGGTTGAAGAATTGGATCATTCTGGAGCAACGTATATGGAGATTGGCGCCGAGTTTGCATATAATACGGGTTCAAACATTACAGAAGGAAGCTCCAAATACAAGGTTGAAACGTGTATCGATATTATGTCTGCGACAGTTCCGGTTAGTTTATGTTATAAGAAGATGCTTACACCACAGAATTATAGGTTTGTACTTTTCGGAGGCATAAGCTCTAAATATAATTTATCAGCAAATATGACTTACCAAATCAAGGGCTCTGATAAAAAGATTGAAAAAGACATGTTTCGTAAGGATGATATGGGCGATAATTATGTTGCTGAGCGTTTCCAATTTGGACTACATGCAGGCATAGGACTTGATATTGATAATATATATATTGGTTATAAAATCAACGCAGACCTTATGCCTTTCCATTCCTATACATATTGGGATGAAGAAGTGAATACACGAATTGCAAGCCACACACTCAGCATTTCGTTCATTCTTGGCAAATAACCAACATATACAATATATATAAATGATATTCGCAGATATGGTCTAATCAACCATGTCTGCGTTTTTTTATCATTCAGTTGTCTTACATATATAACTGAATGATATGAGCGATTGTGTAATATTTGTTTTTATATGTTAATGAAATAAAAATAATATCATTAAATTATATTATAAACCTAACAAAACTTAAAATAAATAATAAAATAGCATATAATAAAATTATATCTCCTATCTTTGCACCGCCAAAAGGAAGGGGATGTCCAGGAGGTAAATAGATTTATCGTTTTTGTGTTTTTGCGCGTATAGCATATCCAGATAGGCACGTCCCTTGGAGGAGCAATCTTCCAGCCTTGATGGATATGTTTTTTTTTATAACCTTTTAATTACATCATTATGGAAGAACTTGTAAAAAGAATCAGTGAACAGGCAAATGCTTTTATCGTTGATGCTACGGCTCAGGCAGAGCGCGGCAATAAGGCCGCTGGTCTCCGTGCGCGCAAGGTTGCCTTGTCTCTCATCAACGACCTGAAGGAGTTCCGCAAGCAGTCTATGGCCAAGAAGAACGAATAAGCAGATATTCTCATTATGGATTCGGTATATCTGTATTTGTTTATACTTGTCAGCATTCTCGTCTGGATTCTTTTTGCCGAACGCATCAAGCGCATTGCTCGTCCGATACTCAATTTGTTATTCGAGCAGACGCCGGATAATAATAGTGCATCGTCTCACAATACGGATCAGCCACGGCTTCGTGTAGTTTCGTGCGAAGAAGAACCAGACGAGGATGAAATCAAATCCATCTATCGTGAAATTGCTTCACAGCTCAAACCTTTTGACCGTGTACTGGTGCGTGACGAAGACCACGAGGAGTGGGAGATAGAATACTATGGTCACTTCAATGATGATGACCGAGACCCTTTCCCTTTCGTCTGTCTTTCCTCCGCTTATGCTCAGTGTATTCTTTACGAAGGGAATGAGCATCTGCTTGGCACAAATGAAAAAGCAGCAATAACAAGTAATAACTATGCTAATTCAAATTACTAACCGCTGTCACATGGGATGTTCCCATTGTATGCAAAACAGCCTACCAGAAGGAGCGCACATGCCTCCTGGTGTATTTGTCAAAGCTGTTAAATTCGCTGAGCGCAGCAATGCACATGTGATACTCATTACTGGCGGCGAGCCTACCGAGCACGACGACTTTGAATCAATGGTTTCAACGTGCTGTCTCAAATTCATGATGGTAGGTATTACTACTAATGGCATGTGGATTGATGATGCAGAGAAGGTTGCAATGTTGAAGCGATTATTCGCCAAGTATGACAATCTTACGATGCAGGTAACTAACATTAGTAAGTATTATCCCAAGGCAGTCGATACTCAGCGTATCAAATCATTGTTTGGTGATAAGGTTGCTTTTGAGACAGAGCATCTCAATCTCATGGCACTTGGTCGCGCTGCGATGGTTCCTGAGTTGATTAAGGAATCAGAAGGCAGTCTGGGCACCATGTCTTGTTTTAGTTCGGCACTCATATCAGCGCAGCTGCCGTATCAGCTGGCCATCGCTAACATGGAGTCGCGTGGTAAGTTCTGCCATCCTCTCGTTGACTATCGTGGCTATATCCATTGGTCTGAGTCCTGCCTTTGCCCATCATTCGCACACATCTCAGACTCATTCGACGACATCTGCCGCAAAGCACACGCCTGGCGTCCATGCCTCCAGTGTCACGACGCAGAGAAGTTGTGCAATAATACCAGCGGGAAGTATTCACTTGCTAAAGAGATACTTGGAATCAACTGATATGCCTATGAAGAAGATAATGTTCAATGACCTCTGCCGCCTGACACAGGCGGTGCTCGATAGGCGCAAGACGAATACGAGAAGGATAGTGCCTGAGAGATTATTTCAGGAATGTCGTTCAAACGGCTGGATTGAAGCTGGTGGTTTTAATGCTCAATGGAAGGAAAAATCCTTAGCGTTGTTGCTTAAAAGTTCGCCATATAAGGTAGGCGAGGAGGTAGCCGTGGCGCAGAGTTATAAGGATTGTATGCTCGGTGACGCAAAAGGAACATGGATTAACTATATTCATAGCGTTGACCCAGAGATAAGCTATGATTGTGACTTGTCCCTCACTGCTGGCGATAACAACAAGATGTTTGTCCGGGCCTCCCTCATGCCACACCGCATCCGCATCACCGACGTCCGCGTAGAGCGACTGCAGGATATCAGCGAAGAGGATTGTTTTAAGGAAGGTGTAATACAATCATACAACTACTGTCAACATAAATACCTTTATGGATGTTCTGGTGGAAATAAAAAAATCAAAATTGCAACAGGCGCAAAGGTGGATTTAGGTTATGACACAGCGCAAGAAGCCTTTTCCTATCTTATCGACAAGACCTGCGGCCGTGGAACCTGGGACAGCAACCCTTATGTTTTCGTATATGACTTTGAACTTATCCGATAATGATATACAAGTACCGCGTATTCCGCGCCACCAAGCCCAAGTGCGATGTCATGATCTGCCCCGACCGTGCGACAGGCAAGTATTGCTTTGTCAATCTCACAAGCGGTCACGTATGCGCCTGCCGTTTCGACAACATCGACGATGCGCTCAATGACATGCGCCATCGCCCCGAGGTCACATATTTTGAACCCATTAACGATAAACTCGTATGAACGCAAACGAAGTAACCCCAGGAGCCATCATTCACTCAGACGATGACTCAATCATCAAAGTACATCACATCGACGATAAGGGTGGAGTGCATTACATGGCATACGCCGATGCAGCCCGTGGCCGCATTCAAGTAGCCCCATATCCTCGCACGTATGGCACCATCGACGAGTGCTATCCAGCTAGCGAAGAGGATAAGAAGTGGCTGGAGCAGTGGATTAAGGAGAACACACCGCATCCTGCCGTCAACTGGATCAACGTTCACACGCAGCGCCCCGAGCACCTCCAGCGCTGC
>JAZLHI010000035.1:0-7706 GCA_045616725.1 Prevotella sp. | reverse complement strand
TTTTGTGAATCTTTTGTAAAACTATTGTTTTTCTATTGTTATTCATTTGAAAGGGGGGGAGACCACAAAAATCTTAGTACGATAAATCAAGAGATTTCAGGGTGTTTACTCTTTCTTTTCCAGAGGAAAAAGTACCTTTGTGGCAGAATTTTAATTGAAAATTAAAAAAATATGGAAAAAAAGATTTTTAAGGTTACTGGAATGGCCGTTCTGATGACGGCAATTATGTCTTCCTGCACACAAAGCATCGAGGATAGGGCAGGGGAGGTTATTGAAGATGAATTGAAGACCAAGCTGGAGAAGCCTTTTGAGATCCTGGCTCTCAGTCTTGACAGCTGCTTTGCCGATGATCTCGTTTGCCCTGCGATGGCTGAATCTGAAAAGGAACTGTCTCATCTTTATGGCCAATACCTCTTTTGCAAGGAAAAGGCAGAGTTCGACAGCTGCAGAATGATAGAGTGCGAAGGTAGGCAGAGAGATATATATAAGGCCTCCGGCGAGGATAATAAACAGAAAGCAGATGCTCTGAAAGGTCAGGTGCTCGAACAGTACAAAACTCAGTTGAGATGTATAGAGACGGCTTATGGATCTGAGCATGAATTTACAGGCTATAAAGCGATGTTCAGCTACCAGCAGCAGGGAACTATGTATGAGGAGAGTGGTATATGTTTCTTTGATAAGGATCTGACTCCTCAGATATATCTGCACAAGGATATTATGGGCTTTGGAAGTGAATGGGATCAGGAACTGAGATTAGAGTTTGAAGAGGAACTAATTAAATATGGCTTATGAAGATCTTAAAGTGCATCAGAGGAATTCTGCTGCTCCTCCTTGTTTTCTGCCATACTTCTGTCAAGTCCCAGGATATGGGAACCATCGAGGCTCTGATCAATGACCACAAGCAGATACGTAGCGCACTGATCACACGATCAGCGCTGGAAACAGTTAATGTTGTCCTGCATGAAGGCACTATGGAACAAACGGAACTATATCGTGCTCTGAACGATACTCTATCTGTTTACTATAAGTGTTTTAATATGATTGACTTCCTGTATTCTACAGGTGTCACGGCCTTTAATGCCTATAACAGTTACAAGGATGTGAAGCAGGATCTCCAGAATCTTTGGGAGCTCAACAATGAGTTCGTAGAGAAGTGCCTTCTCAAGGGCAACATTGTCAGGGAGGACAGTCTGATCATCAATACATACGAGCGACTGGCCGAGTCAGTCCTGCATGATGCCGAAGCGCTCTACAAGAGCTATACGGATATTGCTTTTTATGCCACCAACACAGTTCAATGCACGACGGCTCGTCTTATCAACATCTTGAATCAAATTAACAATACGCTTGATCATATCCGACATGCCGTTCATCGGTGCTATTACATCTTGTGGAAGTACATCACCATCAGAATCCATGCCTGGAAGAGCGCACTCTACCGGGCGAACATGAAGACGAAGGCCGAATGTGTCAACGAGGCGATGGAGCGATGGCGGCAGTCGCGCATCGAGCCTTTCCAGGGAAAGGTCTCGACGCTTTCAGAGAAATATCCAAAATAACATAAAAACGAAAATGCTATGGCAAAAAAACAGACTTATGTTCCTCCTGTGGAAAATCCAACGCACACTGCCAAGAAGGAGGTAAAAAACGAGAAGGCAGAAGATAAATCAATGCAGAATAATACTGAGAAAGCTCCGACATATTCTGTAGGATCTACTTCAGAAGACAATGTTAAATATACTCCGCGTCGTCCAACACTTGATGAGACCATAACCATACTGAGCAAGGAAAGTGAAGCAATGGACTTCATGCAGCAGAAAGCTTCCGAAGGTGGACAAATGGAAGTCAGCAATATACGTGTTCACGACGCTTCTGTGCTGTTGGATCGTCTGAATGCTGCTTCTGATAACCCTGTTGAGATAACACAGGAGGATCTTGATAAGGTCGAAGGAAAATATCTTGTCACAGCTATCGTTGATGGTGTAACAGTTTCCCATGCTCTCACCGAGGCGCAATACACAAAGATGATGGCACTCGATGATGCCCATCGTCTGATGATGCTGGATAAGCTCATGGGTGTTGACCACAAGGCAACAAAATTGGTGGACGATGTTCATTTTGACCAGGGAAAAGAAGAGAAGGTAGAGTCAGACAATAAAATAAACCAAACTCAAGGAAAGGGTATCGATGCTGCTGCTGCCCAACAGACTGCAATCAGCAATTACAGCATGAGCATGGATCAACAACAGGAATCCCACCAACAGTCTGTAGGTGTTGGCAGATAGTAAAGATATCACAATGAAAAAGATATTCCTTTTGGGGAGCTTGATCCTGGCAATAGCCAGCTACTCCTCGGAGGATCCTGTCTCGAGCATTCAGGAACCTCACCGTCCAGAAACAGAGTTTGTAGACTTATCAAAAATAAAGAACATATGAGAACACAAAATCTATATAGGAATATTATGGCCTTCATAGTCATGTTCCTCATGACAACGACAGCATGGGCGCAGCCCATCCAGTTTAACCCTGACCAGATAACCCTGATTGGTGTGTCTAACGCTGACCTAAATAAAGCTGTAAGTTCGCAGTCGAAAAAAATGGGCAAGATAGTGGAGCTTCAGGGTGTCATCGGCGCAGAGTTTGTGATGATAAAAAACTGGGAGGGAAAGTACGTCAACTATCTGAAGACAGCACGAGGCTATGCAGAACAGCTCAAAGCCGGAACGACGATATATCTGGACGGTATGCGCTGCTTCCAGAGTCTTCTGGAAGTGCAGAAAGCCGTCAATGCAAACCCTCAGGGTATAGCAGCTTCACTCTCGATGACGAACCTCTACTCTGAGGTCATGGCGGAGTTCATGGTAGTGTTCCGTGTGCTGAAGACTACAATAGCTCAGGGCGGCGATGGTAACATGCTCAACGGTGCAGAAAGAACAGATATGCTCTGGACACTGGCAGACAGGATGTCCTCCCTTCGAGACAAGATCCATTCACTGGCCATAGCGATAGCATACTATAATATGCACGACGTGTGGAAATCTGTCAAAGACTCCGTTCTGATAGAAACTGACCGCAGTCAGATAGCACGTGATGCTATGGACAGATGGAAAAGAGCTCAGGAGGCTGCAATGATAATATCAAGATAGTCTATACGCGTGTGCGCGTAAAAATAAAAGTGGTACTGTTTGTTATATGCTTAATCGGGCGTCAGGCGATAAATTCGTCTGGCGCTTTTTTTGCGCTCAGATCTCAAACATCTTCTTGACACGCTTAGCTGTGGATTCAGAGCAATCACACAGCTTCGCTGCCTTCCGGTAGGATATACCGCTCTTCAGAACCTTGATCAACTGTTTGTATTTGACTGCAAGCTGCTCTTTGGTCTCGACGGATCCTGATGGTCTGCCCAGCTTACCGCCCTGCTCTATGTATCTCTTACGTCCTGAGTTGAGCCTATACTTTATACTATCCCTTTCAAGCTCGGCACAGGTGGCAAGGGTAGCAAGCATGATCGGTGCAAACAGGGATGGCTTGCCCTCTCTATCGAGGAGCGTGAACTGCTCCTTCTGAAGATATAGATTGATGTCTGCATCCTGAAGGATCTTGACGGTAGCAAGAACTTCCATGGCATTTCTTCCCAGTCGAGAAAGTTCGCTGACGAGAAGAATGTCGATGCCGTTCTGCTTGCAATACTCCAGGCACTCCTGAAGAACCGGGCGTTCCTGGTTCTTTTTCCCTCCACTGATATGTTCCTCGAATACCCTCGGAACTTCGTGCTGCATGGCCGTCGCATAAGACATCAGGTCTTTAACCTGACGTGCTGTGTCCTGACGATCGGTTGTCGATGATACGCGAGCAAAAATGACGGCCTTCATGACTCTTCAGTTTCATCCTTACTGTCTGGAGGAATAACTTCTAATCGCCATCGCCATCCATCTGGACGGTCGAGGGTGAGGGAGGCTTTTGCTCCTGACTTTTGGGCTATATCCTGGAGCCCTTCGAATACCTCGATAGTGAGGTCTTTCTCTTCATTCTTCTTTGCCATAGGGATGTTTTTAAACTTTGTTTATTTTGATCGCATTTTCTTATGGTCGGCGCACATCTTTTACAGATTTATTTGAACCCACTGATTTTATCAACCCGGTGGAATATCGCCGACAATGAAATTTGCGGTGCAAAGATACAACTTTATTTTGAAATCACAAAATTTTTCGCAGGTTAGTTATTGCTCTTCCTCCTTGAAAATCTCACGCAGTGAAACCCATAAATTTACATCTCCAGAAAAGGTGCAACAGCTAAATCTGCCTGCTGCATTTTTAGTTTCACAGCCGATGAATTTCTGGCCGTCAAACGTGCTCTTCTCTCGCAGCGGATTGCCACATTGCGGACATATTAAATTGGCAATGCAATACAACCTTTCAGTTGGTGTCAAAGGCTGTCCTGCGGCAATCCTTGTTTTCAAATTTTTCAGTGCCGGAACCTTTATTAAATTGGTCGTATCAGCAACAGGATTGGGCAGGGGAGGAGCACCGTTTTCTCTGCTTCTAATTTCCTCTTTTATGGTGGTGATTTCAGCCATCAGAGATGCCGTCAAATCGAGGTTCTTGCCAGTGTTCTCTCTGATCGCTTCTATGCTCTCTGCATAGGCTGAAATTGATCGGCTGCTCCTGCGTGGAGAAGCAGGGGAACCGCACACTTTTTCAATCGAGAGTTTGACAAAATCCACACGGCTGATTTTGTTCACTTCGCAAAACGTTTTTATCTGATCATTGTATTCCTGAGGGAAACTAATCGTTGATCTGTTATTCTCTCTGCGTGGATAAATTTTTTTCTTCTTTCTTCCCATAATTTCTTTTTTCGGCAAAGGTACGAAGATATTCTGATGATGTCGAAAAAACAACCTAGAAACTCTTGATTTAACGTATCAAGACTTGTGTGTCCTCTTTTGGTGTATTCACAAGGCGTGAATACACCATGTTGAGTCACATTTGTCTTGATACTTGCATTCGAGACCTGAATGGGTCTTCAAAACGTTAAATCAAGAACTTCTGGATTGATCTTGTTGTTTTTTGTTTTTTATGTACTACCTTTGCGACGAGGCTCAGAAGCGCGTCTGATCGACGGCCTTCGCTCTTTTCATGCCATTCATTTCTGGAATACGGAACGTCTCGAAACACGCCCAGAAGGGCTATCTCAACTTTCCTGAGCTTTCGAGTCGTCCCTGCGCCGAGCTTGCTCGGTTTTGGACTTTTCCCGAAAGTGTATAGCCTAATATACGGTTCTTGATTTTTGCCAAAAATCACCAACCGTCTCGCCCCAGACAAGTTCTGAGTTTTGGAGCAAGCTCCGGGGCTAATTAGGCTTAGGGTTGCACCCCGAGACCCGGCTGAACGACGCAAATGGGATTTGCTGAACTGCTCAGATGAAGATGGATTACTATGGCACAGCCAAGACAAGGCATCTTCCTCAGAAGCCCTGTCAGAAGAAACTTCTCCTTCAGGTTGCTCAATGCTGATCAGAGTCTGAATGGTATGGAAAAATAGATGAATTGGGTAACAATAAAGTAAAAAATAAAATGCTAATAAAACAACCTTTAATTTGGTTGAATAAAAACACAAAAAAATATAGGATATGGCAAAACAAGTAATGGATGTTCAAGTGAGCAAAGGTATGTCCCGAGGACAGAGTAACGAACACCTTCGCAACCTAACCAAAAATGCCTTCGAGGAGAAGCGCACACACAACTTCGATCCGACACGTGAACACCTCAATTTTGAGGTCATGCCAGGTGGTGTGATTGCTCCTGTTCATTCACATCTTTCGATAGATGTGCGCATCAGCCAGAACCTCGCCGAACGTGGCATCAAGGATCCCAATGAAGGCCTGTCAGAGGATGATCCAAGAAGAAGAAATACAATCGCAAATATCATCTTCCAGGGGTCACGTGATCAGATGAGAAAACTGGCTTTCGGTGACCAGTTTCTCGATGAGAACGACATCGATCATGTGGCCGACAACCGCGACCTGCAACGTATGCCGGAAATTGAACTTTGGGCAAAGGATATTTACGAGTTTACTGCGAAGAAATTCGGAGAGAAAAACATCGCTGCATTCGTAGTGCATCTCGACGAGAAAAACCCTCACGTCCACTGCACTTTGATAACTACAGGAATGGTCAAAGGGAAGGAGAGAATATCCTCCAAATCTGTGTTCGGTCATGACAAGTATGAGGCAAGCAGAATCATGAAAAATTTACATGACGAATTGGCAGAAGTAAACGCTAAATGGGGTCTGGATAGAGGTGACGATGTGAACGTCACAGGAGCCAAGCACCGTACTACTGAAGAGTACTGGAAATGGCTCGGCGAACAGTGTTCTCAGCTGGAACAAAAGAAGGACGGTCTGGAGAAAGAAGTGACCCTATTAAATAGCGAGTATCAGAAAGCCGAAAAAAGGGTGAAGGGTCTTACTACGATGACTGAGAATCTTGAGAACAAGATGCTCAATATTCAGGCCGACATCGCAGCGCTGGAGAATGACCGCGAAAACGCTTCGACGAACAAAGAAAAGGTGGAGGCTGAGCTCACCCGTCTGCGCTTTCAGCTCGGCGAGACGGAGCAGCAGCTGGCAGACAAAAAGACCAAGCTGCAGGATGCCGTAACGGCACTCGATGAATTGGCCGGAAAACGAGCCGCTGTGACAAACGAGTTAGAAAAGCTCGAACGGCAGAAGACAATGGAGACACAAACCGTCGGAGAGATGACAATGCAGCGTGTTGGTGCACTAGCATGGGATGCGGCAAGTGCAGAGATAGGTTTGATGGAGGACCGTATGCGACAGTTGCGCCAAAGCTTGCCTTTGCGTGATCATAAAATCTTTGATCAAATTCATGAGGAGATCTTCGAGGACACCATCCTCGAAGACATGGCTGAACGAGCTGACTATATTATTGCGGTGGCGGCTAGTCTATTCCTCGGATATGTCGATGCTGCAACAAAGTATGCGCAGGTTAAAGGTGGTGGTGGAGGGGGATCCACTCAGGGATGGCGAGGCAAGAAGGACGATGAAGATGACCGCGCCTTCATGGGACGCTGCTTCCTTCAGGCTCGCCAGATGCTTAGACCGAAGAGAAGCAGAGGTAAAGGTCTTGGAAGATGAAACGTAAGACAAATGAATTATCCATGTCTTACGTTTATGCTAAAAGTGGTAAATTTTGTCGCACCTTCAGGCGATATGATGTCTCCCTCGGTTCTGTGCCGGGGGAGTCCTTCCTCTCTCGGAATATCACTTCGTCCCTCCCTCCCGAGCCTTTTGTCCGGGCTTCTTTCCCCATGGGAACAGATATGTCGCCCAGACGGCTCTCCCTTCTTTCTTTCATATCTGTGGAATATTTCTTCTGCTGACGCGGATCCGATGATAGATTTCTTCTAAATCTGGACAGTCAATCCGCTTTTCTTTTCTCTCTTCTTATGGGCTATCCCTTCCAGGTCGGGCTAACCGTGACCAGGTCCTTCCGACTGCTACGCATCACTAATATCCCTATCGCATACCATACGACTCCCTTCCTGCACGCCCCCATACACCGAATGGACGGTGAGGACAAGTCTTCACTGTCCGTCCGGAACGGGGTCAAACAACGGGGGGAGTCTGTCTTTCTTCGGAATACCCGTAAACGCCCACACCAGCAGCTGCCTCCTTCACATCTCGCC
>JAZLHI010000034.1:0-6017 GCA_045616725.1 Prevotella sp. | reverse complement strand
GGTTCTTCTGTTCGTGACGTCGTAACAACAGCAGCCGTAGCAGCCATCGACGCTTACGTAGCAAAGAAGAAGAATAAGTAGTTCAACTCTTCGCAGTTGCTCAGGTTGAGGCTAAAAGCTAATGGCTAATGGCATCTTCTGCAAAGAATGTAGGGCGAGGATTTCCGAGCCGGTTCAATGCTCTACGAGAATGAGAGTAGAAAGGACTGCTCTGAAATCCTCGTCTTTAATTTATTAGTAAACAAAAACAATGAACAACAAACTACCTGTCATAATAGCCGGTCCATGTGTAATAGAAAGCATGGAATGTCTTGAAACGGTTGCCAAGGAACTTGTGCGCATAAACAAGCTTCTCGGCACGGACATCATCTTCAAGTCTTCGTTTGATAAGGCTAACCGTACGAGCATCCATTCCTTCCGTGGTCCTGGACTTAAGAAAGGTATGCAAATGCTTGGCGACATAAAGGAAAAGTACGGTTTGAAGATACTTACGGACATTCACGAAAGCTGTCAAGCGGAAGCTGCTGCTGAGGTTGCCGATGTTCTTCAGATACCAGCTTTCCTCTGTCGTCAGACGGACCTTCTTGTGGCAGCTGCAAAGACGGGTAGGGTAGTGAACATCAAGAAGGCGCAGTTCCTTTCCGGAGATGATATGCAATGGCCTGTTCAGAAGGTTCGTGAATCGGGAAACGACAATGTGTGGCTTACCGAACGCGGTAACATCTATGGTTACAACAACCTCGCCGTGGATTTCCGAAACATAGCAGACATGAAGAAATATACGGACAAGGTAATCATGGATTGCACTCATTCCGTACAGCGTCCTGGAGCAGCCGGTGGAAAGACTGGTGGAAACCGTGAGTTTGTTCCAGCCATGGCGCTCGCAGCAAAGGCTTTCGGTGCAAACGGATATTTCCTTGAAGTGCATCCTAATCCGGAAGAAGCCCTTAGCGATGGTCCTAACATGTTGTACCTGAAGGACCTTGAGAGCCTTGTAGATAAACTGATTATAGATTAATTGCATTACGAATTACGAATCATTCTATGCTACCAACAGTAAAATATGCTGAGAAATGTCTTCGTGATGAAGCGAGTGCCATTCTCAATCTCATACCTCTTCTTGACGAGAACTTCGACCGCGCCATAGACCTTGTCTATCATAGCAAGGGAAGGTTCATCATCACAGGTGTCGGTAAGTCTGGTCATATTGGTGCGAAGATAGCCGCTACCTTGGCAAGTACGGGAACTCCATCGTTCTTCGTAAATCCGCTTGATGCCTTCCATGGAGACCTCGGCATGTTCACTTCCGATGATGTTGTGATGGCAATCTCCAAGAGTGGTTATACGGATGAGTTGCTTCGTTTCATTCCACTTCTGCAAGACCGCAATATCCCTATCATTGCGATGACAGGCGATCCGAAGTCCCTTCTTGCGCAACATGCCACTTGCCACCTTAATGTATATGTAGAGCGCGAGGCTTGTCCGCTGAATCTTGCTCCTACATCTTCCACTACGGCAGCCCTTGCCATGGGTGACGCCATTGCTTGTGCGCTGATGGAAGTGAGACGTTTCAAGGCAGAAGACTTTGCTATGTTCCATCCTGGTGGTAGTCTTGGCAAGCGACTTCTCATGAAAGTGAAGGACGTGATGTCTCGCGAACCGCTTCCGATAGTCTCTCCAGACACTCTTCTCTCGGACGCAATCCTCGTGATGACACACGGAAAGAAAGGTATGGTTGTGGCTATTGACAACGGTAAGGTAGTTGGAATCATAACCGATGGTGACCTTCGCCGTACAATCCAGAAGTACCAGAAGGAACTTTTCGACCTTCATGTTCGTGATGTCATGATAAAGACTCCGAAGATGATTTCGGAAGATGCTGGTCTTCAGGAGGCTACAGACATTATGCTCTCCAACAGCATCCACTCTCTCGTTGTACTCAGAGACGAGGAATTTGTGGGAATTGTAGATTATTTTTCATGTTTATAACCCGATAAAAGATGACAACAGAAAGAGCAAACTTTGGAAGTAAACTAGGCGTAATCCTTGCTACCGTCGGTAGTGCCGTAGGTCTTGGCAACGTGTGGCGCTTTCCATATATAACAGGCGAAAACGGTGGAGCGGCTTTCCTCATCGTCTATGCCTTGTGCGTAGTGTTGCTTGGAATACCTTGTATGGTGAGCGAGTTTATCATCGGTCGTTCTGCTCAGGCCAATACGGCTCGTGCTTTCACGAAGATGGCTGACGGCAGACCATGGAAATGGATAGGCTATCTAAGCGTGTTCACAGGCTTTGCCATTACATGTTATTATGCCATCGTCTCTGGTTGGTGCTTCCATTACATATTTGCGCCATTCACTTCTGACCTCAGTACACCAGAGCTCGTTAAGAGTCACTTTACGGAATTCTCGGCAAATCCAATCAAACCGCTATTGTGGACGCTGGGGCTCATCCTCATTTGCCACTTCATTATTACGCGAGGTGTCCAGAAAGGCATAGAGAAGATGTCGAAGTTCTTCATGCCTATGCTCTTCATTCTCTTGCTCATCATCGTCGTTGCTTCGTGCATGCTTCCTGGTGCCATGAAGGGATTGGAGTTCCTTTTCCTTCCTGATTTCTCCAAGCTTACTCAAGATGCTGTACTTGCAGCCATGGGACAGTCATTCTATTCGCTCTCTATAGCCATGGGTTGTGTCTGTACTTACGCTTCATATTTCTCTCGTGAGACAAACCTTACGCGTACTGCTGTACAGATAAGTTTGCTCGACAGTATGGTGGCAATACTCGCAGGCATGATGATTTTCCCAGCAGCCTTTGCCGTAGGAGTAAGCCCTGACTCAGGTGCTTCTTTGGTGTTCGTAACGCTTCCTAATGTGTTCAACCAGGCGTTCTCGGCTATGCCTACTGTTGGCGTTATCGTTTCGCTTGCATTCTATTCGTTGCTTTCTCTTGCAGCCCTTACATCCCTGATGTCTCTTCATGAGGTGGCTACGGCTTTCGTTCACGAGGAGTTTGACATGAGTAGAAAGAAGGCGGCTGCCATCGTGACAGGTGTTGCTATGGTTATCGGCACATTCTGCTCACTTTCCCTTGGCGATTGGAGTTGGCTTCAGGTGGCTGGAATGTCACTCTTTGACTTCTTTGATTATACTACAGGTCAGATTCTTCTGCCTATTATCGGTTTCCTCACTTGCATCTTCCTCGGTTGGTTTGGACCACGCGACAGAATACGCGCAGAATTCACGAATGACGGAACATACAAGGGCAAGCTCTTCAAGTGCTATCTCTTTCTTATCAAGTTCTTCTGTCCTGTGGCAATCTTGCTGGTTTTCCTTAATCAGTTGGGTATAATTTAAAATGTTGAAAACTCGTTTAATCATTTAACGAATTTTGTTCAGGATTTTAGTTGAGATTTCGAGGAGCTTGCGACGATCCCCTTAAAAAAAGTCCCAAAAAGCGACGAACTGGAGCGTATTTTCAGTCGAGATTTTCGTTGAAGATTTTAGTGAGGATAAATAATCTAAAATAAAAATCCTTACTAAAATGCGCTCGAATACCTCGCTATAAGAAGGTTTTTTTTTGAGGATCGCTTCGCTCGACATCCGAACGAAAATCCTAATGAAAATCTTAAATCAAATCGTCAAATCATCAAATCCCCAAATCGTCTAATGTCTCGTGTCGGTATCTTCGGTGGCTCGTATAATCCCATTCACAACGGTCACATATCCATAGCTGAGGAACTTCTGCAAACTGGTTTTGTGGATGAGATATGGTTTGTAATCTCTCCGCAGAACCCTCTCAAGCAGAAGGCTGACCTTTGGCCAGACGAACTGCGCTTTGAGATAGCGGAGAAAGCTCTTGAAAGCCATCCTCGTTTGAAGCCTTGCGATGTGGAATTCCATTTGCCAAAGCCTTCGTACATGTGGATAACGCTCAACGAACTCAAGAAGCAATATCCGCAGCATGAGTTTGTACTTCTTATCGGTGCCGACAACTGGCTTCTTTTCTCCCGTTGGTATCGTAGCGAAGACATACTGAAAGATTTCGAACTTGGCATCTATCCGCGTCCTGGCTATGAGATAAACGAAGACGAACTCCCAGAGAATGTCCATTTCTTCAATACCGGTCTTTATGACATCAGTAGCACGGAAATTCGCCGTCGATTGAAAGAAGGAGAATCCATCGAAGGACTTGTGCCCGAGAGTGTAGTCACGTTCCTTAAGAAGAGTAAGGCGTAAAAATGGAATTAGGCGTAAATTGTAAACTGTATGATACAATTTGCGCCTTGTTTTATGTCAAATCAAACTATATTTGAAGAAAGTCGGAGAAAAGTTTGTTAGTATGTTTTAGTTTAGTAACTTTGCCCTTAGAAAAACAACTATCTAAACAAAACCTTTTATAACCATGAAAGTACAGGAAATAATGAGCCGTCTGGAGGCAAAGCATCCGGGCGAAGCTGAGTATCTACAAGCAGTTAGGGAAGTGTTGGTCTCTGTAGAAGATGTTTACAACCAGCACCCAGAGTTTGAGAAGAAGAAGATTATCGAACGTCTTGTTGAGCCGGAGCGCATCATAACCTTCCGCGTTCCGTGGGTTGACGACAAGGGAGAGGTTCAGGTGAATCTCGGCTATCGTGTGCAGTTCAATTCCGCTATCGGTCCTTATAAAGGCGGTCTTCGTTTCCACGCCTCGGTTAATCTTTCCATCCTTAAGTTCCTTGGCTTTGAACAGACGTTCAAGAATGCCTTGACAACACTTCCTATGGGAGGAGGAAAGGGCGGTTCTGACTTCTCTATTCGTGGCAAGAGCGATAACGAAGTGATGCGATTCTGCCATGCTTTCATGGATGAACTCTACCGCCACATTGGTCCTGACGAGGATGTTCCAGCTGGTGATATTGGCGTTGGCGCTCGTGAAATAGGTTATCTCTTCGGACAATACAAGAAACTCAAGCACCAATATTCAGGCGTGCTCACAGGCAAGGGAATAGAGTGGGGTGGAAGTCGCATTCGTCCAGAGGCTACAGGCTATGGAGCACTCTACTTTGTTGACGAAATGCTTCGCACGCATGGACATGACATAAAGGGAAAGACCGTTGCCATTTCTGGCTTTGGAAACGTGGCTTGGGGAGCGGCAAAGAAGGCAACTGAACTTGGTGCGAAGGTCATTACTATCTCTGGTCCTGACGGCTATATCCTTGACGAGGCTGGCATCTCTGGTGAGAAGATTGACTATATGCTCGAGCTTCGTGCGTCCGGAAATGATATTGTTCAGCCATACGCAGATGAATTCCCAGAGGCTAAGTTCTTTGAAGGAAGGAAACCTTGGGAGGTAAAAGTGGATATAGCCCTGCCTTGTGCTACGCAGAATGAGCTGAATGGCGATGACGCTCAGCAGCTTATAGATAACGGAACACTTTGTATTGCAGAGGTTTCAAACATGGGTTGTACGGCAGAGGCGGCAGAACTTTTCGTGGCAAACCACAAGATTTTCGCTCCTGGAAAGGCTGTGAACGCTGGTGGCGTGGCAACATCAGGTCTTGAGATGACACAGAACTCCATGCGACTCCTTTGGAGCGAGAAGGAAGTTGACGACCGTCTCCACATGATCATGAGCAGCATACACGAGCAATGCATAAAGTACGGAAAACAGCCAGACGGCTATATCGACTATGTAAAAGGCGCCAACATCGCCGGCTTCATGAAGGTAGCCAAGGCTATGCTAGCGCAAGGAGTAGTGTAACTACTTGCGCAAGGTATTTCTATATGCTAGCGCAAGGAGTAGTGTAACAAAAAAAGCCCCCTCCCATAATCAAGAGGGGGCTTATCCATTACCCATTACCCATTAGCCTCGCTCAAAGAGCGGAACTTAACGACTGTACTCATCCATCTCCTTGAACTTGCACTTCTGGCGGAGCTGAGCAGAAGAGAACTTACCCGTTCCGCGAGCGTTGATGTGGATGTTGCGGATGTTCTGTACGGTAGCGTTGTCAGGGTTGTCTGCGCCGATGCATCTCA
>JAZLHI010000033.1:0-47977 GCA_045616725.1 Prevotella sp. | reverse complement strand
GACGGGTCTTCATCACCATTGCGGAGGTCAGGATTCTTGTTTCAATCCACACCCCTCTTGCGAGGGGCGACGCAGAACACTATCATCGTGTTCTCTACCGATGAGTTTCAATCCACACCCCTCTTGCGAGGGGCGACCGTGAGTTCTGCGAACGGAATCCGCTGTAAGGTGTTTCAATCCACACCCCTCTTGCGAGGGGCGACTTGCTCTTCGCTGGTGCAGGATATACCCTCGTAAAGTTTCAATCCACACCCCTCTTGCGAGGGGCGACGCCTGCGCCTTGCCTACAACAAGGCCGACCGCAAGTTTCAATCCACACCCCTCTTGCGAGGGGCGACGATTTCACGAAACAACGAAACCACGAAACCTTGTTTCAATCCACACCCCTCTTGCGAGGGGCGACTTTATAAACACGAATTATCACAAATTACCCACGTTTCAATCCACACCCCTCTTGCGAGGGGCGACATCATTGACCTTATCAGTGTAGTAGGACCAATGGAGTTTCAATCCACACCCCTCTTGCGAGGGGCGACATTATAGCCCTCGGACGGGCGACATCCAATTTAACGTTTCAATCCACACCCCTCTTGCGAGGGGCGACGGGGATTGCTCAAAGCCTGTCACGACCTCGTGGTAGTTTCAATCCACACCCCTCTTGCGAGGGGCGACAGCAATCCCTTTGCTATTCTCAGCAGCAGTGGAAGTTTCAATCCACACCCCTCTTGCGAGGGGCGACCGGTTAAGAGTAGCAGAGTCTAATTGCACACGTGTTTCAATCCACACCCCTCTTGCGAGGGGCGACCTTTTACTGGCAAAAGATTGTCAAGTATGACAGTTTCAATCCACACCCCTCTTGCGAGGGGCGACTTCCTTCTACACCCACGGCGATGTCACCTTTGAGTTTCAATCCACACCCCTCTTGCGAGGGGCGACTAAGCTATCCGTTGACACATCCATCATTTTTTAGTTTCAATCCACACCCCTCTTGCGAGGGGCGACTTATACACGTTATACGAAATCACAGAAATCACAGTTTCAATCCACACCCCTCTTGCGAGGGGCGACTTCTGCGAGGCGAACTTCAACCGCAACATGGAGTTTCAATCCACACCCCTCTTGCGAGGGGCGACCCGACCGCGACAAGGCGATAGATCAATTCCTGGACGTTTCAATCCACACCCCTCTTGCGAGGGGCGACGGCAGATGATGCACCACCTCCGCTGTCTTAACAAGTTTCAATCCACACCCCTCTTGCGAGGGGCGACAAGTCACGAGAGCAAGCCATAGGCAAGGGAGCAAGTTTCAATCCACACCCCTCTTGCGAGGGGCGACGCGCCAGTCACTATTGCACTCGGTATCTCCACGAAGTTTCAATCCACACCCCTCTTGCGAGGGGCGACTACCGTCCGCGAGGATAGTAGAGGATTTTTCTTTGTTTCAATCCACACCCCTCTTGCGAGGGGCGACGCAAGGCAGACTTATTAAAATCTTCCGTTCCCGATGTTTCAATCCACACCCCTCTTGCGAGGGGCGACTCGCTTAATCTCTTGAGATATGTGCTCCAGTATGTTTCAATCCACACCCCTCTTGCGAGGGGCGACGGTCCCCGCCTATCATCGCAAGGTTGTAACCGAAGTTTCAATCCACACCCCTCTTGCGAGGGGCGACTGTATATAAGCTAAATGTGCTTATATCAAATAGTTAAGTATGGCTTTTTGCGAAGCCATAGATTAACGCTTTTATTTATTAGACATTATTCTTATTTCAATTTGTATATGCTTGATAATCAGTATGTGCGAAAGAAATAGGAATTCATGCAACACTATAGGTTCGCAAATACTATAATATCAAACAAGAATCCTGATTCAATTGCTCAGCCTTTCCCATTCGTTCTATATGTCTGTCCCAACTATTCCCCATAAAATAGAAACGGATGCTATCTGATTCCTTATCTATTATTTGGGAAAGCTTGTGTTTCAACATAGAAAACTGCGAAGGGTCAAGAAGGCATTCAAAGACAGAGTTCTGTACTCGTATTCCATAATCCTCACACGCTTTAGCCACTCGTCGAAGCCTTCTCGCACCGTTTGTAGAAGAAGTTTCAACATCGTATGTTATCAATACCATCATAACACTCGGATTATTTAATAATGAATACAGGATAATTGTCTAGGTCGCCTCGGAGGAAACGAGCAAGTAACTGCGCTTGTATATGAGGTAGCAGACCTATAGGCATCTTCTCTTGCAGGAAAGGATGAGTAATGGTTTCCTTCTTTCGCTCTTGCCATGCGGCAATGACTTTTCTACGACCGTTGTCAGTAAGTAGAAGCATATCGTCGTTTTGTCTGATAAAATCCTTTGCAGTTATCTGCTGACGATTTATCATTGATAGCACAAGACGATCGCCAAGGTAAGCTCGCAATTCCTCCATCATATCCAAAGCCAAAGAAGCCCGTCCAGGGCGTATGGTATGGAAAAAGCCGACATAAGGATCAATGCCTATACCTTCCAAGGCAGCGGTCATATCATTGGCAATGAGAGTATATATGAAAGAGAGCAATACATTTACCTCATCGCGTGGCGGACGGCGATTTCTTCCGTTGAAGACAAAATCCTTTTTCTGCTTCAAGATCAGTTCGTTGAATACTGCAAAGTATGAATTGGCAGCATCTCCTTCTATTCCTCGTAGTTCTTCAGGCGATTTCGCATTCAAGGCTTTGTCGCGATTGCGCTTGAGCCATTCCGCAGCTTCTTCTAGAAGTTCGTTCTGTCCATTATCCCTGATTGCACGGCGAACAATGTTACGATAGTTCTGAATCTTTCCTGCTATAAAGATGCGTGCTATTCCAAGAGAGAAATCATAGTCCTCATTCAGTTGGTATTGTTTCTTGCGCAAGAGCACATTACCCCTGACAGGACCTTGCACCCGAGACAGGAAATGTCCTGACGGCGACATGAAACAAAGCGACACATTGTTGTCCACACATAGCTTCATAAGACCAGGGCTGACTCCCATGTATCCAAAGGTCACAATGCCTTCAATATTGATGATAGGAATGCGGAAGACCTCCTTCTGGTCGATTGTTATTACAACATTCATCCCATCTTTTCTAAGGTAGGACTCCGGAGTCGTAACATATAATGTATTCAGCAGTTTTCTCATTCCATCAGTCGTTTTAGATAGTTGTTGACATTGTTCTTCATATCCGGCATACAAATATCATGAAGTGAACACTTCCTGCATTTTGGTCCTGGTGATGCAGGGGGCGTGAATCGCTCGGAATAGATGCGGTGCATTTCCTTAGCATAATGTTCTGCGTCATTTCGTAGTTCATCAGTGATTTCTATCTCCTCCCTGCGCCTAACTTCCCAATAGAAGAGCGAAGCTGAAGGAATCTTCACATCATACATTTCTTCCAAACACATCACTTGCGCCACAAGCTGCATGATGTCACAATCATTCACTTTTTGGTGTCCTCGTTTATACTCCACTGGATGCGGAATAAAATGCCCTTTGTATCTGTGGTGAGTAATGGAGTTCTGCTCATCCTCTGTGTGATGGAGTTCTATGGCATCGGATATGCCATACAGCCCCAAACGCTTGGATGCTATATGAACGGCTCGGAGAGTTATAGTATCGCTGTTTAGCATACGCTGAGTCGGATCGTCAACCCTTTGATGAAGTATCTGACCTTCAACAGTAGAAACGTTCTCTTTCCACTGCTGTTCAATATGTATCAGCGCCCATTGTCGGGGGCAAAACACAAAGTGCTGTATCCCCGACAACATAAGCATGTCATCTTCTGCGTATGTCATTGAACAGTTAAATCTTTTCTTCAACAGAGACGCCTTCGTATGGACATTCTGCTATTGTAACCTTGTAGTCAGAGAACTTGCGTGGTGCTCCATCGCATACCTTCTCTATTTGCACAAGGTCAAAGAGTTTGTTTGCAGGAGCATTGCCAAGTATAGAGTCATGCTTGAAAACTATAAGTTTCTGAGCACTCATCAAACCACGTGCAGCAGAACGGTCAACATCAAACATGTTTATCAGAGCCTGCCAAAAAAGTTCAAGGTCTGCCTCATCAAAACCTGTCTGCTTAGCAAGATTTGCAGAGATGAAGCCATGACAAACATAAAGACCATAAGGGACTGTAGCTTTGCGTCCCTGAATACCTACTTGAGAGTCGTATGCTTTGTCCTCATCTCTTGCAGCACATACTGTTAAAGCATGTTCTTCTGCTACTATTTTATCAAGTGATCGAGCGAATGTCATCTGTACTGCACCACGTACTTGACCTGCATTTGCACCTGTGGAAAGAACTGCGCCAAATGTGCGGACATCAAAGAAACGTTTGCACATTGCCTCGCGACCACCTGCAACTTTCTCTGCTGGTGCTTTTTCCTTTACCTTAAGGTCAAGTCCAAGGTCTTCTTTGTACATCTTACGAATTTCTCCATTTATAAAAGTTTCTTCGCCTGAGATTTCTTTTGATTTTACAAGAATATCATTACCCTGTTCTCCAGCTTTTAAAATCTGTACATAGTTGCGTACTTTACGCTTTAAGCAAACATCTGTTACAAGTCCCATGCCTGTTTCTGAGTCAACACGTGGAAGATTACCTGCATCTGGATCACCATTAGGATTACCATCCTGTACATCAAAAATGTAGATGAAATCAATTTTGTTCTTAAGTTCTGACATAATAATATGTTTATAATTGTTATTATACTGTTTCTTGATTCTCCTGATGATTCTTCTGATGATAATACCCAAGGAAAAATCGACCTTGTTCCTGCAAGTCCAAAGTGTCTGGAAACTCATTAAACATTGAGATTATCTCTTCTTTCTGTTTGTCAAAGAATATGGCAAGACCTTTCTTGTCTTTTGCTAATTTGCTGAAATGATTGTTTGACAATTTCATAATAGTAGAGAATACAGCAGACGGAGTTGACGATGCCGCATTCATGTAACTTGAGCGAATGGAGTCTTGACCATTTGCTGCATACTGTAGGCTCTCCATTACGGCAAAGAGTCTTCCGCATAGATAACCAGGATTAGTGTTTTCTTTGTCTAACATAATATTTATTTGTTTATTGTTATTATCGTTTGTTCTATTGAGATAAGCTTTCAGTATGGCAGCACGAGTAATCGTGACAGGATTAAGTTTTTTGCCATTTAATTCTTTATTTACTTCTGCACGTATACGACGTATGCAAGATGAAAATAAAGTGTAAGGATATGGTAATGCTTCAAAGATGCTTTTTACTATTGCATCGGGAAGGTTTGGGGTGGCATCGGAAGCTTTTCCTCCAAGAGTAACCGTAGAAAGCATATCCTTTATACCCATGTAAGGTTTCTTTTCCTTGCGGGTGTCTACCACTTCCATGTCCTCAAAGTGTCGGCAAATCTTTTCTGCAAATTCTTTGATTGGTATTTCCGACCAATAGATAACTGCTATACGAGCGGAGTTTGGCGCAAGTCCCAAGATATAGAATTTATCATTATTATCCAATGTGGTCTTCAGTTGCCCCGAATAGATTGACTTGAACACAGCTCGCACATTCTCTATTCTGCGGTTAGGGTCGTCATCATTTTCCACAAATCCCAATAAGTCAAAGAGACTTTCTTCCGCCTTCTTTGAGGCTTCATTATTTGATGATGCCCAGAACACAAAGGTGCGAGAGCCTACCATGAACTTATTGTGAGATCCTTTTGCAAGCAAAGCGTTTAATGCTGTAGTATATGCAAACTCTGCAGCTTCTGATATAGGGGCATTGTATCCTTTTTGCTTGCCATAGGAATCATATCCTGACTTTATTTGAAAAGATACCAACTTTGCCGTAGCCTGGCTTCCTGCTATCATTGTAGCCGTTGTTGTTTCTACCGCCTTACCACGATTACCAGTTATCAAACATACTTCATTGCCATCTATAGTATCAGTATCAAGGTCAAGAATCTCTTTTTTCTGGGCAACGACTTTAGTATCTCCATCTATTCTAAAAGTAAAGAATGAGTATTTCTTTGACAGATTCTTTATTACGTCTTCCCAAAGTGGGTCATGTTTAACCTGCTCAACAATTTCTTCCCTTGACTTCGTATAAAAGAGATTTACAGCTTGAATATCTGTATTGTTTGGATAGAGGCTTAGTATCTCTTCAACTTTCGCTTTGAATGTATCGAAATAGAGTTGTTCCTTGCCATTCTCCTTGTTAGAATAACCTAACACATATGCACTGTTATCATAAAGATAATTAGCAACAGGTGCACTTGATCTGCCAACACTTTTCTTTACAAGAAATGTGCGAGCCTCATCTTTGCTGATGCGGCAATCCTCTATTCTGATAAATTGTCCTTCCTTGTTTATAACAATTACAAAACCTATCTGCTTTGACTCCATACCCATAGCAGGAAGATCTTCGCATCTATGGTAATAATCATACAATGCTTTCAGTATCATCGTAGTATCTCCTCACTATTTAATGGTGGAACAATGATGGTGCCCTGCTTCATCTCTACACGATAGAACATGGCATCGGGCTTTTGTGCATTTGCTGCAAAGTCCATATCGTAGAGCATAATGCCAAGGTCTTTGTCCTCCGCTATGGCAGGCTGCAACTCACTGGCATTTACATCTACCAATCGGAAGGAGGCAGAGAACTCGCGGCATCCCAAATATGGCTGAGTGAAACATTGTCCCTTGTTGGCTCTACGTTCAAACATTTCATAGTATTTCATAGGATTCTCGTCTTGTCCACCTTGGCGCTTCTCATTTTTACGGTCGCGAAGAGGTATGAATACAAGCTTTGCCCAAATGCGGTAATGAACATCCTTGAGCAAGAGTGAGTTCTTCTGCTGACGCTTGTCCTCTATGTAAATAGGAGTCTTGCTAACAGCTCCCACTTCATTACGGCGTATAGAAGTCCATTTGATTGGATTCAGCACCTCTATCTTTGTGATTTGCCACCTGATGGCAGGTTTCCAAAAGACCGCTTCAAAGATGGCACGAGCTGCTGATGGCGTTATGACATCATAGCTAACACGCTCCACCTTCAGTTCAGGGCGAGTAAAGCATGCCATGTCACCCCATACTTCCAAGCAATATTCCTTATCAGTATATTCCATATTTCCTATATTATATGTATTTCTTCTAACCAATGATTGTCTGTCAACAATCCGACTTTCATGTCATATTGAGCCTTGTCTGATATAACATATATGCCATCCAAGATTTCTTCCACTGTACCAATATCCACGAGTTTCTTCATGTCGCCTTGCCGCACATTGACACTATACTTTGATAGCCTTTTCATCAAAGGATAGGATGGTCCTTCAGCTTTCAGTTGTTCTACTAATTCAAGACTATTTTTCCAACAGACAATGACGGATGTACTACTGTCATCAATAAGTCGGAATTCATGTGAAGCAGTTTCAAACATGAGTCCTGTTGGCTTGTATAGATAGTGTTTGATGTCTTTTTCATCAAAAGTCTCACAGCGACAATATAGCTGCTTAAAATACTCTGTCATCGTGGAAGGGGCAAACCAATCGGAGTTTTCATTAAGAGACTTTCGTGCATAGTTGCCATCCTTCATGCTTCCATAAAGGTTTCTATCCTTGATGCTGAACACATAAGTAGTACAAATGTCATTCTTTCCTTCGCGATTGCATCTACCAGCCGCTTGAAGGACAGAGTCAAGTCCTGATTCCTGTCGATAGACCACAGGGAAGTCAATATCAACACCTGCCTCAATCAATTGTGTTGCCACAACGCGAATGACTGTATTACGTTTGTCTGCCAACGATTCCTTAACCTTATTTATCGTTTCACTCACATGGTCAGGGCACATCATACGCGAAAGATGCAAGGTAATGCCTTCGTCTGGCAGGCGGTCAAAGATTTCCTTTGCGTCTTTTCGGGTGTTGACAATGCATAAAACACGATCATGTTGTGATAGTTTCTCAGCAATTTCATCGTATGTCTTGGATTCATTGTCAATGCTTAATTGTACACGACGCAACTTATCATGCAGATTTAGCTCGTCAGGTACAATCTCTTGTATCTGCTCAATACCCTGAAACTTGCATGTTGGATTGCAACCTTCTATCAAGCCACTCAATACTGGTTGGCTTGCTGTAGTAAGTAACACGGAAGTCCCGAAAAGTTTCTGATAGGTCTTCAGGCTATCTACAATAGGTTGGAGAAAATCTGTTGGCAGGGTCTGTACCTCATCCAGTATTACAACACTATTACAGATGTTATGGAGTTTGCGGCAATCAGAAGATTTGTTTGACATCATAGACTCAAACAGCTGCACATTGGTAGTGACTACTATTGGATAATCCCAATTCTCCGTAGCAAGTCTTGTCTGATGTCGCAGTTTGCTGTCTTTTATGTTGTCATAATCGAAATTACTATGATGTTCCAGAACATTGTCTTCTCCAAAGATGCCTTTCAAAATAGCAGCTGTCTGAACAATGATACTTGTGTAAGGAATGGCTATGATTATGCGGTTCATACCATGAAAAACAGCATGACGCATTGCCCATACAAGTGAAGAAAGTGTCTTTCCACCTCCTGTTGGAACGGTGAGACTGTAAAAGCCTTTTTCCTTTTCTGATTTCTCAATGCAAGCATTCTGAACCTGTTGGCGTATGCGATTGACCTCTGTATCTGCTGCCTTTTGCTTCAGGTTGGCAAGAAATGATTCAAGATTAGGCAATAATTCCGTAAGTGAAGCTTTGCCACCACGCAGATTAAATGCCTCTTCATTCATGAATCTTTCGGTATCAAGAAAGTCCGCATCAACAAGACATGAGTACAATAATCGTACAAGATGATGAAAGTCTTGCGGTTGAACTTTCTTTTCTACCATAAAAGATGGTAAGGATATGCTGACTTTTTCAACATTCGTGTAAACTTCTTCAGGAATGTTCTTCGTAAGCATTAGGGCTAATTCATTGAAATCATACAATCCCGCATGGTGACCAATTATTGGATTTGCCAATAAAGGAGCCATTGTTTTGTATAATTTGCAAGCGATGAGACCGCCCACATAAGCATGACTTTTATCTGTCCATCCAGAGACATTTTCATCATATCCTGATACCTTGCGAATATAATTCTGGAAATCACTCTTCTCTTTTCCTTTATCATGAAGTAGCCCAAGTATACGCCCCCAGCAGCCCATACCAAAGTCATCGGCAAATCTTTCAGCAAGTTCTGCTACCCCTTGCTGATGGTCGTCATTGCTTTGTATTTCAAATTGCTCGCCTATCTTTTTTATGTGTGATATTATGGTATTATTCATCTAATTCTTATACTCTACTGATTGATATCAGTATATTTGAATAGTCAATCATCTGCAAAAGTAGTTATTTTATATCAAACACACAAGAAAAATCAAGGAAATCTTTGATTTAGTATAAGATTTTCTTGTAAGAGGGAGAAGGATTACTTAAAAAGAGGGAGGGGATTGAGCTGGTTGGAATATGAACTCTGGAGAAATAAAAAATACCCTACACCCTACACCAATGCTATCTATTAGTTTGATAATCAGATAGTTATAAGGGTGTAGGGGAGGTGTAGGGGGCTTTTTACCCTACACCTGAATAAGATGCTGAGAATCAGCGTATTAGATGGTATTGGTGTAGAATGTAGGTGGCAAATGAAAATTCGTGGAAGAATTTTGACGTTGACTCCTCACTCCTCACCTTTGGCTCGTAATAAGCTGAGGGTCAATGGGTTAATGGGGTGAGGAGTGGTTTTTGACTCCTCACCAACTCCTCACCGCATATAGCGTTGAATGTCAACGTGTTATGGCGATGGGTGAGGAGTGAGGAGTAGTTATTATTTTGTCGCCAGAGAAATGAGGAATTTTTCGTGGGACTTTTGGGTCGTTTTCGTGGCTGTTATGGGTCGTATTCGTGGCAGTTTTAGAAGCCTTTCTTGCATGAATTAATGCGCTTCAAGCCAGTTTTTGCCCCAACCGGCATCGGCGATTAGTGGGACGCGGAGGGTGCAGACATTCTGCATTTCCTCAAGGACGATGCTCTCGAGCTGCTGCTTTTCTGATGGAACGACAGTGAAGTTCAGTTCGTCGTGCACCTGAAGGATGAGTTTTGACTGCAATCCGCTGGTTTTCATGCGGTTATAGACGCGCACCATAGCAAGCTTCATGATGTCGGCAGCGGTGCCTTGGATAGGGGCATTGACTGCATTTCGCTCTGCAAAAGCACGCACAGTGCCATTGCCGGAATTGATGTCTGGGAGGTAACGGCGACGGTGATACATGGTTTCTGCATAGCCTGTTTCACGAACTTTATCCACTTGACTGTCAATGAATTGCTTTACTTGTGGGAAACTTTCAAAATATCCATCGATGAGTGCCTTAGCTTCCTTACGATCAATGCCAAGACCTTCTGCGAGTCCCCAGGCTGAAATGCCATAGATGATACCGAAATTGGCACTTTTAGCCTTGCTACGTTCCTCTTTAGTAACCTCAGAGATGTCTTTTTTGTAGATCTTTGCGGCTGTAGCAGCGTGAATATCCTGTCCGCTATTGAATGCTTCCACCATGTGTTTATCGCCAGAAAGATGCGCCATGATGCGCAGTTCTATCTGCGAATAGTCGGCAGAGAAGAACTCCTCCCCTACCCTACTCACGAAGGCACGACGAATGTCCTTGCCGTCCTCTGAACGAACAGGAATGTTCTGCAGGTTCGGATCACTGGAACTAAGGCGACCAGTAGCTGTAACGGTCTGGTTAAAGCTAGTATGAATATGTCCGGTCTTAGGGTTTATAAGCTTCGGAAGTGCTTCAACATACGTTCCAACGAGCTTCTTGAGACCACGATAATTGAGGATATTTTCAACAATCGGATGTTTTGACTTCAAGGAATTGAGCACATCTTCTGATGTAACATACTGTCCGGTCTTTGTCTTCTTTGGTCTTTCAACGAGACGGAGTTTGCCGAAAAGTATGTCGCCAACCTGTCGTGGCGATGATATGTTGAACTGCTGACCAGCTTGCTCATATATCTTTGCTTCTATCTCTGCAAGTCGATCGTTGAACTTTCGATTTGTTTCCTTCAAGCTTTCGGTATCTAGACAAACGCCTTCCTTCTCCATATCTGCAAGAACAGGCACGAGCGGCATCTCAATTTCGCGGAAGAGTTCGTATGCTTCCTTTTCCTTAAGTTCTGCCTCAAGCTTCTCCTTTACATCGAAAAGTGAGTCGAGGGCAAAATCCTTGCGAGGGCGAATTTCCGGTTGGATGAGATATTGGGCAATGGTTGTGTCGAAGAGTGGTCCTTGAAGTTCGATGCCTAAATCAGCAAATTTTTTGATTTGCTGCTTCATGTCCATCGAGACTTTCTCAATTTCCGGATTTTTTACAAAATCAATGATTTTCTGGAAATCTGAGGAAATTTCGGCATTTTCACCCATTTTTTGCCAAAAATCGCCAAAAACAGGCTCTAGTGCATCTAGAAGGAGAATTTTCCTTGCAGAAAAATTTTGCAAAAAATCTGCTCTAACTTGCTCATTATTAAGCTCTTTAGTCTCCGAAGTACCTAAATATTCCCCTCTGAGAGCGCCGTTTTTTTCGTCTTCCGTACTCTCGGGCGCAAAAAGCGCGAATAAATCGGGGGTATTTTCGGACTTTGAAGCCGACTTTGACCTTGACTTTGACTTTAACTCGGACTTTTGCTCTGTCTGAACAACTATGGATTTTCTTCCAAGGAACTTATCGAGAAGAGTGCGGAACTCAAGTTCATCGAATATCTTCTTCAATTCCTCTTCATTGATTTCCTTTCGCTGAAGTTTTTCAATATCAAAATCAGTTGGCACATCTTTCTTTATGACTGCAAGTTCATACGAAAGACGTATCTTGTCTTCATTCTCTACAATCTTTTTCTGAAGTGCACCCTTCAATTTATCTGTACTTTTGAGAAGGTTCTCGACGCTTCCAAATTCGTTGATGAGCTTCACAGCTGTCTTCTCCCCTACTCCAGGACAACCCGGGATATTATCGGCAGAATCGCCCATAAGACCGAGCAAATCAATGACTTGATCCTGGTGCTGAATGCCATATTTTGCGCATACTCCAGCAGGTCCTAGGATGTCATAACCACCGCCAAAACGAGGCTTATACATGCGTACATTATCTAATACGAGCTGTGCATAATCCTTGTCTGGAGTGAGCATAAAGGTCTCTACCCCACCCTTTCCAGCGAGTGTTGCATAAGTACCAATAACATCGTCTGCCTCATAGCCTGGAACCTCAAGAATCTCTATGTTCATAGCACGAAGAATGTCCTTGATTACAGGCACTGAATTGTGGATATCCTCTGGTGTTTTCTCGCGCTGCGCCTTGTATTCAGGATACATTTCGCTACGGAAAGTGCCACCTTTAGGGTCGAAAGCGACGGCTATATGCGTAGGATTTTCCTTCTTCAACACCTCGTTTAGTGTGTTGCAGAAACCCATAATAGCAGAAGTATTAACGCCTTTTGAGTTAATACGAGGGTTCTTTATCAGCGCGTAATAGCTGCGATAAATGATGGCGTAAGCGTCGATGAGGAAGAGTTTCATGCGGAAAAGGATGAAGCCCGGCGGAAAAGCGCCGGGAACAGTAGTTATTATTAAGAAATTTAAATTTACTTAAGGTGTAGGGCGAGGATTTCTGAGCCGCAATATGTAAGTATTTTGTTAATTACGGCTCGGAAATCCTCGCCCTACATTTAGCAATATCTATAAAGATCTCTGTGCGAAGAAGTTTACGAGAGCGTGGAGAGCAGCGTTTTCGGCTGGTTTTTGTGTGATTTTATCAGCGAGAGAATGGGCATTTTCAGCGAATTCTTGCATCTTTTGCTCTGCATATTCAATGCCTTTATGCTGGATAACATAGTCAATGAAATAGGCAATTTCTTCATCTGTAATTGTTCCTGCTTTAACTTTAAATGCGAGTTTTTCGATTGTTTCACATGAAAAATTATTGAGAATATATAGAGCAGGAAGTGTAATTTTGCCTTCTCGCATGTCTTTTGCGGCTGGTTTTCCAAGTTCTTTTGTTGGAAGATAGTCGAAAATATCATCACGAATTTGGAAAATTAGGCCTATATACTTGCCGAAATCGCGTGCATTTTGTATGAGATCTTCGCAAGAATGCGAAGAAAGTGCAGAAGGATTAGTCGTGGAATTGTTATTATAAGAGGTAGAAATAGAAAGATTGGCAGATAAAATACCGCTTTCACAGCAAGCCTGGAAGAGAGAAGCGGTCTTTTGTTCTATTATTTTATAGTATGTATTGTAGTCAATATCAAGGTTTGTATCCTTCTTAAGCTGGAGGATTTCGCCATCAGAAAGCACTTGTCCTACGCGTGCAAGGATGGAAACAAGCTGCGCATCACCAGAAGAAGCGGCAGAGAGTAGGGCAGTAGAAAGAATATAATCGCCAAGAAGAACAGCCAGTTTATTGCCATTTGTGGAGTTAATAGAAGCCTGTCCACGACGCTCATCACTATTGTCAACAACATCATCATGCACGAGAGAAGCTGTATGGAGCAGTTCAAGAGCTACGGCAGAATGGAGCGTTTTATCTGAAACTTCGCCAACAGCCTTCGCAATAAGGAGCGTTAGGGTAGGGCGAAGACGCTTTCCTCCACGCGCTTTTATCTGCGAGAATATGGTGTTCTGCAGTTCATCAGAGTGGGATAGGGTAGTGTTGAACAGCGAAATGTACTGTTCAAACTCTTCTTGAATAGGCTTCTTTATGTCTTCTAGTGTGTTCATCTTGGCTGCAAAGGTAATACTTTTTGGGGATATAGCAAAGAAAAGGGAAATAAAAACTAAAAAGGGAAATAAAAACTCTCGCAAAAATGCGAGAGAAGAGAACAAAAGCCCTCCCTTGTGGGGAGGGTTTGGGTGGGGTATTTAGGTCCTTATTTAGTAAGTTCGTCTATAAGCTGCATTGTGAGGCGGCTTGTGCCAAGGCGAAGCCACTTGTTTGTGAGCCACTGTTCGCCGAGAACTTCCTTCACTATAGTATAGTAAATGATTGCGTCCATGACAGTATTCATGCCACCAGCAGGCTTGAAACCAATCTGAATACCTGTCTTTTTGTAGTATTCCTTAATAGCCTGGCACATCACATAAGCGGCTTCCGGAGTGGCTGCAGGATCAAGTTTTCCTGTTGATGTCTTAATGTAATCAGCGCCAGAATACATGGCAAGAATAGATGCTTTCTTGATGTTTGAAGCTGTTTTGAGGCAACCAGTTTCAAGGATAACCTTCATAGGAACATTCTCTCCGCAAGCTTCCTTGAGCTCCTGAATGTCCTGACAAACGCCTTCATAGTCACCTTCGAGGAACTTTCCTACAGGCATAACGATGTCAATCTCAGTAGCACCGTCAGCAATTGCGAGCTTTGTCTCTGCTACCTTTACTTCCATACGAGCCTGAGAAGAAGGGAAAGAGCCCGAAACACATGCTATTTCCACGCCATCAACCTGCAAAGTTTGGCTTACAGCCTCTGCAAAACAAGGGTAAACGCATATTGTAGCAACATGTGGAAGGTCTGGATATTCGTTGTCAAGTTTATTTACTTGTTCTGTGAAAGCCATCACGGAAGCATCACTGTCAGTGGTTTTGAGAGTAGTCATTTCCACTGATCCGAGAAGGAATTTCTTTACTTCTGGAGTGTCGTTTTCAAGAACTTTCTCTGCGATAAGCTGCTTTACAGCATCGCGAATCTGGTTGTCGTCGAGATTGCAGTTATACTGCTTCAGGACATCTTCATACTTGTTTGTCATAATATATAAAATTTATTGTTTCATGTGAAAAAAGGAGTGGAGAACTTTGGCTTTTGAAGAGCCTATTACAGCAGTAAGCTCGGCTTCTGTGGCTTCTTTTATGCGCTTGAGACTCTTGAAAGACTTTAGAAGTTGGTCTTTTGTCTTTGGTCCAATGCCTGGAATATCGTCAAGTTCTGAATGAAGGGCATGCTTTGAACGCTTGTCACGATGGAATGTGATGGCATAGCGGTGGACTTCATCTTGAAGACGTGTAAGCATTTTGAAGGCTTCAGAAGTGGTCTTTAAGCCTACTGTGAGCGGTGGAAAGCCAAAAAGAAGTTCATTAGTGCGGTGGCGATTATCCTTCGCAAGACCAGCAATAGGAATATCTATTTGTAGTTCGTCCTGTATGACCTGACGCACAACTTCCATCTGTCCCTTGCCACCATCGGTAATGATGAGGTCGGGTAGGGGAGTGCCTTCTTCCATCATGCGCGAATAGCGTCGACTAACAACTTCTTTCATTGAAGCATAGTCGTCAGGACCTTCCACCGTCTTTATATTATACTTACGATAGTCCTTCTTGCTTGGCTTAGCTCCCTTGAAAACAACACAACCTGCAACAGCATCTTCTCCAGATATGTTTGAATTATCAAAGCATTCAATGGTATAAGGAAGCTTTTCCATGCCAAGAGCTGTCTGCAGTTCCTTGAGAATGCGTGTAATGCGCTGTTCAGGATTAAGTTTCTCAGCTTGTTTAAGGCGATCAAAGCGATATTGTTTGCAATTGAGCTGGGAGAGTTCAAGAAGAGTACGCTTATCACCACGCTGCGGTACGGTGTAAGTTATGCCTTCAAACTGTGTTTCTGGAAGTTCTTCTACGATGATTTCCTTCGCTTTACTTCCCATCTCCTCACGAATCTGAAGTATGGATAGCGAAAGTATTTCCTCTTTTGTCTCGCCAAGCTTCTTCTTTATCTCGAATGTGCGGCTCTGGTTAATACTACCATTTGCCACATGCATATAGTTAAGGAAAGCTGTCTGCTCATCGTCCGTAATGGAGAACACATCAACATCATTTATAGTATTGCTTACAACCTCACTTTTTGCCACAAAACCATCAAGGATTTGATACTTACGCTTAAATTCTTCGGCAGCTTCAAAACGGAGTTCCTCGGCTGCCTTCATCATGTCGGCATATATCATCTTTTGGACTTCTCGGGTATTGCCACGAAGAATATCACGAGCCTGCTGAATGTTCTTCATATAGTCATCATACGATTGCTTGCCAATGCAAGGCGCTGCACAATTCTTTATATGATATTCAAGACAAGTCTGATGCTTTCCATCCATGACAGATTTCTCTGTGATAGGGTAGCGACAGGTACGAGGGTGGTAAAGTTTCTTTATGAGATCAAGGAGGGCATACATCGTGCCAAGGTGAGAGTATGGTCCGAAGTAATAGCCAAACTTCTTGTTTATAATTCGTGTGGAAAAGATTCGAGGAAAGTATTCCTTTGTGATGACTATGGAAGGGTATGTCTTTCCGTCCTTAAGAAGGATGTTGTATTTTGGATTATACTTCTTTATAAGATTGTTTTCAAGGAGCAGCGCATCCTCTTCAGTATTAACGACAGTGTATGTTATGTTATGGATCTTAGAAACAAGCACCTTTGTCTTGAAGCGGTCCACCTCCTTATGGAAATAGCTTGACACACGACTCTTGAGATTCTTAGCCTTACCCACATATATGATAGTGCCGTTCTCATCATAGTACTGATAAGAACCAGGCTTTTGAGGCATAGCGCTCACAATGGCTTTCAGTCGCTCAAGGCGTTCGTCGTCTTTGGTCATTTATTTACTGTTTCACACGAAACAAACTAAAGTTAATTTATTGAAAACTAATTAATTATGATAATAATAGTGATGTTTTTCACGCTTTGTTTCGCAGTGAAACACAAGTTATTATGGTGCAAAGTTATAAATAATATTTAAATAAAAACATTAATTAATTAAAAAAAATGGCAGAATAGTGTGTGGATTCAAATTTATTTTCTTACCTTTGCAGCCGAAATTCAAGAGGTTCTTTAATAAAGCTCTTTGAATAAAAGCACATAAAAAAGGGTCGCCGCAATGGTGGAATTGGTAGACACGAGGGACTTAAAATCCCTTGACCCGAAACGGTCGTGCGGGTTCGAGTCCCGCTCGCGGCACTACAGAAAAAGCAATTTCGCTAAACACAGCGGAATTGCTTTTTTGCTTTATCAGTGATTCATAAATACTAAATGACATAAGAATATTTTCTATCAACTAATATTGAACGCTATGAAAAAGTTTATCCTTTCCGTAATGATGTTTGTGATGGCTGGCACAATGAATTTGTTTGCGCAGTCACAAGAATATATTGATGCTATCGCTGAGTTAATAAGCGTGGATCCTTCGTCTGCACAAATGGGCAAGGAGGATATGCAGGGCACATTAACAAATCTTCTCACGCAGCTTGGCATGGGAGAAAGCGATGCTGCACCTGTAGTTGAAAAATACTTGAGCACACAGTTTGATGAAGATATGACCAGCATTATGGCTGAGCTGTATTATAAGCATATGACTCTCGACCAGGTAAACTCTCTTATCAAGACATACAAAGATCCTGTGATGGGTAGTGTATTGTCAAAGAACACAGAACTTTCAAAGAACATTCAGGAGGCTACACAGCAGTATCTGATGAACAATATCATGGGTCTCATGTCAGGTCAGAAACTTCCTGCTGTGGAACTTGATGAAAATGTAAGTTCTGAATACATGGATCTCGTGAAGAAGAACATTGAAATTTCTAATTCGAAGTCATTGATTGACAATGCTCGCAATAGCTTGGTGCCAAGTCTTGTTGGACAAATCCAAGACGAGGAGCAGAAGAAAACGATGACAAACATGATGAATACAATGTTTGAGGCATTGAGCAACAACTTTGAAACTCTTTACGCCAATTCTGCAATCGGCATAATTACAAAGCAAGATCTCAAAACCATCAACGCTTTCCAGCAGACTGAAGAAGCTAAGGCAAGCAACAAAGCTCTTGCTACCATCACTCAAAACTATTTGAAGTTAGGAGAGAAAATAATAGGAAAGTTTACCGACTGGTACGAGAAGCAGAAGTAAAGACCTCCCCCGATCCCTCCACAGGAGGGGATAATGTCCCTAAATATAATAATAAATGACAATAAGGAAAGCTATACAAATTATAATATTAGCATTGGCGATGGTTGCCATTGGTGCATGTAAAGGAGGCAATAAGTTTGAACTTGAAGGCCAACTTTTGAACATGGACCAAGGCACTATTTATGTATATAGCAGCGACGGACTCATTCAAAACATAGATACAATACTTATAAAAGGTGGTCGTTTTGAATACAAACGCGCCATAGAACGCAAGGGAACGCTCATACTCGTCTTTCCAAACTTCTCTGAAATTCCTGTCTTTGCAGAACCAGGAGAAGATGCTGACTTGAAGGGTAATGCACAACAGCTCAATAAACTAACAATAGATGGCAATGATGACAACGAGATAATGACTACTTTCCGAATGGAAACATTCGAAAAGGCACCTCCTGCCATTAAGAAAATAGCTGAAGAGACCATTAAGAAGAATCCGGAAAGTCTCACTGCCGTTTGGCTCCTAGAGAAGTATTTCATAAAATGCCAGAAGCCAGAATATAAGAAGGCACTGAAGTATGCAAAGGAGTTGAAGGCAAAGCAACCTAATAATGGGATACTTTCAGAACTCATTCAAAACTTGGAAGCATTGAGTAAAGGAGAAACTTCAGTTATGCTCCCTAAGTTTACAGCCACTGATGTTGAAGGCAAGACAATAAGCAACGAAACCATCAAAGGCAAGAAGACCATAATATATGCTGGTGCCAACTGGGATTATGAGGCACTACTTGACAGAAACATCAGACAGTATCTCACAGATGATATATACAATTTCAATGCTCTAAAGATAAGTCTTGACGCCTCTGCCGAGCAAACAAACAAGCCCCACGACAGCGAAAAGAATAAACTCTTCGTTGTCTGTCAGGAGAAGATGTTCAACAGTCCAATAATGAAGACACTAAACCTCCATGGCCTTGGCGACAATATAGTTGTGGATGCCAACGGAAAGATCATAGCTCGCAACATAGCTCCTTCAGAAGTGGAAAGGTTTATTAAGTAGGGTATGTGGATAAGTGTGTGGATAACTTGTTGATAAGTGTAGCAAAACTTGGCAGTTATGAACACTCTGGGTGTGGATAACTCAAAAGTGTGGATAACTCAAAAGTTATGAAACGAGTATTAACATGACTATTGTGGATAATTTAAATATGATTATCAACGGGTTACAGAGGTTATCAACATATCAACATAGCTATCATCATAATCATCATTTCTTCTAAAAATAAAGAAAAAAGAAGATTATAATAATTAATTGTTGAAAAGACCCTTCTGGCTCCCCCAAGGGGAGAAAGAATAATACTTATAAATAATAACTTCCCCACTTAACTATTAATAGACTCCCTCCCTTGGGGGGAGGGTAGGGGTGGGGTAAAATAAATTTTTAATATGAAATTCTCATGGATTAACCAAGGCTTCATTGATGAGCCTGTACAGGAAGGCGTGAATCTCGCAGAGGAGATCCGCCGTATTGCCAAGGAAAAGAATGCCGTCATCATGGCACACTATTATACTACAGGAGACATTCAGGAAATTGCCGACTTCGTTGGCGACTCCCTTGCTCTCGCACAGCAGGCACAGAAGACTGAGGCTGACATTATTATAATGTGTGGCGTACACTTCATGGCAGAGACTTGCAAGATACTCTGTCCTGAGAAGATGGTGCTTTGCCCAGACCTTACTGCCGGCTGTTCGCTTGCAGATTCATGCAATGCAGAAGACCTGAAGGTGTTCAAGGCTGAGCATCCTGATCACATGGTGGTAAGTTATGTTAATACCACCGCTGCCGTTAAGGCTTTGACAGATGTATGTGTGACTTCCGGAAATGCGAAGAAGGTAGTTGACCAGCTTCCAAAGGACGCAAAGATCATCTTCGGTCCTGACAAGAACCTCGGTTCATATATTAATAGTGTCACTGGCAGGGAAATGCTTCTTTGGAATGGTGGCTGCCATGTTCACGAGCGTTTCTCAGTAGCTGAGATAGCAAAGCTTAAGAAAGAACATCCAGGAGCTAAGGTCCTTGCTCACCCAGAGTGCAAGAGTGTTGTGCTTGCAACTGCTGACATCATTGGCTCTACAGCCGTTATACTCAAGTATTGCCAGCAGCATCCTGAGGAAAAGGAGTTCATCGTTGTAACTGAAAGCGGTATCCTTCATGAGATGCAGAAGTCTTGTCCGGACGTTAATTTCATCCCAGTGCCACCGGAAATCTCTGAAGGCGGCATCAGTTGCTCTTGCAATGAGTGCGAATACATGAAGAAGAACTCGCTTCTAAAGATCTACAATGCCCTTAAATATGAGTGGCCAACAGTGGATGTTCCTGAGGCTATTGCCAAGGATGCTGTGAAGTGCATCAACAAAATGTTGGAGATGTCGTAAAAAAGACCAGGAAGTATAGCCTGAAAGGCTTATAGCTACATAGCCCAGGGCAGAGCGAAGCGGCACCCTGGGTGTTAGAGTGTGGTATTCTTTACCAGCGCCCTGTAAGGGCAAAAGTCCACCCTATCCGCTGAGCACCAATACTTTTGCCCTTACAGGGCGTATCCCCACAAACTATACGGAATACCCAAGGCGCCGCTTCGCTTGCCATTGGGCTATGTAGCTCATTGGGCTTTCAGCCCGCTTTATATAAAAAAACGTGGGAGTTTTGGGTAAAAACTCTTACAAATAAAAAAAAATCCGTGGGAGTTTTAACCCAAAAATCCCACGAATTTTTACTGTATTCTTAAACTATTGAAAATGAAGAAGTTATCATTAGCTATATTATTGGCTATCTTTAGTCTTGCTATACAAGCTCAGAAGGAATTTTCAATCTCTCCTATCACTGATAGTGTGAAGGCAAGGATGATAGGAAAGTCATATCCGAAGGAAGGAGCTAGCATTGCTCTTAGCGATCTGCGCTATCTTCGTGTGAAGCATTACGATGCGGAAGGCAACGTGAAGAATGGCGAGATAGTTGTAAATAAGGCTATTGCAAATGATGTGATTGAAATTTTCAAGGAGCTATACAAGATAAAGTATCCTATCCAGAGCGTAAAACTCATAGACGACTTCAATGCTGACGACGAGGTTTCCATGCGCCATAACAACAGCTCATGCTTCTGCTATCGTGTGGTGAAAGGCAGCAAGAGACTTTCAAAGCATTCAAGAGGTATGGCAATAGATATTAATACCTTGTATAATCCATGCTTTGTGGTTGATCCTACTGGTAAGTCAGCTTACAAGAAAGGTACTCTTCAGCCTGCTACGGCAGATAAATATGTTAGTAGAAAGACTAAATATCCTTATACCTTGACTGCGGAAGTAGTGGCTATCTTCAAGAAGCATGGCTTCAAATGGGGTGGCGATTGGGGTACAAAGAAGGATTATCAGCACTTTGAGAAGTAAATAAAAGTACGAAAAATCCAAAAAATTTTGGATAGTAGTCATAATATTTGTAATTTTGCACTCTATATGAAATACACTAATCTATTGATATTATCTTTGTTTCTGCTTTCAACAGCCTTCTCATGCAAGGGAAGCAAGAGCACTGCAGAAGGCGAAAGCAAAGACACTGTTGCAGCTATAAAGATAGACTTTAGCGAGGACAGCGCCTTTCTGTACTGCGAAAAGCAGTGTGACTTTGGACCTCGCGTAATGAATTCCAAGGCTCACGATGATTGCCGCCAGTGGATAGCAGATAAATTCCGTTCTTTTGGAATGGATGTCATTGAGCAGAATGCTGACCTCACTGGTTATGATGGTACTGTGTTGAAGTCAACAAACATCATTGCGCAGTATAATCCTGAGTCAGAAAAGCGCATTCTTCTTTGTGCTCATTGGGATGCTAGACCATGGGCTGACAATGATCCAGATGAAGCAAATCATAAGACAGCCATTGATGCAGCTAACGATGGTGCTTCAGGTGTTGGAGTAATGCTTGAGATAGCACGAATTTTGCAGAAGGATTCTTTGAGCTATGGTGTAGATTTCATTTGCTTTGATGCAGAAGACTGGGGCTTGCCTCAATGGGAAGAACCTATTGAAAATAGCGAAGATACTTGGGCTCTCGGTGCACAGTATTGGTCTTTGAATCCTCATAAGGAAGGATACAAGGCGAACTGTGGCATCCTTCTTGATATGGTAGGAGGTGCAGGAGCGCAGTTCTGCTTTGAACTATTCTCAAAACAGAAGGCAGAAGCCATTCAGCAAGTAGTGTGGGCAGCAGCAAGCACGGCTGGATATGGAAGTTTCTTCCCATATAAGGATGGCGGATATATCACAGATGATCATCTTCCAGTGATTCAAAATCTTGGCATTCCTTGCATTGACATCATTCCATACTATCCTGAGTGCGAACAATCATCATTCGGTCCTACTTGGCATACGGTGAATGACAATATGCAAAACATCAGCAAGGAAACGCTCAAGGCAGTCGGTCAGACACTCGTTCAAGTGCTTTATCAGCAGAAATAGGACCTCCCCCGACCCCTCCCAAGGAGGGGAGAAGTAAAAGTGATAATGAAAAAATTATTGTTCATAATAGTCGCTATTATTTCCTTGAATAGTTGTACTACATATACTCCTGTATTTCCTGAACCTAGTGAACGCGTCAATCCTTATTCGCAGAAACCTGTTCCTAATGATGGCGCGGCAAGTTTTATAAAAGATATTATAACTAAGTAAATAACAAAACATAAACTATATGAAAACTCTTGCAGAACAACTTCTTGAAGTAAAGGCTATCAAGCTTCAGCCAAACGATCCTTTCACATGGGCTTCAGGCTGGAAATCACCATTCTATTGCGACAATCGCAAGACTCTATCTTTCCCTGGTCTCCGTACATTCGTAAAGGATGCGCTCGTTGAGGCAGTAAAGGAAAACTTCCCAGAGGCTCAGGGTATAGCTGGCGTTGCTACTGGTGCCATCGCTCAGGGCGCTCTCGTTGCTGATGTTATGCAGCTTCCTTTCTGCTATGTTCGCTCAAAGGCTAAGGATCACGGTATGCAGAACCTTATAGAAGGTGAACTTCCTGCTGGCGCAAAGGTAGTTGTCATTGAAGACCTTATCTCTACTGGTGGCAGTTCATTGAAGGCTGTTGAGGCACTCCGTGCAGCAGGCTTTGAGGTTCTTGGTATGGTAGCAAGTTACACTTACGGTTTCCCTGTAGCAGAAGAGGCATTCAAGAATGCTGATGTAAAGCTCGTTACACTCACAAACTACGAGAAGGTTGTTAAGGTGGCTGCTGAAATCGGCTACATCTCAACTGACGACATCGAACTCCTTAACGAGTGGCGTAAGAGCCCAAGCACTTGGAAGCAGTAATGGAAGTAGTAAGCAATATTAAGCAGATTCCTTTTTCTCAGCAGATGGTGTATGACGTGCTGTCCAACCCTTCTCGCATGGAGAAGATGAAGGAGAATATTCCGGCAGACATGAAGGATAAGGCTGATGCTGTGACATTCACTGAGAACGGCATCAACATAACAGCTCCTGGAGTAGGTGCTGTTGCCATGAACATCGTTGAGCGTGAAGAGCCAAAGACCATCAAGTTTGAGGCTGGCGTGGCAATGGTAAAGGGCAATATGTGGATACAGCTCCTCCCTACTTCAGACACATCATCAAAGATGAAGATAACAATAAAGGCAGATGTTCCTTTCTTCATGAAAGGCATGGTGCAGAAACCTCTCACTGATGGTGTAGAGAAGATTGCGGACATGCTCTCAATGCTGCCGTATAATATGATTTAAAAATTAAAACTTATGGCCAAGAAAAGCGGTGAACTGACACCGATGATGAAGCAGTTTTTTGATCTTAAGGAGAAGCATCCTGATGCTCTTCTGCTGTTCCGTTGTGGCGATTTCTACGAAACATACCACGACGACGCAGAGGAGGCTGCACGCATTCTCGGCATTACGCTCACTCACCGCTCAAGTGTTGGCTCACAGCAGGGCACGGCAATGGCTGGTTTCCCTTACCATGCGCTCGACACTTACCTGCCAAAGCTTATCCGTGCCGGCAAGCGCGTTGCCATTTGCGACCAGCTTGAAGACCCTAAGGCTACTAAGAAACTCGTAAAGCGAGGCATCACGGAGCTTGTAACGCCTGGTGTCACTACCAACGATAACGTCCTCTCGTTCAAGGAAAACAACTTTGTAAGCTCCGTCGTTATACCAGCTGTTGGGTCCCAAGGCATCGCTTTCCTTGACCTTTCCACTGGTGAATTCTTCTGTGGCGAAGGTGACAAGGATTATATAGACAAGCTTCTCGTGAAGTTTCAACCGAAGGAAGTGATCTTTGAGCAAGGCCAAAAGCATCTCTTTGAGGAACTTTACGGCAACAAATATTACACCTACGAGACTGCAGACTGGTATTTTACTGAGCAAACATGTCGTGAGAAGCTTCAGCGCCATTTCAATGTGAAGTCGCTGAAGGGTTTTGGCATAGAGAAACTGCCGAAAGCCATCAGTGCTGCTGGTGCCATTCTGCAATATCTTGAGCAGACACAACACCTTAATAATCAGCACATCATCAGCATTTCGCGCATAGATGAGAACAAGTTCGTGCGCCTTGATAAGTTCACTATCCGCTCTCTCGAACTTCTTGGCTCTATGCAGGACGACGGCAAGTCGCTCCTTGATGTCATCGACCGCACCATTTCCCCTATGGGTGCCCGATTGCTTCGTCGCTGGGTAGTGTTCCCATTGATGAGCAAGGAGCGCATTGACGAACGTCTTGACATCGTGGAATACTTCTTCCGTCAGCCGGATTACCGCCAACTTCTCTCCGAACAACTCCACCGTCTCGGCGATATGGAGCGTATTGTTAGCAAGGTTGCTACGCAGCGTGTTGGTCCTCGTGATATGGTTTCGCTGAAGATTGCCCTGCAAGCAGTGAAGGTTATAAAGACTGCGTGCGAGTATGCCGACAATCCGATGTTGAAGAGGGTAGGGGAGAAGCTTGATGTTTGTGAGCAATTAGCAGAAAGTATTCAGCAGAAGATTACTGATACCCCACCGCTCCAGACAGCAAAGGGTGACTTCATCCGTCAAGGTGTTGACCCTGAACTCGACGAACTTCGCAAGATTGCCTATAGCGGAAAAGATTATCTTATTCAGCTTCAGCAACGTGAGATTGAGAAAACCGGTATCAGTAGCCTGAAGATAGGCTTCAATAATGTCTTCGGTTATTATCTTGAGGTGCGCAACACATTCAAGAATTTGGTACCTGAGACATGGATTCGAAAGCAGACTCTTGTGCAGGCAGAGCGCTATATCACGCAGGAATTGAAAGAATATGAGGAGAAGATCATGGGCGCTGAGGACAAGATAGCGGTCATTGAGAACCGCATCTTCGCAGAACTCATACAGGAAGCACAGCAGTATATGGGCAAGATTCAGATAGATGCTTCTCTTCTTGCACAGCTCGACTGCCTACATTCCTTTGCGGAAGTGTCGGAGGAAAACCGCTATGTGCGCCCAGTATTGAGCGACGATTCAGTGCTTGACATCAAGAATGGTCGTCACCCAGTCATTGAAAAGGAACTGCCTGTAGGCGAGCGATATATCCCGAACAGCGTATATCTTGACACCGACAAGCAGCAGATTATAATCATTACCGGTCCGAACATGGCTGGTAAGTCAGCCCTTCTCCGACAGACAGCCCTTATCACGCTCCTTGCGCAGATAGGTTGTTTCGTGCCTTGCGAGGCGGCTCATATAGGTATTGTGGATAAGATATTCACCCGTGTGGGCGCTTCCGACAATATCTCCGTGGGCGAATCTACCTTTATGGTGGAGATGACAGAGGCTGCCAATATCCTTAACAATGTCACCGACCGCTCGCTTGTGCTCTTTGACGAGCTTGGTCGCGGCACATCTACTTACGATGGTATCTCCATTGCCTGGAGCATCGTTGAGTTCCTTCATGAGCAGAAAGGTCGCAATGCACGAACACTCTTTGCTACCCACTATCATGAGCTCAACGAGATGGAGACTCTCTATAAGCGCATAAAGAACTATAATGTCTCTGTGAAGGAGATGGACAATAAGGTCATATTCCTCCGTCGCCTGGAGCGTGGCGGTTCTGAGCACAGTTTCGGTATCCATGTTGCGCAAATGGCAGGTATGCCAAAGAGCGTTGTCAAGCGTGCAGACAATGTATTGAAGCAGTTGGAGAGCGATAAGAAGAGTGTTTCACCCGAAACAAAGAAGCTCCAGAACGCCAGCTCAATGCAGATGAGTTTCTTCCAGCTCGACGATCCAGTGTTGTCACAAGTGCGTGACGAGATACTTAATATCGACATCAACAACCTTTCCCCACTCGAAGCTCTCAATAAGCTTAATGACATTAAGAAAATTGTGAAGGGAAAATAATGAAGTAAGGTTGATAAAAAGTATTATTAAAAAGCTTATTCAAGCGAAAATTGTTTTAAATACATGAACTTCTGCAAAATATATATCAATTTTGCGGAAGTTTTTCTTTTTTAATAGAGAACTCAAACTATAGTTTTTCTAACTTTGCATCAATTAGCCAATCATATCATCAATAAAGTTGATGACATAAAGGATGCATTTTTATTAGGCTAACCACCTTTTTTTGAATAAAACAAACATAATTAATAAACAAACAATGAAACAAAAACATTTATTAAATCTTTTTGTCCTCCTTGTCTGCATGATAATGGGGGCAGGAACCGCGTGGGCGGATGATGTGACTTTTACAGCAACCAAAGATGGTTTTATAGAAAGTCCTTCTAGTTCTGGAATATCTATTGCCACTTCTGTAGGTTTTGATCAATCAAATGGATATAACAAAATAGCAGAAAAAGCAACGATTAAGGTAACACCATCAACAGGTAAAACAATAACTAAAGTAGTATTTACTCATACTAGTTCAAATAGCAGTCATTGTACTTCTTGGAAATTAGGAGATATAAATAATGATGCTGCAGAAGAAGTAACCTTTGATGGTCTTAACGAAACTTCTGAGTGTACATTTACAGCTGGTGGTAGTGCTCGTCTAAAGAGTGTCACTATTACCTACACCACAAGCAGTGATCCAGACCCAATAACTCATTTTCAAGCTCCAACGATTACTGTCAATGGTAACTGGATGACTGTTTCGCAGCCTGAGGGTCAGGGCGCTACAATGTTCTGGAAATACACTCTCACAAATTTTGGTGATATTTCTAATGATAATAAGGATAATGATGGAACTACAGATGATTCTAAAAGCTTCTATATTCCTTATGGCCATTACCCAGCAGATTTTATTCAGGCTCAGTGTGTAGATATGAGTCACCCTCTTCTTTCTGACCCTGAATCCCGCACTTCTGAAATCACAAAGTATGGCAACGAGATTTATGTAAATCCACCTTCGCCTACTGCTGTAATGAGCGGAACTAACAAGGTGCTCTTCACTATGCAAGGACAAACTGCATCTTGCTACTTTGAATATCAGATTGGAGATGGTGATATTGTAAAGGTGTATGAAAAAACATCTCATGAAATAGACATCACATCTAACGACAAAATTACTGTCTGGACAACTGCAAGTTATGATTATAAAGAAACTGCAGAGGGTGAAGTGAAGACAGGCTATCTTCAATCTTCTCATGTAGAGTTCACTCCAACATATACAGCTCCTGCTGCGTTCGAGATAACTACTCAGCCTGAAAGCAAGACATACAATTATAAGGCTACTGCTACTGCGCTCTCTGTAGTTGCTGTATCTGAAAATGAGTTGACTTACCAGTGGTATAGCAATACAGATGACGATAACACAAATGGCACTATCATTGAAGGTGCCACAGAAGCATCTTACATTCCTTCTACTGCAGCTGTAGGTACAACATACTACTACTGCGTTGTAACAGATGGAACTACAAACGCCACACTGACTTCTGAAACAGCCAAGATTGAAGTAATAGTTCCAAAGCCAAGCGTTGCAACTCCTGAGAATGTTGTAACTATTTCAGGTTCAGTTGCCGGTGCAAAATTCTATTATACTCTTGACAAGTCAGACCCAGTTACAAGTGACACACGCATTGAGTACTCTCCAAATACAGTAGCCATTCATGAGGGTATGACAAAGGTAAGAGCCGTTGCTTACGTTGATGGATACTATTCTGCTATTCAGGGTGTAGATGTAACTTACGAACCTGTAACAGTGCTTGAGGCGCGTGGAAAAAAGGTTAATGCACAGAGTACATTTACTAATTCAACTTGTGTGACAAGTGTTGCGTTTGGAAATGACAATAAGGCTCAGTGGGGAATATCTCCAAACTCAGATATTGAAGAATCCGTAGCAACTTATCGCTCTGGTTCCACTAAAACTGCGAGCATACAGCTTACGTCAACTTCTGCATATAAGATTGTTCTTTCCGGATATTCAGGAGGCTCTGACCCTCGCACCATTAAGTCAATTTTTGTTGATGGCGTTAAACTTACTGAAGGTACTGATTATGATATAATACGAAGTACAAATAATAAAAGTTTAAGAAAGGATATTGCTGATAGAATTGTAATATCGTTGAAGTCAGGTCACGAAATACAACAGAATGCAGATGTTACTTTCAATATGAGTGATAATACATGCTTCTGCTATTATGAAATATATGGCTCTTCAAAGACAGAATTCTGCGAGATGCCTGAGGTAACTCCTGCAAGCTATAGTTCTACAGACAACCTTTGGTCATATACCCTTACACCTGCTGCAGGTACAACAATGAAATATGTTATTGTTGACCTTACCAAGGGTGAACCTCTTGCAGGATATCCAAAAGAGTCAACAGAAGTTGTGACAATATCTAAGTCAACAGAGTCAAATCTCAAGGCAGGTCTTATGATTAGAGCATGGTCTGTTGACCCTGCTGGCGTAAAGGTTGCTTCTGGAAAGGCATTTGCAACTGTAGAATCACTCCTTACTCCAACATTGAAGTTTAATGTTGCTGAGGCCAAATATAATAAGGATGGCGACAAATATACTACTGCAACTCCAGTTCTTACAGTATATCCTGCATCTCTCTTGTCAAGCGTAACTTTCGCAAATGATGATGTTTCTGTAGGTTATGGTACAGATGGCCAGACAGGTATAACTATCGGTTCTGGACAAGGTCTTACAACTATTGATGCAAACCTTACTGTGGCAGAAGGTACCGAAGGCATGAAACCTGGTGACTACAAGGCAACCCTCAAGCTTCTTGTAGCAGATGGCATTGGTTATGGTTTGAGTGAAGATGATAAAGGTGACAAACCAAAGATTCGTACAACCATAGACATCGAGGATCCTGAAACCGGTGAGCTTCTCCTTACCATGATGTATGGTGGTTATAAGTATAAGAATGGCAAGTTCAATGGTGGTACTACAGATTCTTGGGATGCTGTAGATAAGTTTGCAGGATATAATAATGGTGAGACAAAGTTGTCAGATGCAAAGAAATATGTTGACGGCTATGCTTACAGTTCTCAAGCTTCTCAGGATTCACGCAGTGAAGCATATGTAGATGTTAACAAGGGTTCTGTAGAATGGTTCTCAACATCCGAAAAGAAAGCTGATGGTACAAATTATGCAAAGTATGAGCGTATCAAGCCTTTCTCACTTCCAGTTCGTGGTGCATACTTCACATTTGAACCACAGACAAATGGCGTTCTGACATTGTATGTACTGCAGAATGGTAGTTTGAACACTACATCTGCAAAAGTAGGTGATAATAATGTTGATTATGTAACAGGTCTTTCTACAAATCCTCGTGCATATTACTGGTTTGATCAAGAAGGCTACCGCATAGAGCCAACAAGTGTTATTGTTAAGCAGCCTCTTACATTCGGTTATGATGCGAAGAATAAGGATGGTAATGATGTATTATCTTCAGTTATTTCTAGTTGGAAAGACCGTGAGGAGTACACTAACGATGAAAAGTATAAGAACAGTTTGGACCTTTGGGTTAATCAAACCGCTATAGAAGAAAACCTTGCTAAGGCAGATCCTGATCCACAACCTATTATTCGTTATCGTGAAGGTTATGTTCTTCTCCAGAAAGCTCATATAAAGTATGTAGTAAATGTAGTTGCAGGAAAGACATATTACTTCTTCTCTAACAACTCTAAGCTCGGTTTCGCCGGCGTTAACTTCAAGAAAACAAGTGCTCCTACAGCAACTCTTGAACTTACTCAGACAGACGATGTTGCAGCCAAGAAAGCAACTCAGACAACAACCTACAAGACTGTTACTCTGAACCGTACATTCAAGCAGAATACTTGGAACACCATAACCCTTCCATTCGCTCTATCTGAGACCCAGATAGAGAAAGTATTCGGTAAGGGAACCAAGGTTATTCTTTTCAATGGAACAGACGGTCCTGAAACAGCTCTTAAGGCACACTTCCTTGAACACGTTGACCAAAACATTCTCCCAGGTCAGCCATACTTCATTCTCCCAACAGGTGTTGACAAGAATGGTAACGACCTTGCTTCTGTAAGCAATGATAAGATTGGCGGAAATGGTGGTCTTACATTCAACAATGTATGCATTACATCTGACGTAGCTCTTCAGACTTATGGTAGCAATGTTTACAACGGTGCTGAGCAAGACTTTGAGTTCGTAGGTACATTCGCTCCAACAGATGTATTCAATGGCGATTACTACATCAATGTTAATAATGGCAACCTCACTAAATATACAGGTAGCAATAAGACAACGATGAACACTTATCGTGCTTACCTTAAGAATTCTTCGTCTGTTGGTCAGGCTAAAACAATCTCGGGTGTTGACTTTGGTTCTACATTTGAGAATGATGGTCTAAGCGATGAAGATGCTACTGCAATCATGAATGTACTTGTGAATGAGATGGGCGTTGAGATAAAGCCAGCAAATGGTGTTTATAACCTTGCTGGTCAAAAGGTAGCGGAATCGACAAAGGATCTTCCTGCAGGTATCTATATTGTAAACGGTAAGAAAATCTCTATTAAATAATAAGGAATTATCAAAATGAAAAAATCATATATAGAACCTAAAGTAAATGTTCATCGTCTAAGATGCGAATCCCTGTTACAGACGATATCAAAACCAGAAGGTGAAACTACTGTTCCGGATTTCGAAACAACTACTCCAGAAGTTGATGAGAATGGTAATCCAATAGGTGATGGTATGAATGACTAATCTTCATTCTAAGTACACATAATACTATATAAATACTTTGCAGCAGCTACAGCTCTTATCGGAGTCGTGTAGCTGCTGCAAGTTGTTTTGGAGGGAGAATTTCCGTACAAATTAAAACAACTCCTCACTCGTCACTTTTCGTTATAATATCTTAATATTCAATCTATTACGAGGTGACGAGTGGGTGATGAGTGTCGTCACCCTGAATATTTTTGGTGATGAGTGGGTGACGAGTGATGATGAGTCGCAGGCAACTCATCACCGTCATAATATACTGATAGTAAGCAATTTACAAGTGATTGGTGATGAGTGAGGAGTTGTGGCGAAAATTCTCGGAAATCCCAAAATAGCAGGCTGACGCTACATTGATCATATATCTTAGGAAAACGCCTCACAACTCCAAGGAATAGGCTTGTTATTTCAAGGAAAACGCCTCATAAATTCAACGAATATTTTGGCATTATTTCAGCATAATAATGTGCAAAAGGGGGATTTATGGTAAGTAAATAGCAGATTTTCAGGCTATTATGGCGAAGAATCGTAAATTTTATATAAATTTGCGTGCGAAAATAAAAATAAAGACTATGAAACTCTGGGAAAAAGATTATACGATCAACAATGAGATAGAGCGTTTTACGGTCGGTCGCGATCGTGAGATGGACCTCTATCTGGCGAAATATGATGTGCTTGGCTCCATGGCTCACATCACTATGCTTGAGAGCATCGACCTCATTGGCAAGGACGAGCTGCCACAGCTCCTCGCTGCACTGAAGGAAATCTATGAGCAGGCGGACAAGGGCGACTTCGTCATCGAGGATGACATCGAGGATGTTCACTCACAGGTGGAGCTTATGCTTACCCGCAAGCTTGGCGATATGGGCAAGAAGATCCACTCTGGACGCTCGCGCAACGACCAGGTGCTCGTGGACCTCAAGCTTTTCACTCGTGCCAAGCTTCAGGAGATTGCCGAGGAGACAAAGCAGCTCTTCGACGAACTCATCAAGAAGAGCAACCAGTACAAGCACGTTCTCATGCCTGGTTATACGCATCTTCAGGTGGCTATGCCATCATCGTTCGGACTCTGGTTCGGCGCTTACGCTGAGAGTCTTACCGACGATATGCTCTTCCTTCAGGCTGCTTACAAGATGACAAACCGCAATCCGCTCGGTTCGGCTGCCGGCTACGGCTCATCATTCCCTCTGAACCGCCAGATGACAACCGACCTTCTCGGCTTCGATTCCATGGACTACAATGTGGTCTATGCGCAGATGGGACGCGGAAAGATGGAGCGCAACGTGGCGTTTGCAATGGCTTCCATCGCTGGTACGGTGGCGAAGATGGCATTCGATGCCTGCATGTTCAATTCGCAGAATTTCTCTTTCGTAAAGCTTCCTAAGGAGTGCACAACAGGTTCGTCTATCATGCCTCACAAGAAGAACCCGGATGTCTTCGAACTTATCCGCGCCAAGTGCAACAAGATCCAGGCTCTTCCACAGCAGATCATGCTCATAATGAACAACCTTCCTTGTGGCTATTTCCGTGACCTTCAGATCATTAAGGAAGTATTCTTGCCAGCATTCGAGGAACTTGCCGACTGCCTACAGATGGCTGCCTACATCATAAACAAGATAAAAGTGAACGAGAATATCCTCGACAACCCTATCTATGCACCGATGTTCTCAGTGGAAGAAGTTAACCGCCTCGCACAGGAAGGCATGCCTTTCCGCGATGCCTACAAGAAGGTTGGTCTCGACATCGAGCATGGCAACTTCACTCCAAACATGGATATCCACCACACTCACGAGGGCTCTATTGGCAATCTCTGCAACGATAAGATAGAGGAACTCATGGACAAGACTCTCGAAGGCTTTAACTTCCAGCGCGTGAAGGAGGCTGAGGAGAAGCTTCTGAAGTAGTTCGCTCTGCGAGCGAGGCTAAAGACTAACCTAATCAATTAAGATATGAATATAAAACTGCAGGCAGAAATCAACCGCAAGCGACTGCTTGAAATCGTTTACAATGCAAAGGCGGGACACATCGGCGGAGACCTCTCCGTGATGAACATGCTCACTGCCCTTTATTTCCACACTCTGAACGTGGATCCTGAGGATGTAAAGAATCCGGATCGCGACCGTTTCGTACTCTCCAAGGGCCATTGCGTAGAGGCTCTTTATGCTGTGCTTGAGGCAAAAGGCTTCCTGAAGAAGGAGGTTACGGACACTCTCGGACAGTATCTCTCGCCACTTTCTGGTCACCCAACAATTGAAGTTCCAGGCATTGAGGTGAACACCGGTGCTCTCGGCCATGGTCTTCCTATCGGCGTGGGCATGGCTCTTGCTGCAAAGATGGACAAGAAGTCGTACAAGACCTTTGTTGTCATGGGTGATGGCGAGCAGGGTGAAGGCTCCATCTACGAGGCTGCAATGGCAGGTAGCAACTACAACCTTGACAATCTCGTGGCAGTAATCGACCGCAACCATCTCCAGATTTCAGGCGATACAGAGGATGTCATGAAGATAGACTCAGTAAAAGACCGCTGGACAGCCTTCGGTTGGGACGTTGTGGAGATAAACGGCGACGACATCGACGAGATAGTCCGCACACTCGACGGCATAGACTACACCAACGGCAAGCCACACCTCATCGTGTCTCATACTACGAAGGGCTTCGGCGTATCGTATATGGAGAACATCGCAAAGTGGCACCACGGAATGCCTAACGAAGAGCAGTATCAGCAGGGTATTGCGGAGATTGAGGCGAGGATTGAGCAAATTCGTAATTCGTAATGCGTAATGCGTAATTGGGCTGCGCAAAAATTGTAAATTGTAAATCTGTAAAATAGTAAATTACGAGATGATAGCATGTAGAAAAGCTTTTACCGACACACTCCTTGAGTTGGCAAAGCAAGACAAAGATATCGTTGCCGTAACCAGTGATGCTCGCGGTACGGTGACTCTTGGCGACTATGCCAAGGAACTCCCAGAGCAGTTTGTAGAATGTGGTATAGCAGAGCAGGATGCCGTTGGTATTTCTGCCGGTTTGGCACATAGCGGAAAGAAGGTTTTCTGCTGTGGACCAGCGTGTTTCTATGTGGCACGCTCGCTTGAACAGGTGAAGGTGGACCTTGCCTACAGTGAAAATCCTGTGAAGATTCTCGGCGTTTCGGGCGGTGTTGCCTACGGTGCACTTGGCGCTACCCACCACTCTCTCCATGATATTGCCGTACTCCGCACATTCCCTGGAATGCATGTCGTACTCCCTTCCGACTGGCGTCAGACACGCGAGCTCGTGAAGCAGCTCGTTGATTATCCATACCCTTGCTATGTTCGTGTAGGCCGTGCAGCAATCCCTGATGTCTATGACGACACCAACTGCCACTTCGAGATAGGCAAGGCGCAGATGCTTCAGGATGGTACTGACCTGACAATCATCGCTACTGGCGAGACTGTATATCACGCTTACATGGCAGGAAAGCAGCTTGCAGCAGAGGGAATCTCAACACGAGTGCTCGACTTTGCTAGCGTAAAGCCATGCGACGAGATGGCAGTCCTAAAGGCGGCACGTGAGACAGGCAAGATTCTCACCGTTGAGGAGCACTCACAGTATGGCGGTCTCGGTGCTATGGTATGTGAGATTATCTCCGAAATGCCGGTGCCAGTGAAGATTCTCGGTATCCCAGACGAGAATGTCATCCACGGAACAAACACCGAAATCTTCCATCATTACGGTCTTGATGCAGAAGGCATCGTGAAGGCTGCAAAGGAGTTTGTATAATTGGAAGTTAAGAGGAGTTAAAAGGAGTTATCGCTCCTTCGTCGCTAAGAAGTTAAAAGACATTAGACTCATAAACAAGATAGCCTGAGTTAGGAATTTCCAACTCAGGCTATTTCTATGTTCAATCCTTTTAGGATTTATTACTTTACATATTCAGCGAAGTCAGTGAGGTGCATGTCGCCCTTGCGGAGGAATGTGTCGTGGAGAGCGAGTGCAGCGTTGAGGCAGTGCTGAGTCTGACCCATCTTAGAGATCTTGAGGTAGTCCCAAAGAAGCTGCTTGTAGTCTGGGTGAGCACAGTTCTCGATGATAGCGTGAGCACGCTCGATAGGAGACTTGCCACGGAGGTCAGCGATACCCTGCTCTGTAACGATGATGTTCACGTCGTGCTCTGAGTGATCCTGGTGGCTCACGAATGGTACGATAGAACTGATCATGCCGCCCTTGGCTGTAGAAGGACAAGTGAAGATAGAGAGGAATGCGTTGCGCTCGAAGTCACCAGAACCACCGATACCGTTCATCATCTTAGTACCGCAGATGTGAGTAGAGTTAGCGTTACCGTAGATGTCAACCTCGATAGCTGTGTTGATACCGATGATACCGAGACGGCGAATAACCTCAGGATTGTTTGAAATCTCACTCTGACGGATAGTCAGACGGTCCTTGAAGAGGTCGATATTGTCGTAGATCTGTGCGAGACAGTCGTTAGAAACAGTGAGCGAACAAGTAGAAGCCTGCTTAACGCGACCTTCCATCATGAGGCCTACGATACTGTTCTGGAGCACCTCAGTGTAAACATTGAAGTCTGGTACATTCTTGTCCTGACCGAGAGCTGCGAGGATAGCGTTTGCTGTAGAGCCTACACCACTCTGGAGAGGGAGGAACGAAGAAGGGATACGTCCGCAGCGCATCTCAGAAACGAGGAATTGAGCCACGCGAGCACCGATGTTGTCAGTCACTGCGTCGCTCTCGCTGAATGCACGAGCCTCGTCTGGGAGGTTACATTCAACGACACCAATGATGCGGTTTGTGTCGAGTTCAATGTATGGAGTACCGATGCGGTCGGAAACCTTTGTGATCATGATAGGCTCACGCAGAGGTGGATCCTTTGGCTCGTAAACGTCATGGAGCTGCTTAGCTGCCTTTGAGTGGAAAGCGTTGAGCTCGAGGATAACGCCGTTCTTTGCCAGACGAGCCACTGTAGGAGCGATACCGCCAGCAGAAGTAAGGTAAACGCGAGTCTTGTCGCCAAGTTCCTCGATGTCACACACTTCGAGGATAGCCCAGTCGACATCGCCAAGGAAACCATAACGGAGTTCCTGAGCCATCTGAGAGAGATGGATGTCGTTGTAAGCAATCTGTCCGAGATTAACATTCTTGCGGAATGTAGGGTTTGTTGTGTAAGGTGCGCGATACTTGATGGCACCGATTTCTGCGAGTACACCATCTGTGCTCTGACCTGTAGAAGCACCAGTGAAGAGTCCTACCTTGAACTCCTTGCCAGCCTCTATTTCAGGCTTGATGAGTTCTGCAAGTGCGCGTGTAACAGCCTTTGGAGAACCTGCAGGAGTAAATCCTGAGAGGCCGAGGTTGTCGCCGTTCTTGATGAGGGAAGCTGCCTCAACGGCTGAGATTCTTTTAAGCATAATATTATTTACAATTTACAGATTTACAATTTACGGATTTTTCCTCCCCTTGTGGGGGAGTCAGAGGGGGTCTTAATCTTCAGATGTCTCTTCTGTGTTATCGTCGTCATCTTCCTCTTCAGAAACAGGGAGCTGTGCACCGGTGTTCTTGATGTGGTCGATGATCTTTGCAGAGATTTCTTCTGCCATTTCCTCGTTGTCGCGGAGGAGAGTTACGAAGTTGTCCTTGCCCTTGATCTTTGTGCCGCCATAAGAAAGCATAGCGCCAGCCTTCTTGATGATGTCGAACTCAACGCCGAGTTCCATGATTTCGTCGATGCGTGAGATGCCTTCGCCGAACATGATGTTCACCTCGCAGCGCTTGAATGGAGGAGCCACCTTGTTCTTTACCACCTTAATCTTTGTGATGTTACCGACAACATCGTCCTTTCCTTCCTTGATAGCCTTGCTCTTGCGCACATCAATGCGTACGGAAGCATAGAACTTCAGGGCGTTACCGCCAGTAGTAGTCTCAGGATTTCCGAACATGATGCCAATCTTCTCGCGAAGCTGGTTGATGAAGATAACTGTTGTCTTTGTCTTCGAGATGTTGGCTGTCATCTTGCGGAGTGCCTGTGACATGAGGCGAGCATGGAGACCAACTGCCGAATCACCCATAGCACCTTCAATTTCCTTCTTAGGAGTGAGGGCAGCAACGGAGTCAACAACGATGAGGTCAACTGCTGAAGAGCAGATGAGTTCGTCAACAATCTGGAGAGCATCCTCACCACAGTCAGGCTGCGACATGAGGAGGTCGTCTATCTCTACGCCGAGGTTTGAAGCGTAGTATGGGTCGAAGGCATGTTCAGCATCGATGAAGGCACAGATACCGCCTTGCTTCTGACATTCAGCAATGGCGTGAATGGCGAGCGTAGTTTTACCAGAACTCTCTGGACCATAGATTTCAATGATGCGTCCCTTAGGGTAACCTCCGCAACCGAGAGCGAGGTCGAGGCCGATACTTCCTGAAGGAATCACCTCAACGCCTTCAAGAGCCTTGAGATCCATCTTCATAATGGAACCTTTGCCGTGGTCTTTCTCGATTTTTGCGAGTACAGTTTTCAGTGCGTTAAGCTTGTCAGCCGGTGTTTCAGGCTTCTCTGCACGCAGAACTTTTTCTTTTTTTGCCATATTATTATATAATGTTTCAGTTTCTCAATATTAGCCATTAGCCTCAACCAGAGCAAGTTAAGCCTTGCAAAAGTTGAATGAAGAGTATGCTATGAAATTAGTTTTCCGCTGCAAAGTTAAGCATTTATTTTGAATTACCAATGAAAATTACGATTTTTTTAACTATGAATAAAAATTACTTATGATAAATTCGTGCTCTTCTGAAGATTATTATGAAGTCATTTTCAGCAATTTCACACATATAATATGAAAAAAATAATAGAATAATTGGCAGTTTCCGCGAAAAAGCGTAATTTTGCACGCAAAATCCATCGAAACAATGAAGATACTCATTACAGGAGCGACCGGTTTCATAGGCAGTTTCATCTGCGAAGAGGCTGTAAACAGAGGCTTCGAGACATACGCTGCCATAAGGAAAACCAGTTCGTTGAAGTATATTTCCGACGAACGCATCAATAAGATTGAGCTCAATTTGTCGAGCAAGGAGCAACTCGTAGAGGCTCTTGGCAAGCATCAGTTTGACTATGTTGTACATGCTGCCGGTGCAACGAAATGCCTTGACAAGAGCGACTTCTTCCGCATCAACACCGAGGGCACGAAGAATCTCATTCAGGCTGTTCGTGAGACTCAGCCGCAATTGAAACGTTTCGTGTTCATAAGCAGCCTGAGCGTGTTCGGCGCGATAAAGGAAAACCAACCATACGAGCTTATCACTGAGCATGATACGCCGCAGCCAAACACTGCCTACGGACAGAGCAAGCTGAAGGCGGAAGAGTATCTTCGTACGCAGGAAGGCTTCCCTTACGTGATACTCCGTCCGACGGGTGTCTATGGTCCTCGCGAGAAGGACTACTACATGATGTTCGATTCCATAAAGAAGCATGTGGATTTTGCTGCCGGCTATAAGCCACAGGTCATCACTTTCGTCTATGTCAGCGATGTCGTTCAGGCAGTGTTCCTTGCTATGGAGAAGGACTGCGTGGGCAGAGCATACTTCCTTTCCGATGGCCAGAACTACTCTTCTACCGACTTCTCCGACCTTATCATCAAGGAGCTTGGCGTGAAGGGCGTGCTAAGGGTAAAGGCACCGCTTTGCATACTTAAGCTTGTTACCACATGTGGCGAATACTTCGGTCGTTTGACAAAGCAGATGACCGCCCTCAATAAGGACAAATACAACATACTGAGTCAGCGAAACTGGATGTGCGATATCACTCCAGCACAGCAGGAACTAGGATATAAGCCGCAGGTTCTTCTGCCGGAAGGCGTGAAGAGAACGGCGGAACAATAATAAGATTATGGAAGAAAAAAACTCTTTCGTCAGAGAGGTTGCCGAGAAGAAGTATGAGCACGGCTTCACAACCGATGTTTATACCGAGATCATCGACAAGGGTCTGAACGAAGATATCATACGAATAATTTCGGCAAAGAAGAACGAGCCGGATTGGATGCTCGAGTTTCGACTGAAGGCGTTCCGCTACTGGCAGACGCTGGAGCAGCCGGAATGGGGACATCTGCAGATGCCTGAGATTGACTATCAGGCTATTTCCTACTATGCCGATCCGCTCGCACAGAAGAAGGAAGGTCCGAAGTCCGTTGAAGACATTGACCCAGAGCTGATGAAGACCTTCGACAAGCTCGGCATTCCTCTCGAGGAGCGCCTTGCACTCTCGGGTGTTGCCGTGGATGCCATCATGGACTCCGTGTCGGTAAAGACCACATTCAAGGAGAAGCTTGCTGAGAAGGGCATCATCTTCTGCTCTATCGGCGAGGCTATCCAGAATCATCCAGAGCTCGTTAAGGAATATCTTGGCAGCGTTGTGCCATACAAGGACAATTTCTTTGCGGCACTGAACTCAGCCGTATTCTCCGACGGTTCGTTCGTGTATATTCCGAAAGGCGTCCGCTCGCCAATGGAACTCTCGTCTTATTTCCGCATAAATGCAGCGAATACAGGTCAGTTTGAGCGCACACTCATCATTGCCGACGACGGTGCGTATGTGTCTTATCTTGAGGGTTGTACGGCTCCTATGCGCGATGAAAACCAGCTCCATGCAGCCATCGTTGAGATCGTTGTCAAGGAGAAGGCTGAGGTGAAGTATTCCACTGTGCAGAACTGGTATCCGGGCGATGAGAACGGAAAGGGCGGTGTGCTGAACCTTGTGACAAAGCGTGGCGACTGTCGTGGCGAGGGAAGCAAGCTCTCTTGGACACAGGTGGAGACAGGTTCTGCCATCACTTGGAAGTATCCGTCATGTATTCTCCGTGGCGATAATTCGGTTGCAGAGTTCTATTCGGTTGCCGTGACAAACAATTATCAGCAGGCAGATACAGGCACAAAAATGCTCCACATAGGCAAGAACACCAAGAGCACGATTATCTCGAAGGGTATCTCTGCCGGTCATTCGCAGAACTCATACCGCGGTCTTGTGCGTGCGGCAACAACGGCAGAAGGCGCGCGCAACTACTCTTCGTGCGACTCATTGCTCCTCGGCGACCAGTGCGGAGCGCATACATTCCCATATATGGACATCCATAACGACACGGCAGTTGTGGAGCATGAGGCAACAACGAGCAAGATTTCCGAAGCGCAGCTGTTCTATTGTCAGCAGCGTGGCATACCGATGGAGCAAGCCGTAGGACTCATCGTGAACGGCTATGCGAAGGAAGTGCTCAACAAGCTCCCTATGGAGTTCGCAGTAGAGGCACAGAAGCTGCTGAGCGTAAGTCTTGAAGGAACGGTAGGATAGGACTTTTAAGTAATAAGTATTAAGTAATAAGTATGATTACTTTTGTGGGATGAGTGCGCAGTCTCATTAAAGAGCTTCAAAAACCCCCACGGAAATTTTCAAAACTCCCACGGAAAAATAATTATCTCCCACGAATTTTACCCAAAACTCCCACGAGAATTTTCAAACCCCCCACGGAAATTTTTCGTACGGCAGAGGGGTACATTAAACTCCATGTACAAACTCCTAATTTACAGCAACATACAGGATTTCAACCTTCAGGAGGCGTTGGGTGAAATTTCGGCTTCCAGAAGGGAGAAGGCATTGAAGTTCAAGCATGAGCAAGGGCAGCGTGAGTGCGTCCTTGCTTATTTGCTATTGAAGCGTGCGCTGAAGGAGGTTTATGGCATTGAAGGAAATCCGGAAATGGTGGAGCAGGAGGGCGGTAAACCGATGCTCAAGGACCATCCGGAGATACACTTCAACCTCAGTCATTGCAAGGCTGCCGTGGCGTGTGTCATTGGCGATGAACCTGTTGGCGTGGACATTGAGAGAGTAAGAAATTACAACGCCCAACTTGCCCGCCACACAATGAACGATAATGAACTGCATGAGATAGAATCCAGCGCTGACCCTTCCCGCACCTTCATCCGCCTATGGACAAAGAAAGAAGCCCTCCTGAAGCTCACAGGCGAGGGCATCCGCAGCGATCTGAAGACCGTTTTGGAGCAAGAAGACATAGAGTTTGAGACCACTCATAATGCAGAATATGTTTGCACAGTTGCCACCTTCAAACAGTTTGAAAAGTAATAAAAAACGAGAGTAATGGGTAAAACCCATCTTAAAAAGGTTTAAAATTCTTGAAAAAGACTTGGTTTTCAGCCGAAAATCAAGTCTTTTTTCTTTGTTTAGACTAAAATTTAGTAATTTTGCGCCCAAATATATATACCGTAAACAAAATAAAATTATATACTATGTCATCATTTGTAGAAGATAAAATCGTGATGGACGGTCTCACATACGACGATGTCCTCCTTATCCCTGCGTATTCAGAAGTGCTTCCACGCACTGTCGAGTTGTCAACAAAGTTCTCTCGCAACATTGACCTGAACATTCCATTCGTTACGGCTGCCATGGACACTGTTACAGAGTCTGCCATGGCAATAGCCATCGCTCGTGAAGGCGGTATCGGTGTTATCCACAAGAACATGTCCATCGAGGAACAGGCTCGCCAGGTGTCTATCGTGAAGCGTGCCGAGAACGGTATGATCTACGACCCAGTGACTATCCGTCGCGGCAAGACTGTAGGCGATGCTCTCGCAATGATGGCAGAGTATCACATCGGCGGTATTCCTGTTGTTGACGATGAAAGCCACCTCGTAGGTATCGTAACAAACCGTGACCTCCGCTTCGAGCAGCATCAGGATCGTCTCATCGACGAGGTGATGACATCAGAGAACCTCGTTACTACTCACCAGAAGATCGACCTCTCAGAGGCTGCACAGATCCTTCTTGAGAACAAGATTGAGAAGCTCCCTGTTGTGGATTCAAACAACAAGCTCATCGGTCTTATCACATACAAGGACATCACAAAGGCAGCCGATAAGCCAATGGCTTGCAAGGACGCTAAGGGTCGTCTCCGCGTAGCTGCCGGCGTAGGTGTTACTGCTGACACTCTCGACCGTATGCAGGCACTCGTAAACGCACATGCAGACGCTATCGTCATCGATACTGCCCATGGTCACTCTGCTTCCGTTATCGAGAAGCTCCGCGAGGCTAAGGCTTCATTCCCAAATGTTGACATCGTAGTAGGTAACGTTGCTACAGGCGCTGCAGCAAAGATGCTCGTTGAGAACGGCGCTGACTGTATCAAGGTTGGTATCGGTCCTGGTTCGATCTGTACTACTCGTGTCGTTGCCGGTGTTGGTGTGCCACAGCTTTCTGCTGTCTATGACGTAGCTTCTGCCCTCAAGGGTACAGGCGTTCCGTTGATTGCCGACGGTGGTCTCCGCTACTCAGGTGACGTTGTAAAGGCACTCGCTGCCGGTGGATGCTCAGTAATGATCGGCTCACTCGTGGCAGGTACAGAGGAATCTCCAGGTGACACTATCATCTTCAACGGCCGTAAGTTCAAGTCATATCGCGGTATGGGCTCTCTTGAGGCTATGGAGAACGGTTCTAAGGACCGCTACTTCCAGGCAGGCACTAAGGACGTTAAGAAGCTCGTGCCAGAGGGTATCGCTGGTCGCGTTCCTTACAAGGGAACTCTCCAGGAGGTTATCTACCAGCTCGTTGGCGGTCTCCGTTCAGGTATGGGCTACTGCGGTGCAGGCAGCATCGAGGCTCTCCACGACGCTAAGTTCGTACGCATCACAAACGCAGGCGTTCTTGAGTCTCACCCACACGATATCTCTATCACATCAGAAGCACCTAACTATTCTCGTCAGGCTAACTAATATGAAAAAAACAATTCTATCTCTTATCTTCGCTATCAGCGCTGTTTGTGGCTTTGCGCAGAATGACCCTATCGTTATGGTCATCAATGGCAAGCAGATTCCACGCTCTGAGTTTGAATACAGCTACAGAAAGAACAATTCTGAAGGCGTTATCGACAAGAAGACCGTAAAGGAATACGTTGACCTCTTCATCAACTACAAGCTCAAGGTTCAGGCTGCTTACGACGAAAAGCTTGACACCCTCACTTCCTTCAAGAATGAGTTTGCTGAGTATCGCAACCAGCTCGTGCTCCCAACAATGATCACTGACGACGATGTTGAAAAGGAAGCAAAGGAAATCTACAAGAACACAGCCGACCGCATCGGTCCTGATGGTCTCATCAAGTGCTCGCACATCCTTCTTCTCGTGGATTCAGATGCCGACGCTGTGAAAAAGGCTGCCATCAAGAACCGCATAGACTCTGTCTATAACGCTCTTGTGAATGGTGCTGACTTCGCTGAGCTTGCAAAGAAGGTTTCGGAAGACGGTTCTGCAAAGAACGGCGGCAAGATGGATCAGTGGCTACAGCACGGACAGCTCGTCCGCGAGTTTGACCAGGCTGCCTTCGCTCTCCAGAAAGGTGAGCTCTCACGTCCTGTTCAGACGCAGTTCGGTTGGCACATCATCAAGATGGACGACCGCAAGCAGTTTGAACCATACGAAACTCTCCGTGATGACATCTATCGCTACATCGAGGCTCGTCAGCTTCGTGACCAGATAGCAAAGAAGACTATTGAGGAGCGTGCTGCACAGCAGGGTGTTGACCTCAATACGCTCACTGCTAAGCAGGCGATGGAACTTGCTGCCAAGGACTCTGACACGAAGTATCTTCTCATGGAATACCATGACGGTCTGCTCCTCTACGAAATGTCAACTCGTGAGGTTTGGGGCAAGGCTGACAAGGATGAGAAGGCTCTCGCAGGCTTCTTCAATAAGAACAAGAAGAACTACGCTTGGGACACTCCTCGTTTCAAGGGTATCGCTTACCATACAAAGACAACAGCTGACCTCAAGGCTGTGAAGAAGACTGTGAAGAAGCTCAAGTTTGAAGACTGGGGCGACAAGCTCAAGCAGACTTTCAACGCTGATTCCGTTATCCGCGTACGTGCCGAAAAGGGTGTCTTCAAGGTTGGCGACAATGCTCTCGTTGACTCACTCGTATTCAATAGCGGCAAGCCTGCAAAGCATGTTAAGGGATATCCTTACAGCGATGTCTGCGGTAAGCTCATCAAGGCTCCTGAATCATACGAAGACGAGAAGTCGCAAGTTATCTCTGACTATCAGGAATACCTTGAGAAGCAGTGGGTAGCCGACCTCCGCAAGAAGTATGCTGTGAAGGTGTACGATGAAGAAATTGATAAGATAAAGGATTAATGAAGAAAATACTTTTAACACTCCCTCTCTTTGCTCTCGTAATAGGCTCGTTCGCATTCAGTGGCAAGCCTTTTATGAGCTTTCTTGATAACACTCCGGAGGATTCGGTAAAGTCGAAATTGCCTACTAGTGTTGATGATTATATCAACGAGAAGAGCGTCATTGACGAGGTTATCTGGGTTGTAGGCGACGAGGCTATACTGAAATCGGAGGTGGAAGCCATTCGCGCTCAGTCGGAAGTGGAAGGCTATCAGTGGGAAGGCGACCCAGAGTATCGCATTCCTGAGCAGATCGCCATCCAGAAACTCTTCCTCACACAGGCTGCAATAGACTCTATTGAAGTAACAGAAGCAGAGATTTCTCGCGGCGTAGAGCAGCAGATAAACTACTGGATTCAGATGGTGGGCAGCCAGGAGAAGCTTGAGGAATACAAGAAGCAGACCGTTGCACAGATGCGCAAGGAGATGCGTGATGACTTCAAGAACAAGTCTCTTGAGGAACGTGAGCGCGAGGAACTTGTCAAGGATATCAAGGTTACGCCTGCTGACGTACGCAAATACTTTGACAAGATTACCAATCCGGACAGTATTCCTGACGTGCCAACGACTGTTGAAGTGCAGATTATCACTCGTCAGCCTCGCATTCCGGCAGAGGAAATAACTCGTGTGAAAGACAAGCTCCGCGAATATACCGACCGTGTGACTAATGGAGAAACTTCGTTTGCCATCCTCGCACGCCTCTATTCCGAAGACCCAGGAAGTGCCCGAAACGGTGGTGAGATGGACTATATGGGCCGTGGTATGCTAGACCCTGCGTTTGCATCCGTGGCTTTCAATCTCACTGACCCTAAGAAGATCTCAAAGATTGTGGAGTCTGAGTTTGGCTATCATATCATCCAGCTTATAGACAGACGCGGTGATAAGGTGAAGTGCCGCCATATTCTTCTCAAACCGAAAGTGGATGCCGTGGCGCTCGACTCGGCAAAGATCATGGTTGACTCGCTTGCCAATGACATCCGTGCAGGCAAGTTCTCTTTTGATGAGGCTGCTTCATTCCTCTCTGACGACAAGGACACAAAAGGTGCCTACGGTCTGATGTCAACGCAGACATCAGATGGTCGTACCTCACGTTTCCGCATGCGTGACCTACCTACGGAGATTGCCGCTGCTGTTGAGAAGCTTGAGGTTGGCGAGATCTCTCCAGCTTTCCAGATGGTGAACACACGCGGAAAGACTGTCGTTGCTTGCGTCAAGCTCAAGTCGCGCACTCCAGCCCATAAGGCAAACATCCGCGAAGACTACCAGGTGATGCAGGATGTAGTGGTTGCCGACATGAAGCAGAAGTTCATCGACGATTGGATAAAGCAGAAGATAAAGACTACCTACGTGCGCCTTAACGATAAATATAAGAAGGGCGACTACAAGTACTCAGGTTGGGTAAGATAAGATTCTACATATTGCTTACGTTGCTTGCGTTAAGCACGGTCGCTTTTGGCCAAAAGAGCAAAAAACAGACGGCTAAGGCCACCGACGACCGTGTTTATCTTGAGCATGCAGACAACCTTTCCTTCGACCAGTATGGGCCGCAGGCAGGGGCTCATGTGGCTCGTGGCAAGGTGAAGTTCGTACAGGAGGGCATGATGCTTACTTGCGACAGCGCCTATTTCTACAAGGAGGCACAGATGTTCAAGGCGTTCGGCCATGTATATATGAAGCAGGGCGACACGCTTACCCTAAGGTCCGAATATGCTGATTACGACAACGGCGTAGGGCGCGAGATATTCCATGCCAGCAAGAATGTGGAGGTGGTTCACACTACTCCTAAGGGAAAGACAGTGTTGAATACTGACACGCTGGTCTATGACAAGCAGAACAACTTCCTGAAGTATCTCAACAACGGAAAGATTGTTGACAGTGGTAGTACGCTCACTTCCGAATGGGCTGAATACCACACGGATACGCGACTTGCTACCTTTGTTTATACTGTCCGTGTGAATGGTAAGGACTATAACATTGAGACCGACACGCTCATGTACGATGCCAACGAGTCCCGGGCGCACAGTATCGGTCCTACTACCGTAAAGACAAAAGACGGAATGACCATCACAACCCGCAACATGTATTTCAATAACAAGACGAAATGGGCGGAGATGATAGGTCCTTCAAGGGTTGTTGGCAAGGATATGACCATCGATACCGAGCACGGAGAGTATAATACGGAGACCGAAGATGCCAAGTTCCACGGCCCTTCCACCATTGTAAACAAGGAGACGACCATCGTTACCAGTCGTGGAACCTACAATAAGAAGACAGAGTCTGCCTTTCTTACGAGCCGCTCTACCGTCTATAACGGAGCGCGAACCATTGAGGCTGACACGCTCTTCAACGATGACAAGACCGGTATGCAGGAGGGTTATGGCAACGTAATCTTCAAGGACAAAAAGAACAAGAACGAGCTCTACTGCGGCATATTCAACTATAACAAGAAGGAAGGTTGGGGATTTGCCACTGCTCGTCCTACCGACAAGGACCGCGAACGTCTGCCGCTCATGAAGGACTATTCGCAGAAGGACACTGCATACGTCCATGCAGACAGCATCCGTATGGAGACTTTCCATATTGAAACAGACTCGGTGTGGCGACAGGTTCACGCCTATCCTCACGCGCGCATGTATAGAAAAGATGTACAGGCGATAGCTGATTCCATTGCCGGCAATTCCAAGGATTCGGTCATCGTGCTCTATCGCGAGCCCGTGATATGGCACGGAATGCAGCAGCTTGTGGGCGATGAGATCCATGCCTTCATGCGAGACTCTACCATTGAGCGTGCCCATGTCATCGGCAATGCAATGTCTATCGAGAAGCTGAAGCCTGCTCCAGATGAGATAGGCAACAGTAAGGTGAGAGACCACTACAACCAGATATCTTCAAAGGAGATGTGGGCATACTTCGAAAACAAGAAGATGAAGCGGTCTGAGGCCATCTCGAATGTCATCACCGACTACTTTGCACAGGACGACAAGGACTCCACATTCATCGGAATGGTATATTGTGAGACAGATACCATGCGAATGTATATGAACGACGGAAAGCTTGACAAGATATGGACTTCTGGCAATAAGGGTGTCCTTTATCCTATGAACCAGATACCGGCAGGCAGAGACCGTCTTCGCGGCTTCGCCTGGTACGACGAAATCCGTCCGAAAGACGAGAACGACCTCTTCATCTGGAAACCTAGAAAGGAATAGGGTAGCGAGAGACGTTTTTATGCTGTTCGCAGCCTATTTTTAGACCATTTTTCCGTACATAAAATGAATAAGACGTACAGTTTGTGAAATTCACAGATTGTACGTTTTGTTTTCATAATGTGTTTGTAAAGAGTTTGAAAAACACCATACCTTTGCAGTGTCAAAAATCAAAAATGACACTCAAAAACAAAACTTAAAATTCAAACTCAAAACATTAACAAACCACGCTTCCCTGCCGTTCTCGGCAGAGTTCCCCTAAAAAACAAAAACTCAAAATTATGAAAAAGTTCGCTACAACCCTCGCAATCGCAATCGCATTCATCTTCTCATCAACAAGTGTAAACGCACAGATGATCAGTAAGACAAATCTCGAGTCATACGCAAAGCAGC
>JAZLHI010000032.1:0-64239 GCA_045616725.1 Prevotella sp. | reverse complement strand
TCCCAAAGATCCTTGTGGAACTCGCCATTCTTCCAAACTACAGGATGGAGATTGCCGTTGTTGTTAAGCGAACCTGCTATCCACTGACCGTCCGGAGAGATACCGCCAGACACACCACCACCCATGCGTTGTCCCATCTCAGAACCGCCGTTGAATTTACCTACGAAAGGAAGTGTGTGCCATTTGTTGTCATAATAGCCTACAGCAGAAATGGCAGAGCCGTTGCTTGTTATCTCCGTAGAGCTGAACGTACCGACAACAACACCGTTGTCTGAAACGCCTGAAGGAATGGATACTTCAAGAGACGAAAGCATCTCTATCTTGCCTGATTCAAGGTTCCAACGGAATGCGTAAGGGTTCATACCGTAGTCGTAATATACACCTGTAGCCCACTTACCGTTGGCAGAGATGTACATGATCTGGTACTCCTGAGGCGTGCGAAGCACGATAGTACCTTTTTCTGCGAATGCACTCAAGGATGTGAGCACGATGCAAAGGGTTAAAAAGAGTTTTTTCATTTATTATTATTTTGTGTTTATTATTTTCTTGCCATTCATGATGACGATACCGCGGTAATCCTTGCTTACCTTCTGACCTGCGAGGTTGAAGTAATTCTGAATTCTAAATCCTGAATCCTGCATTACAGGGGCGATTCCTGCAGCATTTGCGAAGTCAACGATGAATGGTGCAGAAGAAGCGTATGGACGATTGTACTCCATAAGGTCGTTGAGAGTAGCAAACTGCACGATATATTCGCACTGAGCCTTGCCTGCAGGAGCGAGGTCAGTGAAGTTCCAGTCAACGAAATCTCCTGTCTCGGTTGTCTGCATGTGTTCCTCGTCAAGGAGAGAAATACCCTTGGCGATGAGTTCGCCATCACGGAAGATGTTGAAAGCGGCGATACCTTCCACGTGTTCTGGCTGAGGAATAGCACTGATGACAACAGATTCCTTAGTAACCTCAAGTGCCTTGGCTGTTGGAGCGTAAGTGCTCTTGCATGGCATCATGTAGCGCTTGATGTGAGCACCCTCTGTCCACTTTGCCTTCATTGCATCGTATGTGCTGAGAACGCCATAGATAATGCCGTCATCCTCTGGATCGTTAGTGTAAGTGGTCTGTGCATAAACAGAAGAAGCACCGAGCGAACCGTTTGACTTGTACTTGGCACGTTTTGTTACTTCTGACTCAAGGCGACCGTCCTTAGCACTATAATTATATGTAATGACATACTGATATTTAGCGCTACCATCCTGAATATCATACGTTTCAGTAGCGAGCTTGCCATTCTCATCGAAAGTACGTGTGCGGACTTCTGTATTGTTGTCTGAAGTTATAGTGAGGACATCGCCGTCGTAAGAGTACTTGTTATACTGAGCGAGCTGAAGATTGCCGTCCTTATCATAATTATATATAGCGGAACGATTCACTACATCGTTGGCATCAACGAAGAACTTCTCTACCAACGTCACGCCAGCGTCTGCATTCAGATTGTTTCCTTCAACGAATGTGCACTCTTCCTCCACGCAGATACGATCGTCGTCAGAGACCTGAACGAAGTCCTTTGGATTGAGAGTGACATACTCCGTGTTAGCCTTGCCGTATGGATATACAGCCTGTACCATAAGTGTAACAGGACCATCAAGGTTAGTAAGTGTCCAAGTGAGGTCAAGACATGTCTCGCTATCATCGTAGTTGTCGGCAACAGAATAGCCTTTAACGATAACATTGTAGCGCTTCAAGCCATAAGCCTCAGCGTCTGGAGCTGCATCCCATTCGATAGTGAGGGTGTACAAGCCGTTATCGTCCTTGTCGGCAGCAACGCCACGGATGTTTGAGGCCATCGGAAGTGCCTTGTCAAGAACAACCATTACTGGGTCAGACACGTTCCAATCGGTAGTGTTAGTCTCTGTGATAGTCGCAGAAGCATCAGATGTCTGGACATACTGAGCCAGAATCTCATGATTGCCATTACGGAAAACATCAGTGGTAAGAGTGATTGTCTTGCCGTCGGCAGAAAGCAAACCTTTGGCACGTGCCTGAGCAACATTAATCATGCTGATGATAATGCCATTGTCTGTAATCTTCAGAGCGGCATTGTCGCCATCGGCAGTTGCCTGCTTTGGAAGAGTGACAGAGATCTTTATCTTGTTCTCATCGCCAATCTTCTCTGCTGCCAGCACTGGAGCATAGTCAGCATGGTTGTACTTTGCATACTCATGAACGAGATGTGTAGCCTGATTGAACCACTGTCCCAAAGAGAATGTCTGGGTCTTTTCCTCTACGCGAACCTTATTTTCTGAGGTCAAAGTCTTCTTGTGAATGGTGCGCAGATAATCCTCTTCAGCACCGTCCCTGATGACTTTCTTTTCGTAAAGTGTGCAGAAATCATCAGCATCGTAAGTCCAATAGAAAGAGTTGCCTACAAGCTTCTTCTCTGTCCAGTTGTTGTAGTGGAGTTCCTTTACCTTGTTTCCCTTGGCATCGTATGCCATCTCGCCAACATAGTTGTATGATTCCCAACGACCAGTGTTGTTCAACTTTGTAGGATTTCCGTTCACGAAATCAGAATATTCTGTGGTTTCAGACTCTGCCCAAGCGTTTCTGTCCCAAGAATAACGGACTTTCTTGAGAAGTTTGCCGTCAGCATCGTAGGTGTATTCCTTCTTCTCGTACTCCTGTGTAGATTCGAGAATGAGGTTGCCCTTGGCATCGTAAGTATAGGTTGTAGTGTCGTTGACATTGCGGAAAGCAAGGTCAAGTCCGTCGAACAAACCGTACTGCTGCGAACTCTTGCGAGCAAGTCTGCCAGCTGCGTCATATTCGTTAGTGGTATAACGCATGATCTCAATGCTGCCGTCGGCACAAAGTCCGTAAACAGCCTCACGAATAACCTTTCCATCCTTGTCGTAGAAAGGTTTTGTCCATTGGGTAATAGCGTTGCCGCTTTCGCCCAAGGCATCGCCAACAACTTCTGTTTGGCGAAGGAGCATACCTGGAATCTGTGCAAACATGCTGATGCTTGCAAGGACAGCTCCGAATGTTAATAGTAGTTTTTTCATTTATTTTTGTATTTTGTTTTATTTAGAGTGGGAACCCGACGGAAAACCGTCGGGAACAGTGGCTATTTTAAGCTCCGCTTTGGGGCTTTACTTCAGGACCTTCTTGCCTCCCTTAATCACGATGCCGCGGTAATCCTTGCCTACGCGCTGACCAGCGAGGTTGTAAGAATCTTGATTTCCGCGTTCTGCGTTCTGCATAATCGGTGCGATTCCGCTTGTCTGGACAACCTTCTCTACGGCTGCGAGTGCGTCAACCTTCTTGATGTTTTCACGCGATGTGCTGACGAGAATCTCCTTTGCCTGTTGTGGAGTAAGGTTAGGATTTGCCTGAAGCATAAGGGCTACAATGCCTGTAACGACAGGTGTTGCCATGGAAGTACCCTGCATATAGCCGTACTTGTATGTCTTGTCGTTGTATTCGTATGCATAAGCCAACATCTGAGTGCCTTGGTCGTGCGATGAAAGTGCAGAAATGGTAAGGCAACCAGGAGCTGTAACCTCAGGCTTTACGCGACCGTCAGGGGTGATTCCCTTGCTTGAGAATGTGCTGAGTTCGCCTTCAGTCTCCGATGAAAGCTTGTATTCCTGAGAGTCGTTGAAGAGATAGTATGTGTTGCGAGTAGTGTATGCACCAACGCTTATGATGTCTCTTGCCGTACCACCAATCTCACAAATGGTAATGTCGTTATCAGCATCAGTGAAGCCAGGCTGCTGTTTGCCCTGAACTTTGTCTGTAAGTCCTAAGCTACCGCCGTCAGCCCAGATGTTGATCTTGCCTTTGCTTAGCGGAACAATCTGGAATCCAAGAGCGTAGTTGTTGCGGATATTTGTCACGCGAGACGAAATCACTACATGAAGCTTGCCGTTGAGCGGACTTACCTCTGAAGCCACAAGGAGTTTGCCCGTGATGTTCTTTGAGAAAGAAAGTGCCTGGACATTTTCTGCTTCTTCGTTCGGATATTCCTGGCCATTCACGCTTGCCATATCTTCAAGGGCACAGATGGTTTCAGTAATAGACTTGGTTACAGTGTTATAGCAAATAAGATTCAACTTATATTCAAATCCCTTTTCGCCCCAAAACTCGATGTCGCCAGTAGAGTTCGTTGCTGAAGGTGCCTTGTGATAGTCGATGAAAGTCTGTATCGGAGTTTCTTCCTTACCAGCAAATTCCCAGCCGAGATGGAATTTCTCAAGGTTATGATTGCCCGCAGAACCAACAATAATCAGTCCTTCGCCCTGAAGTTCCGTGAGTGTCTGGTCAAAGATTGAAGTGCCATCGTGAGGACCTGCCTGATGACCAAGGCTCATATTGATGACACAAGGCTTGCCGACAGACTTCGCATAATCGAAAATATACTTGATGGCGTCAAGAAGATTCTGGTTGCCACGCTCGTATCCCTTCTTTGAAACGAGCACGATGTCAGCCTCTGGAGCAATGCCGATGTACTTTGAATAAAGCGTTGTGTCAGCACCGGCAATGGTTGCCACTACATGGTTTCCGTGGGAATTTCCTTCATAATCGCCACCTGCGGCAAGAATTTCCTCTGGTGTCGTGAGCTCAATGCCGTAGTTGAAGTCAGCAGGTGAGGACGCTCCTTCCTGGTTGGTATATTGTTCCCAGACGCGCTTTATGCGGAGTGTCTTGCGCTGTGGGTCAAAGAACGCAGGGTGGGTGTAGTCGAAGCCGGCATCGATAATGCCAACAACCACGCCGTTTCCCTTCAGCTCATCAAAGCCCGCCTGCTTCAACACCAGCGACTGACCGTTGTGAAGAGCATCTGCGTGAATGTCTGCACGCACGATGTCGATGGCATGGGCGGCACAAATGCAGAGAAGGAATGCAATTATTGAGAATAGTCTTTTCATTACTTCAAAACTTTCTTGCCATTCTTAATCACGATGCCACGATAATTCTCACCAACCTTCTGACCTGCAAGGTTATAAGTATTCTGCATTCTGCATCCTGCATTCTGCATTACAGAAGAAATGCTGCTTGCATCATCTTTCATCAACTTCACTCCAGCGCAGTTGTAAACCTCGTTTCCGTTTGGATTATCGTAATCGAAAGCGGCAACGTAAGCCACGAACTTCATGTTCTTTGCCTCTGTTGGAATGTCCAAAGGCAAGGCAATCTTTGTGCCCGCTGTAGAACGGATTGTCTCTGGGAGAGTGTAAGTAGTGGTGTAAGATAAAGTCTTGCCTTCCACGAGGTTGTTTGTGATGTTTATACCCCAAGCATTGTTGGCAATTGTTCCGCGGCAAGTGTTGTTGTGAACATAGTCAGTACCACCAGAAGTCTGGTAAGTAATGATTGAATCCTGTGCAATCATGATGTTGAGCACTGTAGTACCTTCCGGCTTGCGCCAGCAATCGATATCAACCTTGAGCTTAGCCTCACGAGTAGCCTCATCGTAGTCGCAAGTCATATCAACAGTAACGTATGGCTCCTGGTTGAGGGCGTCAACAGCATTGTTCCAGATAAGTGTCTCGCCAGTATTGAACACAGGACCAGGGTAAGTGCCCTTAGGGTTCTTCCAGCGGTTTATCATCACGGCAGGAGCGTAAGTGCTACCGCCATTGTTGTAGAAGAAGCAATATTCGCTATCTTCATTCGTAGTGAAATTGTCAGGCTGATAGCCTGCGTGGTGCGACACCTCAACCACCTCAACGCCGTTAGCTTCAAGTTCTTCGATAGCCGTGTGCATTGCTCTGTGACCTGAAGGACAGTTTGAACAATGCTGACCTGTGAAGGCTTCAACGAGAAGACGCTTTGTAACACGCTTGTCATAAACGAACACTTCCTCCAAACAGTTGTTGTCAGAAAGGTCTGCATCCGCTGCGCCGTTGGCGAAAACTATGTCAGAGATGTTCACGCTAACATTCTGACGACCTTTTTTTGAAGCCATCATCTTTGGGAGTTCTATTGTGAAGACTGCATTAGGGGCAAGGTTTACGTTGTCGTAAGGTTGTACAGTTTCCTCGCCATCACCAACCTTCACCTTTGCAGTGAAGCTCTTTGCAGTAACTGTTCCAAGGTTCAGGACCTGTGCTTCATGGCCGCCATATTCGCCTCCTGTTCTCATGAAGCCAGTAGGAGTGAACGTCTTAACCATAAGGTCGGCAATATCAAAAGTCTCACTTGTCACAAGACGGACGTTTGGCATACCGAAGCCAGAGCCGTAAGTATCAACCCACTTGCCATCCTGGTATGCGTATGACACATTCTTGCTGTCCTTTGTGAGGTCGTAAGAAAGCGGGCTGTAGGTTGTAGCTATCTCGTAAGTGAAGCCGATGTAGAGGTTTTCCTCTGTACCCTTCACTACGTAAGGAGCAGCGAAAGCGAAGTCTGCCCATGCGTTAGCCTTTGGTATAGTTGCGTTTTCTGCGGCAGCAAGGTTTGGACCGTCTGGAGTTTCCCTTAGAAAAAGATTGAGATTGCTACCGTTTCTTGATCCGAGCACGGTCTGAATGCCGCTGATAGTCTTGCCGGCAAGCATCTTCACCTTGTCGCTGTTGAGGCGCATAAGCTGACCTTGTAGTTCGGTTGTGCCTACACGAGCCACATTGCTGCGACCGACAGTACCGTTAGAGTAACTGAATGTTGTTGCAAAAGCACTTGTTGTTAGTGCAAAAAGAAAGGAAAAGAGGAGTAAAGTTTTCTTCATATAGGTTTTGTTGAAATTATATTCACACATATATTAGTGTGCAAAATTACGAAAAAATATTACAAATTCACCTATTCGAATGGAAGAAATTCACAAATCTTAACGAAACACCCCCATTTTCGTTCAACAATTGCAGTTATAGGCGTAAAAATAGGATATAAAACATCAGGTATAACCGACAAAAACACATTTTCATCGATTATACCCGATATAGCACAATTGGCACCAAGAATATGAGAGCGAGAGGCACAGTACCTACGATTCTCGCTGTATTCTATTACGAGAACACAATCTTGTCAGAAGTTCCAATCGTCTCTGCCGTAACCTCTTCATCAACAACTTTTGGCTTTGGAGCATGAACCGAGTTCTTCAAATCTTCCACAACCTTTCGTGTACGCGAGTATGTTGGCGACTGCTCGATAGAAGAGATGATGTCATCATTGTCGAGGTCATCAAGAGTGAAGAGATAGATGGCTGGACGACGCTTGTAGCGAGGTGTTGAGTCACTTCCATAGTATTCACGGCGACGCTCATCAAGCTTGCGTGCATGTTCTTCACGCTGAGCACGCTCATCGGCAGTAAGGTCATGGTAGCGGTCGAGCTTGTTCTGCTGCTCATAGATGTTTCTAAGTCCGAAACCTGTGGCAAGAACTGTAACCTTAACCTTATCACCAAGCTCAGGATCAAAGGCGAGACCGAACTTTGTCTCTATCTCAGCGTCAAACTTATCCATGAACTGATGGACATAGTTCATTTCCTCCATCATGAGGCCTTCGCCATTCTCGCCAGGAGAGGCTGTGATGGAAAGGAGGAGTTTCTTTGAGTTATAAACATCGTTGTCGTTGAGGAGCGGAGAGTTGAGGGCGTCCTTGATAGCATCGCCAAGACGCTTCTCGCCTTCGCCATAGCCTGTAGAGATGATAGCCACGCCGCCATCCTTTATCATTGTGCGTACATCGTTGAAGTCAAGGTTGATGTAACCGTGGTTAGTGGTTATCTCAGCAATGCTCTTTGCCGCTACGGAGAGAGTATCATCGGCACGCTTGAAAGCGTCAGCAACCGATAGTGCAGGATATATCTGACGGAGGCGCTCGTTGTTGATGACGAGAAGGGCATCAACGCTCTTCGACATCTCGTCAACACCATCAAGAGCCTTGTCTATCTTGCGCTGACCTTCAAAGACAAACGGAATAGTAACAATACCCACAGTGAGGATATCCATATCACGAGCCACCTGCGCAATGACAGGAGCGGCACCAGTACCCGTGCCACCACCCATTCCGGCAGTGATGAAAACCATCTTCGTGCCATCATTGAGCATCTGCTTTATCTGGTCAGCGCTTTCCTCAGCCTTGCGCTTGCCGACCTCCGGCTTATTGCCTGCTCCAAGGCCTTCTGCACCAAGCTGCAGATGGACAGGGACCGGACTATCTTCCAAGGCCTTCTGGTCAGTATTACATACTACGAAAGACACACCATTGATGCCTTCACGGTACATGTGGTTGACAGCATTGCTACCGCCACCGCCTACACCAACGACTTTTATTATGCTCTTTGCAGCTTCAGGAACTGCGAAATTCAAAGGGTGAAATGCTTCCATATTTATTCTTCTGACATGAGGTTCTTAATCCATTTTGATATCGTTTTCCAAGGCTTGCTTTCCTTCTGCTTAGCCTCTTCTTCTGCCTGACGAGCAGCTTCCTCTTCTTCGGCTTGGCGTGCAGCAGCCTCTTCTTCTGCCTGACGAGCGGCTTCCTCCTCAGCCAAGCGAGCAGCCTCTGCCTCTTGACGCTGACGCTCTATATCTTCCAGTTCGGCTTGGGTGGCAACAACGCCAGAGCCTCTATTGGAGCGTGGAGTAACATCTATCACAACTGGCCCATTGATATCAACGGCAGCCTCGCCTTCTGTGTTGAAAAGCACGTCGTTAGGATTGTAAGCGTCGCCCGAGCAAGGCATATCGCCCTTGGCAAGGATTGCAATGGCAGTGTTGAGCATAGCGTTGTGGGCAGCCACTTCCTCTATGTGGGAATTGATGGACTGAAGAACGAACTTTGCAACACGAACCTTCTGGATATCAGTATATTCGGTGAAAGCCTTCTCTATGTCGCGCATGTTGCTGCCGCCACCAGTAAGGATAATACCGCCAAGAAGATTGTCACGGTATGTCTTTGGTATCTGATTCTGCACGTTCTCAATGATTTCACGTACACGAGACTCGACAATATCGTTGAAGAGAATGTCGGAAATGGTCTTGTCGTCTCCTGCATTATACTGCACAGCATCGTTGGTGTCAATGAAATCACTGTATGCTGAGCCATGACGCTTCTTCATTTCCTCTGCCACATCTTCATCAATGTGCTGCGAAGCGATGTCGCGTGTGATGTTGCTTCCACCAAGCGGAATGACCACAAGATGACGAAGTATGTTCTTATGATAAACGGCAACAGTCGTCGTGTCTGCTCCAAGGTCAACGAGCACACAGCCTGAACGCTTCTCCGTATCGGAGAGGATGCTATCGGCAAGTGCAATAGGCGAAAGGAACATCTCTGCAATCTGCACACCAGCAATGCGGAAACACTCGTTGAGATTGTTATAGAACTGCTCACGGCTCAGGATATTCAGGAAATTAGACTCCAGATGACGACACTGAATGCCCACAGGATCTATCTCCTGCTGGGTATCAACCTTATACTCCTGAGTGACGGAATCAAGGATAAACTGTCCAGGATAGTTCATCTGGCGGTTAGTCTCTTGAATCTCATCTACCATCTCGTGGGTAATCATCTCCGTATGCGGGAGGTCTCGCACAATAATGTTGCACTCGCTGTGTATTGACTGTCCGCCAACTCCCACATAGACACGCGTGATAACGGTCTTGAGCTGTGTTTGCAGACGACTGACAATGCTCGAAATGCACTGTGCAGTCTTGTCCATCTTATAGACTACTCCGTTGCGTATGAACGAAGAAGACTCCTCCTGACAGACAGCAAGCACGCTGATACTACCATCAAGATTCTTCTTGCCGGCAATACCTGTCACCTTTGACGAGCCTAACTCTATTGCTACGATAAATTCCTTGTTTGTTGCCATGATATTATTTACAATTTACCATTTACAATTTACGATTTCTTTGCGGCTGGCGCCTTCTTTGCCAATACTGAGTCCGGAGCGCCTTCCATATTCTTGATCTCCTGCTCTATTCGCTTTTCTTCCTCCTCAGCTTCAAGCTTACTATCTTCTTCAAGACCAGACTTATCCTTCTTGCATATAATCTGATTCTCAAATTCAAGATTGATGTAGCCGTATTTGTTCCATCCTATCTTCTTCAGTCCGTACTTATAGAATAGGTCGAGACGGTGAAGACGATTTCCGACGTACTCTTCAAGAAGTGCTTTCTGCTCCTCCTTGTCTGATGAATGTGGAAGTTGTCCTATATAGACTATATGTTCGCCTACACGAGGAATGAGTTCTATTCCTTCGTTTGAAAGCACGTTGATCTGCTCAATCTGTGCATTCCAGAACTTGTTGTCGGTGATGATCTGCGCCAACATAGCTAGCGATGTCATGGCAAACTTCTTCGAGAACTTGCCAGTTGCAATGATGAGGTCGCTATTGTAAGACGCATTTGGCACGACACCGCCATTGACATCGAGGTAGTAGTCGCCGCCATTGTCTTCCTTGATACGAATGACAGGAAGACGCTGAGTAACCTCTATATGCACGAGAGAGTCTTTCGACTTATAGCACTCTGCCGTATTAATGAACGGACTGCTCATGAGCATCTCCTCAATATCGCGTGGATTTATGTCGTCCATGCGCTGAAGATATGGCCATTTCTCCTGCTTCTTGAGCATCTTCTTAATCTCGTTGACATCAAGAAAACCGTTTGTATTCTTGTCGGCGATGTTTATTGTCACCACACGACAAGTCTTCTCGCTCTCATCAGGATTGTTGAATGCCGTGATCGCAAGCAGGAAATACACTACGAGCAGCGTATCCACAAGGTATATTATGTATTTCTTCCAGTTGTTCATTAAAACTTATTCGTCAGTATATTTGTAAACTCATCCATCTGGTTGTCAAGGTCACCAGCACCGAGAACCACAACGACGTCAGTCTTGTTGTTGCGCAGATAGTCGGCCACCTCTGTTTTCTGGATCATCACCTTCTCTACGCCTTCTGCAAGGTTATCATAGAGAAGCTGCGAAGTGACACCAGGAATTGGCAACTCACGAGCCGGGTAAATCTCTGTAAGAACAACCTTGTCCAACACGCTCAGTGCATCCGCAAAGTCCTTGTAGAAGTCGCGAGTGCGGGTGTAGAGATGTGGCTGGAAGATGGCTGTGATGTGGCGATCCTTGTAAAGTTCGCGAAGTGATGTTGCACTTGCGAGGATTTCCTTTGGATGATGAGCATAGTCGCTGAGAAGAACGCACTTCTCACTTCTAATCTTGAAGTCGAAACGACGGTCCACACCACCGTAAGTCTTCATGCCTTCGCGCAATTCATCAGCTGAGCAGCCGTTGAGTTGTGCCATAGCCATTGCTGCAATGCCGTTTACGATGTTGATAGGTATAGGCTGACCGAGTTCAATTCCATTTACGGTCTCTATAGGCGAGATGAAGTCGAAGGTTATGTTGCCATTCTCTATCTTTATGTTTTCAGCGTGGAAATCGCCATCATCACGGCTGTACTCATATACCTTTACGCCATCCTGAGGACGAATTTTCACTTCAAGGCCTTTATGCACGATGAGGGCGCCGCCTGGCTGAACAAGTTCAGAGTAGTGTGCAAAGCTCTCAAGGTAGGCTTCCTTTGTGCCGTAGATGTCAAGATGGTCAGGGTCTGTAGATGTGATGACGCTCATCCATGGACGGAGCCAGTGGAAAGAACGATCGAACTCATCCGCCTCTATTACCACATAATCAGAATCTTCCGAGAGGATGTAGTTCGTGCCATAGTTCTTTGAGATACCACCTAGGAATGCGTTGCAATCAACCTTTGACTGGTGCATGATGTGAGCACACATTGTGGAAGTGGTAGTCTTGCCGTGAGTTCCGGAGAAGCATAGTCCCTTATGCGAGCGAGTGAGCATGCCAAGAACCTGTGCGCGCTTCTCTACATCGAAGCCATTCTCCTGGAAATAAACGAGTTCTACATGCTCTTTCGGTATGGCTGGCGTGTAAACAACAAGCGTAGTTTCCTTATCCTTACACTGTTCTGGTACGAGGTCAAGGTTCTCTTCATAATGAACTGCAATGCCTTCCTTCTCAAGTTGGCGTGTAAGTGCGGAAGGAGTCTTGTCATATCCACCGACTACCTTACCTTGCTTGAGGAAATAGCGTGCTATGGCTGACATGCCTATGCCGCCTACACCTACAAAATATACTGATTTTATTTGGTTCAATTCCATGATTAGTCGTTTGGGAGATTGGTCGTTTTGTAGTTTGGGATTAACGTCCCATCTTAATTACCATGTCGGCAATGATGTTTGCCGAATCAGGCAGAGCGAGCTTGAGGATATTGTCGCTCAAATCCTTCAATGTTGCATCGTCTTGTACGGTAGCAAGAGCAACTCCTATGACCTTCTCTGCAGCCTCTGCATCAGGAACATAGACAGCGGCACCCTTGTTCACGAGAGCCATGGCGTTCTTTGTCTGATGATCCTCAGCCACATTAGGCGAAGGTACGAGGATGACAGGCTTGCCAATGAGGCAGAACTCCGAGATACTGCTTGCTCCTGCACGGCTGATAACGAGGTCTGCCGCCTTGTAAGCGGCTGCCATGTCAGAGATGAAGTCTGTCTCATGCAGGTTCGATGGCCAGCGCTGCTCATCAACAGCAAGTTTCTTTGCATCAGCAATCTGCTGCGAATAGTACTTTCCTGTCTGCCAGATTATCTGAACATCGCTATTCTTAATATCGTTAAGATGCTGGAGAACGCTCTCATTGAGAGTGCGAGCACCGAGGCTTCCACCCACGATAAGTATGGTCTTCTTTGCAGGATCAAGGTTGAAAGCTTTCATCGCCTCTTCCTTTGTTACGGCAGAATCGATGATGTTCTGACGAACAGGGTTTCCGGTAAGCAGAATCTTCTCCTCTGGGAAGAAGCGTTCCATGCCTTCGTATGCCACACAAATCTTGCGAGCCTTCTTTGCAAGCAGCTTGTTAGTGACACCTGCGTATGAATTCTGCTCCTGAATAAGGCAAGGAACTCCTGCTGCTGCGCACTCATCGAGCATTGGTCCACTGGCATATCCGCCCACACCGACAGCCACATCCGGCTTGAAATCCTTAACGATGTCGCGTGCCATGCGCTTGCTCTTCCAAAGATTCCAAAGCACCTTGACATTCTTGAAGAGGTTCTTGCGGTCGAATCCCTGTACAGGAAGTCCGATAATCTTATATCCAGCAGCCGGTACACGCTGCATTTCCATACGACCGAGAGCACCGACAAAGAGTATCTCTGTGTCAGGCTTTTGCTCCTTTACTGCATTTGCTATTGATATTGCGGGGAAGATGTGTCCACCAGTACCGCCGCCACTGACTATTAATCGCATATTATAGGTGTTTCAGAGGTTTCAAAAGTTTCAGAGGTTTCAAATCCTTATATAGCATTCTCCAGCGCTGGATTCTTCTTTGCCGAATAGCTCACGCTGAGAATCATTCCGAGGTATATACAGTTGAGTATCGTTGAAGTACCGCCTTTGGAGATAAGCGGCAATGGCTGACCCGTTACCGGACCAAGGCCTACAGCCACCATCATATTGAACATTGCCTGCGAAGAAAGCATTAGGGCGAGTCCCATAGCAAGAAATGCTGGGAAACTGTTCTCACATCTGTTGGCTATTCGTGCCACCCTAAAGAGCAGTACTATATAAAGCATACATACAAAAGCTGCACCTCCAAGTCCTAATTCTTCAATGATAATGGCAAAGATAAAGTCGGAGAATGCCTGAGAGAGAAAGTCGCGCTGCACACTGTTTCCTGGTCCTACGCCGATACCATTAGAGTTTACGATAGCAATGTTTGCGTGGCCAACCTGACCGTCTTCATCTAGGTTGAAGTCTTCCGGTTTTACTTCAGTATCATCAGTAAACTTTAAAATACGCTTCTTCCATGTGCCGAAACGGTGGAACACCTTTCCCACCAATGTCGGTTCCGACTTTTCCGCCACCTGTTCTGTGAGCGCAAGCCCCTCATTTTGCTCAGGTTCCTCAACCTTTCCGAATGCCAAAACAGCAATAAGAAAGACAATTACCAGTCCGACAACAACGCCGACTACAGGCATTAGCTGACGCCATGCTATTCCACCGATTACCATCATGCAGAATACCACAATGGCAAGCAACAGAGCCGTAGAAAAATTCTCAAGGAATATCAGAACGCAAATAGGTACAGCCACAAGGAGCACATATTTCAAAGCTCTCTTGTCAGCACCGCTTGGGGTCTGCATGGCGGAAAGTATCTGGGCAACAGCAAGAACAGTGGCGCCCTTGGCAAGTTCCGACGGTTGGAATTGTATTCCGGCAATGTCTATCCAACGGCTTGCCCCATTGGTACTTTCTCCGAAAAGACCAACGAAGACAAGAAGTATTGCAGCTGCAAAAAGAAGCAATGGTGTAGCTAGCTTGAAATACCTGCATGGTACATTGCTGGCTCCTATCATACAAACAATACCTACCATGAGCAGGAATACATGCTTGAAAACAGGTCCGAGATAGTCGCCTGACTTATACGTCAACTCGCTTGAAGCGCTGAACACCTCAACTATACTGATGATACACAGACAAAAGAAGATTATCCATATACCAAGGTCACCCTTATTTAACTTAATCTGAGACAATTCGAGAACTTTTAGATTATTGGTTTTTAGTTTTTGGCTTTTGGTCATTAGCCATTAGCCTTTACCCTTTTGCTTTTAGCCTTTAGCCTCGCGACAAAAGTCGCGAACCCTTATCCCTGAAGTGCAATCTCCTTGAACTGCTCTCCACGATCCTCCATGTTCTTAAAGAGGTCGAAGCTTGCGCAGCATGGAGAAAGAAGTACTGTAGATCCTTCCTTAGCGAGTTCCTTGCATGCTGCCATTGCGTCCTTCATGGACTTTGTGTCGCGTGTAGGAATGCCGAAGCCATCAAAGCAGTCATGGAGTTTCTTATTGTCAACGCCCATATAGACGATGCCGATGCACTTCTCCTTTACGAGATCGTAAATCTGTGAATAGTCGTTGCCCTTGTCAACGCCACCGAGGATAAGCACTGTAGGCTGTGTCATGCTCTCAAGTGCGTACCAGCAAGCATCTACGTTTGTTGCCTTTGAGTCGTTGATATAAGTGATTCCGCCTACTGTGCAGATCTTTTCCAAACGATGTTCTACTCCAGGGAAGTTGCTGAGACACTTGCGGAGAGTCTCGTCCTTAACACCTGCAATGTGCGCTGCAAGACCGGCGGCTAGCGAGTTATATACATTATGACGACCGCGAAGCGAGAGGCTTTCCTGCTCCATATTGAAAGGAGTTGGATATTCCAGAGTATACTTTCCATCGGCAGTATAACCCGTCATGCCTTCCTTCTTGATTTCGCTGAACGGACAAAGCTTTGCCTTTAGGTCATACTTCGCAAGTTCGCGAGTGATGATAGGGTCTCCATCCCAGTAGATAAAGGCATCTTCTGCAGTCTGGTTCTGCGTGATACGCATCTTTGAATCCACATAGTTCTGCATGCAGTTGTCGTAGCGGTCAAGATGGTCTGGCGTAATGTTCAGAAGCACAGCAATGTCAGCTCGGAAATCATACATATTGTCAAGCTGGAACGAGCTAAGCTCAATGACATAATACTCATGTGGAGTCTCTGCCACCTGTAGAGCAAGCGAATGACCGATGTTTCCTGCCAAGCCTACATCGAAACCTGCATCTTTAAGGATATGATGGATGAGAGTAGTAGTGGTGGTCTTACCGTTACTACCGGTAATGCAAATCATCTTTGCATTGGTATATCGTGCAGCAAACTCAATCTCAGAGATTATGCTTGTGCCTTGAGCCTTGAGTTTCTTTATCATTGGAGCCGTATCAGGAATACCTGGCGACTTGATTATTTCGTCGGCGTTCAGGATTTTCTCCTCTGTATGCTGACCACTCTCCCACTCTATTCCATGAGAGTCAAGCCATTCTACATATTTCGGTTTGATGGCAGACATGTCTGATACAAACACATCAAAGCCTTCTTTCTTTGCCAATACGGCTGCGCCAGCACCACTTTCGCCAGCTCCTAATACTACAATTCGTTTCATTCGTTTATTCGTTTATTTTCTCCCATCAAAGGGAGTTTGAGGGGCTTTTATCTAATCTTTAGCGTAATTATCGTTATAGCTGCAAGCAGCAATGTTGTCATCCAGAAGCGGAATGTAACCTTTGACTCATGCCATGCGCCCTTAGGCCAGTTGAACAGGTACTTTGCGTCCGAAAGCATATCTGCAGGTTGCGTACGGAAAGCATCATGTATTGGTGTACGCTTGAACATTCTGCGCTTGATACCTTTCTTTGTTCCTGTTTTTGCATACCAAACCTGAAGCATCACGCTTAGGCTCTCCACGAAGAAGATGCCGCAAAGAATAGGAAGAAGGAGTTCCTTATGGATGATAACCGCTGTTACTCCGATGATACCGCCAATGGTAAGACTTCCTGTATCTCCCATGAACACTTGGGCTGGATATGAGTTGTACCAAAGGAAGCCAAGGAGAGCTCCAACGAAGGCACAAAGGAATATCACAAGCTCCTGACTTCCAGGAATATACATTATATTTAGATACGATGCATATTCAATGTGACTGCTCACGTATGCAAGTATTCCGAGCGCCACACCTATTATAGCGGAGTTGCCTGCGCACATTCCGTCCATGCCGTCATTAAGGTTTGCTCCGTTAGATACAGCTGTGACGATGAAGATTGTCAGGAGGACGAAGAATATCCATGCTGCTGCACTCTTGTATTCACCCATAAATGAGAACATCTCCTCATAGTCGAGGTTATTGTTCTTGAAGAATGGGATTGTAGTTTTCAGGGACTTAACCGATTCCGACTTATGGATAACGATTTCATTGGAAGCCGGTTTTTGCGAGGCGTCAACATCAGCAGTAACGGTTGTAGCATTCTTAACTACGGTTACATTCTCGTTGAGCGTTGCGTCTGGACTTGCCCAAAGTATCAAGCCAACGATGAGTCCGATGCTTACTTGTCCTACAATCTTATATTTTCCTTTCAAACCTTCCTTATTGTGCTTGTAGTTCTTGATGAAGTCATCCATGAATCCGAGGAATCCAAGCCATAATGTCGTGATAATCATTATGATAAGGTAGATGTTACGGAGACGACCTAGCAACAATGCTGGCACGAGAATGGCGACGATAATGATTATTCCACCCATTGAAGGAACACCGATCTTCTTCACTCCAAATGGGTCGATATCAGCTGAACGCTGCTCTTCGGTGAGCTTCTTGCGCTTCATATACTTGATGAACTTCTCGCCAAACCAGGCAGAAATCACAAGTGAAAGTATCAATGCCAGCAGTGCGCGGAACGAGATGTAACTCCATAGGTGAGAGCCTGAAATTCCGAACTGCTCCAAGAATCTGAATAAATAGTATAGCATATACGGTTGTACGGTTATTCGGTTGTACGGATATTAGCCGATGAAGGCACGAACTTCTTCCTTATCATCAAAGTGGTGCTTAACACCCTTTACAATCTGATAATCTTCATGTCCCTTGCCGGCAATGAGTATGACGTCGCCCTTCTGTGCCATCATGCAGGCTGTCTTGATAGCCTCACGACGGTCAACAATAGAGATAACCTTCTTCATTTGCTGTGCATTGAGTCCCGCAAGCATATCATTGATGATGTCTTGAGGCTCCTCGTTGCGAGGGTTGTCGGAAGTTATTATCACGCGATCGCTCTGCTTTACAGCCTCTTGAGCCATAAGAGGGCGCTTTGTTTTGTCACGATTACCGCCGCAACCACATACAGTGATTACCTGTCCCTTGCCGTCAACAACTTCGTTGATTGCCTTCAGTACATTCTCAATGGCATCTGGAGTGTGGGCATAATCCACAATAGCCGTCCATCTTTCTGGTGATCGAACGGGTTCCATTCTGCCGCTAACGCTCTTCAAAGTGCTGAGTACCAGGAGGATTTCATCTTGGCTCTTGCCAAGCATACGAGCTGTTCCATATACTGCAAGGAGGTTAGACACGTTGTACTTACCGATGAACTGCACGCCAACTTCCTTGCCGTCAATCTCAAGATACATGCCTTCGAAGTGACATTCCACAATACGAGCCTTGTAGTCTGCCATGCGCTGGTAAGAATATGTCTTGACAGTGGCCTTTGTATTCTGTACCATGAACATGCCGTTCTTGTCGTCGGCATTGGTGATGGCGAACGCGTCATTTGGCAATGTATCAAAAAAGAGCTTCTTTGCATCGCGATAGTTCTCCATCGTCTTGTGATAGTCGAGGTGGTCCTGGGTAAGGTTTGTAAACATACCGCCCACGAATCTCAATCCACCGATGCGATGCTGCTCAATGGCATGGCTTGAACATTCCATGAAAGCATACTCACAGCCGGCTTCTACCATACGGGCAAGGAGCTTATTGAGTTCTATCGGATCTGGAGTAGTGTGACTTGCAGGCACCGCTTCGTCCTCAATATAGTTGCAAACGGTAGAGAGGAGGCCACACTTGTGTCCCATCTGGCGGAACATATTGAAGAGCAGAGTGGCAATAGTTGTCTTGCCGTTTGTTCCAGTTACGCCGCAAAGCTTCAGTTTTCTTGAAGGATCACCATAGAACTGTGTTGCCATTTCTCCCACAACCTCTTCTGAAGAGTTTACTACAACATAGCTCACACCCCCAACAAGTTCTGCAGGCTTCTCTTCACAGACAATAGTCTTTGCACCAAGTTCAATGGCCTTGCCAATGAATGTGTGACCGTCAACCTGTGTTCCTCGCATAGCGACAAACGCATGACCGTCTTCTATCTTGCGGGAATCAATATTGATGCCCGTAACTTCCTGATTAGTAGAACCTATGATTTCAATAGGCTTTACATTAGTTAATATGTCGTTTAAAGTTATCATAGTGATAATATTTAGCCTAACACAATATGACACACCGTGCCCTTCTTGACCTTTTCGCCGGCAACGATGCTTTGACTCTGCACCTTGCCGCGACCTTGTATCTTGACTTTCAGTCCGCAATTCTCAAGGAGGAATACAGCATCGCGTGCTCCCATTCCGTAAACGTCTGGCACACTATCCTTATTTTGCTCCTTTCCCTTACGCAAACGAACGTTGGCAACTTGCGCTGTAGCTTGTCCCCAGGCGGTCTCACCGTTCGCATGATAGTTATTCATGAAGTTGCTATCTATCTGAATACCAAGTTGATCAAGCACAAAACCGGCCGCTCCGATGTTACCATTCTTCACGTTTGGATTCTCTATTCGTTCCTCCAAATCCTTGGCATCAACAGCCTCATGACGAAGTTGCTGCGACATGATTCCTTCTGACACTTCATGGAAAACCTTACCACACATCACACCACCCGAGGCAGCTCCTGCCTTCTGAATGCAGACAATGCAGGTGTATTGCGGATCCTCGGCAGGGAAGAAACCGCAGAATGAGATGAGGTAGTGCATGATGCCTTTCTTGTATCCACCGCCCGAAGCTATCTGAGCAGTACCAGTCTTACCTGCTACAGAGAACAGCTTTGATCCGGCTTTCTTGCCTGTTCCACGCTTTACCACACTGGTAAGTATCTTGGTAATCTTCTCAATGGTAGTGGGCTTTGCTATCTGTTCGCGCATAACCTCTGGTTGGAACTCTTCGAGTACCTCGCCATTCTTTTCTATTCGCTGCACGAAACGAGGGCGCATCATCTTTCCGCCATTGGCTATTGCATTATAGAATGTCACAGTCTGCATTGGTGGAACCTGGGTTTCATACCCGATGCTCATCCATGGCAAAGTCGTTAAAGGCCAGTTAGTTAGGTTTCCTTTTCCATTTCTCTGCGGCATCTTTATATTGGAATTCGCATAGCCGAAGAAAGGCAACTTAAGGTCATCATGAAGACCAAGACGATAGAGTCCTTCAACATACTTTTCAGGATTCTTCTTGTAGTGTCTGTCAATGATGCAGCTTATGCCAATATTGGAACTTTTCTCCATAGCTTTCACCATGTTTACGGTTCCACATCCACCGTGTGCCCAGTTGTGGTCACGCATCTTCGCGCCATACATATCCTTCACACCAGAACCTGTCTGTACTACATAGTTGGTATCACAAACACCATCGTCCAAAGCCACCATCATTGAGGCTGTCTTGAACACTGATCCAGGCTCGAGCAGGTCGCTGACTGCGTTGTTCTTTATTTCAGCGTAATTACCATCGGCAAGCTTCGACATGTTGACCATAGCCTTTACGTCGCCAGTCTTTGTTTCCATGACTATGACAACGCCCACATCGCCATTGATTTCACGCAGTTCATCAAGCATAGCACGCTCTGCAAGGTCTTGAATATCAACATTTAACGTTGTTACAACGTCAGCTCCATCCACAGGTTCCTTCACGGTGAGGCTCAAATATTTGTTCATCACCTTCTGGCGATTCACTATGCCATTCTCTCCACGCAGTATAGAGTCGTAATACAACTCTAGGCCACACTTTGCAGAATCCTTCGCGCCATACAAAGTACCTATCGTACGGAAGGCAAGCGAACCGTGTGGATGCTGTCTCGCATTGAAGTCCTGCACATGGAAACCGCCCTTATATGGATGGAGGCGGAACACTGGCAATGCCTTCACTTGAGCATAGATATTGTGCGTAACATGCTTGTTACCATATATTTTGTAGTTCTGTTCGTCGTTATCATAGCCTTCCATCATGCCTTTCTTGAACTCTGCTGCCGTACGATCCGGGAAGATTTCATGAAGTCCATCGCAGATGCTGTCCATGTTGGCAAGAAGGAGAGAGTCGTTTCCGGCAGCCTTCACAGCCTTGAAATCCATGTAAAGGATGTATTCCGGCAGACTGCTTGCCATGATACGACCGTCATCACTGAGAATGTTACCACGTACAGGAGTCGTCTCCACACCTTCCTTGTGAAGTTTTGACGACACCTTTGTCCAATATTCACGCTGTGCAGTGGCAATATAAGTTGCTTTGCCTATCACAATCAAACCTAAAAGGAGGATTATGTAAGCAAAGAACTTGAATCTTGGTAATATCTTTTTTCTGTCAAAAATGCTACTCATCGTTTATTTCTCTTCGGGAACTCTAATAATGTATGGATGCTGGTTTGCTACATGTACTGCACTGTCGGGACCTTCCTTAATCATTCTCAGCACATTTGTTTCGCGAGTCAGTTCGGTCAACTGACTTTGTGCCGCCTGTGCCTTATACCTTGCATCTTTCAGTTCCTTTTGCAGTTTATCTATCTTTATCAAATCCTGCTGCACATTGTAACGCATTGCTACATAGACAATTACGAATAGGACTATCACCATTATCAGCCACAGCTGTCGTCTTACGCTTTCTGCAGTAAAGAAGTCACCTGCAAGAATCTTCTTCAGCGACTGCGTAGCGGCATTGGGACGCTCATCTTCACGCGCTTGCGATCGGATGGCATCCTGCAGGGTCGGCTTATTTTCTGAATATTCTTCCATTATATCTTTTCTGCTATGCGTAATTTGGCGCTTCTTGAGCGCGGATTTACTTCCTGTTCTTCTGCTGTAGGCAGTATCGGCTTGCGATTGACAGCCTTCAGCGGTGCTTCTGTTCGTCCGAAGATGTCTTGTGTAAGCTTTCCTTCTGCATTGCCTGCCTTGATGAAGTTCTTCACAATACGGTCTTCTAGACTGTGGTATGTTATGACGGAGAGCCTGCCCCCAGGCTTAAGCACCTTTACTGCTGCTTCTAGCATCTCTGTAAGGGCATCCATCTCATGGTTCACCTCTATTCGAAGAGCCTGAAACACTTTCGCCATTTCCTTCTTTGCTCGTTCGCGAGGAAGGCATTGCTCACAGGTCTTCACCAAATCTCCCGTCATCTTGTAAGGAGCAGTTTGGCGTTGCTTGACTATCAGAGAAGCGAGCTTTCTAGCTTGCTTCACTTCTCCATATATATATATAATGTACGCGAGGCGCTCTTCGTCGTATTCATTGAGTATGTCGGCAGCCGTCTTTCCTGCTCGCTTGTTCATTCGCATATCTATCGGCGAATCAAAACGGAAGGAGAATCCGCGGCTTTCATCATCAAGGTGATGGCTCGAAACACCAAGGTCGGCTAGTATGCCGTCTATCTGAGGGTTCTCATCATCGGCTTCCAGCTCATCGTAATAGCGCATCCAGTTTCGCAAGTAGCGGAAGTTGGAAGGGATGAAAGTGAAATCATTTGATGATTGGGCGATTTGTTGATTGGACGATTTGCCGAATTGCTGATTTTGTGATTGCAAGGACTGGTCCATATTAGCCTCTGCATCCGGATCTTGGTCAAAGCTATACAATTTGCCGCCATTCAATCGTCGAAGTACCTCTCTTGAGTGACCACCGCCACCCATTGTCACATCCACATAATGCCCTCCGTCCTTGAGGTCAAGGCCATCAATGCTTTCGTTCAGAAGCACGGGAACATGGTATGTTGGAGCGGCACTCATTGTTTGAGAACTTTTAGCTATTATAACAATCTGAAACTTTTAGGCAATTATGACAATTAAAAGTTCCCCCTTCGGGGGCTAGGGGGCTAGGAGCTTGGGGGCCTCTAATCCTTCATCAGATTCTGGAGCGAAGCTGAATATTCATCTGGTGCCTGACTTACGTTTTCCTGATTTTCCGGACACCATATTTCCACTACATCATCGTACCCGATGAAGTTCACAGCTTGCTTTAGACTGGCCATCTCAAGCATCTTCTTTGAGATTAGGAACCTGCCGTTGCCATCCAGCTTCACCTCTTCAACGTTCATCACATACTGACGGAAGACATTCTTATCTTCACGGCTGAAAGGATTCATTTTGGCACGAAGCTGGTCAACCCGAGCGTTCCAAACGCTGCTTGGATACAGCGTGAGACAGTTCTCAAAGTCATCTTTTCGGATGTAGAGAACCTCTTCCTGGGCTACTTCAAGCACCTTTCTGAATGCGGAGGGCAGGAAAACGCGACCCTTCGCATCAAGTTTTGCTTCTATGGTTCCGGTAAATCTCATTTTATGTTTATGTCTATTATGGACTACAAAATTAGGATTTTTCCTCCACAATCCCCCACCCTTCCCCACACAAAGTGATTTTTTATTGATTTTTCTTAAATATTTGCAATTGTATCGCCTACCTTTGCCTTCTATTTAGTCAAATTAACACATAACTTATCACGCGCTACGCATACAATTTTAATGGGACTAAAAGACGACATTCCCATTGATACTATTTCGTCATTCCCTCGTCGTTTTCAAAACTCTTGAGGACACGCATAAGATTCGAGGCAGTTCTGGGTCAAATTCGTGGGAGTTTCAAGTTGTTTTCGTGGGACTTTCTACCCGAATTCGTGGGAGTTTTATTCAAGTTTTCTAACACTCTGTTTCTCAGACACTTACACAAACACCCCTAGTGCACAATCCAACGAAAGTCGTATGATACTATTTTTCTGACACAAACGATAACATTTTTTAACTTTACAACTCCACAAATGGCAAAAATGGGCAAAAAAACACGAAAAAGCACTGAAAAAAGAATTTGTTAACAAACATTAAAAATCGCATGTTTCAAGAAAAGCCAACTACGCTGATGTTCAACGTGTTAAGAATCCCAAATGTTTCCTGACAAAAGATTTTTGTACGTTTTTAATAATGTATTAATATTATAAAGCGCCCAAATAAATCAAGAAAAATTTGCACATATCTAAAGATATTATTACCTTTGCCGAGCTTAAATAGCATATTATGCAGAATATAGATTCATCAAGTCTCCAATCAACCAGACTGAAAAATAATCAAAATAATAACTTAATCTTAAAATTTCCTAACTTACAAACTATGAAACAGTTTCGTAGATTTATTTGCTGTCTGATCCTATCCATGATGACGTCAGCCATGGCATTTGCCCAGGGCAACAACGTCACTGGTACGGTCTTTGACGACAAAGGAGATCCCGTTATCGGTGCGTCGGTTATCCAGAAGGGTAACACCAAAAACGCGACCATTACCGATATCGACGGAAACTTCTCTCTCAGTTTGCCGGGAGGTAAGGGTACCATCATGGTGTCTTACATCGGTATGAACACAAAAGAGCTTTCGGTAACTGCAGGAAAGCAAGTTAAAGTAACCCTTGAAACAGACGACAAGCAGCTTGAAGAAGTTGTCGTTGTCGGCTACGGTCAGCAGAAGAAAGCATCAGTTGTCGGTGCCATCACTCAGACAACAGGTGAAGTTCTTGAACGTGCTGCTGGTATCGGTTCTGTCGGTGCTGCCCTCACGGGTAACCTCCCTGGTGTTGCAACAATCGCTTCTACAGGTCAGCCTGGTGAAGAAGACCCACGCATCTTCATTCGTGGTGCTGCATCATGGAACAACGATGCTGATGGTAATCCTGTTGGCCAGCCACTCATCCTCGTCGATGGTGTAAAGCGTGAAATCAAGTCTGTTGACATCACATCTGTCGCAACCATCTCCGTTTTGAAGGACGCATCTGCAACAGCCGTTTACGGTGTGGAAGGTGCAAACGGTGTAATCCTCATCACTACTAAGCGTGGTCAGGAAGGTAAGGCTCGTATCGATGTTGGCTTCAACGCAACATTGAAGGCTGTGTCAAAGCTTCCTCGCAAGTATGACTCATACGATGCATACATGTGGCGTAACCAAGCAATTGAGAATGAGCTTGCACTCAAGACAGGTTCTGCTTCTTGGGAATACTACCGCCCTCAGACATTCATCAACAACTTCCGTAACCAGGACCACACTGTAAAGCCACAGTTCAATGCCAGCGGCTCTTACCTCGGCGACTATAGCCAGGCTGAGCGCTACGCAAACACTGACTGGCAGGAAGAAATGTTCAAGGATTTTACATTATCTTACAATACAAACCTTAACATCTCCGGTGGTACAAAGTATGTGAAGTACTTCGTTTCTTTCGACTACCAGAATGAAGGTGACATGACAAAGATTTGGGAGAACAACCTCGGTTTCCAGGGCGGTTATTCATACAACCGTTTGAACGTACGTTCTAACCTCGACTTCCAGGTTACAAAGACTACTGAGTTCAAGGTAAACCTCGCTGGCTCTAATGCTCAGCAGAAGAAACCTCGCTTGGGTTACAACTCAGGTTCATGGGCAGAGCAGCAGATGTGGGCAAGTGCTTACTCTATGGCTCCAAACCTCTTCCCTGTACAGTACCATGACGGTTCATGGGGTTACTATCCAATGAAATCAAACATTGCAAACTCTCCAATGAACGTTGCCACTGGTGGTTACGAGCTTGTCACTAACACACGTATCTTTACCGACTTTACTCTCGAGCAGAAACTCGACTTCGTAACTAAGGGTCTCGTTGCACGTGGAACCATTTCATGGGACAACCAGTTTGATGAAAGCGGTCGTGGTATCGTCACTAACGCAAAATCAGACGGTTCTTCATTCGAGCCTAAGAGATTGTACATTCTCCCTGAAGATGGTATCGTAAACAGAGAGCGCCTTTCAGATGCAACAACAGGTTTCGACTTCTACGAGAAGCGCAACTGGGAAACACGCGCTGGTAATGTTGGTTCTACAGGCCGTGCTACGGAAATGTCTCTCCAGCTCTTCTGGGGTCGCCAGTTTGGCAAGCACAACATTACTGCCATGGGTAACTGGAAGCGTCGTATCAGCGCTTATGGTACTCAGCTTGAGAACCGCCGTGAGGACTGGGTGTTCCGTACAACATACGATTACAACAGCCGCTACTTTGCTGAGTTCAATGGTGCATACAATGGTTCGCAGAAGTTCTCTCCTGAAAACCGTTTCGCATTCTTCTACTCAGGCGCTGCAGGATGGATGCTTTCGGAAGAGAAGTTCATGCAGTGGCTCAAGGCAAAGAAAATCATTGATATGTTCAAGATTCGTGGTTCTATCGGTCAGATTGGTGATGACAACGCCGGTAACCGTTGGGCTTACATGACTCAATGGCAGGTAAATGGTCCTTTCGCAATGAACATTGATGGTTCCGACCACACATTCACTGGATATTCAGAAGCCGTTGTTGCTGCACCAGACCTTAAGTGGGCGACAGTTGTCAAGTACGACCTCGGCGTTGACTACTCTATTCTCGGCGGTATGTTCGCAGGTAGCTTTGACTGGTTCCGCGACGACCGTAAGGACATCTTCATCTCCGGAGGTGACCGTGGGTCTATTCCTTCTTACTATGGTGTAGTAACTGTTCCTGACATTAACCTGGGTAGAATGAAGAACACTGGTTTCGAGTTTGAAATCCGCTTCAACAAGGTGCTCAAGAATGGTATGCGTTTCTGGACTAACGCAAACTACACTTACGCGCACAACAAGATCATTAAGAAGGATGACCCAGGACTTATCCCAAGCTACCGCAAGGCACAAGGATACGCACAGGGCCAGTACCGTTCATACATTGACAAGGGTTTCATCGGCTCGTACGATGAACTCTACAGTGTTCCTGAGCAAGACGCTAACGACGAAAGTGTACTCATTGGCGACCACTACATCGTCGACTTCAATGGCGATGGTAAGGTTGATGCAGTTAACGACAATGTACCTTACGGCTACACAGGAAACCCAGAACACACATACAACGCAACTATCGGTTGGGAATGGAAGGGCTTCAGCTGCTTCGCTCAGCTCTACGGTGTAACTGGCGTAACTCGTGACGTTACTCTCTCTTGCTTCCCTAACGACGGTCTTCTTACCGTTTATGATAATGGTAAATGGTGGAACCCTGCCGATGGCAATGGCCAGATTGTAATACCACGCTATAAGTCAGAGGTTAAATACAACGATGGTACACAGTTCCTCTTCGACGGTTCATACTTCCGATTGAAGAACGTGGAGGTGGCTTACACTTGGACTAAGGGCTGGATCAAGAAGATCGGCTTCACAAGCCTCAAGATTTACCTCAACGGTAACAACCTCTTCCTCATCACAAAGATGCCTGACGACCGTGAAAGTAACTACGGTTGGAGCGGTTCCGGCGGTGCTTACCCAACAGTAAGACGCTTTAACTTAGGTTTCAAGCTTTACATTTAATCACGCACGTACATATTATGAAATATAATAATATAAAATCATTTTTGTGTGGCTCTTTGCTTCTCTTGGCAGGTGGCGTAAGTTTTACATCCTGCACAGAATGGCTGGAAAAGGATCCAGATGCCATTGTACCAGAAGATGAGGCATTCAAGAACTATCACAACTTCCAGGGATTCGTTGAGGAAATCTATAACATGGTTCCTAATATTACGAATGCAAACTATTGTTCTGGTTGGAACATGGGTGACGACGCTGTACACAACACAGAAGGCTATTCACACATTGACCACCAGGTTGACCTCGGCAACTACCGTGAAATATGGACAGGTAGTCAGCAGTGCTGGCTCAACGGTAGCAGATGCTCACTTTGGAACAGCTCATGGAAATGTATCCGTAAGTGCAATCTTGGTATCAAGAACATCAAGTCGCTCGTAGGTACTGATGAGCAGCGCGACCTCCTTCTCGGACAGATGTACTTCTTCCGTGCATGGTGGCACTTCGAACTTATCAGCTTCTTCGGCGGTATGCCATACATTGACGAAGCTTTCGAGGGAGAAATCCCACAGCTTCCACGCCTTTCTTTCCAGGAATGTGCTGAACGCTGTGCAGAAGATTTCCAGAGAGCATACGACCTCCTTCCTCTCAAATGGGATGAGACTCTCGCCGGTATGGAGACTTCCGGTAAGAATGACCTCCGTATCAACAAGTTCATGGCTCTCTGCTACCTCGGCAAGTGCTACCTCTGGGCTGGTTCTCCTCTCATGAAGGAGTTTGAAAAGGCTAAGAACGGCGGTAATCCTGAACTCCTCGGCGCAAGCAAAAACGGCAAGACATACGACTATGACAAGGCTTATTGCGCAAAGGCTGCTGAAGCATTCGGAAGAGCTCTTGACATGGTTAACAAGGGACAGGTGGATTACAAACTTGCCAAGTTCGAATATACCAACATCTACGACCACCTCAACGGTGAGGACGATAGTGAAGTTGAATACTCATTCATCTGGTACACACATAAGCAGAACTGGAAGATGCCGGGAGTTGACGAGGCTATTTTCCGCGGTGTTTACCCTGGTGTAAATGTAGGTCCTTGGAACCACGCCAAGCTTTTCGGTCCAAAGGTAGCAGGTCTCGTGGAGCATGACAACATCATCCACCACCCTACAGCAAACCTCATTGACCAGTACGGTATGGCTAACGGCCAGCCTATCTACCTCGTACAGGATGGTAAGTTGGTACTCAACCCTGAATCAGGTTGGGACCCAGAGCATCCTTACAAGGATCGTGATCCTCGCTTCTACCATGACATCGTATTTGACGGCTTCCACTATGTACTCCAGATAGAAGGTCTTACTGACGAGCAGAAGAAACTTGAATACTGCTCACTCTACACAGGTGGTGCAATGCGTGCCATTGACAACGGTAGTAGCACTGGCTACTTCACCCAGAAGCTCTCGCCTCACCAGTGTAATATCGGTGACAAGTGGTACGAATGGGACGGCGCGCTCTCATGCTATATCCCATACATGCGTCTCGCTGACGTTTACCTCATGTATGCAGAAGCTCGCGCTGCTATGGCAGAGAAGGTTCAGGACCTCAACGCAAAGCCAGACTACTGCAAGAACCTTTCTGCTATTGACGCTATCAACAAGCTTCGTGACCGCGTAAACACAAGTGATTGGCCAATGGAGCGCGTACAGACACAGTTCACTGATTCAAGAGAACATTTCCTTGATGAGATTCGCCGTGAACGTGCCGTTGAACTTGCTTTCGAAGGTTTCCGCTGGAACGACCTTCAGCGCTGGCTCCTTCTCACAGAGCCTCCTTACACAGTTAAGTACTCTCACGAATTTGAGCGTCTGGAAAAGGATGATTGGTTTAAGTCTCACGATCCAAAGGATGCAAAGGTCGGAAACTTCCGCAATGTAGAGCTTATCACTCGTCCACTCGAGGCTAAACACTACTGGTTCCCACTCCCTGACAAGGACACTTATCTCTTCGAAGGTTTCCCACAGAACCCAGGATGGTAATAAAGGTTCGCAGCTCGGCTGCGAGGCTAAAGGCTAAAGGCTAAAAACCAAAAACCAAAAACCAAAATAACAAAATGAAAAATATAAAATCAACAATATTTCTCTTTGCTATGCTCTCAGCATCGCCACTGATGGTCAACGCACAGACCGAAGACGGAGCTGACAACAAGGAGGCAAAAAAGAAAGTCCATGTTGCTTTCCGTGACAAGGATGCCGACCATGTTCTCGGAGGTATCTCTTACGTTGACATGGAAGAGCTGTCAAAGAAGGACTACACAACAAGTAGTCTTGAAGACATGTATGCTCTCGTTGGCGGATGGAATGGTAGCAACCTTTGGGGTATGGACAACGACCGCCTTGACAATAACGACAATGGCAACACTCCACTCGTTATTATCGATGGTGTGAAGCGTCCTTCAAACAACGTACTCCCTTCTGAAATTGAGCAAATCACTTTCCTCAAAGGCGCTCAGGCTGTTGTAATGTACGGTCCTAAGGCCGCAAAGGGAGCCATCCTCATTACTACTAAGCGTGGTAAGGTTGACGGTCTTCAGATTCAGGCTAATGTAAACACAGGTTTCCATGTAGCAAAGGAGTTCCCTGAGTACCTTGGTTCTGCTGAATACATGACGCTCTACAATGAGGCTCTTCGTAATGATGGAGGCGGAACGATAGCAGCTGGTTCTGGTGCCTATTCTCAGCAGGACATCTACAACCATGCGTCTGGTGTCAACCCTTATCGTTATCCAAACGTAAACTACTATTCTGACGAATATATCCGCAAGGCATACAACCGTTCAGAAGGAACTTTGGAAATCCAGGGTGGTGGTACTCGTGCTCACTTCTACACTAACATCAACTACTACCGCTATGAAGATCTCCTGAACTTCGGTCCAGCAAAGGACAACTACACAGACCGCTTCAGTGTTCGCGGTAACGTTGACCTCGTTATCAACAGGCTTATCAGCGGTTGGGCAAATGCCAGTGCTACATTCTATAATGCCAATAAGAACAAGGGTAACTTCTGGAGTGAGGCTGCTACCATGCGTCCAAACTTCCCAGAGAACGCTGCTCCACTTATTCCGATTGACTTGGTTGACCCTAACGCAACAATGGCGCTCAACACACTGAACAAGTCTATCAACCTCCTTGACGGAAGATTCTTCCCTGGTGGTACAAAGGCTACTCAGGCAAACGCTATTGCTGACTGCTACTTCGGTGGTAAGACAACAGACGTTAGCCGTCAGTTCCAGTTTGATGCCGGTATCATCTACGACATGAACAAGTTTGTGAAGGGCCTCTCATTCAAGACACAGTTCGCTATTGACTATGCTGGTAATTACAGCCTTTCATACAACAATTCATACGCTGTTTACATCCCTACATGGAGTAACTACAACACTAAGGACGCGATCACTGCAATCACCATGCAGAACGACGAAGTGGTAACAGGCTTCATGAGCATGTCAAACTCTTCTTATCGTCAGACAATCAGCTGGAACGGTCACTTCGACTACGACCACACTTTTGCTGACAAGCACCATGTAACAGGTATGCTCCTTGGCAACATGTACACTACTACAGCCAGTGGACAGTACCACCGTTACACAAGTGCAAACCTCGGACTCAATGTAGGCTACGACTACATGGGCCGTTACTTCGCAGATCTCTCATTGGCAGGTTCACACTCTGCACGCCTTATGAAAGGACACCGCGAGACAATCTCTCCTTCTTACACTCTCGGTTGGAACATCGCAAAGGAAAGTTGGATGGAAGACACTTGCGTTGATGACCTCCTCCTCAGCGCATCTTACAGCGATGTGAACGAGGACATGGATGTTTACCTGAACGACCGCCAGTTCTACATTTACGATGCTGTTTGGGCAACTGGTTCAAGCAACTTCTCTTGGGATGAAGGCAAATCGATTAACCTTACATATTCACAAACAGGTGTAAACCCTGCTCTCGACTACATCCATCGTAAGGAATTCTCTGCAAGCCTCCGTGGTTCGTTCTTCAACAGACTCCTCTCTGCTGATGTAACATTCTTCAACACAAACATGACTGGCTTCATCGCTCAGAATCCTACAACATTCCCTTCTCACTTGTCAAACGGTCTCAGTGGAAGTTCGTTCAAGACTGCTGTCAACAGCAACGAGCAGCTTCGCCGCGGTGTTGACTTCAGTGTAAAGGCACAGAAGCAGTTTGGTAAGGTTTGGGCTCAGCTTGGCGTTGTAGGCACATACCTCTACACTAAGACAACCAAGTATGATGAAATCGTGGAAGATGACTACCGCGCTACAGTTGGTCGTCCTATCGACACCATGTGGGGTTACAAGTGTGTAGGCTTCTACACAAACGATGACTTTGACATTACTACCACTGACGGCAAGACATCTTTCACTCTAAAGGAAGGAGTTGTCAAGTCAGGTCTTGGTGGTACTATACGTCCTGGTGACCTCAAGTATGAAGATATGAATGGTGATGGCACCATCACTACCCGCGACCAGGTTGCTATCGGTAAATGGGGAACATACGGTGCACCTCTTTCATTCGGTGTAAACCTCACTCTCAAGTACAAGAACTTCACTCTCTTCATGCTCGGCAATGGAAACTTCGGTGCTAACGGATTGAAGAACAACAGCTACTACTTCATGCAGGGCACAGACAAGTACTCTGTAAACGCTCGTGGCCGCTGGACTCCTGAGACTGCTGGAACAGCTACACACCCTCGTCTTACAGCCCAGAACCACAACAGCAATGCTGCTGCCTCTACATTCTGGATGTACAGCACAGACCGCTTCAATCTCCGCAAGGTACAGCTCACTTACGACTTCCCTAAGGACATGTTGGAAGGCAAGATTGTGAAGGCTCTCTCTCTCTATGTAAATGGAAACGACCTCTTTACATTCTCCAAGGAGCGCAAGCTGATGGATACAAACATCGGTTCTGCACCACAGACACGATTCTACAATCTTGGTGTTAAGGTAACGCTCTAATCTCTCAATTACAAGAATATTAATTGTTAATTGTCAATTATGAAAATAAGAAGCATTTTATTATATTTCATCGCACTCCTCGCATTCTGCTCATGTGATGACATGTTTGATCCAGTTGACGAGAACACTCGCCAGGAGGATGCCATGTATTCTGAGTCAGAATACGCTAATGGTTTGCTGATGTACGCTTACAGTCGTCTTCCATACATGGCAGCAAGTACGACTGACATTGCCACAGATGATGCTGTTACTAACAACAGAGGCAGCAACTATCGTACTATGGCAGAAAATGGGACATGGAGATCCGACAACGACCCTATGTCACAGTGGAACGCATGCAAGGATGGTATCCAGTATGCAAACAAGTTCATGTCTATCGTAGATAAGGTTTCATGGGCACCAAGTGCAGATTCAAAGCAGCAAATGTTCATCGACCGCCTGAAGGGTGAAGCTTATGGCATACGAGCTATTTTATACTACTATCTGCTCATGGCTCATGGTGGTTATACAGAAGACGGCGAACTCTTAGGCGTACCTCTCCTTACAAAGCCTGAGGATGCAAGTTCAAACTTCAACCAGCCTCGTGCCACATTTGCAGAGTGCGTTCAGCAGTGCTTCAACGACTGCGACAGCGCCATGAATCTTCTCCCTATGGACTACAAGAACATCTCAAACCTATATGAGATGCCTGTTAAATTCATACTTAGATACGAACATCTCAAACCAGATTTCTCAAGCTACAACCTTGTGTTCGGTCTTGGTTCAAGAAACCGTATCTCTGGTAGAATAGCAGAAGCTGTCAAGGCTCAGATTGCTGTTTTGGCAGCAAGCCCTGCTTTCCGTGACAAGAGTGGCGTTACATCTGAAAAGGCTGCTGCGCTTTGTGCAAATGTTCTCTTGCACAATGGTGGCATGAATGGTTTGGATCAGGATGGTCATGTTGACTGGTATTCTTACACATACAAGACACTCATTGATGCCAATGTACCTGAGGTTCTTTGGCGCTCAGACCGTTCAACTGACAATAACCAGGAAAAGGAAAACTTCCCTCCTTCCCTCTATGGTAGCGGACGTATCAACCCTTCACAGAACCTCGTTGATGCATTCCCTATGAACAACGGTCTCCCTATCACAGACCCTGCTTCCGGCTATGATCCAAAGGATCCATACGCTAACCGTGACATGCGTCTTGCTAACTGCATCATCTACAATGGTGCAACATATAAGAAGAATGCCATCTTAACAGGTGTTGATATGGCTTATGGTCCTCAAGAGGACGAGTTTGATGACAACATCAACAAGGTAGAGAAATCTACTCGTACAGGTTACTACCTTAAGAAGCTTCTCCGTGAAGACGTTAGTGCAAACCCAAGTTCACAGCTTACTCAGAAGCACCTCTACCCACGCATCCGTTTCACAGAAATATTCCTTTCATACGCAGAAGCTGCCAATGATGCATGGGGCCCTAACACAGCTCCAGACTCTATCGGCTTCACTGCTTACGATGTAATCAAGGCTATCCGTGAACGTGCCGGTATCGGTAAGGACGAGTACGGCAGACCACTCGCTGATGGCGACCTTTACATTAAGAAGGTTAAGAACGACAAGGAGAAGATGACGGAACTAATCCGCAACGAGCGTCGTCTTGAACTCTGTTTTGAGAACAAGCGTTTCTGGGATCTTCGCCGTTGGATGCTTCCACTCAATGAGCCTATCAAGGGTATGAGGGTTGAAAAGAACACTGACCCTGCTACAAATGAGAAGAACCCTTACATTTATACTATCATTGATGTAGAGGATCGCTCATTCACTCATGGCGATGGCACATACATGTGGTATGGACCAATTCCAAAAGGTGAAATTCTTAAATTCAGCAGCCTCAAGCAAAACAAGGGTTGGCAATAAACTAAATAACAAATAATATATGAAACTTACAAAATACATATACGGAGCAGCTCTGGGAGTTCTTTCTCTCTCTTTCGCTTCTTGCTACAATGCTGACAAGGAGTTCCCAGACTTCGAAGGTGGCACAACAGCCTACTTCGCATATCAGTTCCCTGTGCGTACTATCATTCTGGGTAATGATATCTACGACAACACTCTGGACAATGCTCACAAATGCCAGATCTGGTCCACTATGGGTGGAGCATACAATGGACGCAACGCAATTGTAGAGATTGCTGTTGACAACTCACTTTGCGACAATCTCTTCTTCCCTGACGAAGGTGGAAATGCTGCTTCACCAGTGCTTCCTATGCCAGCAGAATACTACAAGCTCGCGTCAAATAGCATTCCTTACAATGGCGATGTTCGCGGAAAAGTTGAAGTGCAGCTCACTGATGCATTCTTCAATGATCCTAAGTCAATGGAGAACACATACGTAATTCCTCTCGTCATGAAGAATGTTTCTGGCATTGACCATATCCTTACTGGTACACCACGCGAAAGCGGTGCTGCTCGTCAGAACACTTCTGCATGGGAAGTTCTTGCTAAGGACTATGTGCTCTACTGCGTGAAATACATGAACCCATGGCAGGGCCGTTACATTCGCCGTGGCCAGGACAAGATCACTGAAGGCACTGCCGACAGCACCATTATTCGCAAGGACACTACTCTCATCGGTTCCGACCCAGGTCGCTACACTGAGAATCCTGTCAATGCCAATGATGAAGTTTGCAGCATTATCACAAAGGACATGAAGACATGCTTGTTCCCTACTTCTATCAGACGTATCACTTATGATATGTCGGATCCTCAGAACCCTAAGCTCAATCCTGCCATCTCTTGTACACTCATACTCACATTCGATGGTAACAAGTGTACAATCACTACTGAAGATGACGATGCCACTATAGTTGGTACTGGCGAATTCATCGTCAATGGTACTGAGCAGGCTGCTTACAAGGAATTCCAGTGGGGTAGCATGAATGGACAGCCTGTACAGCGAGACATCCTTCGCCTTTCTTACAACGTCACTTTCAACAAGGGCAAGTATCTCTACACAAAGAAGGACAAGAACGGAAGGGACGTAAAGGTTTATCTTGAGGATGACATGACTGTTGCTGCATCTGACACACTCGTTGTCCAGACTCGCGAATCAAACAAAAAAGAATTCTTCTCACCATTATATATTAAATAATAGGAGACTAAGAATATGAAAAAGTTTTTAATGAACAGTCTCATGTTGTTAGCGGCTGGAGTAATCGCTACCTCATGTGCAGACTATAATGAAACAACTAATTTCTCTGCGGATCCAGACCCTTCGATGGAACTTCCTTATACAGAGTATGACGCCGTAAAGACATACATTGACAGGGTCAAGTATCCTAATCTGACTATCGGTGCAACCCTTGACATCACGAAGTTCAACAAGCAAGAGCTTGATCACGCTGCTGCCATGACGAACTTTGATGACCTTGCTTTTGGAAAGACTCTTATGTCAGGTTCGATCATTAACGGAAAGGGTATCATGAACTTCATTTCACTCATGGACCTCCTTGAGCACATGGACGAAGTTGGTGGAACCGTTTTCGGAAGCCCTCTCGTAGCAAACGCTAACCAGGCTGACGAGTGGATGAAATTGCTCACTGCTCCTATTGAGATCCCTGTGGATTATGTAGAAGGAAAGACCATCAACTTCAACAACTACCCAGTAGGTGCATACGACGGTACTGTTAAGGCTGGTACTGTATCCATTGTGAAATACGACAACCAGAATGTACTCGGTCTTCTCCTAAAAGGTAGTGGACTTATGGCTAAGGCTGCCAGCGCAAGACTTGCAGAAGGTGTTGCGCTTGAGCCAGGTGCTACTTATACTGTTACATTCTGGGCTAACACCAAAAATGACAATGCATCCTTCAATATAACATTCGCAGACAACAAGGTTGCGGGTACTGCCACTTCTGATGGCAAGTGGAGTATTGCTGGAGGCAAGTGGACAAAGGTCACATTTGAAAGCAAGGCTGCCGAGGATGCCACTGAAGGATACGTGCAGATAGACATGGTCAAGGGTCAGGAAATGTATATCCAGAAGATAGAAGTTGGATATTACCCTGACAACCACCGTCCACAGACAGAAGAAGAAAGAACTGACACTATCAACTATGCCCTCAATTCATGGATTGATGGTTTCATGAAGATCAACGAAGGCCGCATCAGCACATTCGACCTTATCGATGAGCCTATTGACAACAATGCCCTTCTTGAAAACGAAAAGTATTATGACCTCAAGCACTCTTCCAATAAAGATCAGGTATTCTGGCAGGACGTACTCGGAAGCGAGAACTACGCTCCAGCAGTAGCTAAGATTGCTCGTCAATCATTCGAGGAGCACGGAGGCGATCCTGCTGACCTTAAGTTCTATATCAGCGAGATTGGTCTTGAAGATACCAAAAAGATGGAAAGCCTCAAGTACTGGATTGACATCTGGGATGCCAGGGGAGCCAAGATTGACGGTATCAATGCCAAGGTGAACCTCGTTTACTACGAAGATGAAGCTAAGCAGGCTGACAACAAGAAGGCTTACGAAACCCTTCTCGCAAGCCTTGCATCTACAGGCAAACTCATTCGCATTTCCAACTTCGACATCAAGTATGTTGACAGCAATAACATCAATGTTACTGCTGCTAACATCACAAAAGAGCAGCGCGAGAAGCTTGCTGATTACAATGCATACGCTATCAAGGCTTACATGAACACTATTCCAAGTGAAAAGCAGGCTGGTATCTGCAAGGGCAACATTGTTGATACTTCTTCTGATCCTGTAGGTCTTTGGAGTCTGGACAGCAAGACTAAGGACTGGGTGCGCACTGCCACTTACAAGGCATGGTGTGACGCTCTTAGCGGAAAATAAGCTAATTGGAGGTGCGGCGTAAAAGCCGCACCCCTAACTATCAAAAAAAGGATTATACCTTTTATTTTGAAACATATAATGTTCATTTTAAGCACATAAAGGCATTTTTTCTTCCCAATCTTTTGGAATAGAAATATTTTTTGCTAATTTTGCACACATAAATTGAACGTATTATAACCGAAAACTAAAAAATCAAATATCAATCTTTTTATTAACCTAATTCTTTCTTTTATGAAAAAATTATTTACTCTTGTTGCCCTCTTGGCTATGTTCATGGGCGCAAAGGCTGAATTAATCGAGGACAAGTTCATCGATTTCTCTACAGTCACAGAGATCCCACGCTTCGGCTGGGGTGGTAGCGAATCAGCATTCGCTCGTCTTTCTCTTCAGGACGGTTGCCTCCACTTCGCAAGTACAGAAGCTACAGATCCTTCTTGGGATTGCCAGTGGTTCCCTATCGGTGGTGTTGACGTGGAAATTGGTCAGACCTACACAATGACACTTATGATGAAGGGTGATCACGCAGCTAACATGAGTGCTGTTAGCTTTGGTGGTTTGGCAAATTACGGTAACCTCGCAATTCCTACAGATTGGTCTGAAGTTACTGTAGTATATGAGAATGTTACTGGTACAGATGGTAATGTCCTCTTCCAGTGTGGTGATTATGTAGGTACTTGGGATATCAAGTGGATAAGAATCACTCACGAAGGTAAGAAAGAGCGTCCAGTAGAGTGGGTTGAACTCCTCACTAATGGTGATGCAGAGAAGTCATGGGAATCTCTCGGTCTCGCTGACGTAGCTTTCGATGACATGGAGAACAACATGAACGTTTGCTTCTGGACAAAGGAGAAGGGCGTTAACGACCATAACCCACACCCAGCTGAGATTGTTGAGCTCCCAGAAGGCGGTCACGCATTCATCTGCCGCGCTACTCTTGCTGATACTGAAGGCGATGAAGCTGCATGGGACAACCAGATTTGGATTCAGTCTTCACGCGCTTGGAAGACTGGTGAGCAGTACAAGCTCTCTTTCCGCTACAAGGCTTCAGAAGCAGCAAAGACTAACACTCAGGTACACCACCAGAAGCCTTCTGACTACCTCTACTGGCAGGCAATCGGTGACATTGACTTCACTACAGAATGGAAGACATACGAGGAGATTGTTACTGTTCCTGGAGACGCTAACGGCATGTGGTCTGTGGCATTCAACCTCAACCCTAACGTTAAGACTCCTGTTGACTTCTACGTTGACGACATCTCTTGGAGCGAGATGAAGCTTGATCACGGTTACTTCATCGCTTCTACAAACACTGAATCAGGTCTCGTTGACTATGACTATGACAATGCTACTGAGTTTGAATATGTAGAAGATGGAGAAGACTCATATTGGATGGCTACAGTTGGTACTGAAGGCAACTCTGACTCTTATGTAAACGAAGTTATGATTTCTACAGTTCGCGGTAACGACAGACAGTTCAAGGCTAACACCCTTAAGGTGAAGAAGGCTGTCAAGAATGAAACTTGGATGGACTATGAAGAAGGTTCTCAGGCTAAGATCAAGCTCCCTTCACAGGGTGTATGGACTGTATTGATCGACCCTTCTGAAGGTGTTGTTGCATTCGCATGGGTAGAAGGTGATACTCCAAAGGATCCAATCGATATCACTCCTAACGCAACAGAAGTTGTTGTTAACGGTGCTGAGCGTGATTGGCGTGGTCTTAACGAAGATGGCAGCCAGATTGAAGAAGGTGGAGTTGGCGAAGGTCAGGCTTGGGACAACCAGTTCTGGATTTTTGCTAACCGCACAATCAAGGCAGACGAAGAAGTAGTTATTGAATTCGACTACATGGCATCTCGTGAAGCTAAGACAACTACACAAATCCACGGTCTTATCGATAATAATGGTAAAGAGGAAACTGCATATCTCCACTGGCAGGCTATTGGTGATGTAAACTTCACAACTGAATGGCAGCACTTCTCTAAGGAAATGAAGTGGCCTGCAGATGGTGCTAAGACAACTACAACTATAAATGACGAAGAAGTTACTGTTACTAACCATGGTATTGCATTCAACATGGCTGAGATCAAGGAAGCTTGCGACTACACAATCAAGAACGTAGTATTCAGACTTGCTGATGAAACAGAGTCTCTCATCGACATGGAGGGTGACAATAACTTCTGGATTAAGGTTGGTGCAGGTACAGCTCCATATCCAGTTGCTATCGAAGCAGTAACATCTGTAAACAAGGCTACTACTAAGGCAATGTACAACCTCGCTGGTCAGCGCGTATCCAAGGATTACAAGGGTATCGCTATCAAGAATGGCCAAAAGTTCATCGTTAAGTAATCTTATCTTAACATACTAACTCCTTAAAGGGGAAGAGGCTCGCTCTCTTCCCCTTTTTCTTTTACAATCACATAGCAGTTGTCCTTTCTGTTTGTAGGGCGAGGATTTCCGAGCCGTTCCCGACCGGAAATCATTGATAACCGGCTCGGAAATCCTCGCCGTACATCATATATATAATAAAAAAAGTGATTTAAATTTGGTTTTTCGCTCGCTTATTCGTACCTTTAACTAACGTTTTAGGTACTCACGCTCGGAAAAATCCAAATAAATTTGGTTTTTCGCTCGCTTATTCGTACCTTTGCAGCCGAATAAGACGACAAAAGATCTTTCCATTAACCATTTCATCACATTTTGCTTTCTTGAGTTAGCCACTCATTGACATTATATTAGCCATTAGCTGACATTATATATGTCAAAACTTTTCCTAACGACTCTTCCCAACCAAGCAAATCGATTGATAATAGATATACAGTCATCACGCATGACTGCAAAGAGAAAGTTCCAGCACGCACTGGAACTTGAAGAAGTTTAACACTTCTTTATTTTAAGGGTTATAAAGAACGGGCGATGCTGTGAAGCATCGTCCGTTTGCGTTAAGCCCGTTTTTAGCAAAAAACAAAAAAAAATTAATTTTGTTTTGTTTTTCGCTCACTTATTCGTAACTTTGTCGCCGAAAAACTATTACCTTATTTAGTACTATCGAACTATCTAGCCATCGACAAATCAACAAATTGTCAAATCAATAAATCGATAAATCATCAAATCGACAAATCATCAAATCGACAAATGACATTATGAACATTATAAAGAAAGGAATCATTGCTATGGGAACTGCTGCCATGATGATATCATGCGGAGGACAACAAGTGAATGTTGACGAAAAGGTGAATGCCATCTACGAAAAGATGTCGCAAGAAGAACGTCTTGCGCAGCTTCAGGGCATCTATATGTCCAAACTCTTCACTGAAGACGGGAAGCTTGACACAGCGAAATGCCGCGAACTCATACCAAACGGCATCGGCCACTGCTCGCAGTTTGCGCTCAATTCCCCAATGGAGGCAGACAAGCTTCGCGACATGGTATTGGAACTCCAAAACTGGCTCGTAAAGAATACTCCTTCCGGCATCCCTACCCTACTCCATGAGGAGGTTCTTTCCGGCATCAACGCCCTTGACGCTACAGTATATCCACAGCAGATTGGCCTTGCATGCTCGTTCAACACTGAACTTGCAGAACTCAAGACACGCCAGACAGCCACTGACCTCCGCAAGATGGGCGGTTTCCAAACACTGTCTCCAATGATAGACGTTGTTCGCGATCCTTCTTTCAACCGTCTCGAAGAGTCTTACGGTGAGGACGCTTTCCTCTCCGCAGAGCTTGCAACAGCCTTCGTAAAGGGCTTGCAGCATGACGGCAATCTCAAGGAAGGCGTGGCAGCATGCACAAAGCACTACCTCGGTTACGGCGGCGGTGGTGATGCCGACGAAAAGGAACTCATGGAGGAAATCCTTCTCCCTCACGAGGAAGCCATCCGACTTGCAGGTGCAAAGACCGTCATGCCTGGCTATCATGCTGTTGACGGCATAAAGTGCGTGGCAAACAAGCACATACTCCAGGACATCCTTCGCGATCATATCGGCTTCGACGGCATCATCGTCAGCGACTACGGAGCAATAGAACAGATTGACGATAGTCTCAACGACACTCAGCGCGCAGCTGCTGCAATAAATGCTGGCAACGACGTGGACTTCCCAGAGGGCAGAAGCTACTCCCACCTCCTTGAAGCCATTGAGCAGGGACTTGTTTCTCAGCAGACCTTCGAAACTGCCGTAAAGCGCGTGCTGAAGCATAAGGCGTTGCTCGGTCTCCTCGACGAGAATCCTAAGTTTGCAGAAGCAGGCCACATAGAATTTGACACAAAGGACGAGCGCCAGACAGCCTACGACCTCGCTTCCCAGTCGGTTGTACTGCTCAAGAACGACGGCGTTCTCCCTTTGAAGGCAGAGAACACAGCAAAAGTTGCCCTTGTTGGTCCTAATGCAAACACCATGTGGGCTATGCTTGGCGACTACACTTTCCAAGCAATGCGTTACTTCTGGAAGGAGAGCATCGAGAGTGCAGAGCACCCAAAGATCATCACTCTCAAGGAAGGTATGGAAAAGAACCTTCCTAAGGGCTTCTCGTTCAAGTACACTCGCGGCTGCGATTGGACAGAGGAAGTGGAGACAGTAGTAGAGAAGAGCGGTGACCCTCGCGTGGCTTATCTAAAGAATATCCAGAACCGAATGATAGACTCTGGCGAGGAAGCTAATCTCGAGGAAGCTCTCAAAATTGCCAATATGAGCGATGTTATCGTTGCTGCCGTTGGTGAAAACGCTATCCTCTGTGGCGAAAACCGCGACCGTACACACCTCCGTCTGCCAGGAAAGCAGGAGCAGTTCGTAGAGAAGCTCATCGCTACCGGCAAGCCTGTCGTACTCGTTATCTTCGGTGGTCGTGCGCAGGTCATCTCCGGTCTTGCAGACAAGTGCGCAGCAGTCATCCAGGCTTGGTACCCAGGCGAGGAAGGCGGCAATGCCGTTGCTGACATTCTCTATGGCAAAGTCAACCCTTCAGGCAAGCTCAGCGTAAGCTATCCTGCTGAGGAAATCCACGGCAAGGTATGCTACAACGAGTCTTGCACTCAGGATTCCCGCGTGGCTTATCCATTCGGATTCGGCTTGAGCTACACTACATTCGAGTATTCAAACATCAAGGCAGCAGCTACAGCTGCTACCAACTCAGAGAACATCGCCGTAAGCGTTGACATAAAGAACGCAGGAACTATTGCTGGCGACGAGGTCGTTGAGCTTTACCTCTCACCAACAGAAGGAAACAAGAACCTCCGCCCTATCAAACTTGAAGGTTTCCAGCGTGTAAGCCTAGCTGCCGGCGAGAGCAAGACAGTGACATTCACATTGAAGGCACAGCAGTTCGGCTACTACAACAAGAAGCAGTGGACCATTGATCCGGGCAAATACACCGTGAAGATTGGTGCATCATCAATGGACATCCGCCAGAACGCAGACATCGAACTCACTGGAAAGCAGCAGAACCTAAAGCGCAGAACAGATTCGTTCTAGTTAATGCAGAATTCAGAATGCAGAATTAACATACTATGCAAATATCATCAACATACAATGACGGTCAGTTGACCATTGCCATCTCAGGCAGAGTGGATGCGGCAGAAGCACAGAACCTGCAGCAGGAAGCGCTCGCCCTTGTTAATGAACATCGTGATGTAAGAAGCATCATTGTTGATGCTTCGCAGATGACATTCATCTCCAGTCTCGGCCTTCGCGTGATGCTCACGCTGAAGAAAAAGGTGGACGACACGAAGATTATCGGCGTGAATGCTGATGTCTATAACGTGTTCTCCATCACAGGTTTCCACAAGATCATCACTGTGGAAAAGGCTTTGCCAAGCGTTAGCGTGGAGGGATGTCCGCTTGCAGGCGGCAGAAAGGATGTCTATCAGCTCACGGAAGACATTGTGCTGAAGGTGTTCCCTGAGGGAACCACCAAGGCGGATGTTGACAAGGAAGTGGCAATGGCAAAGGAAGCCTTCGTTCTTGGCGTGCCTACAGCCATGGCCTTCAACATCGTTATGGTCGATGGCCGCTATGCTTTGGAATACGAAAGTACCTCGCCAATGGCCATTGATGCCATCCCTCTTGGCACATTGATTCGCAATCTCCATGAACTAAAAGTGGATCCTGAGGAAGGAACATTCGCGCCAGGCGTTGTTATGCTAAAGAAACGCATAGAAGCCCTTGAGCCATATCTCGGTGAAGATGCCGTCAGCAAGCTCCTTCAGATGATAAAGGTGCTGCCTGATGCCACTGCCCTACTCCACGGCAACCTCACTATCGACTGCATAATGAAGCAGAATGAGGAGGCAATATTCACTGATATGGGCGGTGTCTGCTTCGGTCCTCCAGTGCTTGATCTCTCGCGTCTATACGCTTCGTTCACGGAAGAGCAGAAGGGCGAATACTTCGACATGCTCCTTGACGAATACTTTGACATGGAATCCGACGAGACAATCAAGCGCAATCGTGAGAATATCGTAATCCTGTCCTCTATATATGAGTTCACGGAACTGCTGGCAGACGGTGAACCAACAGAGGAAAAGGTGGAGGAAAGCAAGAAGCGATTCCAGGAAGTCATCGCCGACAGATGGGAAGAAATACTCTCTCGCCTACGTTTCAAGATGGACTTCAACGAGGAAATCCGTGCTCTCGAGCGCAAGCAGTTCTATCTTGACAGCGATGTGAACATCGATTGGATAGCAAACACGTTGGGAACAAACCGCCACTATGTGTCGGACTACTTCAACAAGGTGCTGCACTGCACCTTCAACGAATACATAAACAACCTGCGCTTGAACCATGCTGCCAAGCTCATCAAGGAGGGTCTCGTGCAGAAATCGCAGATTTGCTACAAGGCAGGCTTCAACAACGACCATACTTTCCGCCGTCTGTTCAAGCAGAAGTTCGGTTGCTTGCCTTCGCAGTATGAATAGGGATTATTTTAAAGGAGTTAAAGGAGTTAAAGAAGTTAAAGGAAGTTAGAAGAAGTTAAAGACAAATGTATTGTGCACTTAAATGGTACATAATCTAATGTCTTTTAACTCCTTAGCGACGAAGGAGCGATAACTCCTTTTAACTCCCCTTTAACTCCATTAATTATTGGATTTCAAACAGGGATTTGAAGCCAGTGATTGTGAATACCTGCATGATGTCGGCGTTCAATCCGGAAACGATTACTTTGCCGCCCATCGCCATCGTTGCTTTACGCAGGGTAAGGAGATGGCGAAGGCCGCTTGAAGAAATAAACTCCAGTTCATTGCAGACAAGGGTGATTTCCTTGTCTGCATTTTTTATTAGTGGCTGTATGTCAGTTGCGAACTGTGCTGCAGCGGCAGTGTCAATACGGCCGGAGATGGTTGCTGTAACCTTGGCTGTATCTATGTTAATGTTTTGTATCATGATTCTGGACATTTTAAGGTAAGTACATTCTTGTTTCCTATACGCTGGTAAGACACACTTTCCATCATCTGCTTGATGAGAAAGATGCCAAGACCGCCAATAGGGCGCTCTTCTACGGAGAGAGTAGTGTCCACATCGCCTTCTTTTGTTGGGTCGAAAGGTGCGCCCTCGTCGGTTATCTGTAGGACGATAGTGTCATCTTTTTTATCAGCCGATAGGCTTATCTCACCCTCAGTTCCTTCTGGATAAGCATAGCTGACGACATTCGCCATAGCCTCATCAAGCGCAAGGTTTATCTTGAACGCCAGGTCAGGGGCGATGCCGTAAGTCTCAGCCATTTCCTCTATGAAGGGAGCAAGGCGGGAGAGGTCGGAGATGTTATTTTTTATATTGAGAGTCATTTTGTCGTTTTATGATTTTGGGCAGTATCTTACGCAGAGCATTGTAATATCGTCGCTCTGGTCTGCCATGCTGGCATGGGCGCGGACGTCGGCATCCACCTTTTCTATGATTTCGCGAGCAGTGGACTGAGCGGAGCAAGACTGGCTTATTGTTGCCATCAGTCGGTCGTCGCCGTAGAGTTCCTTCTGCCTATTCTCCGCCTCGGTCACACCGTCTGTATAGAGGAATATGCTTACGCCCGGCTCTATCTTCATCTCTACCTGCTGATAGTCGAAGCCACCGAATACGCCGATAGGGATGTTGGTTGGCGCCTGCGAGATGAAGCGAAGGCTATCTGAAACGCCAATCGTAAGTCTGCCATCCTTCTCGCCCGCCAGCACGCCGTTGGTGATAGGAGCGTTGTGACCGCAGTTGCAGAGGGAGAGTTCGCCTGTGAGGAGGTTGCACTTACCGATATACATCGTGACGAACATGTTCTCTTCGTTGTTCTCAGCGATGGCATCGTTCATAGCATTCGCTATCCTTGCCGGAGTCTTCTGCGTAACAGCAATGGTGCGGAAGAGCGTGCGCGTGATGGCCATGAATAGCGAAGCAGGCACACCCTTGCCCGACACGTCGCCGATGCAGAAGTAGAAGTCGTCGCCATCAAGGATGTAATCATAGAGGTCGCCACCGACAGCTTTTGCAGGAACGAGCGAAGCATGGATGTCAATCTCCTTTCGTTCAGGGTAAGGCGGGAAGATTTTCGGCACCATAGCCATCTGAATCTTACGCGCAATGTTCAGTTCGCCTTCAATAGTCGCCTTGCTCTTGGTGGTTTCCTCCAGGTCATGGACGTACTGATCAAGCGAGTTACCCATTGTGGCAAGTGCAGCACGCAAGTCGTAAAGTTCGTTATGGTCCTTGATGACAGGCAGCTTCACCTTGAAATCGCCGTGCGACAGCTGCTTTGCAGCCTTGGCAAATATCTCCAAAGGCTTTGCTATGCGATTGATGATGAATAGCGAAACGGCAAGGAGCAGCAGTATGCCGACTATCATATCGAAGAGCATCGCCTTGAACATCTTGTCGTAGCCAGCTGCAATCTCCGAGCGTGGCACCTCAAGGGTAATGGTCCAGCCGTTCTTTGCCACCGGAGCGTAGTAGACATACACCTTGCCGTCCTTCGTATAATATGAATCATTGCCACGCTTTCCTGCCTTTATGTCGTCCAGAATGCTGCGGTTCGGAGCAAAGTCAGCCTTGTCAATGACCGACTCCAGCGTCTCCTTCATGATTAAACTGGTGTCCGGATGAGCCACGAACATTCCGTCCTGGTCAATGACGGTGAGCATGGACGACGGATATGGGCGCAGCGACTGCAGGGAATCAGCCATGACATTGAGGTTCAGGTCGAGGGCGAGCACCGCGTATGTCTTTCCTTCAGCATCAGTCAGCGGAGTGGTATAAGCCGTAATAACTGTCTGTCCGTTGGACTCTACGAAAGGCTTTGTCCAACGCGACTTGCCCGTTTTCTTAGCTTCGGCAAACCATTCTGCCTTGCTATAATCCTTGATTTCCGCCACATCACGACAGATATAGCCGTCCTTGGTGCGCATAACGTAAGGCGCAAAGCCGTCCTCATGTCCTGCCACAACGCCCTTTTCATAGCCGACAGCCACACCCTGAATGCGCGGATTTGCCTCAAGGAAGTGCTGCATGAGCGCATAGATGGAGTCGCGACGATGGGAAATGAGTGGCGATCTGCTGATGCTCACGAGGTTGTCCGACGACACTTCCGTAGTGGAAAGTCCCTCGTCAAGGGCACGCTGCGCATAGTCGAGCTTAGCGTTTACCAAAGCGTCAAGGTCGTTTAGTACCTCTTCCCTGACGAAGTGCAGACAAGCGGCAAAGACGGCAGCGAAAGCCACCGTCGATACGCCCACCACCCAAAGGCAGAGTTTCAGTTTGAAGGATTCCCTGTGTTTTACTGTCATAATAATTCGCGTTTGAATGCTGCAAAATTACGAATAAGTGAGTGAAATACAAAATGAAAGTCCAGAAACTTTAATTTATGTCCGATAAAAATAGCCTGAAAGGCTACCCAAACCCCATATTTACAATTAGTATTTATTTGACTTTACGTTAGTATTCCTTAGGGTTGCAAAATTTTTCGTATACAAAACCGAAGTGAGTTTGTATACAAAACTGATTCGGGTTTGTATACGAAAATTATCCGAAACTCCCACGGATTTATTTTGGAAGTCCAAGGGACATGTCTTACATCCTCACTGGTACGTTGTAGAACTTCCAATCGCTTGTGCCTGGTTCAACGATATCCACTGAACGGCAGCCACCGCTTATTCTGTTGAAGTAGAGGCGGAAGACCTGCGACTCGCCAGAATATATATTTGTACTAGCATTTATGCGGATGCCTTTTGCTTCATTGAGTGAATATCTCGCCCCTGTGTTGCGGTCCTTGAGATAAGTGTCGCCATCTATTGAGATGTTGATGCTTCTACTGCCGTTGTTGATGAACTCCATCTCCACTACAGTGTAGTTGAACTCGCTCTTCACGCTGAGCACGCGACAACCGCGGTTATTGGCTGTAGTTGTATAAACCATTCCGTTGGAACGAACGTCAACGAGATCGCTGTATGTGTTGTAGCTTACTGGACGAGCAGGAGTATCGCGCCATGTTCTGCCATTGTCGCGCCATGAATCTCTTCTGCTTTCTCTGCGCATAGCGTCTGCACAGCGATCCATCTTCTGGTCTATTACGCGAGCAGGAACGATAAGTTCATCTATGGTGTTGTGGTAGCGCGCATTCTTGTAGGCTTCCATTGCTGCCTCATAGTGACCGAGACGATACTCGTCGTCACCTTTCTGCATATAATCCTTGACATGCACCTCATGGATTCGGTGGTTTACGGCTTTAGTGTCGTTCCAATTCAAATGTGACTGAGCGTTTGCTTCTGTTGCGTTTACTGTGAACATTGCTGCTACGAGAGCTGCGATAGCGAATAACTTTTTCATAATGTGTAGAGTTTTAAAGTGTTAATGTTTTTTGACACTGCAAAATAACTTTGCGCTTCGTGCTCAGAAAATAGTGCTTGTCGCTCGCAGAGCGGTGCACGTCTCTGATTTTCTGAGTGCAAAGGTATGGAGTTCCTTCCACTCAAAATAAACACTATATGAAAACAAAACGTACAATCTGTGAAATTCACAAACTGTACGTTTTATTCATTCCATGTACGGAAGAACGGGCTGAAAATCCTCGCATTAATGCCTCGTTTTAGAGATATATTCCTAAGGAAAACAACTCGTATTTCTTAGGAATATAACTCGTATCTCTTGACTTTATTTCTCTACAAATTAAACCACTCATCACCCCGCCAAGCCACTGACTATCAGCCCCTTACACGCCAAAGGTGAGGAGTGAGGAGTTGACGTCAAAATTCTTTCTCGAATTTAAGCGACTAACGAAAACGGTTCGTCTCCATGAATCTGATTGATTTGCCTACACCCTACACCAAAACGCAGAGATTCCCTTTATCCATTAGGGTTTACGTTGGTGTAGGCTACGGTTTTTGCCTACATCAGCCTACACCCTTACCTACACCTTGTAACATTCTCTATTACAACGTTTTACAAAGAAAGGTGAAGGGGTGTAGGCTATTTCAAAATTCATCCGGTTACGTGACTATCACCCAAATAAACAGCCTCAGTGCAGAGTAGTTTTAATTTGGCGACCATATATAGCAGTTACCCCTTGCGCAGCCTTCTCATTTATGCGATAGAGACTGTCTCTAGTCATACTCAGCAAGTTACAAGCATGTTAAATCTACGCCTAAACTGGAATGTCAACACCAATTCACTACAGGCAAAAAATAGTCCTCACACATACACGCATGAAGGTTTGGAATATTTATTGAAACCATTGAATAACAATGGGTTCAAACCAGCTTTTCATGTTTAGCAGACAACAATAACTAAAAGTCTTCCAGCATAGGATCTTCTTTAGGCGAACTGAGATATTCTTTGAAAATATCGATATATTCACTTAGAGTATGATAAAAATCAGCTGCTGTCTCATTATCAAAATACCAGTCAAGATAACAAGGTTCTGCCTCTATTCTTATCTTCTGTATAAACTCATTTTTTGACTGGTCTTGCAAATATTTCAAATCTAATCTAAGATTATAACATTGACCATCATAGTTGTTTTCATTCCATGAACTTCCAATTCCGAGGAACCTAGCAGTTGTTTTTATAATCTCTTCATTTTGTAGTTTGAAATAAACTTTTGGATCCTCTGGAACATGTATTCCTAAAGAATTTACATATGCGTTTAGGCGTAATTCATACGATTCGGAGCCAATTCCCCTTGGACATCTATAAACAATCTGGGGTTCAAGGAAACATTCAATATCTTTTCCATTCGCTGTAACAACAGTTCTATCAAAGAACCAGGTGGAATCACCAATAATATAATAGTTTTTGTTATCCCAATCTTTGAGAGTCTCAATTCTTAAATTTTTGAATTCTATGGTTCTTTGAGCAAAACAAAGGTTGGCAAATATTATGGAAAATATAAATAGTATTGTTCTCATAATCTAATTTAATTCAATGTAGTTATGACTATGATGCTATTTCAATTGTATTTCCAAGCCATACTGTGGATCCGTTATGTATTTCTTGTTCTTTTGCCAAAAATCTTGCACGACAGTTAGCTCTATGTCATCCATACTACTTTCGATAATGCCTCCATTGAGCGACATTATCAGCACATGGTTAGGAGCATCAAGGGCAACAATCTCCACATTGTCCTCCTGCTTAGAGAATGCATAACCATCAACTATGAATGCTGCACGGTTAATGATTCTATTTAGTTCAGTATTGCTCATTGTAGTCAATCTTTACTTGTTTTATTGGCGTTAGGAATTCTTCCTTGTTAATATAGAGGTTGTCCAGAATTGGGCAGAGGTCTATGTATTCCTCTATTTCCCCTATCCCCTTATATTTTGCCATTACCACGATATAGCCATTATCCCACTCCTTGACAACAGTATATCTTTCCAGGCATTCTGGTGTCTGGAATCTGATATGCTTGTCGCCAAAGTAGAAGTGTGTCATATTACCTTGGCTGTTGAGTATGGCTGTAGTATTTTTCAATCAAAAATGTATTTGTTGGCTGCAAAGATAACACTTTAATAATCCACCAAACGTTTGTCTAAAAAACTGCCATGGAGGGGAAGATTATGTGAAGGAGAACCGTCACACGCGGTTCCCCTTATCACCTTAATTTCCGATTCCGAACTCCATCTGCTGGCGATTGACTTCCTCGAGCATTCGCTGGCGTTCCTCTTCCGACATGGCTGGAGCAGCGGTGCCATTGGCAGGTGCAGATGAAAGGGCTTGCTTTCTTACGGTAGGCTTTTCCTTATATATAGGAATAAGTGCTGGCTTTAAACTCTCAATGGTAATAGTGTCTGGCGTAAGGGCGTAGGTAGCACCTGGCTTCCATGAGTGGGCAATGACGGTAATCTTGCCAGGAGTGTTTGTTGATTGCAAGAGAATTGGGGCACTTCCCCACTCCACGCGGCGTGGATTTGCACCGATATTGTCGTATTCGCCTATGATATGGCCTTCGCCCTGCACTTCAAACTGTATCTCGTCCATGGCAAGACGACGTACATTGCCATTGTCATCGGTAACCTCAGCCACGACAACAACGAAGTCTGAGCCGTCTGCCTCAAGCGGTTTGCCCATGTCGTCAACGTAAAGACGAAGCTTTGTGGAACGGCGTGAAGGCATCTTCTTCTGGGAGCAAACCACCTTTCCGTCCTTTATGCCCTCAGCAAGAAGCGACACCTGCTGCCAGTTTTTCTTGTAATAGCTATAGTCGCGAGCCTTCCAGAAATGCCAGAAGTCATGGAAAACGAACAAGCCTTTCTTGCCTTCGTAGGTCTGGGTGAAAGCAACGCTATGACCTTTGCTCTCTCGCTGGGCAATGGTCTCAACCTTATCGCCTTCGAACATTGTGAGACGAACAGAATCGCAGTTTGAGAACACTATGACATCATCGTCAGAAAACGGTCCCATCTCATGGGCGATGAACACATTAGGCTCCTGCGTGTCATCCATAGCGGCAAACATTGCCTGAGCGTATTTCTTCTGACGGAAAGCGTCATAGATGCCACCGTAGTAAGTATCAGGATGATAACCGCGCTGATGGTCGAACGGATGCCACTGGGCACCGCCAATGAACTGTCCGCGATTGTCAATCATCTCATTGTAAGTATCGTTGAGGGAGATGGCAGTAGTGAGCTGCGGCTTCTCGCCCCACGCACGTGCAGCACGGTTAAGGTTGTTGTGAGCATACCAATCGTCAACCATCTCGCCAAACTCACGGGTGAAGATACATTTGTCCGTAGGCACACCTTCCTTACCGAGATCCGTAGTCCAACCGTAAAGCACGTCGTAATTGTCCTTCACACCGGCTGAATGCATGTCGGCAGCAGCCACAGGACGGTATGGATAAGGGTATTCGTCTTTCGTTATTTGCAGGGCATCAAGGGAAAAGTTCTCTGGATAACGAGTCTCGTTGAGGATAGGTTCCCACATGAGAACGCAAGGGTGGTTGCGGTCGCGACGGATAATTTCGCGAGTGTTCTGGTGAACAAACTCACCAAACTTAGGGTCCTTGTTCCAATATTGCCAACCAGGAGTAGCCACGATAATGAATATTCCAAACTCATCGCAGGCATCCATGAAGGAAGGGTCCTGAGGATAGTGAGCCACGCGGATGATGTTCATGCCCGACTCCTTCAGGCGCTTCACATCGCGCCACTGCTGGGAATTAGGCACGGCATTGCCTACATACGCAAAGTCCTGATGACGATTGCCACCGACGAGCTGGCGGTAAGGCTTGCCATTGAGCCAAAAACCCTCCTGTCCCTTGAACTCAAACGAACGAATACCTGTCTTTACAACACCACCGTCAACGCTCTTCCCGTTCTGAAGAACATTGATCTCAACGGAATAAAGGTATGGATCTTCAGGCGACCAGAGGTGTGGAGCGTTGAGCTTTGTAGATAGACGGGCTGTCTGGCAGGCATCAGCATTGCCAGAGAATTTTAGTGGTTGCTTGAGAGTCTTTATGACCTTGCCGTCTGCATCCATGATTTTGGCTACAACGGTAACGCCAGTAGCCTTCGCAGCAGCGGCTTTACCCACCTCAACATCAATGTCTATCTCGGCAGATCTCTCGCTTATATTATTATAATGTATAAAGATTCCGCCACCAGCAACCTGGTTTCGCTCCACAGCATCCGTGATGGCAACATCATTCTTCGCAATAAGCCACACGTCGCGATAGATGCCGCCATGGTAACAGAAGTCGAGTTGCGACTGCTTCTTGCCAGGAGGATAGTTCTTGTCGTCGCTATTGTCGGTCATAACTGCCACGAGAGCCTCGTCGCCTGGCTTTACACCACATGCAGTAAGGTCAATGTTTATAGGTAGATAGCCGCCAAGATGCTCCTTGACAAGCTTGCCATTGACAAAGATTTTCTGCTTTCCCATCACAGCCTCGAAGTGCAGAATGGCGTTCTTTCCATTGGTTTCCGTAGGCAGAACAAAATGCTTTCTGTACCAGCAAACGCCCTGATAGTTTCTGCCGCCACTGCCTTCTACGGGTGTGAGCAAAGGCGAATGTGGAGTGCAGACCACATCCCACTTGCCATCATCAAAGCCTTCAGCCTCAGCACCTTGCGCATCTCCGAGATGAAAACGCCAGCCTTGGTTGAAATTGTATATAAGTCTGCCGGAATTAGTCAAAGGAAACATTCCTGCCACGGAATATTCCGAGCCGGCAAAGCAGAGGGTTGATACAAAAAAAAGAAGGAATGAAAGGAAGAGTTTTCTCATGGTCAGGTAAGGGTTAGTTAGAAATATGTATCTTGTAGGGCGAGGATTTCCGAGCCGAAATTATTGTTTTATGATAATAACGGCTCGGAAATCCTCGCCCTACATGTTTAGAATCTTCACTTTACAGCTTCGCGTAAACCTGATAAACAATGGAATAAAGTCCGTTGTTCAAGGCATCCACTGTTATGAATTCACTAGTACCGTTGCGGAATGTAGTCTGGAATGACATGCCAGTATCGTGGGCATTTTCCTTTACCCATCCCTTGGCAGCCTCTGCATCCTTGAGGAACTTCTCATAGCATTCCTTACTTGAGAACATCCACTTTACGGAAGTAACGCCGTTGGCAGTCACTGTATAGCTGATGCCAGCCCAAGTCTCGTCTGGATAGAACGCCCAGTTGCCGTTGTATTCCACGTTACCGAACTTGTATGTACCAGTGTTTCCACCGCCAAGAATTGTCTCATAGTTCCATGACTTGAGCAACTCTACAACCTTTGGAGAAGTCTTCTGCTCAACAATCTTCTGAAGGCAGCAGAATGCAACATGGCCAGAAGCCTTTACTACGGTATCACTACACTCAGCATTGTCTTTCTCGCACTTAGTGCAATCAGCGCACTGCGCATAGATGGTCTGCATCATGGCAGCCATCAACAAGCATAAAAAAAGTCTTTTCATAATCTTTTTAATGTTCTTTTTATCGAAATATTTTTTGCAAAGTTAATACTTTATTCGGTTTTAATTCACTGAAATTGAAAAAAAAGGCCAAAAAGCACGAATATATTAATTTATTATATTAACTTTGCCCCCATATTTCATACAAAATATAATATAAACAGCATATTTACTATGGCAACTCCACACAATGAAGCCCAAGTTGGCGAAATCGCTAAGACAGTTCTTATGCCTGGCGACCCATTGAGATCACAGTTTATCGCAGAAACTTTCCTTGAGAACCCTAAGCTCATAAACAATGTCCGTGGCATTCAAGGCTACACAGGCACATGGAAAGGCGTGCCAGTAACTGTTATGGCAAGTGGTATGGGAATGCCTTCCATCGGCATCTACTCTTACGAACTCTATAAAGATTATGGCGTAGAGAACATCATCCGCATCGGTTCAGCAGGTTCTTACGTAAAGAACCTACATGTATATGATGTAGTTCTTGCCACTGGCGCATACAGCGAAAGCTCATACGCTGCAACTCAGTGCGGTTACGAAAAGGACACAACATACCCATCTGTAGCCCTCAACGAGAAAATCATTGATTCTGCAGAGAAACTTGGCATAGCTTTGCAGCAAGGACTCATCCACTCTTCTGATGTATTCTACCGCGAAAGCAACGACTATATGCAAGAAGTTCTTGACAAAGGTTGTGTAGCAGTGGAGATGGAAAGTTTTGCACTCTTCGCAAATGCGCGCACTCTCGGCAAGAATGCATCATGCCTCCTCACCATCTCAGACTCTTTTGTAGAGGATGCTATCACTACCCCAGAAGAGCGCCAAAAGAACTTCAAGGAGATGATGAAGATTGCGCTCGATGCAGCCATCAAGGACTAATATTAGACTACCATTTCCCAAAAAACCATAAAGCGGAAGCAACATGCTAAGAGCACGTTGCTTCCGCTTATTCAGCTATATCTGATAGGGAAATCCCCAATTAACACAAAGATGGTTAATCTTAATCATCTTTTTCTGCATCATCTTTAGCCATAAGGGCTTTTTTTTGTAACTTTGCGCCGATTATGGACAATAATGTAAACAAGACTTTCGTCCTGACGCTTCTCATTCTTTGCGGGTTGCTTGCGATGTACTTCATCCCTGAGATTCCGCTTTGGGAAGGAAAGACTTCCCGACAGGTGAACTTGCTTTCCGATATTATGGAAAACGAGGACTCTGTCAAAATAAAGGAACTTGAAGCCAAGATGGAAGCCGCACTAAATATAGAAGATAGCGTACCGGAAGGAGTTGTCCCTATCATTGATTTCGTTGACGATTCTACAAAGGTTCGCCAAATGGACAATTTCTACGCAAAACTCTACGCCCTCGCCAAAGATACTACTGGCACAGCGGAACCTGTGCGCATAGCAATATATGGCGACTCCTACATACAAGGTGACATTATGGTGGAGCATCTGCGCGATTTGCTGCAAGACAAATTCGGTGGCGGCGGCGTAGGTGCGGTTAACATTGCCTGTGCACACCCTGGCTATAGGGCTAGTGTTATGCAACATTCCAACGGCCTGACAGAGTATGACATGAACAATAAAGGGTTCCAGGCTGCGCGGCAAGGTCTAAGCTGTGCTTACACATACGGAAACGGCTGCACAACATACAGAACTACTGACCAGACTGCCTTCGGAATAAAACATAATGGTAAGGCAGAGCATGCCATCGTTTACTTTGCACCACGCGGAGGCGCCACACTATCGGCGGCAGTCAACGGCGGTGCGATGCAGCAAATATACAAAGGTACTTCCGCTGAAGTACAAGCCGTGGAACTTAATGGTCCGATAGAGAACATTACGCTTAATGTTAGCGGTGGAGCCAATACGGACTTCTACTTCACATCGTTGGAATCAAGGGGCATTGTCGTAGATAATTTCGGCGTACAGGGAGCAAGCGGCATGCACCTTCTTGGTATCTCAGACCAGACTTTCTTCAGTTTCGCAAAGGCACGCAACTATGACCTCGTGATACTTGAGTTCGGCCTCAATGCGTGTTCTCCAGGGCAAAAGAACTTCACCTTCTACATAGACCAAATGACAAAAGTCATAGAGCGCTATCAGAAGGCGTTCCCAGATGTATCCTTGCTTGTTCTCAGCGCCAGCGACCGTGCAAAAAGGGCTCCTGACGGTACTTTGAAAACCATGAATGGCGTTCAGGAACTTGTTCTTGCCCAAAGCGATATGGCAAAGAACGGCAAAGTGGCATTCTGGAACCTATACAAAGCGCTTACAAACGAGGGCGGAGTGGCACGACTCACAGAACTTGGTGAGGCGCAAAAGGACTATGTCCATGTAAACAGAAAAGGCGGAAAGCGCATAGCCGGACTCTTCTATAAGGCAATAATAACCGGATACGACAACTATAAACGCCGCCATCCGGATAAATAATATATCATTATGAAAAGAATACTCAACATTTTCGCATTGTGCATGCTTGCCATTACTACTGCAAGTGCACAGAAATGGCAGGCAGACACCATCTCTACACCTGCATCCTTCGTGAACACACAGTATAACACAATAGAGAACCCACAAGCCATCAGCCACTTCCTTGAAGACATGTACAACGGGGAGAAGGTTGTTCGCGTCATGCAACTTGGCGATTCTCATGTGCGCAGTAATTTCTATCCGATGACTGTCCGTCGTGAGCTTGAGCGCTTTTTCGGTACAGAGGCTACTTCTGACGACAAATACACTTACGCTTCTGGCGATAACCTCACAGCTACAGAGACTGGAAAACCAGGTATTTCATACAGCTCGCACGGCAAGAACGGTCTCCGTGCATCACAGGCAGCAAAGCCAGAGCATGTTAATCCTTCCGTCAGAACACAGCCACAGCTCATCATCGTCTGCCTTGGCACCAACGATGCTTACACACCTGACACTGTGTCATACAAGCCTGCGCGCCAACTCCAAGAACTTACAAGCCTGATGAACAATCTTAAGGCTGCGGCTCCTGAAGGCACCGAGTACATTCTTTGTACGATGCCAGGATGCTATTACACAAAGCCGGGCACAAAAGTTCACAAGGACTGCCCTAACATGCAACGTTCAGCTGAGGTCATCCGTCAATATGCTTCAAAAAATAACATCGCCCTTTGGGACTGCTTCAAGGTTTGCGGTGAAGAAGAGGCACACAAAAACTGGTGGAATGCCGGACTTATGCAACCTGACCACATCCATCTCAAGCCACAAGGCTACAACCTTCTCGGCAGACTGCTCGCACAAGCCATTGAACATTCCTTCCTTGATTATGTAAAAGCGAAACAGGAATAACCCCCAAGACTCTTCCCTGCCGTTATCGGCAGGGTTTCAACCGCATAACCGCATAACCGCCAATGATTCTCTGGGAAAGAATACTAGAACAATTTGCCTACATTCCAAAGGAACCTATGATTTTCAGTAGTGGATTTTTCCTCTACCTGTTCCTCGGTTTCTCTTTGATATACTGTCTCTTACAGAAAAAGGATACCGCGCGTATTCTTTTCGTCACGGCATTCTCATATTATTTCTACTATAAGAGCAGCGGAATATACTTCGTTCTCCTTGCCATCGTTACACTTTGTGACTTCTATATCGCCCAAAAGATACATGCAATAAAGCAGGAAGAGGATGATGAAGACGGCACAAAAAAGGCCAAATGTCTCCTATTTCTAAGCCTCCTCATAGACCTCGGACTCCTTGCATACTTCAAATACACGAACTTCCTCGACGAAATAGTCTGCTCCATCATCAGCACAGATCCACACCATTGGGAGATATTCCTCCCTGTAGGCATCTCGTTCTTCACGTTCCAGTCAATGAGTTACACCATAGATGTCTATCGCGGACAGTTGAAACCCCTTGATCGCGTGCTTGATTACGCTTTCTATGTAAGCTTCTTCCCACAGCTCGTTGCCGGTCCTATCGTGCGTGCTACGGACTTCATCCCACAGATTCGCAAGCCTTTGATGGTGACGCAGGAGATGTTCGGACGTGGCGTGTTCTTCATCTTGGCGGGTCTTTTCAAGAAGTGCATCATCAGCGACTATATCGGAGCAAACTTCGTTGATAGAATTTTCGATAGCCCAGAACTATACAATGGTTTCGAGAACCTTTTTGCCGTATATGGCTACTGCATACAGATTTACGGCGACTTCTCTGGCTATTCAGACATGGCAATAGGTATCGCTTTGCTGCTCGGTTTCAAGTTTCCACCAAACTTCAAGGCTCCATACAAAGCCTTCAGCATCGGCGATTTCTGGCGCCGTTGGCACATGTCGCTCAGCAACTGGCTTAGAGACTATGTTTACATATCACTCGGAGGTGGTCGCTGCGCAAAGTGGCGTCAATACATGAACCTATTCATAACCTTCTTCCTATGCGGACTCTGGCACGGAGCGGCTTTCAACTTCGTGCTTTTCGGCATTCTTCAGGGACTTGCCGTAATCGGAGAAAAGGCATTACTTGCTTGGCAGAAGCGTCCAAAGCATTGGCAGCCTACTGGATTCCAGTACTGGCTTGCCGTATTCCTAAACATGCAATTCGTATGTATGTGCTGGATTGTTTTCCGTTCTCAGGACTTCGCCCACATGCAGAGCATGGTAATTACGATTTTCACAAACTTCAATATACAAGGCATCGGCCAATGGATTGCAGAATATTGGCCTGTAGCAAGCCTGATCATACTTGGTTTCGTGCTCCACTATCTGCCTACCTCTTGGAACGAGAAGACAGAACGCATCATTACCCGCATGCCAATCTATTGCCAAGCACTCTGTTTCCTGATTATAGTTTGGGGCATCGTGCAGGTAAAGAGTGCTGATGTGCTGCCATTCATATATTTCCAGTTCTAATCTCCCTCCCACCGCTGGCGGCGATTATTCGCCCTCACCAGCCACCACGCCACCACTATACAACAAGTATTGTCATACCTATAACCCCTTAATTGTAATGAAACGAATCTTTCTATGTACTGCGCTCACATTGCTTTGCAGCATTGGGATAATGGCGCAAAAGAACTCAAAGAGTCCCGTTACTTTTGACACCTATGAATGGGACTTCGGCAATATTGACGCCGCCAACGGCGCTGTGTGCCACACATTTACATTCAGGAACAACAGCAAGAAGGCTGTTAAGATTGGTAAGGTCATTCCAAGTTGCGAGTGCATCACGGTGAGACCTCTCTCAAAATCTACGCTTACCTCAACGAGCTTTACAGAAGACGTACTGCCAGGCAAGTCGGCTCAGGTAATGGTGGTCTTCAACCCAAAGGATTCTGAGGGTAAGACCTACCGCAGCGTGGAACTCATTGACACTGAAGGCAATACTCTCGGTTCGCTTACAGCAAAGGCTAATGTAAGCAAATCCGCAAGTGAGTTCCCTTCTGGACACAAATACCCTTACCTCGACACAAACCTCACTAACGAGGAGCGCGTGGAGAACCTCATCTCGCTTCTTACTCCACAGGAGAAAGTCGGACTGATGATGAACAAATCGGTATCAGTTGATCGTCTCGGCATCCCTTCTTACAACTGGTGGAGCGAGGCTTGCCACGGTGTTCGCCAAGGCGGTTACACCGTTTATCCACAGCCTATCGGCATGGCGGCAGCTTTCAGCGAGAAGCTTATGTATGACGTGTTCTCTACTGTCTCTGACGAAGCTCGCGCAAACTGGAACCGTTCTGACCATAACGTCTTCAACGTACCAATGGGCGTGACTTACTATCCTGGAAATCCGGAACTTACATTCTGGTGTCCTAACGTGAACATCTTCCGTGATCCTCGTTGGGGACGCGGTCAGGAAACTTGCGGCGAAGACCCTTACATGAATGCTGTTCTCGGCGTTCAGACAGTTCTCGGTATGCAGGGCAACAACGACAAGTACTTCAAGACCCACGCTTGTGCAAAGCATTACGCTGTACATAGCGGTCCTGAGCCTCTTCGCCACACTTACAATGCATCGGTTTCAATGCGCGACCTTTGGGAGACTTACCTCCCTGCATTCAAGGCTCTCGTGAAGAAGGCCAATGTTCGTGAGGTGATGTGCGCCTACAACCGCTACGAAAATGAGCCTTGCTGTACTAGCGACCGTCTTCTCGTTGACATTCTCCGTCGCAAGTGGAACTACGACGCTATCGTCTTGACCGACTGCGATGCCATCAACAACTTCTACAACAAAGGTCAGCACGAGACTCACCCTGGTCCTCTCGAAGCTTCCGTAGATGCTGTTCTCAATGGTACGGACCTTGAATGTGGTAAGGTGTTCATGGTTCTCACAGAGGCTTTGGACAAAGGTCTCATCAATGAATCTACTCTCGATTTCCACCTTCGCAAGACTCTCCTCGGTCGTTTCGAACTCGGTATGTTCGACCCTGCTGAGATGAGTCCTTGGGCTAACCTCACTCCAGAAGTCATCAGCAGCGAATCAAACAACAATCTCGCTACCCAAGCTGCTCGCGAATCAATGGTTCTCCTAAAGAACAACGGCATTCTCCCTCTCTCAAAGGAAATCAAGACTATCGCTGTTGTTGGCCCTAATGCTGATGACGTTGAACTTCTCAACGGCAACTACGGTGGCACTCCTACCGACAACCATAAGCACTCTCTCCTTGAAGGCATCAAGAACGCTGTTCCTGGCGCAAAGGTCATCTATCATAAGGCTTGCACGCTCAACGATGAGTACAACACCATAAACCATCTTCCTGAGTTCAATGACGGCAAGGGTGCTTTCGTAGAGTTCTGGAACAATAAGGAACTCAAGGGCAATCCTGATGTTACTGGCTATTACAACGAGTTGAACTTCAGCACTTTCGGCGCTTGGGGATTTGCCGAAGGCATCAATAACGACAGCCTTTCTGTTCGCGTTTCTGGTAAGTACAAGGCTGACTTCACAGGCGATATGAAGTACAATCTCAACACAGACAACGGCTACATCCTCAAGGTTAATGGCGAGGTTGTGGAAGAAGCAAAGGGCGGCGGTCGTCGTGGCTTCCGCAGAGGTCCGGTTGAGTACAAATCGTTCCCTGTAAAGGCTGGCGAGACTTATGACATCTGCATCGAATACGGCAAGGGAAACGGCAACTTCGCAATGCTTCGCGGCGAGATTTGCGAGCGCAAGCTTGTTGACTTCACTGACATTCAGAACGACGTTAAGCAGGCTGATGCAATCATCGTCATCGGCGGTATCTCGGCAAGAATGGAAGGCGAAGGCGGCGACAAGGCTGACATCGAACTTCCTAAGGTTCAGCAACGTCTCGTTCGCGCTATGCACGAGACAGGCAAGCCAGTCGTAATGGTCAACTGCTCTGGTTCTGCCATAGCTTTCGGCAGTGTTGAAGACCAGTATGACGCTCTCGTTCAGGCTTGGTATCCAGGTCAGGGCGGTGCAAAGGCACTTGCAGAGGTCATCTTCGGCGACTTCAACCCAAGCGGAAAACTCCCTGTAACATTCTACGCTTCAAACAACGACCTCCCAGACTTCCTTGATTATAGCATGGAGAACCGCACTTACCGCTACTTCCGCGGCAACCCTCTCTACGCTTTCGGCTACGGAATGTCATACACTTCGTTCGAGGTTGGCAAGGCTAAGCTCTCAAAGACTTCTATGAAGTCTAATGGCAAGGTGACTGTTACCGTTCCTGTAACAAACACAGGTTCTCGCGCTGGTGAGGAGATTGTTCAGGTCTATGTAAAGGCTCTCGACTATACCGACGCACCTATCAAGTCACTCAAGGGCTTCAAGAAGGTAATGGTTGCTCCAGGCGAGACAGTAAAGGCAGAGATCACTCTCGACGGCGAGTCGTTTGAATACTATGATCCATCAATCGACGAACTCTCTACTCGCTCAGGTCGTTACCAGATTCTCTACGGCACATCGTCACTCGACAAAGACCTCAAGGCTGTCGATTTCGTAGTGAAGTAATAAAAGGGAATAGAAAAATAGTATAAAGCAAAACGTCAATGCCTGAAGAAAAGGCAAGATACATAGATGGCGTCGGGTGGAGGTGTGATACCGATACCACCCGACACCATAGGGAAAACCAATGGGACTATAAAGGACGTGCCATCTATCACATTACCCTCGCTACTGCAGACCGCCAACCTGTGTTCGGAGCATTAACCGGAAATAGCGAGGAGGAGGCTTTTATTGTCTATAGTAGCCTTGGCGAGTATGTTGACAAGACCTTCAGAGGTCTGCCCGACTTCTATAAACAGAGGGGAGTGAAGATTCGTATCCTTGCCGTAAGAGTGATGCCAGACCATCTGCATGGAGTCATCCATGTGATGGAGCCTATGCCCAAATCTATTGGCGAGGTCATCCGCAGTTTCAAGAGTGCTTGCACATCCTGGTTCAAGCGCGAGTACTTCGGCAAGAATACCGAAGAAAAGCAAAAGCTGCTCCAAGCCCCCCACAGAAAATCAGAGGCTCCCCACAACCAAGCAAATGCCCCTCACAACCAAGCAGAGCTAAAGCAAAAGCTAGAAGCGCAGCTTGTGCACTTCTGTCGCATTTTTGCGACACGCCCTAGCATCTGGGAGCATATCCCCGCAGGCTACCACGAGCGCATTCTCCACTGCGAAGGCCAGCTTGACCGCATGATACGATACGTGAAGGACAACCCTAGCCGTTTGTGGCTAAAGCATCATAACCCTAATCTCTTTAAGCTCCGCAATGACTTGTCCTGGTCATTTCAAGACGAGAGAGAAGTACGGCATGTATGGAAATTCCGAGCTTTGGGAAACATGTTCCTACTGGACTATCCCCAAAAACAGCACATTCAATGCTCTAGGTCCATAACAGCAGACCAACTAGAGCAAAAATACCAGGAATGGAGTAATAACGCACAGTTGGGTGTGGTCAGCATCACATCGGCTATCAGCGAAGGCGAGAAAAGCGTATCAAGACGCTTGCGCTTAATAAGGTGGGAGAGATGATTTGTTGTAAAGGAATGGAATACTTTTAGAATACAATAGCAAAAGAAATATGACAAGACAACATATAGTATTCCTCACTGGTGCAGGAATAAGTGCTGAAAGCGGATTGAGCACCTTTCGTGGCAAAGACGGACTCTGGACGAAAGAGGAGTTCCGGTATCTTGCCAGTGCGGATTGCCTTTATGAGGACACACAAAAGTGCCTTGACTTCTACAACATGCGTAGGAAGCAACTTGCAGAGACAGAACCGAATGAAGCGCACAGGCTTATAGCAGAACTGGAGAAGGAACACGAAGTTACTATCATTACACAGAATATCGACAATCTTCATGAACGAGCAGGTTCTACCCATGTTATCCATATCCACGGAGAACTTACCAAAGTATGTTCAATGGATAATCGTACTACCTGTGTCAAGGAATATCCCATGACTACGCCGATTATGGTAGGCGACAAAGCAGATGATGGAGCACAGCTTCGCCCTTATATAGTAATGTTTGGCGAATATGTAGATAGCATGAATGTTGCTGTTGATTATATTAGCAAAGCGGACATATTTGTGGTGATCGGAACTTCTTTACGAGTGCATCCTGCTGCTGGTTTCATTAACTACGCGCATCATCTTGTTCCCAAATTCGTTATTGATCCAGGAGAAATGGAACAATGCGAACAATTAGGTTATACACATTTTAAGACTACTGCCACAGAAGGCATGAAGATGCTTATAGAGGCTTTCAAGGATTTGTAATCATGAAGGATTTGTAAGAAGCATCACTGCTATCCATCGTCTAAATACGAAAAACAGAAGAAAATTTGTAGTATAGATAAAAAAGTTGTAACTTTGCCCTTAGAAATAATTCTAAGTTTTAAAAGAATAGATCATTATATGACTGGTAAAGAATCCACATTACAAGAGTTCTTTTATGGAACTGAACCTATTATAATTCCTGTATATCAAAGGAATTATACCTGGAGTAAAAATGACTGTAAGCAGTTGTTGGATGATATAATCTCGATATCAGATGACGATAAGAGGAATCATTTTATAGGAAGTGTTGTACATGTAAAGCATAGCGATGGCAACATTATTATAGATGGTCAGCAACGCATTACAACTATTTCTATTCTACTCATAGCGATGAGAAATGCAATTTGCAAAGAAGAACTAATTTCAGACAATCCTTCTTTTGTACAAGAGATTGAATACACATTTCTCATTAATCAGTTCAGTTCTGACAAGGACCGCCGAATGAAATTGAAACCCTTCAGAGATGATTGTAAGGCTTTTGATGCACTTTTTGGTGATGAAGATGAAATGCTGGAAGCTTCTAAGATAACCGAGAACTATCAGTACTTCTACAAAAGACTAAAAGAAGAGAAATTAAATCCTCGCAAGATATTTAATGCAATCAAGCGTTTGGAATTTGTTAGAATTACTCTTGAGCCAAGCCATGGAGATGATGCCCAACAAATTTTTGAAAGCATAAACTCAACTGGTGTACGTCTGAGTGAAACTGACAAGATTCGTAATTATGTACTTATGAATCTAGACGCAGCGACTCAAGAATGCTATTACAATGACTATTGGTTGAAAATCGAACAGAACACTGAGGCGAAGATGGAAGATTTTGTTCGAGATTATTTGACTATATTCTGTAAAGCAATTCCAAACAAGAATGCTGTATATACAAAATTCAAGGATTATACATCGGAAGAATATTCCAATGGCATACTTCCATTATTAGAGTCACTCAAGCATTATTCTGAGATATACAAAAGTATCAAGAATTATCAAATTGGTTCATCAAGAGCTAATGAAATCATGAAGAATCTTGAGCAGTTGGATATCACTGTTACTTACCCTTTTCTTATGGCTTATTTAGGCGTATAGGTCATTTTGCAGGATGATTTTGAGTACTTATACCTCAATGGGTCAATTTGCAGGATAAGAAATCAGCTTCAAAATTTGGTCTGGTACGAAGAAATCAGTACCTTTGCCGATGCTGTCTGAAGCATAGT
>JAZLHI010000031.1:0-20843 GCA_045616725.1 Prevotella sp. | reverse complement strand
GCCTGATGACCGAGACAGACGCCGAGCATAGGCTTCTTGCCAGCGTATGCCTTGATGACATCAAGGAGAAGACCTGCCTCGGAAGGGATGCCAGGACCAGGAGAAAGAACTATCTTGTCGAACCGTTCCAGTTGCGAGAGTGCGAACTGGTCGTTGCGATAAACGGTCACGTCTGCGCCAAGTTCTTTTATGAGGTGACTCAGGTTGTAGGTGAATGAGTCGTAGTTCTCGATGATTACTATTTTCATTACATGTCCTGCGCCATTAATATAGCCTTGCGCAATGCGCCGAGCTTGTTGTTTACTTCCTGAAGTTCATACTCTTCGTTGCTCTTTGCCACGATACCGCCTCCAGCCTGGAACCAGAGTTCGTTGTTGCGAGAGACGAAGGTACGGATAGTGATAGCCTGATTGAGCGAGCGATCGAAGCCGATGAAACCGATGCACCCGCCGTAAGCACCACGGTTGTGAGGCTCAAGTTCAGAGATGATCTGCATGGCGCGAACCTTTGGAGCACCAGAGAGTGTGCCTGCAGGGAAGGTGTCGATGAACGCCTTGATAGGGTCAGCGCCTTCGTCGAGAGTACCGCTCACGCGAGAAACGAGGTGAATGACGTGGCTGTAGAACTGCATGTCCTTGTAGAAATCAACATGAACATCGTGGCAGTTGCGCGAAAGGTCGTTGCGGGCAAGGTCCACGAGCATGACATGCTCCGCGTTTTCCTTAGGGTCGTTGCGGAGGTACTCGGCATTCTTGCGGTCCTGCTCGGCATTGCCAGTGCGTTTTGTGGTGCCGGCGATAGGGTCGATGTAGGCGTGGTAGGAAGCCCCACCAAGACCTTGGTCTGTTCTTTCTATGCGGCAGTGGGTTTCTGGCGAAGAGCCGAAGATGCGGAAGCCGCCGAAGTCGAAGTAGAAGAGGTATGGCGAAGGGTTTATGCTGCGGAGAGCACGATAGAGCTTGAAGTCATCGCCTTCATACTTCTGCTTGAAACGGCGAGCAAGGACTATCTGGAAGACATCGCCACGGAGACAGTGCTTGATGCCCTGACGGATGTTTGCCTTATGCTCCTCGTCGGTGAGCGTTGACCAATAGTCGCCTACAGGGTGGAAATCGTATGCACGAAGCTTGCGATTGTTGATGTCCTTCTCAAGAACGTCAAGGTCATCAGGCTCACCTTCAGCAAGCAACTCAATGATAATCATCTCGTTGCGGAAGTGGTCAAAGACAACGACATCCTTATATAATATGTAAAGGAGATCAGGAGCATCGTTCTGCGCCTGTGTCTCGTCCTTTACATTGATGTTCTCAAAGTAGCGGACAGCATTGAAAGATGTGTAGCCGAAGAGTCCGCAGCAGTCTGTGTTTTCGCCTTCTATGGTGAAAGAAGCGAGGAACTCGTTAATGAGCGATGCGGAGGTATATTCAGCGTTTATCTCGTGTTGAGTCTGTTTTCCGTCTGGATAACGGCAGATACCCACGCCGTGCTCAATGGCAACGGAGCCGATAGGATGCACGCCGATGAAGGAACGTGAGTTCTCGCCGCCATGATAGTCAGAACACTCCATGAGAGCCGACTGCGGATAGTCGTCACGAATCTTCATGTATGCAGAAACCGGTGTGTTCAAGTCACCGAGAATCTTCTTGGATGCGGTATGATAATTGTACATCATTACATTTCGTTAGCATGTGAAAGATAAGTATCAAGGTCCTTGTCGCCACGACCTGATACTGTAAGCACTACGACATCGTCCTTGGTGAACTGCGGTGCCACCTTAGGAAGAAGGGCAAGGGCATGAGCACTTTCAAGGGCTGGGATGATGCCTTCCATGCGTGTGAGTTCGAAGGCTGCGCGGAGAGCTTCGTCGTCGTTTGCAGGAAGAACCTGTGCGCGCTTCTGGTCGTAGAGGTTGCAGTGCATAGGACCTGTGCCTGGATAGTCGAGACCGGCAGAGATAGAGTATGGCTCGATAATCTGACCGTCTTCTGTCTGCATGAGTCGGATGCGAGAGCCATGGAGGATACCCATAGTACCAACCTGCATTGAAGCGGCTGTCTTATCGGTATCAACACCCATACCACCAGCCTCGCCGAGAATGATCTTCACGCGCTCGTCGTTTAGATAATGGTAGATAGTACCGGCTGCATTGGAACCTCCACCGACGCAAGCCATGAGATAGTCTGGATAGTCGCGGCCAATCTTCTCCTGAAGCTGCCATTTAATCTCCTCAGAGATAACGGACTGAAGGCGGGCAACCATCTCAGGATATGGGTGAGGACCAACGGTAGAACCGATGATATAGAATGTATCTGCTGGATGGCAGCACCAGTCGCGGATAGCTTCGTTAGTGCCGTCCTTGAGAGTCTTGTTGCCACTCTCCACAGGAACAACCGTTGCACCGAGCATCTTCATGCGCTCTACGTTGACATGCTGGCGCTGAACGTCGAGAGCACCCATATAAACGGTGCAAGGCATGTCCATAAGAGCACAGGCTGTAGCCGTAGCAACGCCATGCTGACCGGCACCCGTCTCAGCGATGATGCGAGTCTTGCCCATCTTCTTGGCAAGGAGAATCTGACCGAGAGCATTGTTAATCTTGTGAGCACCGGTGTGGTTGAGGTCTTCACGCTTGAGGTAAAGCTGACAGCCGTACTTCTCCGACATGCGCTTTGCATAGTAGAGAGGAGAAGGACGACCGACATAATCCTTCAAGAGTGCGTGATATTCCTGCTTGAACTCCTCGCTGTCGAGGATTGGCTTGTAGGCAGCCTCAAGGTCTTTTACTGTCTTGTATAATATTTCCGGGATATAGGCACCACCGTAGTTGCCGTAGAATCCGTTTTCATCAACTGTGTAGGTCATATGCGATATTTTATAGACCGAAGCGGACGCTTCGGGAACTGTGGCTTATTTACTTAGGGCGTCGTAGAGTTTATCCATTGCGAGTTCGGCATCACCGTTTGCTTCGCTGAGGAGGTTCACGAACTTGGAACCGATGATGGCTCCGGCAGCGTTCTGCTGTGAAGATTCGAGTGTCTGCTTGTTGCTGATACCGAAACCTATCATGCGAGGATTGCGGAGGTTCATGGCATTGATGCGCTGGAAATACTCCTGCTTAGCCTCGTCGAAGGACTTCTGCGCACCTGTTGTTGATGCAGAGCTTACCATATAGATGAAACCGTCGGTATTCTCGTCGATGAAGCGGATGCGGTCTTCGGTAGTCTCAGGAGTGATGAGCATGATGATGCGGATGTCGTACTTGTCGGCAATAGGCTTCAGCTCAAGGTAGTCCTTGAAAGGAAGGTCTGGAATGATGGCACCTGATACGCCAACTTCCTTGCACTTGCTGAAGAATGCCTCGAAGCCGTACTGCATCATCACATTGAGATAACCCATGAGGATGAGCGGAATCTTTACTTCGTCCTTGATGGTTTCAAGCTGTGCGAAGAGTTTGCGGAGGGTCATGCCGTTCTTCAATGCCTGTGTGGCAGCACCTTGGATAACAGGACCGTCAGCCATTGGGTCGGAGAATGGCACACCGACCTCTATCATGTCTATACCTCGATGTTCAAGAGTCTTTATGACATCAGCTGTGCCTTCAAGGGTTGGACAGCCGGCGCAGAAATACAGCGAGAGGAGTTTGCGGTCGCCGCGGTTCTGGAAAAGTGAGTTTATCTTGTTCATAGTTTCTATAGACCAGCGGAAAATCGCTGGGAACTGTGGCTTTTATTGTTTTACAGCCTCAATGAAGGCTTTGATTTTTTCTACATTCTTGAGAGCAGGAGCATCTTCAAACTTAGAGTTGAGGTCGTAGCCTGCAAGCATTGGATGGGAGAAAGCCTTGATATCGTCAAGATCTTCAAGTCCTATTCCACCTGAAAGTAGGAACGGAATGTTACCATCGTATGCCTTGAGCAAATCCCAATTGAAGCGCTTTCCGCTGCCACCTACTGTTGGACACTTCGTGTCAAAGAGGAAATAATCGACGAGTCCATCGTACTGGCGCCATCGCTTCACGTCCTCTTCGCTCTGGACACTCAGTGCTTTTATGATGCCTATCTCGGGCACAAAATCAGGAATGAGAGTGCGCTTAAGGTTTTCAATCATTGTTGGCGACTCGTTGCCATGAAGTTGGACGTAAGAGAGCTTATAGTTTACAATACGAGTGAGAATGGTTTGCGGCATATCATCAACAAATACGCCGACTTTCTTCACAGGAACTGTGTTTTGTCCTTCTCCTGCCTTGTCTGGAATAATGCCTGCTCTTGTGGAGAGTTGCGACACATAACGCCTGCTTCTTGGATAGAATATCAAGCCTATGAGGTCAACACCAAGAGCCGCCACATCGTCTATATTCTGCGCCTCGCGCATTCCGCATACTTTGATTATCATCTTCTTTATTTACAATTTACGGATTTACAATTTACAATTTGACATCCAAGATAACAGATTCCCCACTTACCCTTTAATTTCTTCTATAAACATTCTCAACGATTCGCCTGGATTAGGCGTCTTCATGAAGTTTTCGCCTATGAGAAAGCCATTGAAACCTGCCTGGATAAGCATCTTTACAGTTTCTGGATTGCTGATGCCGCTCTCGCTAACTTTCACAGCATCTTTAGGAAGAAGTTCTGACAGGCGGAAGGAGTTCTGCACATCAGTGATGAAGGAACCGAGGTTGCGATTGTTTATGCCACAAACATCAGGCTCAAGTTCTGCGTATTCCAGTTCCTCTTCGCTATGCATTTCAAGGAGAACCTCAAGACCGAGATCATGAGCTGTCTGCAGAAGTGACTTGCACTCAGGCTTCTTCAAATCGGCAGCGATGAGAAGAACAGCGGAAGCGCCGCAGAGAGCAGCTTGGAAAAGCTGGTACTCTTCTACCACGAAGTTCTTATATAATATAGGAATAGTCACTCCGCTTTGGCGAGCTGTCACGATAAAATCATCCTTTCCGCCGAAATACTTCTCGTCAGTCAGGATTGAAAGAGCTGCTGCACCGTTCTGCTGGTAAGAAATAGGGATGATGTCAGCACGACCTTCTTCCTTTATCCAACCTTTTGATGGCGACTTGCGCTTGAACTCCGAGATGATTCCAAAACCATTTGGATTGTTCTTGAGAGCAGCAGCAAGCGACGGATGATACTTTTCCAATTCCGAAGCCCTACTTTCCCATAGTTTATGGATAGCAGTCTCCGAGAGACGTTCTTTGGCGATAGCTATCTCTATGCGCTTGTCTGCAATTATCTGGTCGAGTATATCTGCCATTTCATTAACTATTTATCTCAACAAACTTCTTGAGGGCCTGCTTTGCTTTGCCACTTTCGATGGATTCCTTAGCCATTGCGAGAGCCTCTTCAAGAGACTTTGACTGGTCAACAACAGTGATTGCGAGGGCCGAGTTCATCATTACGACATTCTTCTGCGACTCTGTAGCGCAGTCGCCAAGAACATTGTCAAAGATCTTCATAGCCTCTTCCTGAGTCTTTCCACCATAGAGTTCCTCCTCCTTAGTGCATGGAAGTCCGAAGTCAGCTGGGGTGAATATCTGCTCAATCTTGTTTGTTGACACCTTGAAATCGCCAGTGAGAGAGATTTCGTCGTAGCCATCGATAGAGTTTACGATACCAAAGTCAAGTCCGAGACGGCGACAAACATTAGTGTAAAGACGAAGTTGGTCGAGATTTGCCACACCGAGGACCTGACAAGCCGGCTGCGATGGGTTCACCATAGGGCCTAGAAGGTTGAAGAGTGTTGGGAAGGCTATCTGCTTACGGATAGGCGCAACAAACTTCATAGCCTTTGCAAACAATGGTGCATGGAGATACACGAAGCCAGATTCATCAATGGAACGATTGAGTTTGTCAAGATCATTTGTGAATTCAACGCCGTGCATACGAATGACATCTGAAGCACCGGAAGTGGAAGTTGCCGCAACATTGCCATGCTTTGCCACCTTGTAACCAGCACCTGCAACAACGAAACAAGAGCAAGTAGAGATGTTGAACGTGTTCTTCTGGTCGCCGCCAGTACCTACAATGTCCACATAACGGTCGGCATCGAGAAGGGCTGGCACGCCTGTTTCGAGGATACCATCGCGGAAACCGAGGAGTTCATCAACAGTAACGCCACGCATCTGAAGCATGGCAAGCATGGCAGCAATTTGCACATCGTTATACTTCTGCTCGTAGATGTTTACGAGAATGTCCTTTGTCTCTTCGCGGCGAAGAGGTTCGCCAGCAAGTACTTTATCAAGATATTTTTTCATAGTTTTGAGTTGGTATGTAAGAAAAGGGTCCGTCGCGATAAGCAACAGACCCTTTTTTGTATTTTCCTTTTAATTATAAGGCATACGCGGGATGCTTCTCACGACTTTTTCAATCCTGAGCTACGCCACCACCATGCTATATAATTAGTTGTTTTCATATACAAATGTAAGTATTTTGTGGCTTTTAATTACATAATGTAAGTATTTTCACCACTTTTGACGATGCAAAGTTAATAATAATTCGCAAACCGACAAATATTTTTTTATATTTTTTTTCATAAAATCAAAATATTCTTCACATAAGTTCGTTTTTTATAATGAAAGTAACTGAATAACACATAAAAACAAATTGCCTATGCCAAATTCTACTCCTTTACAAAACACTCTTCCTTCTGAACGAACATTATCATTCCTTCGCGAGTTTGCACACTCGTTCAGAGTCATCAAAACTAATAACCAGAACATTGGTTATTGCGTAAATTAACCGATTTCTTAAGAATACAAATGATTGTATCTCCCTCTCTCCTTGCAGCAAATTTCCTGGATCTGCGCAAGGATATAGAAATGCTTAATACAAGCAATGCCGACTGGCTCCATCTTGACGTGATGGACGGTAAGTTCGTGCCAAACATTTCCTTTGGTTTCCCCGTTCTTGAGCAGGTTGCAAAAATCTGCCAGAAGCCTTTGGACGTGCATTACATGATTGTTCAGCCTGAACGTTACATTAAGCAGACTGCTGCTCTCGGCGCAATGATGATGAATGTGCACTACGAAGCTTGCACACACTTGCACCGCACCATTCAGGAAATACACGATGCCGGCATGAAAGCAGGCGTCACTCTCAACCCTTCTACACCGATTTGCATGCTTGAAGACATCATCTGCGATGTTGATATGGTGCTTCTCATGAGTGTAAATCCCGGATTCGGCGGCCAGAAGTTCATTGAGAACACCATCGACAAGGTGAAGCAACTGCGTGAGCTCATTGCTCGCAAGGGCTCAAAAGCTCTCATTGAAGTGGATGGCGGCGTACAGAACGAAACCGCTCCACGCCTTACAAAAGCTGGTGTTGACGTGATGGTGGCAGGAAGCTATGTCTTCCGTGCCGACGATCCGCACGCAAGAATTGACGAACTGAAGGCACTTTAATGCGTAATTCATAATTCGTATTTGAAATGCTTACTAACGCACAAAAGAAGCTCATACGCTCATTGGAGCAAAAGAAGTATCGCGACCGCCACAGCTTGTTTGTTGTGGAAGGTCCTAAAGCTGTGCGTGAGTTTATGAAGTATCAGGAACCGGAAATTCTACTTACTGACATTGAGGATATCAAGCAGGTAAGCTTCCTGAAACATCCGCAAAGCGAACTTGCGGTATTCAAGATTCCAAATACTAAAGCAAGTTCAACTCCTTCACCACACTCTGAGGGAGTCAGAGGGGGACTTATTCTTGCCCTCGATGGTGTACAAGATCCAGGAAACCTTGGAACAATAATCCGCATCGCCGACTGGTTTGGCATAAAGCATCTAGTGTGCAGCAAGGAAACAGCCGATGCCTACAACCCGAAAACGGTGCAAGCCACCATGGGAAGTCTCTCGCGTATAAATATAATATATGTGGAGAGCCTTGCCGAATGGCTTCAATCCCTACCAGAAGGTACTCCTATATATGGTACTCTCCTTGACGGCAACAACATCTATGAGCAGACATTGTCACAGGAAGGCGTCATCGTTATGGGCAACGAAGGTAACGGAATCTCTGGGGAAGTAAGGAAACTCGTCACCCATAAATTGCTGATTCCGAGCTTCTCCGACGGCGATACGGCAGAAAGCCTCAACGTGGCCATTGCTACTGCAATCACTTGCTCTGAATTCAGACGCAAATAAAAAATACGGAAACACTGAAAAAGCACGTCTCAAATATCATATATCTGCTACTACTGCCGCTCCTCCTAATTTCCTTTGGGGGGGGCTTGTTTGCATCATGCAGCAGCAGTCAGCTTGCAGAAGGGGAATATCTTTTGGGCGATGTCAACGTGGAAAGCGAAGATAAGTCGGTTTCCACTACACAATTCATGCCTTATCTCCGACAGACATCCTCAAACAGTTTGCTTGGAATGCTATCAAAGAAAGGCAAGAAAAACATCTTCGACCCTGCTAAAGCGGAGGCGTCACGACAAGACTTCCAAGCCATACTGAACAACAACGGCTACATGCAGGCAACCGTTACAATAGACACGATAATAAACGAGAAGGGAAAGATGGATGTCACATACAGGCTCACTCCGGGAAAGCAACTGTATGTAGGGTCTTTCGACGTGGAAGTTGCAGACCCTAGGATGGATTCACTACTCAGAAAGAACAACATCCTTCCCCACTCTTCCATGTTTGTCAACAAGCCTTTCAACGCATCGCTTTTGAACAGTGAGCGTAAACGCATTACAGACTACCTCATGGAGAAAGGTTACAGCCGTTTCAACAAAGAGTTCATCACTGTTGAAGCCGACACCATGGAGGGCGAGAACAAGGTGTGGATGGTCATGGAGATAGAGAAATATCGCGCTAACTCCAAAATGGAGCCTGTCAATCATCCGCAGTATCACATAGGAAACATTACATACAAGACGCTGAATGCCAAACGTTCCGTACTCAATCAAGACAGTACATACGCAGAAAAACAAATATTCCGAAAAAGTGTATTGGAAGAAAACACATTACTTGAAGAAGGACTACTTTTCAAATATTCTGACCTTCAAAACACCTACAACCGCTTCGGAAGGCTCGGTGCTCTTCGTTCCACACAGGTTCTACTAAGCGAACGCCCTGACACAGCCCTTATTGATGCAGAAATCAGGTTGCTGCCTAACCTCGTAAACAGTGTTTCCTTCATGCCGGAAGGTACAAATACAGCAGGAAACCTTGGCGCAGCAGCATCTCTTACATTCTCGAATAAGAACGTGTTCCGGGGAAGTGAAACCTTGAGTTTGCAACTTCGTGGTGCATACGAAGACATAACAGGACTTGAAGGTTATACCGACAGCGAGTACAAGGAGTTCGGAGCCGAAGCAAAGTTGGAATTTCCACGTCTGCTTGCACCATTCGTCAGCAGTCAGTTCCGACGCAGACAGTCGGCTTCTTCTGAACTTTCACTTAGTTACAATACACAGAACAGACCCGAATTCCACCGTCGAGTGCTTCGTAGCACATGGCGTTACCGCTGGCAAAATTCCTCCAAGACGCATTCTTACGTTTTCGATTTGCTTGACCTGAACTTCATTTCCATGCCGTGGATTTCGGAGACATTCAAGGAGACTTACCTTGAATCCGGCAGCAAGCGAAACGCTATCCTCAAATATAACTATGAGGACCTCTTCATCATGAAGATTGGTCTAAGCATGTCTTACAAGGGACGTAACAAGGCCTTCCGCATCGGTATTGAGACTGCCGGAAATACACTCAGCGCTATAGGTCACCTTACCAATGCAAAGACGAATGAAGATGGCAGAAGAATACTTTTCGGTAATGCATACGCACAATATGCGAAGTTTGACTTCGACTACACAAAAGTGCTTCCTGTACGCGAGAAAATGGATCTTGCTCTACATACAGACTTAGGCATTGCCATTCCATACGGAAACAGCAACATACTGCCTTTTGAGAAACGATATTTCTCTGGAGGAGCAAACTCTGTGAGGGGATGGAGTGTTCGTGAACTTGGTCCGGGACGCTTCCGAAGCACAGACGGAGCAATAGACTTCATTAACCAGACGGGCGACTTGAAGATTGACCTCAACGCAGAACTTCGTGCACCTCTGTTTTGGAAATTTAGCTATGCACTCTTTATTGACGCAGGAAACCTATGGACCTTGAGAGATTATGAAGACCAACCAGGAGGAAAGTTCCAGTTCAATCACCTTCTTGAGGAGATGGCTGTCGGTTATGGTGCAGGCCTTCGTTTGAATTTCGATTATTTCATACTTCGTTTTGACTGCGGAATGAAGGCTATCAATCCCGCATACACTACAAAGGAAGAGCATTGGGCTGTGATCCATCCTAATTTGAAGCGCGACTTCACCTTCCATTTCGCAGTAGGATTGCCTTTCTAACAAACAAAACATGCACAGAAAAAATACACATATTATACTCATGTTCCTTTGTCTTGCCTTGGATTCTTTCGCCCAGAATAATCCTGAAGACAACGGCATCAACCTCAACACACCTACATTTGTTCCAAAAGTAGCTGTGGAAGAAACAAAGGTTGATGGCGAAGATGTGCTCAGCGTAAAGCTTAACACGCTAACAATCACCCCTCCACGCACATTCAAGAACAAGAAGGCGCAGCAGAAATACAGTCGCCTTGTATATAATATAAAGAAGGTTCTGCCTATATCCAAGGAGATTCGCGGCATTGTCATCGAGACTGGCCAGGTCATTCAGCAGATTCCCGACAAGAAAGAACGCGCAAAACACATGAAGCTGGTGGAGAAAGACATAAAGGAAGCCTACACTCCACGCATGAAGAAGCTTACCCTTACTCAGGGGAAACTACTCATCAAGCTCGTCCATCGTGAGACACAATCGTCAGGATATGGTCTGCTTCAGGCTTTCCTCGGGCCTGTTCGCGCCGGTTTCTATCAAGCTTTTGCTTGGACTTTCGGAGCTTCACTCAACAAGAAGTATGACCCAGATGGTGACGACCACGAGATAGAACTCATCGTAAAACAAATTGAAGCTGGGCAGATATAATAATACTAAATTCAAAACACTATATACCTAAAACCCAAAACCTAAAGCCAACAAAAATCATCAAAATGTCAGAAATCAAGCAAATTTCTGACATTTTGTTTGTTAATTGCCCTTTTTTGTGTACTTTTGCAAGCAGAACAACACAAAAACAACACAAAAGAAATGGAAAAATTAGATCCCATTGACCTCAAAATCCTTGAATTACTCTCTACCAACGCCCGCTTAGCCTTCAAGGATGTGGCTGCTGAATGCAACATTTCCAGAGCTGCCATACACCAGAGAGTGCAGCGACTCATAGACGATGGAGTGATTCTCGGATCATGCTTCAACATCAATCAGAAAGCTCTCGGGTACTCTACTTGCACATACGTGGGTATGAATCTTGAAAAGGGCAACATGTACAAATCTGTTGTAGAGGAACTTGAGAAGATTCCCGAAATAGTGGAATGCCACTTTACCACTGGTCCTTACACCATGATGGTAAAACTCTTCGCACGCGACAACGAACAGCTGATGGATCTCCTGAACAATCGACTTCAGGGCATTCCTGGAGTTGTTTCCACAGAGACGCTCATCTGCCTTGAACAAAGCATCAAACGAGAGCTTCCTGTGAAACCTGAGATGTAAAAAAATCATTCATAAATGATAAGGCTTGTAAGGTAAGATTCCTATCATTATCTTACAAGCCTTATTTGCTTTATGCAGCTAAAACATCAACAAACAAAAAAAGATATAAAATCCATATTTGTCTTCTGTTGATACTTAGTATTAAAATATATCCCATGCGACCTATAATCGGAATTACCGGCAACTACTCTGCCCCTGACGGACTCACAACCATAACAAAGGCTTACTACCAGTGCGTGGAACGCGCTGGAGGAGCACCGGTCATATTCCCACCAACTACAGACGAAACAATCCTCAAGGCACAGCTTGAGGCTGTTGACGGATTGCTCTTCACCGGTGGTGCTGACCTTAACCCATTGCTTTGGGGTGAGGAACCGAGTCCGAGACTTGGTGGTATCAACGCAGAACGCGACCGCTCGGAACTGCGTCTTGCAGAACTTGCCTACAACCGCAACGTGCCTATGTTCGGCATCTGTCGCGGTTTGCAGACCCTTGTTGCTGCACTCGGCGGCAAGATACAGCAAGACATCAGCGACACACAGACCATAAAACATTCGCAGAGTGCCGTGCGCCAAGAACCTACACATAGTGTAAAGTACTGGGGAAAGATGGTAAATACTTCAATTTGTTCTTCAGAAAACCATGAGGCAGCAGCTTGCAATGTAACAGCGTCCAAAGTTCTCCTCGTCAACTCCTTCCACCATCAGGTAGCCTCCGAGCCGGGGCCATGTTTCGCTATTACAGCCACATCCCCTGACGGATTCATTGAAGGCGTTGAGAGCAATGAGCACAAGCCTATCGTTGCCGTACAATGGCATCCAGAGAACCTCTATGATTCTGCTCCAGAGAGCAGTCAGCCGTTCTTCAAATGGCTTGTGGAAGAGGCAAAGATATACAGTCGTGCCAAGCAGATTCACGAGAACATAGTCACTCTTGACTCCCACTGCGACACACCAATGTTCTTCCATCTCGGCGTAAATCTCTCACAGCGCGACAAGAATGTACTCGTAGATTTCCAAAAGATGCAAGAGGGTAGACTCGATGTTTCGAATATGGTATGCTATCTCCCTCAACCAAACGAGGGCGATCCGTTTTCAAAGAAGATTCACTTCCCAATAGAATCGCCAAAGCAATATGTAGACTTCATCTTTGACAGCATAGAGAAGCAAGTTGCTGATTCCAATGGAATAGCAGCTATTGCGAAGACAGTCAGCGACTTACGCGAGAACAAGAAGCAAGGCAAGCGCTCCATAATGCTTGGCATAGAGAACGGTCATGCTCTTGAAGGCGACCTGAAAAACGTGGATTATTTCGCCAATCGCGGCATCACTTATATCACCCTTTGCCACAATGGCGACAACGATGTCTGTGACAGTTGTCGTGGAAAGCAAACCTTCGGCGGACTCAGTGACTTCGGCAAACAGGTGGTAAAAGAGATGAACCGCCTCGGAATACTCGTCGATCTCTCGCACGCTGGCGAACAGACTTTCTACGATTGCATCCGTGAAAGCGAGAAGCCTATCGTTTGCTCGCACAGCAACTGCCGTTCAATCTGCGACCACCCTCGCAACCTTACCGACGATCAGATGCGTGCTTTGGCGGAGAGTGGCGGTATCATGCAGATAACAATGTATCCTGGTTTTCTACAAAAGGATGAGAATGCAACAATCCTCAACGCCCTCGCCCACCTCAAGCACGCCATATCAATCATGGGCATTGACCATGTCGGCATCGGCACAGACTTCGATGGCGACGGCGGTGTGCCAGGGCTTCGCAACGCTTCCGAGATGGTCAACCTCACCCGCTTCTTAATAAAGGAAGGCTATACAGACGAGGAAATAGAAAAGATCTGGGGCGGCAACTGGATGAAGTTGCTGATACAATAATGATTGTCCTCTTGTAAATAAGATTGATTCATAAAATGTTACTTTTAGAGTCAACCTTATTTACAAAAAAACAGATAGACGTAAACACAGAAAAGGTGCAACCCCTACAATAGGAAGTTGCACCTTTTAGTATTTAGATGTTAGCTTATTGCACGAATATCATTATTCCTCAACTGCTGCCTGCGCGGCTGCAAGACGTGCGATTGGCACACGGAATGGTGAGCAAGAAGCATAGTTCATGCCGACCTTTGCGCAGAACTTAACAGATGAAGGTTCGCCACCGTGCTCACCACAGATACCTGTGCGGAGGTTTGGACGAGTAGCGCGACCGTTCTGTACAGCCATCTTGATGAGCTGACCAACACCTTCCTGGTCAAGTACCTGGAATGGGTCAACCTTGAGGATCTTCTTCTCCATGTATGCAGGGAGGAATGAAGCGATGTCGTCACGAGAGTAACCGTAAGTCATGTGAGTGAGGTCGTTAGTAGCGAATGAGAAGTACTGTGCTTCCTCAGCGATTGTGCCTGCAGTAAGGGCTGCACGAGGAATCTCGATCATTGTACCGATTTCGAACTCTACCTCAACACCTTCCTCAGCGAATACCTTCTTAGAAGTCTCAACGATGATAGACTTCTGCTGCTTGAGCTCCTGAACAGTACCGATGAGTGGAACCATGATTTCTGGACATGGGTTCAAGCCTTCCTTCTTCAACTGGCAAGCAGCACCAAGGATAGCGCGTGTCTGCATAGCAGTGATTTCTGGGAATGTGATACCGAGACGGCAACCACGGTGACCGAGCATAGGGTTGTTCTCAGAGAGTGATTCTACACGCTGCTTGATAACCTTTACATCAACGCCCATTTCCTTAGCCATAGTTTCCTGACCAGCGTTATCGTGTGGTACGAACTCGTGGAGAGGTGGGTCGAGAAGACGGATGTTTACATGACAGCCATCCATAGCCTTGAGGATTCCGTAGAAGTCAGCCTTCTGGTAAGGGAGGAGCTTAGCGAGAGCCTTCTCACGACCTTCAACAGTCTCAGAGAGAATCATCTCACGCATAGCGATAATCTTCTGGTCGTCGAAGAACATGTGCTCTGTACGAGTAAGACCGATACCCTTAGCACCGAATGCGCGAGCTACCTGAGCATCGTGTGGAGTGTCAGCATTTGTGCGTACTTCCATCTTAGTATACTTGTCGCAGAGATCCATGAGCTCCTTGAAGTCGCCTGAAAGTTCTGCTGCCTTAGTCTTGATTTCGCCAGCGTAAACCTGACCAGTAGTACCGTTGAGTGAGATATAGTCACCTTCCTTGTAAACTACGCCGTCGATTTCAACTGTCTTAGCCTTGTAGTCAACATTGATAGCACCTGCACCTGATACGCAGCACTTACCCATACCACGAGCAACAACAGCTGCGTGAGAAGTCATACCACCGCGAGCAGTGAGGATACCTTCTGCTGCAGACATACCTGCGAGGTCTTCTGGAGAAGTTTCGATACGAACCATGATAACCTTGTGTCCGTTCTCGTGCCATTCCTGAGCGTCGTCAGCGTGGAATACAATCTGACCACAAGCAGCACCTGGAGAAGCAGGGAGACCCTGAGTGATAACCTTAGCCTTAGAGAGAGCGAGCTTATCAAATACTGGGTGGAGAAGTTCGTCAAGCTTCTGAGGTTCACAGCGCATGATGGCTGTCTTCTCGTCGATCATACCCTCGTGGAGGAGGTCCATAGCAATCTTAACCATTGCAGTACCAGTACGCTTACCGTTACGAGTCTGGAGGAACCAGAGCTTACCTTCCTGAACGGTGAACTCCATATCCTGCATATCGTGGTAGTGGTGCTCAAGCTTGTCCTGGAGAGCATCGAGTTCTGCGTAGATTTCTGGCATTGCTTCTTCCATCGAAGGATACTTAGCTGCACGCTCTTCTTCAGAGATGCCAGCACGCTCAGCCCAACGCTGAGAACCGATCTTTGTGATCTGCTGTGGAGTACGGATACCTGCAACAACGTCCTCACCCTGTGCATTTACGAGGTACTCACCATTGAAGAGGTTTTCGCCATTACCTGCGTCGCGAGAGAAGCAAACACCTGTTGCAGAAGTGTCGCCCATATTACCGAATACCATTGCCATAACTGATACGGCTGTACCCCACTCGTCAGGAATACCTTCCATCTTACGATAGAGGATAGCACGCTCGTTCATCCATGAACGGAACACAGCGCAGATAGCACCCCAAAGCTGCTCGATTGGATCTGTAGGGAACTCCTGACCAGTCTGCTCCTTGATGGCAGCCTTGAAGAGTTCAACGAGCTTCTTGAGAGATTCTACAGAGAGGTCCTTGTCAAGAACAACACCCTGCTCTTCCTTAACCTTCTCGATGATAGCCTCGAATGGATCGATATCTTCCTTGTTCACTGGCTTAAGACCCAAAACAACGTCACCGTACATCTGTACGAAACGGCGGTAAGAGTCGTAAACGAAGTGAGGATTGTGAGTCTTCTTAGCCATACCTTCAGCTACTTCGTCGTTAAGACCGAGGTTGAGGATTGTATCCATCATACCTGGCATAGAAGCACGAGCACCTGAACGTACAGAAACGAGGAGAGGATTCTCAACGGAGCCGAACTTGCAGTTCATCAGGTTCTCAGTGTGGGCAACAGCAGCCATCACTTCTTCCTGAAGGAGTTCCTTGATCTTCTCTTCGCCTACCTCATAATATTCATTACAAGTATCAGTAGTAATTGTAAAACCTGGAGGTACTGGTACACCAATAAGGTTCATTTCAGCAAGGTTAGCGCCCTTGCCACCGAGTGCCTCACGCATCTGTGCGTTACCTTCAGCCTGTCCATTACCGAAGGTGTAAACTCTTTTTTGACTCATGAAGTGTTAATTATTTATGATTTATATTTAGTTGTTACATGGCATTAGGAAGCTTTATGCAAAAGCTCCTACACTCTCTTCGCGGAGATGATGTCTCCCTTAGAGAATGCAAAGGTATAAAATTAATGTAAATCAACCAAATATTCAGCTCACTTTTTATTGTTATTTGCTAAATTTGACAACAAATACAACTATTTTTGCAATAAAACCAAAAAAAATCGCTTCTATGAAGAGACCAAAAAACTCCGCTTCTACGAAGAGAAACGGAGTCTTTATTATAATTTCGGATTTTCTGTATTTACCAGCTAGCCTTCTTAACGCCTGGGATAAGACCTGCAGATGCCATCTCACGGAACTGAATACGAGAGATACCGAACTGACGGATATAACCCTTTGGACGGCCTGTGATCTTGCAACGGTTGTGAAGACGGATAGGGTTTGCATTCTTTGGAATGCTCTGGAGCTTGCGAGCAGCCTCGTATGCTTCAGCTGGATCCTCAGATGTTGCAATGATCTTCTTGAGAGCAGCACGCTTTTCAGCGTAGCGAGCAACGAGCTTAGCACGTTTAACCTCGCGAGCCTTCATTGATTCTTTTGCCATTGTCTTTAGATTTATTTAGCGTTCTTGAATGGAAGACCGAATGCCTTGAGGAGAGCAAAACCTTCTTCGTCAGTCTTAGCTGTTGTCACGAAAGTGATGTTCATACCCTGGATACGGTTGATCTGGTCGATGTTGATTTCAGGGAAGATGATCTGCTCCTGAATACCGAGAGAATAGTTACCGCGGCCATCGAGCTTAGTGTTGATACCCTTGAAGTCACGGATACGTGGGAGAGCGATGCGAACGAGCTTCTCGAGGAATTCGTACATCTGCTCGCGACGAAGTGTAACCATAACACCGATAGGCATCTTCTTACGAAGCTTGAAGTTAGCGATATCCTTCTTAGAGTAAGTAGCAACCGCCTTCTGACCAGTGATAGTAGTAATTTCATTGATAGCTACGTCGATAAGCTTCTTATCCTGTGTAGCATCACCGAGACCCATGTTCACAACGATCTTCTTGAGTTCTGGCACCTGCATGCAAGATGAGTAGCCGAACTGCTTCTGAAGAGCAGGAGCGATAGTCTCTTTGTAAGTTTTCTTTAAACCTGCTGTATTCATTACTTAATTTCCTCTCCTGATTTTTTAGCGATGCGCACCTTGCTGCCATCCTCCTTTACGCGGATAGCGATACGAGTTGCCTTACCACTCTTAGGGTCAATTAAACTTAAGTTAGAAATGTGGATAGGAGCTTCCATCTCCACGATGCCGCCCTGAGGATTCTTAGCTGATGGCTTAGCGCTCTTCTTGACGATGTTTACACCCTCAACGATAGCGCGCTGCTTCTCAACGAGAACCTTAAGCACCTTACCAGTCTTGCCCTTGTCAGTACCTGCAAGAACGATTACCTGGTCGTCTTTCTTGATATGTAATTTTGCCATTACTGTAATTCCTTTTTAAAGATTAAAGAACTTCAGGTGCCAAAGAAACGACTTTCATATTCACAGCGCGGAGCTCACGAGCAACAGGGCCGAAGATACGGCTGCCGCGGATTTCACCAGCGTTGTTAAGCAATACGCAAGCGTTGTCGTCGAAGCGGATGTAAGAACCATCTGCACGGCGGATTTCCTTCTTTGTGCGAACAATCAAAGCCTTTGATACTGCACCTTTTTTCAAATCACTTGAAGGGATAACATTCTTGACAGCTACAACGATGACGTCACCTACACTAGCGTAACGGCGCTTAGTACCACCGAGAACGCGGATGCAGAGAGCCTCACGAGCGCCAGAGTTATCGCATACTGTAAGTCTTGATTCTGCCTGTATCATAATTACTTAGCTTTTTCAGTTATTTGAACTAATCTCCATCTCTTAGTCTTAGAGAGTGGACGAGTCTCCATGATAAGAACTGTGTCGCCCTTCTGAGCCTCATTGTTCTCATCGTGTGCATGGTACTTCTTAGTCTTCTGCACGAACTTACCATACATAGGGTGCTTCTCCTTGAACTTTGCAGCAACAACGATGGTCTTATCCATCTTAGTGCTTGTCACAACACCCATTCTGGTTTTTCTAAGATTTCTTGTTTCCATTTCTTATAAATCGTTATATGAGTGAGTGTTAAGTTACTTGCGGAGGCTAAGTTCAGTCTGCATACGTGCGATATCACGACGAGCTGCCTTAATCTGTGCAGGGTTCTCAAGTGGAGAAATGGCGTGGTTGAGCTTCATCTTGTTGTAAGCTTCTGTAGCCTCGTTGAGCTTCTCTGTAAGTTCCTTAACAGAAAGCTCCTTCAATTCCTGGATCTTCATAAATTAAGCGTTTTTATCGTAATCACGTCTAACAATAAACTTAGTCTTTACAGGGAGCTTCTGAGCACCGAGGCGAAGAGCCTCCTTAGCGATGTCAAAAGGAACACCCTCTACTTCAAAGAGGACACGGCCTGGAGTTACTGGAGCAACCCATCCTGCAACGTCACCCTTACCCTTACCCATGCGGACATCGGCTGGCTTACGAGTGATTGGCTTGCAAGGGAAGATGCGGATCCATACCTGGCCTTCACGGTTCATATAACGATTGATGGCGATACGAGCGGCCTCAATCTGGCGGCTGTCAATCCACTTGGCATCAAGAGTCTTGATACCGAATGAACCGAAAGCGAGCTGTGTACCTCTGTGGGCGTTGCCTTTGTTGCCACGACCATCTTGAGGTCTTCTATATTTTACTCTTTTAGGCTGTAACATGATAGAATCTTTTTTTAGCGGTTGTTGTTATTTCTCTTACGACCGTTACCACGAGCACCACCACGGCTGTTGTTACCACGACCGTTCTGTGGCTTCTCGTTAGCATAGTTAGGAGTGAGATCTACATCTCCGTAAACTTCGCCGCGGCAGATCCATACCTTGATACCAAGAATACCTACCTTAGTAAGTGCCTCTTCCTGGCAGAAGTCGATGTCTGCACGGAATGTATGGAGAGGAGTACGTCCTTCCTTGTACATTTCAGAGCGTGCCATTTCAGCACCGTTAAGACGGCCACAAATCTGAACCTTGATACCTTCAGCACCAGCACGCATAGTGTTTGCTACAGCAGTCTTGATAGCGCGACGGTATGCCATCTTGCCTTCAATCTGACGAGCGATCTGGTTGCCTACGATAGTAGCGTCAAGTTCTGGCTTCTTAACTTCGTGGATGTTGATCTGAATGTCCTTCTTGTAGAGCTTCTTGAGGTCTTCCTTGAGTTTGTCAACGTCTTGACCACCTTTACCAATTACGATACCTGGGCGAGCAGTGCAGATAGTAATGGTAACACGCTTAGCAGCTCTTTCAATGAGGATCTTTGAGATCTGAGCCTTAGCAAGGCGCTCGTTAAGATACTTGCGAATCTTCTGGTCTTCAACGAGGTTATCACCGAAGTTCTTACCTCCGAACCACTGAGAGTCCCAACCTCTTACAATACCGAGACGGTTGCTGATTGGATTAGTTTTCTGTCCCATACTATCTGATTAATTAGCATCGTTAATTTTAGCATCAACAAACAAGGTTACATGATTAGAGCGCTTACGGATACGGTATCCACGTCCCTGTGGAGCAGGACGCATGCGCTTCATTGTAACGCCTTCGTCAACGAACACTTTTGAGATGTAGAGTTCGCCGTCTTCAGCTTTGCGATCGTTTTTCATTTCCCAGTTTGCTATGGCAGAGCGGAGAAGCTTCTCTACGTCGGCTGCAGCAGCCTTCTTAGAGAATCTCAGCACGCCGAGAGCTCTGTTCACTTCCATACCACGTACCATGTCAACGACATAGCGCATCTTGCGTGGAGAAGAAGGAACTCCTACGAGCTTTGCGAAATTCTGTGTTTTGAGCGCTGCCTTTCTCTTTTCAGCAGCTAATCTTTTTCTTGCTCCCATTTATTTTAGAACTTTTTTGGGTTAGCCTTACTTACGATTACCAGAGTGACCGCCGAAACGACGTGTAGGTGCGAACTCACCGAGCTTGTGACCTACCATGTTCTCTGTAATGTAAACAGGAATAAATTTGTTTCCGTTATGAACTGCAACGGTATGACCTACGAAGTCAGGTGATATCATTGAAGCTCTAGCCCAAGTCTTTACGACATTCTTCTTGCCGCTTTCATTCATTTCGAGAATCTTCTTCTCAAGCGACACGTTGATATATGGACCTTTTTTTAATGAACGACTCATACTTTGCTAATTTAAGTTGTTTATTTCTTGTTAGCTCTTTCAATGATATACTTGTTAGAGAGCTTCTTAGGTGCACGAGTCTTGAGACCCTTAGCGTAGAGACCCTTACGAGAACGTGGGTGACCACCAGACTGACGGCCTTCACCACCACCCATTGGGTGATCATGTGGGTTCATAACAACACCACGGTTGTG
>JAZLHI010000030.1:0-9900 GCA_045616725.1 Prevotella sp. | reverse complement strand
TCCACTATGCTTCAGACAGCATCGGCAAAGGTACTGATTTCTTCGTACCAGACCAAATTTTGAAGCTGATTTCTTATCCTGCAAATTGACCCATTGAGGTATAAGTACTCAAAATCATCCTGCAAAATGACCTATACGCCTTTTTATATAGAGGAAGTTCATTTGCAATATCCTCATACAATGTGTAATACTCGGCATCCTTTGCAGATTGAGCCTTTTGTAAAGATTCTTTGTGTTTCATAATAGATAGTTATTGAGCACACGTCATAACTATCTTACAAATCATGTATAACTTCTACGTATATAAAAGAAGGGTGCAAGCCTTCTTACGGTCGTCTGGGGTGTAAGCGTCGGAATATCTCTGACCCCTCCTGAATATAAGAAATGCCTACACCCTATCAGGGTGCTAGGCATCTTTCCATCGTTATATTCAGGATTGGCTTTTCCAACGTATACTTCTATATACGTCCAAGTCAACCATCATTGTTGTGGTTATATCAGAGAGTAGATAAGTTTCCGACGCTTACTTTGTTTGACGACCACAATGATAGTCTGATGCAGCAATTATTTATGTATATTTTAGTTTATATCTATAAATTTTACATTTTTAGTTTTTGTAGCGGCAAGTTAGTGCTGCCATGATTAATTATTATCGTGTGCAAAATTACGAATAAGTGAGTAAATTACAAAATAAAAATCAATTTTTATTTTGTTCTGCATCACTTTAGCGGCAACAAGGGCGTCTGAACCGAAGATCAGCGGCGCAAAGCGGAACTGAAAATCGGCAATCCAAAGGAGAAAGCCACAGCCAAGGACGTTCTATTTCGCCATATACCTTGATAAAATAGCACAGAAAAACGCTCACAACTCACCGCCTCACCGCAACCTTCCCGTAACAACCTGATTTACAATTGTTTGCTATTGCGGAGAGTTGCTCGAACTCACCGCAACTCACCGCAAACTCACCGCAAGATATTTTAGCCAAAAACCACTACACTTACAACTCGTAATCATTGGACTTACTATCGTATCTCTTACGATTACGCCCTGTAACTCAATGACTTACGTTTAAGAAAATGCATTTTCCGAGATGTATTCCTTGGAGTTTTGGGAGGTGCGTTGCCCTCAACGCACCAACAACATACAAAGGTAATATATCTTTACTTGGCAGATAGTGTCCTGAGGGCAGGACACCTCCCAAATCAACTGCGGTGAGTTTGCGGTGAGTTGCGGCGAGTTCAAGCAACTATCCGCAACCGTAACCATCTGATTATCAACTGCTCCAGAATCCCTTGCGGTGAGGTGGTGAGTTGTACGCGTTTTTTAGTTGTTATTTAGAATTCTGCGCATTAGGCGCATATACATTACAACCACGGCGCAAGAAGATGGGCAAACCAGCCTTTGGTCTTCATGCCGCGTGTCTGCCAAGCGTCCCAGGACTCTGGGGTCAGGAGGAAGCAGCGGTTGCGCTTGTCGTTGTCGAAGACCTGCTCCATCTGGTGGGTAGTCTCACGGTCGAGGATTACGACATTCTCCTCATAGTCGAAGCGTAGGCTACGAGCGTCGAGGTTTGTGCTGCCAACGGTGCAGAACTTTCCGTCAACGCAGATAATCTTGGTATGATGGAAACCGCCTTCGAATATCCAAACCGTTACACCTTTCTTCATGAGCTTGTGGGCATTGTAGAAGCCACAGTCTGGAGTGAGCGGAATGTCACTGTTGCGGCTAAGCATAATCTCCACCTTCACGCCTCGCTTCACGGCATTTCGCAAAGCTCTCTTCAGCTTTCCATTGAGCGTGAAATAAGGATTTATGAGCTTTATGCTGTCCCTTGCGCTGTTGATAGCCGTAAGATAGAATGTGCGCATGACCTTTGGCGTTCTGCCTGGCTCACGGTTTGCTATGCCTAGGCGCTTCTTGAAGGCTGTGGAAGTGACATCTTTCTTAAGATTCCTGGTTATATAATCGGCGTTGGCACAAGCGTGGTAATACTTCGTGCCACCAATGTTCTGCTTCGCCGTCTTGTTCCATATTCTGAGAAAAATGCTCTGCAAAGTATTGACTTCCTCACCCTGAATGCGGCAGTGCATGTCGTGCCATTCGCCAACCTGGTCTGTGCCGTGGATGTAATAGTCGGCAACATTCATGCCACCGGTATAAGCCACACGACCGTCAATGACTACAATCTTACGGTGATCGCGAGCCCAAACATGATTCACCCAAGGAAATGCCAACGGATCAAACTCAAAGATCTCTATTCCTCTCTCGCGTATGCTCTTCAAGTGATGATTCTTCAGCGGACGATTGTTGGAAGAATTGCCGAAAGAATCAAACAATGCTCTCACCTCAACGCCTTCCTTTGCCTTCTCTGCAAGCAGGTCAAAGAGACTGTTTGCAATGGAATCGTTGCGGAAGTTGAAATACTCCAAATGAACAGATTCCCTTGCATTGCGGATAGCCTCAAACATATCGTCAAACTTCTCCTGACCATTGAGGAGAAGAACGACGCTATTGTTGTCGGAAAAGCTCACGCCCTCCTTTTCCAGAGCCTGCTGGATGACGGAATCAGAAGATGCTTGAGCAAACAGCGCAAGTGAAAATGACAAGAAAGATATGAGAGAGAGAAGATGTTTCATTTCCCAAAACGAGGCTTAGTTTGTAATTTATAGCCTGAAAGGCTTATAGCTACATAGCCCAGGGCAGAGCGAAGCGGCACCCTGGGTGTTTAGTGAGTGGTATTTGTAAACGCCCTGTAAGGGCAAAAGTCCGTCTAACAGGTTGAATATTAACACTTTTGCCCTTACAGGGCGTATCCGCATAAACCATCCACAATACCCAAGGCGCCGCTTCGCTTGCCATTGGGCTATGTAGCTCTTTGGGCTTTCAGCCCATTTTACCAGACACCAATAGTTACTTACACTTTTGAATACGCAGGAGCATCTATTGGGCAGAACTCCTTGTTCTCATACTTGAACGTAGCTGCTGCAGCAATCATGGCAGCGTTGTCAGTCGTATAAGAGAACTTCGGTATATAGATAGTCCAACCGTAACGCTTGGCATGATCTTGGAAAGCATTGCGAAGACCATTGTTTGCACTAACGCCACCAGCCACAGCAACATGCTTTATGCCAGTCTGTTTCACCGCAAGACGCAGCTTCTTCATCAGGATTTCAACGATGGTATATTCAAGGCTTGCCGCGAGATCTTCCTTGTGATGCTCAACGAAATCTGGGTCTTCCTCAAGCCATTTGTTTAGGCTGTAGAGGAAACTTGTCTTCAATCCGCTGAAACTGTAGTCGAGATTCTTGATGTTTGGCTTGGCAAAAGCGAACGCCTTTGGATTTCCCTGACGTGCAAGACGGTCAATGATTGGTCCTCCCGGATAGCCCAAGCCCATAACCTTAGAGCATTTGTCGATGGCTTCACCGGCAGCATCGTCTATTGTCTGGCCGAGAATCTCCATGTCATCGTAAGCATTCACCTTGATAATCTGCGAGTTGCCACCACTTACCAGCAAGCAGAGGAATGGGAATGGCGGTGGAGTCTGGTCGTTGTCGGCAGCCTTTATGAAGTGCGCCATGACATGACCTTGAAGGTGGTTGACATCGATGAGAGGAATGTTCAGGCTTCTTGCCAAACCTTTCGCAAGACTAACGCCCACGAGAAGCGAGCCCATAAGTCCAGGTCCACGAGTGAAAGCAATGGCAGAGAGTTCGCTCTTGTCCACGCCAGCCTGCTTGAGAGCTTCGTGAACAACAGGCACAACATTCTGTTGGTGAGCGCGAGAAGCAAGTTCAGGCACAACACCACCATAACTTTCATGAACTTTCTGCGATGCAGTGACATTGGAAAGCAGCACTCCGTCGCGCATAACAGCGGCTGAAGTGTCGTCGCAAGAAGATTCTATTGCTAATATGCAGCAGTTTTCTGTATTCATTTTATTGATTTTTGAGCTGCAAATTTACCAAATATATTATTAATAATGTGTGTTAAACTCCAAAAACTCGCAAAAGGTTTTGTTTGTTTAATAAAAATCATTACCTTTGGCGCTTCAAAATCGGTAAATTGTAAATCCGTAAATCCTAAATTACATGGTGAATTACAGAAAGATTGGAGGTCACCTGGCAGCGTGTGGTGCTTAGTCCATTTTCGGATTCAACATCATACTCACCAAAGATCTAACAAACTCACATATCTTCACACCGCTCTCGCTCTTCACTCTCAGAGCACTTGGAGCAGGCATTCTCTTCTGGACTCTATCCCTTTTCACGAGAAAGGAAACCGTTGACCGCAAGGATTTTATACAAATCTTCCTTGCCAGCCTTCTCGGCTATTTCGGAACGCAGATAACATTCCTCATCGGCATAAACTACACTACCCCACTCGACTGCTCAATAATCTCGACTCTCGGTCCTGTATTCACAATGCTCGTAGCAGCTGTCGTTTTGAAAGAGCCTATTACAGCGAAGAAAGCAGGTGGCGTTTTGCTGAGTTTGGCTGGTATAATCCTGCTTATCATGAGCAGTACGACAGGTGTTGTTGACCCAACGAGAGTAACCACTCCAGGCGGCATTATCCTATTGGTGCTCAACTGCTTATGTTTCGCAGCATATCTCGGCATCTTCCGCCCTGTTATACAGAAATATTCGGTTGTGACATTCATGAAGTGGATCTTCCTTTTCTCTTTTGTCTTGGCAGCACCGTTCTCTGCAGGCGATTTGTTTGCCGTAAATTATGCAGCCGTTCCAATAGGATGCTACCTTGACCTCGGCTACCTTGTGCTCTTCGCAACCTTCATCTCCTACTTCCTCATTCCTATCGGACAGAAGGAATTGCGTCCAACATTGGTAAGCCTCTACTCATACGTCCAGCCGATAATAGCCTCTGCATTAGGCATTTACCTTGGCATGGACCGCATCACACTCACCAAGACACTCGCCCTCATAGCAGTCGTTTCGGGCGTTGTTATGGTAAACATGTCAAAAGGAAAGAAATGATAAAAGAACTTCAACTCCGCATACTTCCACAGATAGCAGGCGACAGCAATCGACTTCGCGACTATCTCTCTGACGAATACGCTATAAGAAAGCCAAGCATCAAGGGCGTTCGAATCTTGAAACGCTCCATCGACGCCCGCCAAAGGCAAGTGTTTGTCAATCTGAAAGTGCGTATATATATTAATGAAGAGCCAATGGACGATGAATATATCAGCATCGACTACAAGCCTGTTTCGGGCAAGCGTCAGGCTGTTGTCGTGGGCGCTGGTCCTGCGGGACTTTTCGCTGCACTTCGTCTCATTGAGCATGACATAAAGCCTATCGTCATTGAACGTGGCAAGAATGTTCGTGACCGAAAGAAGGACATTGCAAACATATCTCGCGAAGGATATGTTGACCCGGAGAGCAACTACTCTTTTGGCGAAGGTGGTGCTGGTGCTTATAGTGACGGAAAGCTTTACACTCGCTCGAAGAAGCGCGGTTCGGTGGATAGAATTCTCAACATCTTTTGTCAGCACGGAGCATCTACAGCTATTCTTGCTGATGCTCATCCTCACATCGGCACAGACAGACTTCCACGCGTCATTGAGAACATGCGCAACCAGATTATCCGTTGTGGCGGCGAAGTGTATTTCCAAACGAAGATGATTTCACTAATAAGCGGTACAGAGTCCGTAAGAGGGGTTGTCGCCAAAGACCTCACAACTGGCGAAGAGCGTGAGATACTCGGTCCTGTTATCCTTGCCACCGGTCACTCAGCACGCGATGTCTATCGTTATCTTAACGCAGCAAACATTCTCATAGAGCCGAAATCGCTTGCTGTAGGCGTCAGACTTGAACATCCATCTCATCTCATCGACCAGATTCAATATCACTCTCGTGAAGGTCGCGGCAAGTATCTTCCAGCTGCGGAATACAGCTTCGTCACACAAGTGGAAGGCCGCGGCGTGTATAGTTTCTGCATGTGTCCAGGCGGTTTTGTTGTACCAGCAGCCAGTGGTCCTGAGCAGTTGGTTGTAAATGGCATGAGTCCATCTTCTCGTGGCGGAAAATGGAGCAATAGCGGAATGGTTGTTGAGGTCACACCGGAATCGGTGCTTAACACTAAACACGAAACACTAAACTCCAAATCAATCCACACATTGGGAACATCCCTCCCTCACAGGGAGGGTCAGGGAGGGTCTCCTCTCATCATGCTCGAATACCAGGAAGAGCTTGAGCGTCTCTGCTACAACAACAAAGGTGAGAAACTTGCCGCTCCATCACAGCGAATGGCAGATTTCGTGAACAACCGCATCTCAGCAGACCTTCCAACCTCTTCATATTCTCCTGGCGTCATCTCTTCCCCACTCCATTTCTGGATGCCAAAGGATATTCGCACTCGCTTGCAGCAAGGTTTCAAGGATTTCGGCAAGAAGAGCCACGGCTTCCTGACCAACGAAGCTATCCTCATCGCTATGGAAACTCGCACATCAGCACCTGTTCGTATCGTTCGCGACAACGAAACTCTCCAGCATGTAGAAGTCAACGGACTTTATCCAGCTGGTGAAGGTGCCGGATATGCTGGCGGAATCGTCTCTGCCGCCATTGACGGCGAACGTTGTGCAGATGCCTTGGCAGAACTGACAGAATAATCATGTAGCAATTATCATCACATTCCTTTTGCATCAAGTAAGTAAATAATCATATTTATATTATGTCTATGCGAAAACTCTATATTCTCTTTTCTCTCTTATCTTGTTTCTTGGTTGCCAATGCGCAAGTTACTCCCGAAACAGTGAAGAAATGGCGCACAGCAGCTGAACGTGGCGTCGCAGCCGCTCAATACAATCTTGGTTTATGCTATAGCAAAGGTAGTGGTGTGGAACAGAATAGTGCCGAAGCTGTCAAATGGTATATCAAGGCTGCCAAACAAGGTCATTTATCCGCCCAGCATAATCTGGCTTACTGCTATGTACAAGGCAGAGGCACGAAACAGAGTTACGAAGAAGCGGTGAAATGGTTCATGAAGGCTGCCGAGCAAGGCGATGTTGATGCACAGTTTAATATCGGTGTGGCATATATCACTGGAATGGGAATAGAGAAGAACCCTGAAGAGGCAGCAAAATGGTTCCGTAAAGCCGCAGAAAAGGGAGATGCTCGTGCAGAATGTAATATGGGATTCTGCTACGGTGGAGGCAACGGTGTTCCGGCAGATGCCAAGATATCGGCCGACTGGTTTCTCAAAGCAGCACAGCATGGCAACGCTACAGCCCAATTCAACATCGCGGAATGTTACCGCATAGGCAGCGGAATAGAACAAAACATGGAAGAAGCTATAAAATGGTACAAGAAAGCCGCTGAAGGGGGGAATGAGAACGCAAAAGCCTTAATTGAAACACTAACAAAGAAAGCAATTGAGGCAGATAATGAGAGGTAAAACCGTTAACAATCGTTAATAACGGTTAAAAATATGCGCAAAACGGAAGAATTTTATCGTTTTTCGGTAATTTTCTTCCGTTTTTATTTGGTAGTAACATAAAAAGTTTTACCTTTGCAGCAGAAAAAAATTATCGTTTAACAATAAAAGTTTCACGAATACAAGAAACTTTTACCAACAAAACAACACTGCAAATGAAGGTAAAATTCAACATTCTCTGCATCATTATCGTACTGCTTTCCATTTGGGGAATGACAAGTCCTATGATAATGTCATCAACTTCCAACATGTATGGCGAGGGTAAAACAGAGAAGGACTTCTTCGAAAGAATGAAATCTCTCAACCTTAGTGGTCCAACAGAAATATTACAGCTTTGGCCAAAGGACGCCGACCACTGGTTTGCCGACAGCATCTACAACAAAAAGTCGGGCAAGGTAGAGCCAATGCAGATATTCAGTGCACAAGTTCATTCTTCTGTCGTAAAGACTGCAGATTCAAACGAAGGTTTCTACGCCATGCTCCGCGGCCTCTCACTCGGCTTGATAATGATGGTTTTCACAGTATTGTTCATAAGCATCATCATCTCCGTAAACAGAGGAAAGATATTTACAAGGAGTCTTGAAAACCGACTGAGCATTTGCGGATGTTTACTTATTGCGGAATATTTGCTGAGACATATTTACGCCTACTATCAGGCGGGAAAGCTCGCGGAACTCTATGATTTTGAGAACTATAGCCTATCGAATTTTTCCGATCCGATGGTCACATTCTTTGCCATTGGCGGTGTCGGAATGCTTCTCATTGCCCAAATCTTTGCCATAGCACGCAAGATGAAGGAGGAGCAGGATCTCACAATATAACACTAAACACTTAAACACTAAACACTTAATCGTGTTACAGACTTAAAACACTAGATTGTGTTATTTTATAATCCGAAAAAAAAATCAACTATGGCTATAATAGTAAATGTAGATGTGATGCTGGCAAAGCGCAAGATGCAATCGGGCGAACTCGCTGAGCGCATTGGCATCACTGCAGCAAACCTCTCTGTGTTGAAGACGGGAAAGGCGAAAGCTATCCGCTTCACCACTCTCGACGCCATCTGCAAGGCACTCGACTGCCAACCTGGCGACATACTTGAATTTCGCCCAGATTAAATCCAACGAAAAATCGTTTCCTATAATATACTAAAATCTTTCCAAACTCAATCTTCAAAGAACAATCACACAATCCATTATGAAAAGACTATTAACAACATTATTAATTTCCATCCTTACTCTTTCCGCCTTTGCCCAAATGCCTATGCAGCAGCCATTTGAGCTCACTGGCAAAGTTGTAGATTCCAAGACCGGAGAAGGTCTTATGGGAGCAATAATCAAGGCAACTTCTTCCGATGGCGGTAGCGGTACATTCGCCGTTGCTGACTCTGTCGGTTCTTTCACGCTCAAGTTCGAGCAGTTCGGACGTTACGAAATAGAGTATTCATGCATTGGCTATAAGTCAAAGACTTCAAGCCAGCAGTGGATTTACCGTGGTGCAAAACTTGGCACTACAAAGCTCAAGGAAGACGCCACAGTCCTCAAGGAAGTTACTGTAACTGGTCTTGCAAACCGCGCTACAGTAAAGGGCGACACTCTCGTCTATAGCGCTGATGCCTTCAAGGTTATGGACGGTGCTTCGGCAGCAGAACTCGTAAACAAGATGCCTGGTATTACAGTTGACCGTGAAGGTGTTAAGGCACAAGGTGAGAAGGTTCAGAAGCTTACTGTCGATGGCAAGGAGTTCTTTGAGTACGACCCACAGCTTGCCCTCAACACACTTCCTGCTGAAGTTGTAAGGGATGTCCAGGTATATGACAAGAAGAGCGACAAGGCTGAGATGACCGGCTTTGACGACGGTTCTCGCATGAAAGCTATGAACCTCAACACAAAGGCTTACAAGCGCAATGGCGTTTTCGGTAAGATCTATGGCGGTGGCGGTATTGCCTTCGGTTCAAGCAATCCACTTCTCGGTAGCCTTGGCGATGGCGGTCTTTACAAAGGCGGTTTCAATGTAAACATTTTCTCAGGCAATCGTCGCATCTCCCTCCTTGGGCTCACAAACAATGTTGACCAAACATTCTTCGATTTCGGCGACCTCAACGACGCAAAGGCAAACGACTCTTACGGCGTTGCTGTTCACGAGAATGGTGTAGCCCGCGCAAACGCCTTCGGCCTCAACTTCAACGACGATTATCTTGGCGGCAAGCTTAAGGTTTCTTCAAGCTACTTCACTAACATCACTCGCCACGAATCTGCCGATTCAACTGAAACTAACCGCACTGATATGCAGCTTGCAAGCATCGGCAAGAGCACTGGTCTCATCCATAACAACAAGCACATCTTCAACTCTCGCATCACCTACGACATTGACAAGAACAACACCCTGCTCTTCATTCCAAAGCTCACTTACCTCAAGCGCGACACAGAGAGCAACTCTCTCTCT
>JAZLHI010000029.1:0-50299 GCA_045616725.1 Prevotella sp. | reverse complement strand
ATCCTCGCAACATTGGTCGTTGCATTCTTTAGCAGTTGCCAGACCAAGAACACAGAAGAAGCTGCTGCTGGTAAGTTGACAAAGGTAGCTGACTATCTTTATGAAATCACAGTTGATGACTACTGCGACACAATCCCTAACAGTCGTGCAAGCCTCGTTGGTCAGGACTTCGGCTGTTCGGCTGTTCGCAACGGTAACTTCTACGGTCGTAACCTTGACTTCTTTGTAAGCGAAATTGCAGAAATCGTTGTTCATACAACAGCAAAGGAAGGTCGCCACGCTTCTGTTGGCGTAGGTCGTCTCAACCAGTGTACTGGCGAAGAACTTGAGGCAGGTATCTCTCCTGAAATGATGAATATCCTCCCTTGGGGTATGTTTGACGGTATCAACGATGCAGGACTTTTCTGCAACGTGAATGTAGCTCCTGCTGAGGATGCCGGTGTACCTAATACAGGTACTAATCCTGGTAAGCCTGACCTTGTAAGCGCATTCTTGGTTCGTGCCCTTCTTGACAACTGTGCCAATGTTGACGAAGCTATCAAGTACATCAACGACCACAATATCATAAGCAAGGAAGTGGGCGGATGGTACTTCCACTTCATGATTGGCGACCCAGAGAAGACTGTCGTTCTCGAACTCATCGACAACAAGGCTGTCATCAAGGAGCAGAACATCATGACAAACTTCTATGTTAACCTTCTCCCAGACTTCACTCCTCATGCTGACGGTGTAGAACGTTACGACATCCTCAAGGAGAACTATGCTGAAGGTGGCGAGTCTATGGAAGGCATGTGGAACCTTCTCAAGCGTGTTTGCTTCTCACAGGCTTACGACCCTGAGACAAAGCCTTTCTGGAAGTCTGAATTCTACGAGGGTTTGCCTTTCACCATCGATACTCCTCTTGAGACTATCCTTGCAGACAGCACTGTACAGCTCAACATGAAGAACTTCAAGAGCTACAAGGAGACTGGCAAATATACTCCTGAGATGGGACTTTGGTACACAGAGCACAACAGTACTTACGACATCAAGGGACGCAAGCTTTGGGTGACTGTTCACGAGAAGTATGACAACAAGTACGAGTTTGAACTTGCTGAGAAGGAAAAGAAGTAAAATCGTATAACCTAAACCATTATGAAAAAGTTATATCTAATAGTATCATTGCTCTGCTCTGCAGTTCTCGGGGCAAGTGCACAGGATTATGAAACTCCCTCTGATGAGATCTCTGTAAGCTGGGGCGTGTTTTCATGCCCAAATATGATAGGTGCTTTGGGCTTAGCCTTCTCTTCAGTAGTTACTGAAGACATTGAGTATGGTTTTGCCACGGGTTCCATTACAGCCCAGTATATGCACAATCTAAATGATAAATGGGGTATTGGTATCAGTGCTTCATATGAAAGTGTGAATGCAAAGCAAAAAGAGTTTGATTGGAAAGACAAATACGTTTCAATAATGCCTACTGCACGTTATAGGTGGTCTCATAAGGGAAAGCTTGGCATGTATTCTCGTGTGGCAGCCGGTGTTACAATAAACAGCTATGAGGATCACTCAGTAAATGGAGAGGCGGAAAAGAAGACTGATACAGTTTTAGGATGGCAAGTGTCGCCATTAGGTATAGAATATGGAAACAAAAAGGTAAGTGGTTTCTTTGAAGTCGGTTGGGGCTATCAGGGCCTGGCTATTGCAGGTGTAAGACTTGGCTTATAACAACTCAACCTTTTGGAATCAAAAAATTTGCACAAAGGGGTCAGACCCCTTTGTGCAAATTTTCGTTATGCTTGGTTCTTATTTTGTGTTCAGGCGTGTTATCGCCATGCGTGTTGCGTAGTCGATTGAGAGATCCATTGCCGATTCGCTAGCAATGCCCTTGCCAGCAACATCGAAAGCTGTGCCGTGGTCAACGGAAACGCGGATGATAGGCAATCCGAGGGTGATGTTCACGCCCTGCGCTGCATCCATCTTTCCTGTCTCCTTATTCCATTGGAAACCAACAACCTTGAACGGAATGTGACCCTGGTCGTGATACATTGCCACGCAACCGTCATACTTTCCGCATCGAGCCTTGGCGAAGAGTGTGTCTGGTGGCACTGGTCCGTCAACATTGAAGCCGCGAGCTTTCAGTTCTTCTACGGCAGGAGCAATCTCCTTCTCCTCTTCCCAGCCGAAGAGTCCGCCGTCTGAAGCGTGAGGATTAAGGCCGGCAACGCCGATGCGAGGGTTGTCGATGCCAAACTGTCGGCAAGCATCGTCAATGAGTTCTACGCACTCTATGATACGAGGCTTCTTGCAGCGGTCGCAAGCTTCGCGAAGAGAAACGTGCGTTGACACATGGATGACGCGAAGGAATTCGTCGGCAAGGAGCATGGCGTACTTCTTAGTGTTTGTGAATGTGGCATAAATCTCCGTATGGCCGTCGTAATGATGGCCAGCAAGATTGAGCGCTTCTTTGTTGAGAGGGGCTGTCACGGTGCCGTCAACCTCGTCAGCCATGGCAAGCTCAATGGCTTTCTTTACCGATTGGAACGCAGCATTACCACACTGTACCTGTACCTGTCCGAACTCAAACTCGTCCATGTTCACGAGGTCAAGGTCATAGACATCTATTGTGCCGAACTCGAACTTTGCTTCGCTCACGCTCTTGATAGGATTGATCTTATGTGCAGTGCCCATCTTTTCAACGGCAAGCTGCATAACCTTTGCGTCGCCGCAAACGAGTGGGCGACACTTCTCGTAGTTTTCCTTCTTGTTAAGTGACTTAACGATTATCTCAGGGCCGATGCCAGCAGGATCGCCCATAGTGATGGCTAGTTTTGGTTGCATATATTGATTGAGGTTTTAAGTTTATGAGGGGATTACTTAGTGATTGATGTGCAAGTTGTCCATTTCGAGTTAGTTCTTCTGAAGCCTTTTTGTGGAAACGACGCCTCATGGCGTCGTTAGGAATCGCTAAGGGAGATGATTGTTGGTAGTTTAACGACGCCATGGGGCGTCGTTTCCAATTCAAAGCTAATCGTTTGCGGACAACACGTATATCAAATTACTTATTCTTCTTCATGTACTCCAGTAGGATATGGAAGCCTGGATGAACCATAGCTCCGTGGTCGTGGCCGCCGAGCTCGTAGAGATAGACGTTCTCGTGACCGGCGAGCTTCATCATGCGGTACATGTAAGCCTGTTCTTCGTAACGACCGAAAAGCTCGAGCTCGCGGTCGCCAGAGATAAGCAGCGTCGGAGGGCAGTCCTTGCGAACATGATAGAGTGGGGCATACTTGTCGATGACGGGTTGAAGCGGGCTGATACCCTGCATCTTGCGGTGGTTGTAGTGGGTTATCATCTGGCCGCTGAAAGGCACGAGAGCCTTCAGCTTGTCCGGATCCTCGCCAAACTTCTGCATCCAGGTCTTGTCCAAGCCGACAATCTCCAGCAGATAGCCACCGGCGGAATGTCCTGCGACGTATATCTGCGAAGTGTCGCCGCCATATTCAGCAATGTGCTTCAGTGTCCAGGCGATGGATTCCGCCACGTCGCTCAGTGGGGCATCCACAGTGACCTTCGGCAGAAGGCGATAGTTTGGCGCCACAACGATGCAGCCCTTTTCCTTCAGTTCAGAAGGGATTTCCTTGTTGCCAGCCTCGATGCCACCGCCGTGGTACCACACTACGACCTGGCAGCCCTTCTTGTCTGTAGGGTAATAGACGTCCAGCTTGCAGCGCTCCTTGGCATAGGCGTCGTTGGAAGCTGTGTAAGGAATGTCCGTAACGGTTTTGTAAGCCTCGTTTTTCTGTGCAAACGATGTACAGCAGATGACTAACAATGTAAATAGAAGTGATATTCTTTTCATGTCTTTCATGTTTTGATATGGGTTTCTTTGGGCGCAAAATTAAACAATAAATCCCTAATCGCCAAACATTTCCGCGATTATTTTTCGCAGAGTCATGTTTACGCCTCTCGCAGCAGATAGTCTTTTCTCGCAGATAGGGCGGAAGGCGCAGAGGAGTGCAATTCTATAATTGGTACAGTAGTCTGGCCTTTGTCCTCGGGTTCACCTCAAACCCGTCCCTGTGATTCATCCGAATGATTTTCCTATGTGTCAAAGTTTTCATTTTGTTCATGTTGGATTATGGGGTAGAACCTGTTGGTACAGCGACATGTCCCCTGTCCTCCTGTGAGAGGGTGGAGGTGAAATCCCTCCACTCTACTCGACCTTGTCACCTAATTGTATATATCATAAGCATTAGTGATTGGCACACGAGGAAGTAGATTCAAAGAATGTATTCTTGTTACTTTTGTATTGCCAATGTCACCATAATTGAATACACAATTGTAACCTTCCTTGTCAAAACAATAAACGGTAGTTATCTCATTTTTCATGAGAATAGTATCTCGCCCATCAATCATACAATATTTTTCTATACAGTCCTTTATGGAGTGAGAAGCAAAATAACGTATAACATAATTATCAACTTTACCAGCATGAGAGCTAGCCAAATCTTTTGCTTCTGCGAAGTATTCCTTTTTTGTACAGATATTTTTGCTAAATTCATTGTATGATATGTTTTTGCAAAAACTATGTATTTGATATTCCGTTACCATAGTGCCCCTATTGATCATATATAATGAATCATCATTTAGAACAAAGTAATTCTTAATATCCATATAAATATCATCGGATGTGGTTTTGGTGGCTTTGCCTTTGCTAATATTGTATAAAGATTCATACATCTTATCCCAATGCTTATGTCCAGAAGAACAAGAACATAGAATAAATAACAAAAATATCAATAATATCCTATTCATCCCAATAAAATGTTTTACCTGGTTTAAACCAGAAGTTATTTTTCTTGTTTTTTTCAAATTCAAAAGGTCCCTTGCGCTTAAATCTTAGAGGAATAGCATCCTTAGGAGCATTGCGAAAAGTATCATTGTCTATTACCAAAAGAGTATCTGACACATGATTGATCTTATGCTCATAGCCATTATATAATATAACAGAATCGTTTGTTAATTTCCACTTCTCGTGAAGCATACAATCACCACCATTATATTTACGGAAAGAAGAGAACGGTTGTTTCTCAAATATAGTCCAATATCCATTCTTGTCAAAGAAATAAAACTCAATATTAGTACCTTCTTGTTTATACCAATACTTGTAATCATTGTCATCAATTAAATCAGCAACTTGTGCCTTTTGACAAGAGATACAAAATGTGTATAATATAAATAGTATGATTTTCCTCATTGTCTTAATTCTTGTTGTCTTTGGTAAAATTGTTGGAGTAAATCCTGAATGGCTTTCATGTCACAACCTTGCTCTTTTTCTGCGGCTTGAATGTGTTGATGAAACTGATGCCTCTGATCAGACTGATACTCTTTGGATGATTTTGAGAAACTTTCGGATTTCATTTCCTCCAGAACGATTTCTGCATGCCTTATATTAGTGGCTTTTTTTATTCCTTTTTTTTGATCATTTTTGTGTTGATTTTCATGAATTAAAGTACTTTGAAGTTGATATAAGTTGTACATGTAATCATCTAAATGACCATTTGTGATTTTAATATAGATGTTCCCTTTGTCCGTTCCTGCTAAAGTTCGGCCATTATGATCATATTGATGCAACGTATTAACACCCACGGAACCTGTACCACCATTTCTATCGTATTCTATCCCAACAGCACGAGCATAATGTCCAACGATATTAGCTGCCATTTGCATATTATCGGCATTACGAAGATTGTATTGGTTGAAGTTCACGGGTTTTCCATTATCCCGAATGATGATATTTGCTCCTGTTCCTTTTGAATATAGGAATTTACCTGTATTGCTAAAATAATCATCTCTTCCATCTGGGTCAATTCTCATTATAGGATTATTATGGCAATACACATACGAGTTGGTATTATAATTGTTCTCAGCCAGCGGATCCGCTGTGGTAAAACGTGGCGCAGTCGGGTCGTATTGCCTTGCACCATAGTCATACCACCAGAGGTTGTTGCTGGTGTCGAGTTCCTTGCCATTGTAGAGGCGGTTTTGCGCACTGCGACCTGTACTCAAGTCCGCAATGATGCCTCCAAAAGGATAGTAATGAGTCTTCTGTACTTCCGTTACGGCATTTGTGAACGTACTCTTCGTGACTACAGAGCGCACGTTTCCAAGATGATCCTTGGAATAATAGTGGTACTTAGCGGCGTTTATGGAGTTTGTTGTCATAGGATTAAATGAAATGTAGCCTGGATGGACTCTTCTGAATTGGTCCCTGTAATTCTTATTATTTAGGGTCTTAATGGTCACAATCACTTTAAACCCATCGGATTCGAGGGAGTTAAGCTTCTTTTCTGTTTATTGGAATCAGAAGTCTAAACGATGTTGTCTATTTCCATACACACCTTTCTAACATGATCAAGACCATAGAGCATAGAATTGCTATCAATGTCCATCCAAGAGAACAGCCTATGTACGCGCTCATGTTGAGTGATGATGTACGATGTATCTATCTGTGAAGCACCCAAAGCAAAGCAGATAGGCTCATGGTGGGCAATGCGGTTGCGAAGAGTATTAACCTTGTCAAGTTCGTTGAAGATAGAGGTGTGGTTATACTGTATCGTTGGTGTTGATGTCGGTTTATGGGGAAATACCGCAAGCAGGCAACGTCCAGTCGCTGCAAATTGCTCACGAGAGAACATGTGTTTCCACACTCCAAATTCCATTTCCGACAGTAAGGCGACATGGGAGTATGGTTTCCCTTGCTCTTGAAGCCTTCTGTATCCTCCCCTAACGATGTTTGATGTTCTTGCCAGTCGTGGAGTATCAAAAACACCTCCAGCTTGGAACGAGTCTTTCAGCCAATCATTGCCCAATGAAAGTCTTAACTTCATGTCTATGGCATTACGCAAAGAAACCTCAAAACAACTGAGAATTGTGAACATTTCCTGTGATAGGCGCAGGTTATATCTATACAGCGTCATAGCTTTTCTGGTATCGTTGTGACACGCTTCAAGGTATCTATGTAATCTGTCGGGCGATAACGCTTGCTCAAAATCATTAAAAATCATATCTTTCGTTCATTTTTCAATATAAACATTTGGCTGTTTGACGGAAAATACATATCTTTGCAGTGTTGATTCCCCATAACCTCTGACCCTTCGTCAAGTTATGGGGTCTAGTTTTTTAGGCAGTGGGAAAGTTTGTTGTCTCCATCTGTAGCGGCATATAGTCAAGACGAGCCTTGCCGATAAGTTTCTTGAAATGTCCATCATTATGCTAGCATGGCTTTTTTCTGTGTTTCTGTCATGATTTGATTTGATGAATAAATAATTTCTTTTTCTGCGGGCAAAGTTATAGATAATTTTTTGAAAAGAAAATAAAAACAATTCCTTGATTATTTCTCGCAGATAGGGCGGAAAGCGCAGAGGAGAGTTTGGCAGAGGGTCATGGGACATTCCCGTGTTTCTTGTGTTTTTGATTCTGTTCATACAATTATTCCGTCATATAAATACTCAAATATGAGCAATAATAATACATAAAACAAGCCAAAACTCGTTCTAATGAGCATCTTCTTAATCAATTTCTTTGGAATAATCTTAACTTTTTGCATTCTTATCAAGAAACATTCCAATAGAGCACATATAATCGCAATAGGTATTAAAAGAACTAATGACAATAATATGCGTCCTCCAATAACTTGAAATGGAGTTGTCTCAAATCTTACAATGGCATCTTCTGCAGTTCCTATATAAAAATAACATGTCAGAAACAAACATGGAACAATAGTTACTATGAATAGAAAAGTCGGAAGAAAATTTAATATCTTATTCATTTGCTATATCGTATTATTTGTCCATTAATATTGGTAAAAATAGTTCCATAAGAAGTTGTACCAGCTATTACAGAATACCAAGTTGAGAACTTTCCATTAATCATGCCTATATTTTGAATTATCTGAGCATTTCTTAGGTCTTTAGCCGCCTTGAATATAAGTTTTGATTTTGTTGTTCCATGAACTTCGTTCCATGATAAACTGGAGCTATCAATAATAGCTATTCTATCACAGTTTTTAATGTTTTTATTATTAGTAACCCAATCTCCATTATATGATAGTTGCATTGTAAAGGGTTCGTTAGGAGTTGAGAATTCGTCACCCTCGTCTGCTGATAGATGCAAAACTTGCTTGACCTCATAGCCTTGCTCAATAAGATATCTTGCAACACCTGCACCATAAGCAGATCCTTCACTATGGGTGACAATATTAAATACTTCTCCATTTTTCATCCCATCTGTTAATTTTTGGATATTATTTTTTGCGTAATCATAGCCCGCATTCTCTCTGTCTGACCCACTCATATCACCTCCCCACATAGAGGAACCATTGGTGACAGGGGACGGTTCTCCTTCACATTGGATTATGGGGTAGAACCTGTTGGTACAGCGACCTGTCCTCCTGAGAATTAATACTGACCAATCACTTCTTTCCATGTGTTTGGATATTTTTTTTTGATTTGCTGTAGTATTATGTCAGGTATTTTAACTTTCTTATAGTCAACCCCTTTTGTACTTAAGAATCTTACAATTTGCATCTTCTGTTTGTGTTCTTCTGATCCCAATGGATGCACGCGATATCGCAGTTCTTCCAAGAGTGTCAAACGACACGTGTCTTCTAGATTTCCTGTGTGGATGGACATGTCGTTCACAGGCATAGTATAATCAGCTCCTTTTTCAAGCAAATAGAGTGTTACTATATATTCGTTGTCATACAACGACATTCCCAATGGCGTATTCTTGTATTTGTCCATAAAGTTGACATCAGCCCCATTTTCCAGCAATAACTTAATACATTCCATATTCCGGCATCTAATGGCATTTTGAAGAGCCGTTGAATTGCCAAGACGGTCAGCATATTTTTCTGGAAGAATATAGTTAACATCAGCACCATGATTTATTAGGTCCTTGACAAATACTGCATCATAATAGTCGCAAGCACATGCCATCAACAATGGAGTTTCACCATAAGCATTTGTTATCTCTGTAGATGCACCGTTATTAAGTAAACATAGGAATGAATTACGCTGCCCTTGGTTTATACTTAATCCACAATTCTCATTATCGCATATCATTGAGTATGGAAAAGTTGCCCTTCTTTGATTCTGTATTGTCATCATCAATAATGACATTCTATGATAAGGTTCCTGATAATCAATAAAATTCGGATTTGTCTTTAAGAACTGGTTGATATTAACGGTATCGCCTTCGTCCACGCTATTTGCTAATTCGGCAATTGGCGTGGTTTCATATTTACGGTAGTCTGTAATTCTGATATTTGATGTATCTTGGAAGTCTAAACAACTATAAATAAGGAACATTGAAAGGTATAATATGTATCTGGATTTCAGTCTCATGTCAACTATTTAATAGAATTGTACAAGTTTATCATACTATGGCCATTGTATAACGATGACCAATCTTTAGGTCTAATGAAATGCATGTTTCCATCAACATGAGGCAGTGAAGTGCCTATACTGTTCTGATATAAATTTAATGGGCATGTTATCATAATATAAGCGTCTATTTTTCTGTTAGATTTTAACAAAGTTTTTAAACCACCTACATTATATTTTGTTTCTCCGCTAAGCCCAGCAGCATTGAACGTTATTGCCCTACGTCCCTTCGCATTATCATTTGAAGTTACCAAAGAATTCAACGCAGCCTCACCACCACCTTGAGAATGGCCAATAAAAGTCAATTCTGTATTATCTCCTATCTGTTCTGAAATTGCCTTCGCATTTCTTGCTGATTCCATATATTCTTTAGAGCAACCTTTTGTTTGGTTATAGTTCTCTATCCAGTCTTGGACATTTGTTGAACCACATGTTACATAAGCGTATTCCGTAACCTTTCCTTTGATGACTTTTTCATATACGGCGGACTTTAGGCCATTAGTAGTCGTTAACTTTATTCCAAAGTTTCTTCTAGACACTCTCCAATTTCCCAAATTCACTTTCTTTGCATCGTCATCACCATAAACATGTGTTGCCATAGCTGCTGCTTCTTTAACTGTTGGCCTTTTGCCATCAGGATCCACCATCATCACAGGATTATTCACACAATACCCATACATATTCCACCCATAATATTTATGAGCTAAAGGATCTGGAGTGGTAAACCTAGGCGCAGTCGGGTCATATTGCCTTGCACCGTAATCATACCACCAGAGGTTGTTGCTGGTGTCGAGTTCCTTGCCGTTGTAGAGACGGTTTTGCACGCTGCGTCCTGTACTCAAGTCCGCAATGATGCCACCGAAAGGATAGTAATGGGTCTTCTGGACTTCAGTCACTGCATTCGTACTTTCCTTCTTCGTAACAACAGAGCGCACGTTCCCAAGGTGATCCTTGGAATAATAGTAGTACTCTGGAACTATGTCTGAGTTGAATGATAAATCAAAAGAATTAAACGAAATGTAACCGTCACCGAAATAGCATTTGTATGTAGGAGGAGTAGAACTTGTACCAGAGACTGAGCCTGACTTCACGAGTTCTCCGCCAATATACTCTTCTTCTGAATATCGGATAGTATTTGTGCCAGGTCGTATCGCAGAGACATGAGAGATGACATTGCTTGACGCAGCATAATGCCTTACCCTCAGTTTCTCGCCATTGACACCGTATGTATAAAGCACCTTTGCGCCATTGTCAAAGAGAATGGAGTCCACCAGACCGATGTTGTTGTATGTAATACGCGTAATTCCCTTGTCACGGTCTTTTGTCTTATATGTCAAAGTTTTCATTTTCATTTCATGTTAGATTATGGGGTAGAACCTGTTGTGTTGGTACAATGACCTGTCCCCAGTCCTCTATTTAAACTTTGTTAGATATAGAATTTCACCGTCCGACTTTCTGACATAAAGCAAAGCTCCACCACCATATAAAGTGCCTTTCTTAGTATGTCGTGTGACATAGTCCACTTTTACCTCCCAAACACTATCATTAATCAGCTTTGTGTTATACATATAGTCAGGCCAATTTGCATTTTTCTCAGGTTTGCCTAAAAGATTATCAACCTGTCTACAAACTTGAACAGGGTTATTGCATTTGTTATCAAATTTATTGACTTTTTCACAATAAATCAAATTATAGTTTTCTGGTATGTGGAAAGAGTCTGTGCGTATATCTGTATTCTCAATGATGTATAATGGTCTTATAATTATGTTACTACAAGCATTGAGAATTATAGATGTAACAAATATGAATATTGTTTTTTTCATTTCTCTTGTGAAAATAAACTTATAAAAGCTTTAATAAATGCATTAATATTATCCAATGCTCTATTTCCTAATGATTCATTCTTGAAAGAATGTTTATAATCATCAGGGGATAGGCTACCAGCATTGTCATTAGGTAAAGTGGTATCAATAACACTAATTTCTTTTGTTTGATAATCATATTTTCTTAATGTTCCGTTTGGAGCAGCCAAATAGATGTTTATTTGCATTTTATTCGCGTTATCTAAATCAGCACTATCGGAGGTGTTATCTTCGCCAGAAAAGAGATTGTTTGCCATTCCTTCAATGGTCGCTCCATGAGAATGAATCTGCGCTTCTATGTCAATTCCAAATGGGGGTGTTGAACAAAAAGTTTTATCACCCTTTCCCTTTAAAGGAACAGTGTATGTATATCCCACTTCTCCTTTATAATTTCTTGTTTTGAAGATGGATGCTCCGTATTCAATGTTATATGTGATTGACAATGGGTTGTAGACTCTTCCAAAATCTTTAGCGGCATCATCTGCTGTCTTGAAAAAACTTCCAGGATCTCTACCATCCAGATCCACAAACATCACAGGATTATTCACACAATACCCATACATATTCCACCCATAATATTTATGAGCTAAAGGATCTGGAGTGGTAAACCTTGGCGCAGTCGGGTCGTACTGCCTTGCACCGTAATCATACCACCAGAGGTTGTTGCTGGTATCGAGTTCCTTGCCGTTGTAGAGGCGGTTCTGCACACTGCGTCCCATGCTCAAGTCAGCAATGATGCCCCCGAAAGGATAGTAGTTGTTCCTCTGTATCACATTGCCGCCACTGCTTCCCTGCAACGCCGTCACCTGACGCACGTTGCCGAGATGGTCCTTGTCGTAATAGCAGAAGGTGAAGTCGTCATGGCCTGGGTTATATACATCTCTCTCTGCCTGGCAGTAGCCCTCATCGAACAGGAACTTGTCTACCCTGCCGTTCCTTAGCGTGAGTGCTCCGCCAAGGAGATAGTCGATGGAGTCGGTGTATAGAGTCTCGGAAGGCGCAAGCTCCCTCGTGCTGCCAGTGGCAACGGTAATGTTCGGCACTGCCGTCTGGTATGTTACACGCAGCTTCTCGCCAGCGGCACTATAGACATACTTTGTCACATTGCCGTTGGTGAACTGGATGCGGACAGGATTGTTCATCTTGTCATATTCGATGTTCGCAATGTTGCGTCCCGCATCGCTTACGAGCGAACCAGACTCGTTGTATATAAGAGGGTATTCCTGGTTACGCACTCCGTTGAAATCAGTAGCACCTGTGTAGGCAAGCTGTGACGCATTGTCGCGGATGATATTCCTATGTGTCAAAGTTGTCATTTTGTTCATGTAAGATTATGGGGTAGAACCTGTTTGTACAGCGACCAGTCTCCTGTCCTCCCAGAGGATGCGTTAGCACAAGTACAACCATACGGGTGATTCAGGATGTCCCTGTGGTCCGTGTTTTGTCCTTATTGAAGTTCTTCTTTAGAAGGCCACTTTTGCCCTTTATTCTGATTAAAGTGAATGTTGACAATTGAGTCCGTATTTAAATCAATAATTGCATAACCAAAGTTATTTCCTCCACTATTCTCGGAATACAATACTTTTTCAAGAGCAGGATGTAATTCTCCTCTTACAAGGTAATGGGAAAACAGATTCACATAAACAAATTTGTTATCACAAGACCTAAAGCCAATATACTGTCTATAGAAGTTATCTAGTGTCTGAATAGAATCATTATTCCCTAAACTTTTGTTCAAAAGTTCTTTTGCACGAACTAATTCTGTAGAATCTATTGTAAAACATTGTATAAAGTCGTAAGGCAATTGTTTGACTACAGTATTCCTTTTCCCATCCGCTTCATCAATAATAATATCTCGATATTCTTCATTTACATCTTTTGCAAAATTATCTGTAATGATATTACCATCATCCATCTCATGCCAATTAGTTGTGTTCTTTTTGCCATTGCAACTAATTAACATTAGCAATGTTAAAGAATAAATATAAACCTTTTTCATAACAAAATTGTTTACTAAAAACCATATTTAAAACCTTTTACTCCAGGCTGAGCTGTAGATGGATATGTTATTGGTTCTCCATTATTGTTCATTAATGGTTTTCCATTCATATACACTTCCCATTGACCTTTGACCCGTTTGTCCTTATCTTCTAAATAAAGGTCAGCGACGACCTCACGCCCCCCCTTGATTTTAATGTTTGCATTAGGGGCTATTATAACTATATCTTTAAATTCATCACTTTTTGACAAATCTAATGCAAACTTAGAGGTGGCACAACTATGAAGAACTATTATAGGATGACCATTGCTGTGATCCTTGAAGGCGTTATCTTTACGTTCAATAGCATCTGCTAATTTTTTTACACTATTCTTATTAGATGCTTTTATGGTATGTTTATCTTGCCCAGAAAATGAAATCTGAATGCCAACAGAATAATATTCATTTACAGTCAGTTTTCTTTGCAGATTCATTGAATTTGCACTTGTTGTTTCTTTATAACCATGTGCAAATATATTAATGATCTTATTGTCATATTTGTTTAAATTATTATATAAATCTAAATCGCGTATATCACCTTTTTGTTTTACTCTTTGTATCCAATTATGAGGTTTCTTGCCATCCGGATCCACCATCATCACTGGATTATTCATACAATACACATACGGACTTGTGCTATAATACTTCTCTGACAGTGGATCAACCCTATCCCACCTTGCTATGACAGGATTATACTGTCGTGCGCCGTAGTCATAGGTGTTCAGACCGTGCATATTGTCGAACTCCTTGCCGTTGTACTTGTGTGATTGCACAGAGTAATTAGCAGTATTATCACAGAACTCTGCCCCGAAAGGATAGTAATTGTTCTTTTGTATAACATTGCCGCCACGGCTGCCGTCCAACTCCGTCACCTGACGCACGTTGCCAAGGTGATCCGTGTCGTAGTAACAGAAGGTGAAGTCGTCTTTAGTACTTGTATATCTCTCCGCCTGACAATAACCTTCATCAAACTGGAACTTGTCGATGCGACCGTTCCTTAGCGTGAGCGCACCGCCAAGGAGATAGTCGATGGAGTCTGTGTATAGTGTCTCAGAATGAGTAAGTTCCCTTGTGCTGCCAATGGCGACAGAGATGTTAGGTACAGCTGTCTGGTAGATGACACGAAGCTTCTCGCCAGCGGCACTATAGATATACTTCGTCACATTGCCGTTGGTGAACTGTATGCGGATTGGGTTATTTAGGTTGTCATATTCGATGTTCGCAATGTTGCGTCCCGCATCGCTCACGAGAGAACCAGCCTCATTGTATGTCAGAGGGTATTCTTGATTCCGCACTCCGTTGAAATCAGTAGCTCCTGCATACGCAAGTTGGGAAGCATTGTCACGGACGCTTGTCAGTAGATTACCGCTATATGTCATATACAGGTCATCAATCAGACCGAAGCCACCATGCAGATGATCTACGAGTCCACGACGCTGCATCCTTGTAATGTTGCCGTTTTCGTCGTATTCTGCATTTTCATTGAAATAGCCTCGATTGTTCGTGAGATTGTTGCCACCCCCAAAGGTTGCATTGCAGAGACGGTTACAGTCATCGTATTCCAGATTGTATCCCTGATAGTTATTATCGCCTGACGACCATTTTATGGTGCTGATATTACCATTGTAATATGCATTCTCAAGTCCGTCTGCATAGAAGAGTTTTTCTGAAAATCCCAGGCTGCTGATGCCTGTCAGCCAGTTATGAACATCGTATGAATAGGTATAGTCAATCCAATTGGTGCTTGTCATCGGAATTCTTTTCCCAGATAGTCTTCCGATGTTGTCATAGCTGTATTGCGTGCTGGCCGACTTCACACCAGCTCCATGACTCAGTGACATAGTCATCTGGGTCTTCTTTCCAAAGCTGTAGTCATAGCCGGTCTGGGCAATTAAGTCACTGCCATAGCCCACATTGACACGCGCCTCCGTGTTGTCCACCGCCCCTGTGAATGTGTATGCCATGCTAACGTCCTCTGCCAGACCCCCGAGTCCCTTGCGCACAGACCTTACCACCTGCCCCTTCTGGTCATACACGTTGATGGAACCAAGAGCCTCGCCATTGGTTGCATACACCACTATTCCTGTCAAGGAACCTTTGGCGTACTGTCTCTGATTATCGCTGATGCTTATGGTCGGCATTCTATTTGAGAAGTTTGCGCCGATGAAGTTGTAGTTGTCGTAGTAGTTTACGATTTCAAGCTGCGGATTGCTTATGCTGTAGGGAACGGTATAGCCTGTCATGCATATTCCACTAGTGCCACCTTCATAGGCAGTGATGGCAGGAACGGATGAATCACGGCTGCCGTCGCTGCATGTACCCTGTACGCACAGTCTTCCGAACCTGTCATACAGATAGAAGCGGTATCTGCTGCCGAGCGCAGGGTCTTTCATGTAAGCTACACGGTCGGCATTGTCGTACCAGTACTGGGTTGTGCCAGCCTGAGGGAGAATCTTCTTTATGACACGCCCCCTATTATCATAACGATATTCATAGGAAAATATTGTGTGGTCGCTTGAATTTTGACATGCTGGAGGCAGAACGAAGCGCAGTTGCCCCAGATTATTGTACACATAGTATGTATCTCCGGCAGCCGAGCGTTCAAGAATCTTGTGTCCCTGCATGTCAGTGAATACTGTTACACTCTTGTTGTCGGCATCGTATGACGTAACCTTGCGAAGCGAGCCAGAAGGGTAATACTGGCATGATGTGCTTGATGGAATAATGAGTCCTCCGTCATTGTCACTTGCCGTGGCAGCATAGTGTAGTACGTTGTCGGCAGCATTGTTGGCACGATACTCCGTCCTGTTCTGCTTTCCCGCATTTCTCCATCTGTATCCTGCAATGTCAACGGCAGTCACCCTGTCAAGTGCATCAAGGTGATTCTGGGTGAAAGCATAGTTATCAGAGTAAAACATCGTACCCTTGTATTGCATGGAACTTTCCGTGATATAGTCAAGGGAGGTGCCAGGCGCGGGTGCATACTTGCGTTCCTCGCGTCCGCATCCGTCGTAGGTGGTCAGCGAGTATGCTGTACCTCCCTGTGCGTTTGCTGTTGCCACGGCAAGTGTAGGATATCCTAGACCGTTGTAATACTGCACGGCCTGCAGCGAGTCCGTTCCCTCGGCATCCAGCATCGTAACGGTCTTGACATAGTTCTGTGAAGTGGTCTGGGCATGTAAGATGTTAGGCAGCAATGCCATCATCATCGTTATTGTGATATGCGTTTTGTACATATTCATTATCTCTTGTAGTTGTAGCTGTTGGTTGAAATAGTATGTCCGTTATGGTCAAGAACTCTCGTCAGACGCCCGAAGCCGTCATATTCGTAATAGATAGTGTGGCCGTTAGGCTGTGTCTCTGATAGGATGCCGACCAGAGGCTTGTGGGTATAGGTGGTTACAAGTCCCCCTATAGCATTGATGGCATCGTGAATAGACCTGAGGTCAGCTTGCGTTGGTTCGGGCTTTCCCAGTAAGGTTGATAGGGTTGTTGCACCTATTGCACTCTCAACCTCGGCATAGGTTAGGCCTGTAATCTTGGCGATTGGGTACTGACCTTTGTATGACCATATATAGACAGTCTCCATACCATCAATCGTGACCGAACGGACGTTCAAGGAATCGTCGTATGAATATGTGGCACGAGTCTCAAGCGGATTGTCGCCGATTGAAGTTGAAGTAGAGACAGGTAGATAACGTGATTTATGTGCTTCAAAGTCATAATGTGAACCATAGACTATATGCTTTGTATCCAAACATGTCTCTTCGCCGTTTTCTCTCAGAATGTTTCTTGTTTCAACCACATCGCTAAGTCTATGTGGACCATCCTTCATCCATTGACTGATATAGTCTTTTCCTTCTCCTGAATAAGTTATTTCTGTACGTTGGATTTTTGTGGTATCTCCCACAGTCTCATCTATTCGTGAAACCTGACGATTTAAGTTGTAAGCAAATTCCTGTGTCTTTTCTATAACGCTACCATCAGGACAATATTCCTTATTAGTCGTTTTTGTCAACTCTATCCATGATTGAATGTATGGATATTTCCAAACCAAGAATCGATTAGGGAATTCTGATTCATTAAAATACTGCAAGTAAGGATCTATCCTAAGCATATCCTTGGCAACCATGTTGGTTGAATACCATTTGTCTTTTCTGTCATCAAACTCTAAATCATGGAAACGATATGTATTCTCTGTTTTTGAAACTAATGTCCCATTAGCATCATATATTTCCTTACTGAGCAATTTTCCATTGTCAAGGCATTTATAATAATCCAAGAAGCCCAAGCCTTCTGGTTTATGATTGATGTATGACGTGATTTCGGTCTTTTCCAGATTGTCTCTTCCATTGTAAGTGCGTTTTGTGATCTGTGAATATCCAACGTCACCAGGATTGCACGAAGCGAAAAAGGCTGGAAAACGAGATTGACCAGAGGTAATGTTCCAACCAGAAATATAATGTCTGCTATAAATCGACAAAGGCCCCCATCCGTTGGGTTCTGATTTCAAATAAGTATAACTGTATGGCTCAATCGTCTCTATGCTATTCAAGAGTATGCCAGAGTTATTGTAATCAAATGTGGTATAGCCTAACTTTTGTCCATCATTATCATAATTGCGAATGGTATTTACCCTAAGTCCACCAATAGCCCTTGAATAAATATTTTGTGGATATAAGTCAAAAAATGATCTGGGGCGATAGTATCCCCTTAACCAGCATCCTATTCCATAGTTCTGGTCTCCTATACCTGGTGCTCCTATAGTCAATTCATAATTTCCAGGAGGAAGAGTATCTTGCAAGACAGTACAATAATCATTTGAACTGTTATACTCTACAGGAATCACTCTTGTATTTTCAGTACTCCTTGATACAATTATTATGGCGATTTCATGCCCGTTGATGGCAGATCCGCCACATCTAACATCAAGACTGAACGACAGACTGTCTGTTACCGTAAACGGAACAGGTGTGTTTGTCACCACCACGGGGGCATCTGGCGTATAGCTGTATGAATGGTGTACACTCACATCAAATGGCCTTTTTATGAATTCTTCATACTCTAGTGATTCTCTATAGTCTCCCACACGACAAGTGTTCGGTTCGTATTCATAGGTAGTATAACCACCTGTTGGATATACTACTCTATTAAGCATAGTAGCCTGCATATAATCGCCTCGGCTATTGCGATCAGCACCTCGTATGTCAGCTAACTCGCTATTATAATTATAAGACATAAAATTATTTGGAGTAGGTATCATTGTATGTCCATATATACCCAGCAAAGCTGTCGATGCATTGTTTTGCCCATTATAATATCCCCAATAATCCTGAGCGCAGGATCTTTTAGAAGGGAGATTCAATGAGTTGTAGAAGAACTTTGTTGAAAGGGTATCCATGGATGCAATATCCTTTACTTCATCTAGCTTTAATCTGAGTTCAACATTATTGTTAGCGTCAGGATCATAGTCTCCTCCAACATCGGAACTGACAAAAGAACTATACGAGAGGCTGATGTTTTTCACGATAGTTGAGTCTGCATCATTTGATTTTACCACTATTGCATCAAGCCTCTTGCCACTGCATTCATCACTATTTGACAGAAGAAAGGATACAGTTTGATTACTGGTCTTAATCTCCTGAACAAAGGAATTTCTTATCCATCCAGCATCCAAGACTCTTGAATATCACCATGTGCCGTAGTTTTGATCGCCATTGCTTACTGAATTGTGCAACCGGCCATACGATTCCGACATTTTCTTTTTCCCCCACTCTTGATGTTTCGTATAGGAAAGTTGAACTTTCTCTCCTAATGGGGTCTCAATACCTGTCAGGTACCAACAGAACGTATAAGCATGCCCTTTTCCATTGGTTGAGACATCTCCATTGCTGAAACTATATATATAGCCGTTAGAATCTGTTATTGTCCATGCTGACACGTCATATTGATTTCCTATTCCTGTTTGTGTCTCATTTTTGTAGGAAGGTTCTATCTTAAATTCCTCTCCCGCTTCTCCTATTACATAGGGGTTTAATGTTGCAGGGTCAATAAAGAATTTGAAAGACTTACCCAACACATTGACCGAATAGAAGTCACGTTCCCCATAGCCCCACATTAAATAATTTCGCATATCTTGACTAAGATTGTCATAGTATGGAGGCTCAAATGCGAAGCTGTGAGGTACACAGTTCATCCACGTATTAATATCATCTGTCTGATAATTGAAATATTGAGTTCCACTAATATTTGCAGTGTGTATTTTGGTTAGATATTCTGTCCATGTTTGATTGCTGATATATGATTGTGTATATTGGTCATGCTCGCCAGCACAAACATAATTGATGCAACCTCCGACCATCAGATTCCAACCAAGACCTACCCATGAAGCCTCCTGCTCTACTTTGATACCAGAAGCGTCGTATCGCAGAACAAGCGGAATCTCAACGTCCTTGCTTTTTATGGTATAGAGGGGAACGGAAATATCGGCGGTGCCAGTATATTCATTTACAGACTCTTCTCCGTACTTCTTGAATGCGGATGCTTCTGGCGTTCTCAAATAGTTGTAATCTATCTGCTTTGGATCACCATCGCAGAACGCATACTGCGAAACTCCCATTAGAAAGAGTAGTATTAGAAATAGCTTCTGTTGGGGTTTTGTAGAGTTGAACATCATTGTCATAGTGTTATTTTCTCGCTATATATTTTTCCGTTAACATTTATATAAAGAATATATATACCAGGTCGAAGGCTGCTGCAGTCTATTTGAGTACTATAGCCCGTTCCTGATTTTTGGGTCCACTCCCTATAACTATGAGTCATACCCATGTGGCTGGCGACAATAGTGCTGATGGTGGCATCTACATCCATATCGTAAGTAATGCTGACAATGCCGCCATAGGCGTCTATCTTATAATGGATGATGTCTGCCTCTGGAGTTTCGTGCTCGAACGAGTTGTCTTCCTCGTCATACTCTATGTCTGCATTTTCCACGATGTATAGGGCAGCCTTGTCTGCTGGCAGATTGCAGAAGGCATACTTTGTAGTGCCTATGGCATCCATATTGAGATAGGTTGTGCTGGTAACATTCTCAATGAGCGGATACTGGGAATCCGGTATGTACCATTCATAACGTTCGTCAATGACCTGAGTGAGCTTAGCCGTGTCAAGGGCAGCAGCACTGATGTCCATGCAGATGGAGTAAGTGTCAATGGTATGTACTCTCTTGACATTGTATATAGTGTCATTCTCTGCCATAACAATGCACCCCTCTGCATCCATGTTTACACTTGTGGAACCAACCTCACGGAAAGGATGATTGCCACAATACATGCCTTCGCATCGGAATGGCATATTTACGGAACAGCCATACCTGACAGGTAGCAACCTGATATGTTTACCATTGGGATAGGACTTGCTCTCCAATGGTGACTCCTTGGAAGAAAGAACAAGTGTATCGGAGGAGTTGCTGTAGTAAAAAACTTTTCCGTTCTCAGTGATGGACAATACTCCTGTACTGTCTTTGCAAAAGGTCACTTGTGATGCTTCTTTGGAATCAAGTTTACGGGAGAAATCCCAAATCTTGTTTTGCCCTCCACCACCGGGGGAGAAATATCGTATTCTGTTCTTTTGCAGACTATCGGCAGATGAAGGCTCCATGCCAGACAAGTCTATCTGGCTATGGGCTAATAAAGATCCGCCTAATAGCAACAGGGTTGCCAACAGTTTCTTTTTATTCATGAGGATATAAACATTATGATAATAAGTGTAATAACGAATTAGCATAAATCTATCACTCCCCAGAAGCAATAGTTTCCACGGTGGATGTGGAGTTCATAGTCGCCAGAAAGGAATGCTGGGAGTTGTACGGAATCATCGCCGTCAGGTATATTATATGAATACGCAACGGTTTCAGTACCTGGAACTACAAGTTCAAGTGTGCATTCGTAGCATGGATTCTCGAAATACACTGTCGAGGCAGACGCATCAAAGTACACATCAGGGATTTGGGGTGGGGTACGATGAGGGCCTTGACTGATAATCGTTGGATCAATTGTTTTACAATTTAAGAGGATTTGCAATGTTCTTCTGTCCTCTTGTGGAAAAATAGAAGATGCTATGCTATTGGCGTTTAGTAAACAGCAGAGCAAAGCACTGATAAAAAATACTTTCTTCATAATTTTGATTGATAATGTTTACGATTCTTTTTGTTTTTGAAATCGCTGCAAAATTATAAAGAAAGCTTAATATGATGTTCTAAAAACTCATTTTAAAACACACAATAATCACACAATAATCACACTACAGGGGGGGGTATCGCACTGATAATCAATATGTTATATTCGTGCAAACCAAGAGTGTACAAGTGTCGCGCAAAAAGATTGTTAAGTTTTTGTGAGTTCAAGCATGGTCTTCACCATAGAGAGAAGTCCATCCCTTAATCTTCTAGCAGATACATCTTCATTGAATACCTTGTCGGCAATTCGCTTCTTGATATTTGTGATATGATTGTTTGACTTGTCCAACAGAAGTGCAATATCATTGGTCTTGATACCAAGCACAGTCAGCATAACTACTTTTAAGTCTATCTCATTGAGGCCGTATTTCTCATTACGGATATGGGTTACAAATGAGTAAGCGTTTTCATTGAAATGCTCATGGATCTGTGCCCACAATTTTTCATCTGCTGTATATACATGCCCAGCAGAATGTGGGATAAGAAGATCTTGTAGTTTGAATACTATTTCAGCCTTGACGAAATTATCAATCCAAGCGTTAAAGTCAACATCTGAATACATGCTTCTCAGGCTAGATATTAGTGTGTTGGACTCTTGTATTCTATCGTTTAATGTATCTATTTCCTTCTGGTAATTTCTGACTATGTCTTCTGCCAATCCTTTTGAAGACAATAGTTTTTCTTCCAGCATTCTTTTTTGTTCTTCGTTTTCCTCTAATAGATGTACTGCGGAGTTATAACGCGTAATCGTGTCCGCAAGCTTTTGCTTGTTCTTTCTATAGTGCTCCTTATAACCATATATGAACAGCAGTATTATTATGATGAGGATAAGAGTGACCAATGCGACATAGAATAGCATTGTCTTGTTTGCGAATTTTTCTTGCGCAATGCTTATAGACAAGTCCTTGTTTCTTCTTGCTTGAAGGGTATAATCGTACATTGCTGACATCTGGGCGATGACTTCCGTACTGGTTGATGCCCTTGCGGAATCATTCGCTTGGACATAAAGCTCTGCGTATTTAGCCAACGAATCGGTAGTATTGGTCTTATTATAAAGCTGAACAAAGCCTTCGTACGCAGCTTCTTTCCAACCCGCTTTTTGTAGTTCATTGAAATAGTATCTGGCAGAATCCGTTTGGTTGTCTATTAAAGATAATTTACCCTTGTAGTAGTAATACAACTTGGCATTGGTTGATATAACATTACCATCATGCCAAAAACCAGACTCTCTTTCGAATGTGTCCATATAGGTACGAGCAGAGTCAAGCTCGTTTCTTTTCAAAAAAACACCTATGCTTGGAGCGAGGAATTGTGCCGCCTCTTTTACTTTATTATATTTTATATATTGATATTGATTGCGTGCATTCTTTGTAATTGATAGTACACTGTCTTGATTCCCCAAGAAATAATATGGGCGTATTCGCAATTCGTAGGCTTTTAATGCAGCAAGAGTATCCTTGTCCTTCCAGGCTATCTCTTCGCACTTTTTTAGAGCATTAAGTTCTTCATCTGGCAAGAACTGACTATGATATATATCTGCCATCTGTCCATAGATGGCGTAGAGAGTGTATAGGTCGCAATCCTTCTGCGTTGTGTCAGCCTTCTCTGTGGCTTCTTGGAAGCATTGCAGTTCCATAGGGACATCATTAAGGTCGCGATAGGTGCAACCGAGGAGATAGTGAGCACGCATCTGCTCGTTGGCAGTGCCATGTTGGTCGTAGTAATCAGCAACTTGCAGCATCACGGAGTCGGTGGTAAAGTCTATGTAAGCCTTGTTCTGGGCATCGGCACGCAAAAGGGCGTAGTACATCCTTGATGACTCCGACTGCGCATGAGATTCCTTCTCCATGCCCTCAAGCATCTGATATACGGAATCCGGATGCTCTATGAGCAGAGAGTCAAGATGACGCAGCTTGGCATCAAACGGATTGGCTCCACCACAAGCGATGATGGAGAACACTGCACAGCAGAACAATATGCGAACTATAGCTTTCATCGGGCTGCAAAGGTACGATTAAGCGAGTGAAATTCCAAATTTTAATTTGATTATTTGACTTTCTCCTTCGGATCGCCGACCTTCGGTTCCGAGCGTGAGTACCTAAACTGGTATGCGAATGAGGAAAATTGAGCCTAATCTGCGCTGGAATGGTGTGGAATCGTGACGATCTGGTCTGAAAAAGGTAGGAAACGATGCTGTTTGGCGTGAAAAATTGTAGAAAAGTGGCCATTCGGCGTTAGAATATTGAGGGTTGTCGTGCTACGCTGAACAAGAAAGTGGTGACGCTGAAAGTGGCATTTTTGGCATTCTTTTGACGGTGCTCAGAAGAGTAAAATGGGCGCCTTTTGCAGATTTTCTTGATATAGGTTCTGAATATTGTGGTTCTGGGGACTGGAAAACGAAAAAATCACGGTTTTTTGGAGCATTACCCTACATACCTTGCATAGGGTATCATAACTGCCTAGTAGTTAAGGTGTTAATTCCATGTAGGGTAATTTTTGACCCAACATAGACCTAACATACCTAACATGCAGAAACATGCCAAATTCCATGTAGGCAAAATTACCATACATGCACCCTTCATAAACCCAACATAGTCCGAGAATGCCGATAAACACAGGGGATTTCAGCGATTCCATGTAGGGTATGTAGGGTTTTGCGAAAAAAAGTATTATTTAACATTCTCTGTCCCAGTTTAGGGCTTTTGCCTTTTCAAGGCGTTCCCTCCGCCACCGCTCCAACACCCAGGGTGTCGCTACGCTTTGCCCTGGGCTAGGCGCTGTAAGCCTTTCAGGCTGAGAGCCCCCACCAGTTCCCCCACAAGGGGAGGGCAAAGCACCCTCCTAAATTCTTTTGTCCTCGCCCGTTTTTGAGGCTGGGAAAACTTTCCTTCCTATAGGAAGGAAAAGCTTCCCGCCTAGGATGACACCTTTCCTTCGTAAGGAAGGAAAACAGTAAACGACAGAATTATATTGAATTACTTGAAGAAAAGGTAGCCGTTGAGGTTGCATCTATAGCCGTCATCGTAAGGGTTTGTAAGTTCTAATCTCTTGATAACGAGCATGGTCTTCTTGTCTTCAGTTGTGTAAGTGTATTGCTTGTTCTCATCAAGGTTGGCATGCTGAATTTCAAAAATACCATGGTCGGCAATGCTGAGCTTGAAGGTTTTGTCGTTCAGGTCATAAACGAAATCTGCAATGTCTTTGCGCATGTCGTCAGGTTTTGAAACTATGGCTTGATTAACGTTTATATCCAACATGTTCTTGTAGCCTTCAGGCACTGTAATGCTACAGTCATAGTTGTATTCCATCTCTCGTGAGTGCAGAACCTTCTTCTTGTCTGCCTCTGACTTTATGTCCATGTAGTCATCGTAGTCGCGGTATAGTCGTGGTGCATCATCGCCGAGCTTCGCCGTATAGTATTTGTAGTCAAGGTCTGAGCAATCCTGGAAAGCGCGATACTGCTCGCGTGCAGCGTCCTTCGGCAATGATAGCAAATACTTACGCAGGTCGTTATCTATCTTTATTGTGTTCTTGATAGGATAAGCTGCCAACGCCTTGTCAAAACGACTGAGAATTGTCCAGCGAGCTATGTTTGTATAGTTTAGAGGATGGCACGAAGTGGCTATGAGGATGAGAGAGAAGCTGATGCTTATCCAATGTATGCGGCGAGCCTTGTTCAGCCACAGACCAATGGCAACGGCGTAGAACCAAACGTTAAGCGTGAGAACATAGAGACGGTTTGCCGTGATGCCGTAGTCCATAAGTCGTCTGCCAAGACCTATGCTCATCAGTACAAGCAATGGCAGGACGGCAGGCAGAATCCATCGCATCACCTTCTTCTCGAAACCTTTGTGCCTTATGTCGTTAATGTAAGGGTACAGGAGAAACGTAAGGCTGACTATTCCGAACATTAGTGCAGAGACCATGCCTGCCAACATTCCCTTTGGCAAGGTCAATGTGAAGAGAATCTTTGCTCCATAGACATAGAGAACTGCCATGTAGAGCAGTACGAGAGGGAGGAAGAGGTAGCGTGAGATGCCCAGAACGAAGCGGTTCTTCGGCAACATGTTGTTGTGCTTCTGTTCGGCTTCTGGTATGCGGATAAGGAAGAGGAGCACAGGTATCGTAACAAGGCAAAGCACTGCAAGCACGCCGTGAACCTTATATTCTACTTTCAAGCCAAACAGTTCGCAGCTTCCGGAATAGAGGAAGAACAGCCCAAGCATCATGATAAGGCCTACGGCATAGCCAATGGCACCGCTGAGCAGAAGGTTGAAGACGAAGTTCCATGACTTCCTGTCATCCTTTTCCTTGTAGAAAGGTAGGAAGCAGACAGCCACGACAAGAGCAGTAATGGCGGCAGTCTGTGCAATAGCCATCGCTGTAGAAATCTCGTCCATGGCATGCAGAAGGAAACTGTCGCCGGCAAGAACGGCTAGTGCTATGCCCAAAGCAGTGTTTGCCTTACCCTTTTTCTCTTCCGGCATATCTTCTTCGCAGACATGAAAGAGCAAACTGACCAACATTCCCACAGCAAGGAAGAACGTCAGCGCGTTAGGATTCGCCTCTGCCAATACTATATACATCAACTGGAGACTCAGCATGACGAGGAAAATGATGGTCAAAGGAAAACGGAGCACCGTTCCTTTTGCCGATTCAACAAGTCGTTGTGAGATGGAAGTTATGTTCATGGCAAGTGTTTATTGGTTGTAGTGGGTGCAAAGTTATGGATATTTATGGATAGACAAGAATAATCAAATAAAAATATCATTGTATTTCTCAAAAATGTGATTGTATAGCAGCGAATTAACGAAATAATTTATAATTTTGCAGCATAAACATAGCAAGAATCCGAAAAGTATATAAAAGTGAAATACGCAATAATTTCTGCAGGTGAAGGTTCACGGTTAGCCAAAGAAGGCATCGACGTGCCGAAACCGTTGGTTAAGGTCGGAGGTGAGTGCCTCATAGACAGGCTTATTCGTATATTCTCTGTCCATGGTGCAAGTGAGATCGTAATCATCTGCCGTGCAGCAGAGAATGAGAACGATCCGATGGCTATGGTTCATGAGCATCTGCAGGAAATGGAGCGCAATGGTCTCAATGGGGTAGAAGTGCCTGTTCGTCATATCGTTAAGGCAACACCAAGTTCAATGCACAGCTTTTATGAACTTAGCAAATACCTTCTGGGTGAGCCTTTTGTGCTTACAACCGTTGACACGATTTTCCGCGAGGATGAGTTTGCCGACTACATCGCTGCCTTCGAGAGCAGCGACTGCGATGGGCTGATGGGCGTGACGGACTATATTGACGACGAGAAGCCGCTATATGTTAAAACCTCCCCCGCCCCCTCCACAGGAGGGGAGGCAAGCGCTGGTCAAGGTCAAAGTCTCTCCCCTTTAAGGGGAGTTGGAGGGGGCTGTCAAATCACCGGATTCCTTGACGCCGATCCGGAGCATTCCTGCACTTACATCTCTGGAGGTATTTACGGACTGAAACCTAATGCCATAGATACTCTAAACCGTTGCATGGCAAGCGGACAGAGTCGTATGAGAAACTTTCAGCGAGGACTTGTTGAGGACGGACGTAAACTCGTGGCTTTCCCCTTCAGTAAGGTTCTTGACATTGACCACGCTTCTGACATAGAGAAGGCTGAAAGGTTTTTAATTCGTAATTCGTAATTAAAGTTAAAGGCTAAAGGCCATAAACCAAAAGCCCAAAAAACAAGCTTGGAGATACTGCTGATATATAGAGAAGAAAGGTTCTCGCCCTCTTCCATAGATAAGGACAAGGCGATACTTGATGCTGTTGGCGAAAGTTTGACGGCAGATGGTCATAATGTCTTTTGTTGCAAGCCGCAAATGCTATCTGCTGAACAGCTTGTAGGGAAGGATGTTGTGCTTTCCATGGCTCGTGGTGAGGATGTCTTAACGTTGCTTGATGCTGGCGGGGCGGCGGTGCTCAATAGTCCGAAGGGCATACGCCTCTGTTCAAGACGCTATGATCTGGATATGCTGCTTAGGAAAAATGGAATAGCGATACCGCCAACAGACGGGCCTGATGGAGTGTGGATAAAGCGCGGTGACGGTTCTGCGGAAATAAAGGATGACGTCGTGTTGTGCCACTCGGCTGAACAGGAACAGGCAGCCATCGAAAGAATGAAATCTCGTGGTATTGACTGTTGGATAAGACAGGCCCATATAAAAGGCGATTTAGTGAAATTCTATGGCGTAGAAGGCACTTTCTTTCAGCATTCATACCCAACGGATACCGGACATACAAAATTTGGACTGGAAGAGGCTAATGGAAAAGCCTGCCATTATGAGTTCGATGTGGAGGCTTTTCGTTTTGAAGTTGACCGCATAGCGTCGCTAACGGGTGTAAGGATCTACGGTGGAGACGCAATAGTTCAGGCAGACGGCAGTTTCTGCATAATAGACTTCAATGATTGGCCTACGTTCTCTTCGTGTCGTCTTGAAGCGGCAAATGCCATAAAGAATCTCTTACCCCTTTAACCTTAATCTTTTTCCAATTTACCATTCTCCCCAATAACTGCGGTCAAGGCTTCGGTAGAGAACGGCCTCCTGGATGTGGCGTTTCTCAACGCTCTCGCTATTGTCCAGATCGGCGATGGTTCGTGCCACCTTTAGTATGCGGGAGTAAGCGCGAGCAGAGAGGTTGAACTTCTCCATGGCAGTCTTCAGGACGGTCATTGCATCTGGTGTCGGTTCAGCGTATTTATGGATGAGCTTTTCGTTCATCTGGGCGTTGCAATAGACTCCGGCGTCCTCGGCAAAGCGCTTGGTTTGTATGTTTCTGGCTGCCACAACACGGGCACGAATGTCTCGGCTTGGCTCTCCAGGTTGCAGTTTTGCAAGGTCGTTGAACTTGACATTTGTACACTCAATCTGAAGGTCTATGCGGTCTAGTAGTGGTCCGCTGATCTTTCCGAGATATCGCTTTATCTGTCCTGGTGTGCAGTTGCACTCGTGAGTTGGATCGTTGTAATATCCACAAGGACAAGGATTCATTGCTGCAACAAACATGAAGTTACACGGATAATCTATGTTGTAAGTGGCGCGAGAAATGGTAACCTTGTGGTCTTCAAGCGGTTGGCGCATTACCTCAAGCGTCTTTTTATTGAACTCAGGAAGCTCGTCTGCAAAGAGAATTCCGTTATGGGCAAGAGAAATCTCTCCTGGGCGAGCCACCATACCTCCTCCACAAAGGGCAACCTGTGAGATTGTGTGGTGAGGGGAACGGAACGGACGGCGAGTCATCAGCGGCGAACCGCCAGTGGTTGACGTTGGGAGCATTCCTGCAATGGAATAGATCTGTGTGGTTTCAAGGCTTTCTGCGAGTGTGAGAGGGGGAAGAATGGTTGGTAAACGCTTCGCCATCATTGATTTACCAGAGCCAGGAGGGCCGACCATGATTATATTGTGGCCACCAGCAGCTGCCACTTCCATAGCGCGCTTTACGACTTCCTGTCCCTTTACATCCTCAAAGTCAACATCGAATGTTATTTCTTCTTCGCAGAACTCCTTGCGAGTATCAACGAATGCCGGTTCAAGGTGTTGCGGATTGCCATTGAGAAAATCAATGACCTGAGTGATGTGGTTAACTCCATATATAGGTAGATTGTTGACAACAGCAGCTTCTCTCTCGTTCTCTTTCGGTACTATCATGCCTGCAAAATCACGCTTACGGGCTTCGATGGCAATAGGTAAAGCACCCTTGATAGGCTGGATGCTACCGTCAAGACTGAGTTCACCGAGGAAAAGATAGTCCTTTGTAGCACCTTTTTCCACCTGACCGTTAAGTTCAAGTATAGCCATTGCTACAGGAAGGTCAAATGCACTTCCCTCCTTCTTGAGGTCGGCAGGAGCAAGATTTATGGTGTATTCTGCCATTTTAGGAGCCTTCCCGATGGAAGTAAGGGCTGCGTATATGCGGTCATGACTCTCCTTTACGGCAGCATCGCCAAGGCCGGTCAGGTGATAGGCTATTCCGGTAGTGCTGAATGCTTCTACGGTAACAATTGAAACTTCTAGCCCGTTGAGAGCTGCGCTGTATGTCTTTACTATCATGATATTATTTACAATTTACGGATTTGGAAATCTACGCTGCAAAGTTACATTTTTTATCTAAAAATAAGGAATAATGCTGGAGAAAAAAAATCAAATAGGCAAATAAAAACAGAAAAAGGCAGCCATCGGTGTGACGGCTGCCTTTAATTTGTTGTATATGAAGGTTATAGATTAATCTTCTGTTGGCTCTTCTACCTTCTTCTTGCGAGTGGCACGAGTCTTGCGAGTAGGCTTCTTCTCCTCTACTGGCTTAATCTTAACGCCTGCAAGTTCTGGGTCAACGAGGATACGGCCACAGTATTCGCACACGATGATCTTCTTGTGCATCTTGATGTCGAGCTGGCGCTGTGGTGGAATCTTTGCAAAGCAACCGCCGCAAGCGTCACGCTGTACATAAACGACGCCGAGACCGTTGCGGGCATTCTTGCGGATGCGGAGGAAGCTTGTGAGAAGACGGCTTTCAATCTTAGCCTCAAGATCCTTAGCCTTAATCTTGAGCTTGTCCTCATCAGCGCGAGTCTCATCAATGATTTCCTCAAGTTCGTTCTTCTTCTCTTCAAGGATAGCGTCCTTGTCCTCAATGTCCTTACGAGTCTGCTGAAGGTCTTCTGTGCGCTCTTCAACCTTCTTCTTTGCCTCACGGATAAGCTTCTGGCAATGCTCAATCTGGAGTCCCTGGAACTCTATTTCCTTTGTGAGCGAGTCATACTGACGGTTGTTCTGAACTTCGTCAAGCTGAGTCTTGTAGCGCTCAATGAGCATCTTTGCCTCTTCGATTTCGTTTTCACGAATCTCGATAGCCTTTTTGTAGTCCTGAATCTCTGTAGCATACTTCTCCTGACGAGTCTTGAGACCTGCGAGTTCATCCTCAATGTCCTTTACTTCAAGAGGAAGTTCACCGCGGAGTGCGCGCTTCTCGTCGATGCTTGTGAGGGTAGCCTGAAGTGAATAGAGATTCTTCAGTTTCTCTTCTACTGTGTAGTCTTCTGGATTTTTCTTTGCCATAGTATAAATATTTAAAGGCCCCTCAAGCTCCCCAAAGGGGAGATGTTTATAGCTTTATGGGGCAAGGGTGGTTTATGATAAATTTGTGTTTCTGCGAATGATTCTATTGGAAGTTCCCCCTTCGGGGGATAGGGGGCTCTTTATTTCACGTAGATTGGGTTCGTGCTTCCGAAGAGTCGGGTAGGGAGGTCTGGACAATTGTTGGCGAGTACTTCCTGTAAGAGTTCGCTGGTGAACTGCTCTGTCTCGTAATGGCCGAGCACGATAATCTGAATATCGTCGAGTGCTTCAAAGTATTCGTGATAATGCATCTCGCCTGTGATGAATACATCTGCTCCTTGGGCTTTTGCTTCGTCAAGAAGGAAGGAACCTGCTCCGCCACAGAGGGCGACCTTGATGACACCATCAGGACCTTCCCCCTGCCCCTTCCTTTCAGGACGGGGAGAAAAATGCCCTTCCGGATGGTGTAATCCCTCCCCGTCCTGAAAGGAAGGGGCAGGGGGAAGGTCTGCAGAGCACAATGCGCAAGGTGCTTTGAAGACGGCCTTTACGTATTCTACGAAAGGAACTCCCGGTGCTGTTGCGCTGATTTCTCCGATGACACCCGAACCTCCTTCGTAGCCTGCGCGACTGAAAGACTGTAGGAATCGTACGTTCTCGAGCCCAAGTTTCTCTGCCATCTTGTGGTTGACACCGCCAGGAGCGTTGTCAAGATTGGTGTGCATGGATATTATAGCGATGTTGTTCTGGATGGCTTTCATCACAATACGCTCCACGCTTGTTCCGTCCTGAGAGATGCGTTTGAGACCGCGAAATAATAGCGGATGGTGGGACACGATGAGATTGAAGCCACTCCTAATGGCTTCTTCCACAACGTCTATGGTGACGTCTAAACACAACAATGCCCCTGTAACATCTTGCTCTCCTGTCAATCCAATCTGCAAGCCAGCATTATCGTAGCTTTCCTGCAGCGGCAGAGGAGCAAAAGTTTCAAGGGCAGCAAGCACTTGTTTTATGTCCATATTTGCGTGCAAAGGTAGTGAATATTTTAAATATCCGGCAATGAAGAGCAGATTATTTCACTAATATGTGCATTTTTTTTGTCGTATGTAGCCTTCAGCATGCGCTGTTTGCCGAACTGATCGCAACGTATCTCTATGTCTGTGAAGCCTTTGGCGGTGAGCATTTTCCTCATTTCATTGGCGCAAAGCGGATTGATTTCAAAGAAAAGAAGACCGCCATCAGTAAGATGCGAGAGGGCATAGTCGGCTATGGCTCGATAGAACAGCAGCGGATCATCATCGGGAACGAATAGCGCGAGGCTTGGTTCGTAATCAAGTACGTGGGCAGACATCTCAGAACGTTCCTTTTCCATTATGTAAGGAGGGTTTGATACGATGAGGGAAAAGTTTTCTGGTGTAGCTGATGCTCTTGATCCCACATAACTGCCGTTGAGGATGTTCTGTTTTTTGATGTTAATCTTTACACCATTTCTTGCAGCATTGCGCTTGGCATAAGCAAGGGCTTTTTCGGAAATGTCAATGGCTGTGACTTGCGCAGAGGGGATTTCTGCGGCAAGAGTTATTGCAATAGCTCCTGAGCCAGTGCCAATGTCGAGGATAGTAGGAATGCAGAATGCAGAATGCAGAATGCAGAGTTGGCTTGCGATATCCCCGTTTTGAGCATCTGGGATTCTGCATTCTGCATTCTGCATTCTGCATTCATCTATGATCCACTGGCATAGTTCTTCTGTTTCCGGGCGAGGAATGAGTACGCCTTCGCCTGTCTCAAAGTCACGACCTAGGAATGTTTCTTTGCCGAGAATGTATTGTATTGGTCTGCCATGCTCCAAGTCACGAAGGATCTCGACAGAAATGTCTAAGTCTGCACCACAGAGAAGGTCTGCAAAACTAAGGCCGAAAAGTCTCTCAGCAAGCAGTCGGGCGATGGCTTGTGCCTCGCCTTGGGCATAGTTCTTCCGCAGAATGGCTGTGAGCTGTTGGTAGGTCATTATCTGAGCTGCCCTTTCTTGTATATGAAATTAAAGATGAGATAGAACGATATGCCGACAAAGAAACCTACGATAGCGTCTATCGCATAGTGAGCTTGGATGTAAACTGTTGCTAGGCAGAGCAGTATGTATAAAGGAAGAATGGCGAGGGAAATCTTCCAATGCTTAGAGAAAATGGCAAGCAATAGAATGACAGTAGCACAGCCTACGTGACTGCTTGGGAATGCAGCCGTTGGACGTTCACCTGTGTTCTTTGCGCTTTCTACGAGTCCGTAGAACCAACCTTCTGTGTTTCCAGGCGCTGGCCAGCAGGCTTGTGATGTCATAAAATGGTTTCCTACATCAGGGAATACACCTTCTTCTATGGCAGAGCGCCCAACAAATTCATAATAATATGTTGGTCCAGCAACTGGTATGAGGTCGAAAATCACGTAGAAAGCAAAGAAGGCTGTGAGCATAACGAAGGTTGCTCGCAGGAAATCCTCACGTTGCCAGAAGAAATAATACACGACAACACCCGCAATCATCAGGTAGTACGACCAGTAACCGAGATAGAAAGCCTCTGACATCCACTTGGGAAGTGCCTCATGGAAGAGTAGCGCTGGCTGACAACCGAATAAATCCTGGTCGATTGCAGCAAAGGTGGGGTCTAGGTTTGGCAGAACTTTGTTAAGCTCGTATGTGTCTGGATACCACCATGATAGTAATGCCGCTTGAAGAACAACGCGCAGTGTTACTGTGAGTTGGCAAGGATACCAGTAGTGGATTAGCCATAGAGCGCCCATCATGGCAAGCACTTGCACGCGACCGCCGATGAGAGCGAGTGGATTTTCGCGAGAGGTGTATGTGAAGAGTATGAGGGCAACTGTGAAAACAAGGTATGTGAGAGCTACCCATTCCACGGCCAGAAGCCCTTTGGGAGAGGATTTGTCTATTTTGAACATGGATACGAAGCCCAAAGCGGACGCTTTGGGAACAGGGGCTTATTCTATTGTTTCTGGTTCGATGTTTTCTATGAGCTCAGTGTTCTCTTGCTCAGCCTTTTGCAGTTGCATCTGCTGGTTTGCCTTGTTGTACTTATGCTTGAAAATGGCAAGTTGTACGCTGATAAGTACTTCAAGGAATGCGTAAGCAATGAAACACCAGCCGCAGAGGGGCATGATAAGTTCTGATAGGAACTCCGGTTCTAGCGTGATAAGCAATCCGACAAGGAATACAAATGAAGTGACAATCCAATAGAATACAGGCACTTGGGCATACTGACGCGTCTTCATGAGGTTCATGAATTGGTTGAAAGCACCGAGCATAATCATGGCTCCGAAGATTTTATTAATTATATCTTGCAACGTGTTTGGTACCAAAATAAGTATGATACCAAGGATAATACTACCACTACCAGCTATAGGGAAGAAAGGAGAACTTTGTGTGAGCTTGTTGCCTTGCTCATCAAAAATGTCAACCTTACCTTCATTCTTTTTCTGGTAGAAATAACTTGCCCATGAGATTGCACCCGAAGCAAAGAACAATGCTCCGATGGCACGGATGAAAGCTGCCTGTGAATCTGCAGGGAACTTGATGAGCATATAGCCAATCGCGATGGCGCAAAGAGCGCGGAAAACAGTACTTTTTAGTATTCTCATGGCTGCAAAATTAATGATTTTTTACTTAACTACAAACTTTTTTGGCAGAAAAGGCTTAATTAGTAGGAAGATAAGTATATAACAGAGTATGACCTGCGGTATGTTGAAGTATAAATCTTGCACTGTGGCACATGGAAGCGATGCTATGAAATGAGTGTAATCGTTCATCGTTGATGCAGTGAAAATAAGCACTTTCTGGCAAATAGTATATATGTATGGGATGAAGGATACCACTATTGTCAAGACTCCAAGCGAGAGAATTATAGTGGCGAATAGACCAATGCATATATTTGTGATGAGAAAATATATGGGAAACTGTCCGAAATGGTACAGAATGAGTGGTAATGTGCTTAATTGTGCTGCAAAAGATACAAGGAGAATATTAGCGAAAGCGAGTTTCCGCTGATGTTTATTGTATATGTCTTTGTTTACCCTTGACCAAAGACATCTAGATGCGATAAGAATGAAGAAAACTGCGGCGAAAGATAGTTGGAAACCTACATCAAAAAGACTCTGTGGTGAGAAGAGAAGAATGATGAAAGCTGCAGTGAAGAGCGTGTTCATCGAATAGTTTATGAGCCCCATAGATTTGACCAAAATAAGGAGGGTGAACATTACGGCAACACGGAGTATGGATACAGGCATGCCGACAAGAAGGGCAAATGACCAAACGAATAGCAATTGTATTGCCATGCGGGTCTTTACGCCAACATTGCGAAGTAGAATGCTTAGTATGCTCAAAAGAATACTGATGTGCAATCCGGAAAGGGCAAGCACATGAGATGCACCTGCGGATGAGTAGTCCTGCTTGGTCTCTGGGGACAGTTGGGATTTGTCGCCGAGAACCATTGCTGCGATGATGGCAGCAGACTGTTTTTCGTCTTCTGTGCTATGGGATGGCAGAAGTATGGAGAGGAGTTTGTCGCGAAAAATGAGAGGGTAGAGGTGGATGGCTTCGCGGAAAGGGATTGAGGGTCCCGAAGTAGAACCTTCAGGAATGGTGGCTTCCCGATCTGAAGTGGGTGCTTTGTTAGCGGTAGTTGCTGATGATATGAAGGTGGTGGCTGCGTAGCCATGACGCTTTAGGAATAGGGCGAAGTCAAAATGTGGAGATGTGGTGAAATTGCGTGGTGTGTTCCAGCGAGAGATGCATGAAATCTGGTCTCCAATATGGAGAGTGCTATCTGCGATTATGTATGCCTTTAATTTGTAACTATCTTGAAATGATGTTGTTACTATGTCGCAAGAGTATTTGCCATTATTGAGAATAGGAGACGAAGTAATGACGGCATTGTAAGAGATTTCTTTTTCAGGAAGCACTACATGTTTGCCTTTCCAATCAACGGACATAACGAACATGCCGAGAAAGATGGAGGCAGTGAGAAGTGTTGTAGAAGCGATGATCTCCTTTTTGCGAAGAATGTAGGTTACAATGAGTGTAAGCAGCAGAATGATTCCCGAAAAAACGGGCATTACCTCAGAGTGACGCAAAAGGTCAGCTAAGGCAATGCCTATAGAGAAGAATATAAGGATTCTTGGAATTGGGAATTGATGCATAGATCTTTTATTCTGCTATAGCGAGAACTTTGTCTACGGCTAGCTGAATTTTGTCTAAAGAATCCATAAGGGTTATGTCAACGGTGTGCTTTGCCTTGCTGTAGAACTGCTCACGATATTGCAACTGTTCAGCAATGAAGGTCTTCACTTCCTCCGGTGACTTGTCCTTGAGAAGCGGACGCTCGGTCTTGCCCATCTTGAGATGTTCGAAGAGAACCTCTGGCGAGCATTTGAGGTAAATGGTTTCGCCTTGGGCATTGAGGTAGTCCATGTTGTCAAAGAAGCAAGGAGTGCCGCCGCCACAGGAGATGATGACATCTTCAAACTCAGCTACTTCATGCAGCATGGCGCGTTCAATCTGGCGGAATCCTTCCTCCCCTTTTGTTGCAAAAATCTCGGATACAGTGGTGCGGTGGCGAGACTCTATATACCAATCCAGGTCATAGAACATCATGCCAGTCTTCTTTGAGAGCTGGTGTCCGATAGTAGTCTTGCCAGCGCCCATGTAACCGATTAGAATTATACGTTTCATTTTTCAAAAGCCCTCCTTTGTGGGAGGGATTGGGAGGGTCTTATTTGTTCACAATTTCCATGCATTCGTCGTAAGTAAGAGCTTCAGCTTTCTGCTGCATAGCCTTAGGCATACGGAAATTATTGCCGTCGTAAGCAATGTATATTCCGTAACGACCTGTGCGGATTTCTAGTTTGGCATCTTCAGCGAATGTCTTCACAACCTTCTTCTCTTCTGCCTTCTGCTTCTCTTCAATGAGAGCGATAGCCTCATCAAGAGTCAATGACATCGGATCAGTGCCTTTTGGAATAGATGTATATTTCTTGTTATGAAGTACATACGGGCCGAAACGTCCTGTGCCGATGCTTACAGTCTTGCCTTCGTGCTTACCGAGATCTTTAGGAAGTTCAAAGAGCTTGAGTGCGTCTTCAAGTGTCATGTCGGTCATTGTTTTGCCTGCAGGGAGCTGTGCAAAGACTGGTTTGATTTCATCGCCGGCAGCACCTAGCTGTACTACAGGACCATAGCGACCAATCTTTACGAATACAGGTCTTCCGCTCTTTGGATCAATGCCAAGTTCGCGCTCGCCCACTTTGTGCTCACTGTGAATGTCCATAGCAGTCTCCACATCCTTCTCGAAGTCCTTGTCGAACACCTGGATAGACTTCAGCCAGTCGGACTTTCCTTCTGCGATGGCGTCAAAGTCCTGTTCAACCTTTGCTGTGAAGTTGTAGTCCAGGATGTTAGGGAACTGGTCGATGAGGAAGTCGTTTACGATGGTTCCGATGTCCGTAGGCATGAGTTTACCCTTCTCAGAACCGGCCTTTTCCTTCTTTGTGGCAGATGAAATCTTGTCGTTCTTGAGCGATATTACAGTGTAGTTGCGCTCATATCCAGGCTTGTCGCCCTTCTGAACGTATTCACGCTGCTGGATAGTGGAGATGGTTGGTGCGTAAGTAGATGGACGACCAATGCCGAGTTCCTCAAGCTTGTGTACGAGAGAAGCCTCAGTAAAGCGGATTGGACCTTGTGAGAAGCACTGTGTAGAAACGATTTCCTTGCGGGAAAGCGTATCGCCGGCAACCATTTGTGGCAGCATGTTCGACTCTGATTCCTGCTTGTTTGTATCATCGTCGTCGGTGCTCTCGCGATAGACCTTCAGGAAGCCGTCAAACACTATGACCTCACCATTGGCAACGAAACAAGCGTCAGTGCCGCTGACAGAGATGGTAGCAGTTGTCTTTTCCAATTCAGCATCAGCCATCTGCGAAGCAATCGTACGCTTGCGGATAAGCTCATAAAGGCGCTTCTCAGCAGAATTACCTTCGATTTCAGCTTTGTCCATATATGTAGGACGGATGGCCTCGTGAGCCTCTTGAGCTCCCTTTGAACTAGTGTGATATTGACGAACCTTGCTGTATTCTGCGCCATACTGCTCTGTGATTTCCTTCTTGCTTGCATTGATGCAAAGGCCAGAGAGGTTTACGGAGTCGGTACGCATGTAAGTGATCTCTCCATGCTCGTAAAGATGCTGTGCGATGAGCATTGTCTGCGAAACTGTAAAACCGAGCTTGCGGGCAGCCTCTTGCTGGAGAGTGGAAGTGGTGAAAGGAGGTGCTGGAGTGCGCTTTGTAGGCTTCTTCTGCACATCAGAAACCTTGAACTCTGCATCTTTGCAAAGAGCGAGGAATGTTTCTGCCTCTTCCTTTGTCGAGAAGCGTCTGTCAAGATTAGCTTTTACAGTAGTCTTCTGGTCGTTGTCGAGAGTGAAGAGGGCTGTTACGCGGAAATATGGTTCGCTCTTGAAGGCTTCCACCTCGCGCTCGCGTTCAACTATTAATCTAACGGCAACACTCTGCACGCGACCTGCAGAGAGTGCTGGCTTTACCTTTCGCCAAAGCACAGGCGAAAGTTTGAAACCAACGAGACGGTCAAGCACGCGACGAGCCTGCTGTGCGTTGACGAGGTTCATGTCGATAGTACGAGGTGTTTCAATAGCCTGGAGTATGGCGTTCTTTGTGATTTCGTGGAAAACGATGCGCTTTGTCTTTTCCTTATCGAGCTTTAGTACTTCGCAAAGGTGCCAAGAGATGGCTTCTCCTTCGCGGTCCTCATCGGATGCGAGCCAAACCTGTTCGGCTTTCTTTGCATTAGCACGCAGTTCTGACACGACCTTCTTCTTGTCGTCAGGTATTTCGTATGCAGGCATCAGTGTTTTTTCATCTAGTGAGATGCCTTTTTTCTTCAAGTCGCGGATGTGTCCGTAGCTCGACATTACCTTGTAGTCGCTGCCAAGGAAGCGCTCGATGGTCTTCGCTTTTGCAGGGCTCTCTACAATAACTAAGTTCTTCTGCATATTATGGTTTTAGGTGGTTTTTGTTTATTACCACCACTTGGTTACTGAATGAATTTTCTGTTTTCGGGCTGCAAAAGTATTACATTTTTTTCTCTTACACATTATTATATATAGGAAAATGCTTTTTGAGTTTGAAAAAAGTGATTTATGTGGTTTTATTAGGGGTATAAGGCAATAAACTTAAAACAAAAACTGAAAACTCAAAATTTATTCGTAATTTTGTACCCATGAAACAATTTTTGATCATTCTAACCCTTGTGTTATTCTCTGTTTCTGCGTTCTCTCAGAAGGCTTCCGGTCCGGTGAAAGTGGACTTGTGGGCTAATGGGGAACCGAACAGAAACGGCGATGTGCGCGATACTGCGCAAGTCTATGTGTATTTCCCAGCTGCCAACAACAATACGGGCCGTGCGATTGTGATTTGTCCTGGTGGTGGCTATTCTCATCTTTCCATGACCAACGAAGGTCATAACTGGGCAGAGTTCTTTCAGGGACAGGGTATAACAGCCGTTGTCCTCAAATATCGTATGCCTCATGGCAATCCGCAGGTGCCAATCTCCGATGCAGAAGGTGCAATGCGTCTCGTTCGTGCCAATGCAGCAAAGTGGGGCGTGAAGACTGATCAGGTCGGCATCATGGGCTTCTCGGCTGGCGGTCATCTTGCTTCCACCATAGCTACTCAGAGCCGTGGCGAAGCAAAACCTAACTTCCAGATACTCTTCTATCCTGTAATCTCAATGATGGAAGGCTTGACTCACCAAGGTTCTCTTGAGAATTTCCTCGGCAAGCATTCTTCGAAGCGAATGCAGCGTCAGTATTGCAGCGACATACAAGTGTCTCGTGTCACTCCTCGTGCCTTCATCTGTCTTGCCGACGACGATCAGGCTGTGCTCCCTGCCAATGGTGCAAGCTACTATCTGGAGCTTTACAAGCATGATGTGCCTGCTACTTTCCACGTCTATCCAAAGGGAGGCCATGGTTTCGGCTTCCGCCAGTCGTTTCCTTATCACCTTGAGATGGTGCTTGAGCTGAAGGCTTGGCTGGGAAGTTTCTAAACAAAATACACAGATGCTATTTTGTCAGAATCCCCCGTGTTTTATATCTCAATGAGTTTTGAATAAAGACTCTCACGATAACGACACAAAACTCCCACGAAAAGTGTTTCTTTTCGTGGGAGTTTCACTATAAATCCGTTGGAGTTTTCTTTGGAATGTCTATTTGGTTGGAAATCAATATGTTATAGGATTGGTTTTTGCCTTGACCACCTAAAATGCCATTGATACTATTTTGTCAAGGCTTCTGGCGCAGTTGCCGCCATACTAACAAGAAAGCGAGCCGAAAATCGACTCGCCAATGTGGTTGGGCTACCCGGATTCGAACCAGGAAAGGCAGGACCAGAATCTGCAGTGTTACCATTACACCATAGCCCAAATGTTTTGTTTGCGGGTGCAAAGTTACATAGTTTTTTGGGAATGGCAAAGAAAATCTCAAGTTTTTTCATAAAAAACCATAAAATTTTTGATTTTTGGATAAAAATATGGTAGAAAATAGTAATTTTGTGCCCATATTATGCAGTCTGTGAGCTATTTTTCTCAATGGAGATTCTGACGATGAAAGATGGCATAACAATTGCAATATAGAGCTTAAGGAGACTTGTCTCTCTCTTGTATTAAATTAATAATGGAATAAAAAAATAGAAAATAATGCAAAGAAACAAATTAGTTGACGCAATTGTAGAAGGTATTGAAGAGAAAAAAGGTGAAGACATCGTAGTCGTTGACCTCAATGGCGTGGAAAGTTCCATTTGCCAATATTTTGTAATCTGCTCGGGAAATTCCACGATGCAGGTTGACGCTATATGCGACTCTGTAGAGGAATTTGCACGCAAGCAGGCAGGAGAGAAGCCTGTTCGCATCGCTGGACGTGAGAACTCGCAGTGGGTGGCGATGGATTATACAGACGTCATCGTGCATATCTTCCTTCCTGAGGTACGCGATTATTATAGAATAGAGGATCTTTGGCAGGACGCAGAGATCTTTGAAGAAGGTGAAGGCGAATAATATCTATGGCAGATCAGCAGAAAAATACAAACAATCCAAACAACGGTCAGAAGAAGCCAAAGTTCAGCATGAACTGGTTTTACATCCTTGTGATGGCCGTTTTGATAGGCGCTTACATGTTCGGCGGCGACAAGACCACCGACTCCAGCGTCTCGAAGGATGCTTCCTACACGGAGTTTCAAAGCTACGTGAAGCAAGGCTTTGTGCAGGCTATTACCATCAATAATGTAGAGCATGAGATGGAATTGCAGATAAAGCCTGAGCATATTCGCGAAATCTTCAAACAGCCTGTGAAACAGACGGGAAAGACGCCTGTGCTCCTTGTGCAGTATGGCAGCGCCGAGAAGGTTGAAACCTTCCTTGAAGAGCAACGTAAGGCTAAGACTTTCAGCGGCTTAATCAAGTATGACAACAAGCAGCACAGCGGATTGTGGGACATCCTCATCAGCTTCGGACCTATCCTTCTGCTCGTGCTCTTCTGGGTGTTCATGTTCCGTGGCGTCGGAGGCGGCGGTGGAGGTTTCGGAGGCGGCATCTTCGGTGTAGGCAAGAGCAAGGCTAAGGTATATGAAAAGGGCGAAGGCACTGCCGTGACGTTCAAGGACGTCGCTGGTCAGGAAGGTGCCAAGCAGGAGGTTCAGGAGATTGTTGAATTCCTCAAGAATCCGAATAAGTTCACTGAGCTCGGCGGTAAGATTCCAAAAGGCGCACTGCTTGTAGGTCCTCCGGGAACAGGTAAGACGCTGCTCGCAAAGGCTGTTGCCGGCGAGGCTGGCGTGCCATTCCTTTCTCTCAGTGGTTCTGATTTTGTAGAAATGTTCGTGGGCGTGGGCGCGTCGCGTGTACGTGATTTGTTCCGTCAGGCTAAGGAAAAATCACCTTGCATCATCTTCATCGATGAGATTGATGCCGTGGGTCGTTCCCGTTCCAAGAATCCAAATATGGGTGGAAACGATGAGCGTGAGAACACTTTGAACGCCCTTCTCACAGAAATGGATGGCTTCGGAACAAACTCAGGCGTTATCGTTCTTGCTGCTACAAACCGTGCTGACATGCTTGATTCGGCACTTCTTCGTGCGGGACGTTTCGACCGTCAGATAAACGTTGACCTCCCTAACCTCAACGAGCGCAAGGCTATCTTTGGCGTTCACCTCAAGCCTCTGAAGCTTGATGAGAGTGTTGATTCCACATATCTCGCACGACAGACACCGGGATTCTCGGGTGCTGACATTGCGAATGTTTGTAATGAGGCTGCGCTTATCGCTGCCCGTAACAATCATGTGAAGGTCATTGCACAGGTCTTCCTTGATGCCGTTGACCGTATAATCGGAGGCTTGGAGAAGAAGACGAAGGTTATGACCAATGCAGAGAAGCGCACAATCGCACTTCATGAGGCTGGTCATGCTACGATTTCTTGGTTCCTTGAGTTCGCTAATCCATTGGTTAAGGTGAGCATCGTGCCTCGTGGTCGTGCACTTGGAGCAGCATGGTATATGCCAGAAGAACGTCAGATTACCACTAAGGAGGCTATGCTTGACGAGATGTGTTCGCTTCTCGGTGGTCGTGCTGCTGAGGAACTGTTCGTCGGACAGATTTCTTCTGGTGCGATGAACGACCTTGAGCGCTCTACAAAGCAGGCTTACTCTATGATAGCTTACATGGGTATGGGTGACAAGCTCCCTAATCTCTGCTATTATAACAACTACGAATATCAGTTCTCAAAGCCTTATTCCGAGAGTACTGCAAAGCTCATCGATGAGGAAGTCCTCAATATGGTGAACGAGCAGTATGTCCGTGCAAAGCAGGTCCTCATGGAACATAAGGAAGGTCACAACCAGTTGGCTGACGTACTCATGGAGCGTGAGGTCATCATGGCAGAGGATGTCGAGAAGATCTTCGGTCCTCGTCCTTTCGTAAGCCGTTCTCAGGAGATCATGGCCGCTGAGGAAGAGGCGCGCAAGGCAGAGGAAGAAGAGGAAGCTCGCCGCAAGGAAATAGCTGAAAAGATGGCTGCCGAGCGCTTTCCTGATGTGGAACCGGAGAATAAAACAGAAGAAAGCGAGGCTTAGCTTGAATCCTCGATAATTCGAAATCTCGAAAAATCATCAAATCGTCAAATCATCAAATGACAATATGAATAATTTCATTGTCCGCACCATAACCGGCGTCTTGTTCGTTGCTGCCGTTGTTTGCAGCTTCCTGGACTCCATTGCTATGGTAGCGTTGTTTATGCTTATCACGGCACTTACAATAAATGAGTTCTGTAAGCTCGTAAACGAAAATGTGGAGAAGGTGCATGTGAATTCCTTCATCTGCACAGTTGCGGGAACCTATTTCTTCCTCGCCATGGCAGGATATTGCAGCAATGTCACAAGTTCTGCAGGCGTGTTTGTACCTTATCTCATTACGATAATCTATCTGCTTATCTCGGAACTTTACCTGAAAGCAGAGGATCCTATAAGCAATTGGGCTTACACGATGATGTCGCAGATGTACGTGGCGCTTCCGTTCTCCATGATAAATGTGCTTGCTTTCCAGCAGGTGCAGGGTGGGGGAGAAGGTTCTGAAGCCTTGTTCGGAGTGCCTGTTGGCGTTAGTTTCTGCGCGTTGCCACTCGTGGTATTCATCTTCCTTTGGATAAACGATACAGGCGCCTATCTCTCAGGTTCATTGTTTGGCAAGCATAAGCTCTTCCCAAGAGTTAGCCCAGGCAAGAGCTGGGAAGGCAGCATCGGCGGCGGAATCCTTGTTCTTTTGGTAGCTGCTCTGATGTGGTATCTGTCTGGACAGTCGTTTGATTCAGAATCATGTAAGCTCGCTAGCATGTTCGATTATAAGCTTTCTCTCGTGGAATGGCTCGGCATGGGCTTGGTCGTGGTGTTCTTCGGCACATGGGGCGATCTTGTGGAGAGTCTTCTCAAGCGCACAATAGGCGTGAAGGACAGCGGCAACATCCTTCCCGGTCACGGTGGAATGCTCGATCGCTTCGACTCATCAATGCTCGCAATGCCGGCCGTTGTGGTGTATCTATTTACTATTCAGATGATTGGGTAATGCAGAACTCAGAATTCGGAATCAAATCATCAAATCATAAATCATTAAATCATAAATGAAGCGAATATTTTCCCTTTTCTTCCTCGCTACTCTGCTCGTAAACTGCACAGCAGAAGCCCAGAAAGCTGACAAGATTACTGTAGAAGGCGTTGTTGGCGAAAAATCAACAATGGTCTATTTTGTCAATGCCGACAACTTCCGCGAAGTAATTGACAGCGCAACAGTTATTAACGGCAAATTTACTACCACGCTTCCTGCCAAGGAAAATTGTCTCGTTTTCCTGTCAGCTAACGGCGGCTATCAGCAGTTCTTCTGTGCTGAAGGCGAGAAGGTTAGCGTAGATGCAGTCAATGATGTCATCGAAGGCACTGGACTCAACGAAAAGTGGGGCAAGTTCATGGCGGATATGAAGACAGAAGGCAATGATGCGAAGAAACTTCTTGTCGATTTCTGCAAGGAAAACAAGGACAACATGCTTCCTGTAGCAGCCATGATAATCAATCAGGAGCTGTTGCAGTGGGATGCTGTAACCGAGATCATGGCAGCTTGTGAAGGCAAAGCGTTCCTGAATAATCCTTATGTGGGGTCGTTTATTATGATGGCTCAGTCACAGCAGGCTCGTGCTGTCGGCACTCCTCTTAAGGATATTGCCATTCCTGATGCCAAGGGAAAGATACATAAGCTTTCGGAATATGTAGGCAAGGGCAAGTATGTGCTTGTTGACTTCTGGGCTTCTTGGTGCGGACCTTGCTGCCGTGAGATGCCAAATGTTGTTGAAGCATACAAGAAATACAAGTCAAAGGGCTTCGAAATCGTAGGCATTTCACTCGACCAGAAGAAAGAGCCTTGGCTTGCTGCTGTGGAAAGAATGAACATGACTTGGCCTCAGCTTTCCGACTTGAAGGCATGGAAGTGTGAAGCTGCTGCGTTGTATGGCGTTCAAGCTATTCCTTCCAACATCCTTTTTGACAAGGAAGGAAAGATTATCGCATCCGATTTGACTGGTGCAAGACTACAGCAAAAGCTTGCAGAGTTGTTTAAATAGTATGGAAGTTTAGAGCCCTCACGACACTATTTTTTTAGATTGATGTTGAAATATTACGGCATCCAAATACAAAAAAGCCACCTTAACGGGTGGTTTTTTCGTATAATACAATGTCAAAACCTTAAATCTATGTCAAGAACTCGTGTTGCACTTGTCAAAAAATCAACGAAATCAGATAGAAAAATGTTAAAAAAATAGTGAAAACAATAAACTTTTGTTAATTTTGTGCCCGAAATTGTGTCTATATGATAAAATAAAATAATCAAATATGTTCAAAAAGTTCTTATTTACAGTAATCACAGCTCTTATGTTTTGTGCCGTTGACTCGATGGCGCAGGCTGTCAAGGGTACTGTGGTTGATGAAACGGGAGAACCTATCATCGGTGCTTCCGTAATGATTAAGGGAACTCAACAGGGCGTAGCCACAGACATTGATGGTAAGTTTGCCTTAAACAATGCGGCTGGCAAGCAGATTGAAATCTCTTACATCGGTTATGACAAAGTGACTATGAAGGCTAAGGATGGCATGAAGGTCACTCTTAAGCCAAATTCAACAAACCTTGAAGAGGTTGTTGTCACTGGTATGCAGAAAATTGACAAGCGACTCTTTACTGGTGCTACTGCAAAGGTGGACGGTGAGAAAGCCAGACTTAGTGGTGTCTCCGACGTTTCTCGTGCTCTTGAAGGCCGCGTTGCCGGTGTGTCTGTCCAGAATGTGTCAGGTACTTTCGGTACTGCTCCAAAGATCCGCGTTCGTGGTGCTACTTCAATCTACGGTACCAACAAGCCTATCTGGGTCATCGACGGTGTGATTCAGGAAGATGCCGTTGACGTAAGTGCTGACGACCTCTCTTCTGGTGACGCTGTAACACTTATCTCAAATGCCATCGCAGGTCTCTCTGCAGACGACATCGAGAGCTTCCAGGTTTTGAAGGATGGTTCTGCCACATCTATCTATGGTGCGCGCGCGATGGCGGGTGTTGTCGTTATCACTACAAAGCGTGGTAAGGCAGGTCGCTCTTCCATCAACTATACTGGTGAGCTCACTTACCGCTTGAAGCCATCTTACCGCAACTACAACATCTGTAACTCACAGGAGCAGATGGGTATCTACAAGGAAATGGCTGCAAAGGGTTGGCTCGAGTTTGAGAACCTTGCAAACTCTTCTTCATCAGGTGCTTACGGTCACATGTACAACCTTATGGCTGACTATAACCCAGCTCTCTACGGTAACAGATATGGCGGTTACGGTCTTGCAAACACAGAGGCTGCAATGAACGAGTATCTCCGCGAGGCTGAGTATCGCAACACTGACTGGTTCGACCTTCTCTTCAACGAGAACATCGTGCAGAACCACGCAGTCAGCATCTCAACAGGTTCTGATAAGGCTACTCTCTACGGTTCTATCTCTTTCCTTGAAGACCCAGGATGGGTGCCAAGTTCTGAGGTGCAGCGTTTCACTGCAAACATGAACGCGCAGTTCCAGCTCTCAAAGAAGGTTACAGTTTCGCTCCTTACAAACGGCAGCTACCGTAGCCAGCAGTCAAACGGTACATTGAACAGCGAGACAGACGCCGTGTCAGGTTCTGTAAACCGTTCGTTCGATATCAACCCATTCTCTTATGCGTTGAACACTTCTCGTACTCTTGACCCTAACGCTACATATTCTCGTAACTACGCTCGCTTCAACATCTTCGACGAGCTCCGCAAGAACTATAGCGACATCCACACTACTGACTTGAAGTTCCAGGCAGAGGTGGCTTGGAAGCCAGTTCTAGGTCTTGAGTTCAAGGCTCTCGGTGCTTATCGTACTATGAGCGGAACAAACGAGCATAAGATTCTCAACACTTCAAACATGGCTGAAGCTTATCGTGCAGGTGTTGATAATCCAAACATCATGTACAGCAATACATATCTGTACACAGACCCAGACGTTCCTGGTGCAGACCCTATCTCTGTAATGCCTACTGGTGGTATCTACACCCGTACTGACAATACTCTTGAGCAGATTGACTTCCGTGCTACTGCACAATATAATAAGGTATGGAATGACACTCATATCTTCAACGGTATGCTTGGTTTCGATCTCAACAGTACATCCAAGGAGCAGATTTATCACTCTGACTATGGTGTTGACTATGACAACGCTCGTATCGTAAACATCACTCCTCAGTTCTACAAGATGGCTAAGGAAGAGGGAACAGAGCTCTCAAGCTTCGCAAAGAAGTGGTCACGTGGTCTTGCTTACATCGCTTCTTTCTCATATTCTTATATGGGACGCTATACAGTGAACCTCTCTGGACGTTATGAAGGTTCAAACAAACTTGGTAAGAACCGCGATTCTCGTTGGCTCCCAACATGGTCTGTATCTGGTGCTTGGAATGCACACGAGGAAGAGTTCTTCAAGAAGTGGATAGAGAACACTAACGGTGCTTTCTCTAACTTCACTTTCCGTGCATCTTATTCTTTGGTTGCTGACCGCGGTCCAGCTTGGATGGCTAACGCAGAACCAATGATTTACGCTACTAACATCTGGCGTCCACAGGGTGATCAGCAGGAAATTGGTCTTTACCTTGATGATATCCAGAACTCAGAGCTTACTTACGAGAAGACAAAGGAGTTGAACTTCGGTTTTGATGCAGGTTTCCTTCGCAACCGTCTCAACCTTTCTGCCGATATTTATTGGCGTAAGAACTTCGACCTCGTAGGTCCTATCGAAACTACCGGTGTTGGTGGTAAGATTACAAAGTGGGCTAACGTTGCCGAGATGGAATCTAACGGTATTGAGGCTACTATCTCTACAAACAACCTCTCATACCGTAGCCCTATCAAGTGGACTACAGACTTCACTTTCGCTTGGACACACAATAAGATCACAAGCCTTCTCTCTCGTTCTAACATGTTGCAGCTCTGCCAGGGTACTTCTTCTTCACACTTCCGTGAGGGTTACAACAACTCTGCAATGTTTGCAATTCCTTTCGTAGGTCTTAACGACATTGGTATTCCTCAGGTTATCAACGAGTATGGTGAGGTAACAACTACTGACATCTACTTCCAGGAGTACGAGAAACTTGACAATCTCGTGTATGCTGGTCCTACAGAACCGCCTTATACTGGTGGTCTCAACAACACTATCCAGTGGAAGAACTTCCGTCTCAATGTGTTCTTGACATACGCATTCGGAAACAAACTTCGTCTTGATCCTGTCTTCTCATACGCTTATTCTGACCAGACAGCGATGGCAAGAGACTTCCTTGACCGTTGGGTAGAGTCTGGTGACGAGCGTTTCACAACAGTTCCGGTTATTGCTTCTTATCGTCAGGCAGCTACAATGAGCCACCTTTCATACGCCTACAACGCCTACAACTATTCTACAGCTCGCGTTGCTGACGGTGGTTTCATTCGCTTGAAGGACATTTCTCTTACATACGATTTGCCAAAGAACTTCACTAAGTGGGTTGGTCTTTCTACAGCTTCACTCAAGCTTGACGCAACAAACCTCTGGCTCATCTACTCTGACAAGAAACTTAAGGGACAGGATCCTGAGTTCGTGAACTCTGGTGGTGTGGCTCTTCCAAACCCTAAGCAGTTTACTTTGACTGTTCGCTTGGGTATCTAATAAGTCACACAATTCTAAACATTGAAAGAATAATAAAATGAAAAATTTTAAGAATAACATAAAGAATATCATTGTAGCTTCACTTCCTGTGTGGGGTATGGTAGGTGGTATGACGCTTACCTCTTGCAACGATTTCCTTGACCAGGCACCAGATGAGCGTATCGAGGCTGACAACATGACTGAGGAACAGATCAAGGCTTTCCTTGTTACAGCTTATCCTACAGCAAACTACGCTTGGATCTGCGAACTTTCCAGCGATAACTATATTGACAACAATGCTCCTCACAAGCCTTCTGGTGAGAATGATGATAAGGATAAATCGAAGAAACTTATCCACTACAATCTCAATCCTCAGGAGAAGATGGATGACGAAATCTTCGCTTTTGAGCCTGCAAAGTCTTCTACCTCTTACGACTCGCCAACCGCTCTTTGGTCAGCTTACTACGAGTCTATCGCTCAGGTGAACCAGATTCTTGTTTCTATCGACAAGTATATTGAAAAGCAGCCTGATCACAAGAAGTCAGATGCCATCGTTGCAGCTATCGCAGAGTGTAAACTTATCCGTGCTTACAACTATTTCTGTCTCGTGAATGTGTTCTCTCCAGCTTACCGTTCAGAGAGCCTTTCTTCAGATCCACAGGTGGCAATCGGTGTACCATACATCGACACTCCTGAGGATAAGGTGATGGTTCAGTACGACCGTGGTAATGTTGCTGATATATATAAGAAGATAGAGAAGGACCTTGAGGAAGGTCTTAAGGATATTTCAGATATCAACATGGGCAAGCCGAAGTGGCGCTTCACTCCTGCTGCTGCTCACGCTTTTGCTGCTCGTTTCTATCTCCACAAGCACGATTGGAAGAAAGTTGTTGAGCATGCAGATGCTGTTCTCGGTACTGACAATGCTTCACTTGCTGACCATCTTATGACTTACACTGTCTTTGAAGGTGCTACAAGTGGCCAGGACTATGTTACTAACTGGCAGCATCCTAATCTTGCCAACAACATCATGCTCCTCGCTACTTCAAACAGTCTGCTTGGTCGTCGTGCTGCTGGTCATCGTTACGGCTTTACTTCTACTCCGCTTACAGAGGTTTGGCAGCACTGGGGACCTATCAACTCGGTTTATCCATTCCCTACACTCTTCTCTTGCGGTTCAACTTACTACCGTGGCGAGTCTGACTATGGCTTCTTCCAGATGAAGGTAAATGAGGAATTTGAATATACTGACAAGGTTGCTGGTATCGGTTATGTTCACCATATCCGTCCTGAGTTCACTGGTAACAAACTCCTTCTTGAGCATGCAGAGGCTAAGCTTATGCTTGGCGACCTCCAGGGATGTTCTGCCGACCTTTGCGCATGGAGCGACACTCGTCTTACTCTTCCAAAGGATGCTTACGCTGCATACGTTGAGACTGGTAAGCTCAAGCCACTCACAGACGCTCTTCTCGTGAACTTCTACAAGGATCCAAAGAACTACAACTGCTTCACAGCTGAGCAGTGGAATACTTGGATGCAGACTGTATCAAATGAGTTTACTCCTATCACAGAGGATATGCTCCCATACATGAACTGCTTGAACTACTCTCGTCGTTACGAGAACCTTCAGGAAGGTTACCGCTTCCTTGACATCAAGCGTTGGGGTATGGAAGTTACTCACGTAATCTCTGACGGCAAGGGTGGCACATACTCAAAGACTCTTACTTCTCTTGACCCACGCAAGGCAATCGAAGTTCCTCACCAGTGTCTCGCTGCAGGTCTCGGTTCTTCTATTGCTACCAAGCCAG
>JAZLHI010000028.1:0-26956 GCA_045616725.1 Prevotella sp. | reverse complement strand
TCCACTATGCTTCAGACAGCATCGGCAAAGGTACTGATTTCTTCGTACCAGACCAAATTTTGAAGCTGATTTCTTATCCTGCAAATTGACCCATTGAGGTATAAGTACTCAAAATCATCCTGCAAAATGACCTATACGCCGGATTTTTACACAGTTCTAATAGAGCAAGGATGTAACCGAAATTAGTCCAATTATTTGCCAGTTTGAGAGATTTTTCCTAATTTTGCAGAATAATTGTGACACGTTATGAATAAATATAAGAAAGCAATAATCACCATATTTATCATCTCTATCTTCACTGCGGTAACTTGGCTAATTGCTGAGAAGATGATGAGCAGTTGCATTGTACAAAGTGAACAAATCGGCAAAGCTTCAAATCAACAGATAGAAGAAAATGATGACGGCATTGAACTTAAAGAGATAACCGGTCCAACATTCTATGCCAAGATGCTCATTGTTAAAGACCCTTCGCGCATAAAACTTTCCTCTATCTATCCTTGGAGGGCAACTGGTGTCTTACTTGATAAGCTTGTAGATATGGCTGATGCAATAGGCGGTATAAACAGTGGGTTGTACGTTCAGGGACGCAATACTGGCGGACGGCCACAGGGCATAGTGGTCTGCAACGGAGAAATCCAGAACAATGACTTTGCTCCATATCAGCAGTTAGTTGGCATGGACAGCAAGAATGTTCTTCGAATCATTGACCTATCCCACAAAAGTACTGCGGAGATAGAGAACATTGTCAAAAAGGAAGGGATACGAGATGCTGTTTGTTTCCCTGAAGAGGGGAGGGACGAAAGTAACTGGATGGTAAAACTTCTTCTCAACGGCGAGGAACGCAAGGTGAAAAATGGGCTTCAATGCTGTATAAACCCTCGTACAGTTATTGCCCAGCGTGCTGACGGTGCAATACTACTTCTTGCTACTGACGGTCGCGGAGCTGGTTCGCATATTGGTGCCACTGCTGTTGACATGATCAAAGTAATGAAAGATAACGGAGCCGTTACAGCTGCCAATCTCGATGGCGGTAGCTCCTCATGTATGTACTACAATGGCAAGTACGAAATGGGAAGCACTACATTTTATCATGCCAAATCGTCGTGGAATTTCCCAACCGCTTTTGTCATAACAAAGAAATAACCCCTCCATAGACCGCATATAAGATATGAAAAATATATCATTCAAGAGGTTCATAGTCATATTGGCCGTAGCTCTCACACTTCTTTCTGCCGCTTTTCTTGCATATGTTGCTGATACCGTTGCCAAGTATAACGATAATCTGCTTGACAACTACATGGCAGCATTTATCCAAAACCTCAAAGATACAGGCTTTGCCATACCCATATCGGGTACAGAGGACATGCAGAAAAGTGAGTTTGACAAGAGTGACGCCTCTATCAGGAAAGGTCTCGCATATCTTGCTGAGAAAGACTCTCTAACTTTTCGCCAATCTTCTGGAAGCAATGATGCGGACAATCCTTCGTTTGACATTTACAACGGAGATACCCCTCTCATACGTGTCACGCTGTTTGCAAAAGACCATCTGACACGACTTGGCAGATTCTCCTTCGACATCTGGGATGTAAAAGAAGTTAGACTTCTCAAGGCCAACGGTCTCTACGATTACGAGATTTCCGTTCCGAACTATTGTATTGTTGAGGTAAACGGAAGAACACTAACAGAACAGGAATCTCCCGACTCAACGCTACTTACCGGACTATCCGATATTTCGCGAAAATCAGGTCTTTCATATCAGGTAAACTATCAGATAAAAGGACTCATTGACGCTATAGATATCAAGGTTACTGACCGAAACGGAAAACCAGTACAGTGCGAAACCACTGGCACACATTGTTTTAAGCCTTTGGAATGCGAGAAGGTCAGCGATGAAGCTACGGCAAAGACCAAGATAAAGAACTTCCCGGACATACTCCATATTGCGCGTGAATGGAGTCTCTACATGTCTCATGACCAGCATGGAGGCAGACAGGGATTTGACAACATAGAGGACTTCCTAATCAAAGGAACCTATCTATATATTTATTCACTTAGATGGTCAGGTAGCGTTGATATCACATACGTCAGCAACCATGGTTGGGACAAAGAGAGGTTCAGCAACGAAAAGGTGTGCAACTTTGAGATTTACAGCGACACTGATTTCGCTTGCGACGTTTTTCTCCAGAAGAACCTTGTGGTACATGAGAAACTTCCTGAGAAGATGGCAGAGCGTATGCACTTCCTTTACTACGATGATACTGACGATGGCAAAGACAATCCTTCCTGGAAAATCGTCAGCATGATGTCGCTGCCGAAACTATAAAAACGAGTCTGTGCAAAAATTATTATAAAAATAAATATGATTACTTACTTATTATCGCATTATGAGAGAGTAGTTGAACTCTGTGCCGTCAGATAGGACAAGCTTCACTTTCTTGTTGGAAGGAACAGCCGTATCAGTAATCTTCTGGCTGAGGATTGTCACGCCGCCTTCCGGAAGAGTGATTATCGGTTTGTATTCGTCCTTGGAAAGATAAGTCTCGTCAATGAATTTCTCGTTAGTGGTCTTCAGCGCCGCATTTATATAGTATGACTTTCCTTCGGGGGTGGAAATGCGATGGAAATATTTGTCGAAGACGATAGCTGCGACATCGTAAGTGTTTTCCTTTACGGCAGGCTCTTTGTATTGTATCTTCATGTTGTCGCGCCATCCAGCTTCCATAGAGTGCCAACTGGCAGGAACTTGACCATTGAAGAACTTCTCCCAACGAGGCTTATAGTAGTCTTTGAGTATGCCGCTCCAGCAGCGGTTGGAATAGTCTGTGAGGGTTCCACCATTGGTGCGCCATGTGGTGATGAGCATCCTAGCTTGTCGCTCAAGCCACTCTTTGTCGGCTTCAGTAGTACCGCTGACTTCCTTCGTGATGTCTCGAGCCATCTGCGTCCATGTGTAGAGAGAGAAGTCGTGACGTGTGGTGAGAAGGCGATCAAGGTCGTCTATTGCCATGAGGAAGCGCTGCTGAAGGCGTTTCAGTTCAACATTGTTTTTGACAGCACTTGCCTGTCGCATATTGTTGAGCAGAAGCTTTGCATGGTTGACTATAGCCTGACGCACACAATCGGTAAGGTCGTAATCAATGTTCTCGCCCTTCACCTTTTCTGCCATATTGAGGAAGATGTCCGCCGCCTCAATGACGCTTTGTGTTTCATAGAAGATGTTTGCCGTTCCCCATGCAGAAACCTTCGCTGGCGAATAACTTGGATGTGCACAGACAATAGGCTCGCAAGGTCCTACCTGTCCGGTGTTGCAGTTTAACACGCTGCGTTCAAGGAGTTTCCAAGCGTTGAGAAGCTGCTTGCTGTCATTGGCATCTGCTCCATAACGGCAGTTCACGAACTCTGCAAGCCAGGCATCCATATTCACGCTATTCGTCCATGGCATTTCAAAGAGGGCGTCATAAAGTATAGGGTTGTTCTCAATACCTTCCGCAGTGGCACCGATGCCCTTGACATTATACTTTGACTTGCAAGAGAAGAACGTGTTCATCGTAGAGCGGAGATTGCCGTGCATGCCTACACGACCTCCAAAGTTGCTGAGCATGCAGTAAACGCTCTCGTGACCTTGATAGCCACTGAACCTACGCCAACCGCCTTCTTTTGTATTGTCGGAGAAGAGATCTAGCACAACAAAGCGACCTTTAGGGAAAGAGGTCATAGCCGTTGCCTGTGAAGGTTTCCACTGCCATTGCTGCATGAAGCATCGTGTACCAGAACCGCAATATTTGTCCATGGCTTTATAGACTGCATCGTATGTGGCCTTAGCAGTCATGCCAGCAGGCACTCTTCCCCCTTCGTGGAAGCAGTCCATAGCATAGTTTTCAGACTTGCCCATCACCTTGTGCAGATTGCGATAGTAGATTTCTGCAACTTTATTGTATGTCTCTGTGTCAGAGACACTGAGCATAGCAGGACGTTTGTAGCCAATCCATGTGCCGCAGTCGTAAGTCTTGAGAGTCATATTGGCAGGTTGGCCGACATTAGGCGATGGAACTTGACCGGCAAATCCAGGCAGAACAGGCTGGAAACCGAGAGAATATTCGCGGTCACAAATCAGCTTGGCAAGTTTCTCCTGTCGCTCATACCACCAGTCAGGGTTAGGACCACCATGACCTTCAAGGTTCACCATTCCCCACCAAGCCTGAAAACCAGGACCGGCAACGAACTTGGCAATCTGCTCTTTCGAGTAGCCCATCTCCTGCATAGTCTTCTGCCATGTTACGTCAAGTCCAACCAACTGAAGAGGTGTATTGATGCCATGGAGAGCCATCCAGTCGATTTCCTTCTCCCAGCGTTCCCATGTCCAGAATGCCATGGAATATGAGAAGGTGCAATAGTTGAGGTAGTAGCGGTACTTAGTGTTTGCTGTGTGAATGCTATTGTCAGACGGAGTAGGGTAGTGGGTTGGTGTCTGACGAAGATTGTTCCATGTTATGTTTACCCTCGCATCATGGTTCAGGTACCAGTTGAGTCCCGTAGTCATGGCAGAGAGCGTGTTTGCCGTAACCTTTACCTTACCTGCATCGGAAGAAAGCTGGAATGCTTCCTTTCCATCATTCCACTTCTCGTCAAGGATGAAGGTGAAATGGCTTGCTGCGTCGTTTCCACAAACGCGGTTGACAAGAGATACAACCGATTCCGGGTTCTTGGTTGAGGCGAAGGAAATGGCGAAGGCGAAGGTCGCGAAAAAGATTGCTAATAGTCTTTTAGTCATAATTTATTTACTTTTACTTTTGAACACCCATTCACGTTGAAGGTAGAAGTTTACGATAAATATCAACGTATCTACCACAAGCTTTATGAATGTTGCGCTACCGCCGAGGATATCGTATATTGCAGATACAGCAAACGCAGACACAAACATCTGGACAATTACGAGCACATAATACTTTACGATGGAACTGTGGTTTGCCTTTTTGAACACCATCTTTGAGTTGACAAAGAAATTATAGAGAGATGATATCACACGTGCTATCACTGTTGCCACGACAATCTTTGTTACGATACCGCAATGCATCTCTGGAAGCGTGCAAACAAGCACTGAGAAGAGACCGATGTCAATTATGAACGAGCTGAACGCGGCGATAATGAACTTCAGGAACAGCTTGTAGATGTTTATCGAGTCCTTGATAGGATTGAAGTGGCTGGTGGCATTGTTGTCAATGTACACAGTGGAAATCATCACTTCCTCTATAATAATATCCTTCTCCTTGCACTCTATGAGCATATTGGTTTCATATTCATAGCGCTCCCCTGCCACACGGAGGAACGTCTTCATGATGTCTGTACCGAAAGCACGGAGGCCTGATTGCGTGTCTGTAATCTTGATACCTACGAAAGCAGCAAAGATTCCACGAGTCATTTTGTTGCCAAAGCTGCTGCGCAAAGGCACATGTTCCTCGTTGAAGTTGCGGCTACCGATGACAAGTCTGTCTGTGTTCTCTTTCAGTTTGGCAACAACATTCTGGATATCCTTCACAAGATGCTGTCCGTCACAGTCAGCAGTTACCATTCCTATAGCTTCCGAATAAGTGTTCAAGACATGGTTTATAGCCGTTTTCAGAGCTCGACCTTTACCGAGATTCACACTATGAGTGAGTACATCATAGCCGTCAGCTTTCAGACGACTGAAGAAGTCGGCATATTCATCACCGGAACCATCATTTACGATTACGATATGCTGAAAGTTTTCCTTTACCTCAGCCATGAATTCCGACATTATTTTCTCATTAGGCTGGTAGGCTGGAATTACTATTACTACGTCTTTTTCCATATTCTGGTTGTTGGGGAAATTGGTCGTTTAGTCGTTTGGGTATTATTCTTATGGAACTTATTTTGCTGTTATAGACTTCATGCTGACGAGTTTCCATGATGGGTTGCTTACGCCATCATCTGTTGAATCATAGTAAACAAAATGCATGCGCTCGCCCATCTTGTCAGGAAGGGGACTGCCATGTACTAGCATGTTCTTCTGCAAGAATACATCGCAAGAAAACTCCTTGTCGCTATATATCTTGAAGTTGCAAACCTTCTCGTTGCTGAACATTGGATCAGCAAAGCCATGCTTGCTTGTGAACTTGATGTCAGCTCCTGTTGCCCAATTGTAGGCATACTGGTAAAGGTTTGTTCCCTCAATGAGATACTCACGGAGAGTCTGAAAACCATTCTTCTCGCCTTTAAGGTCATTCGACATGAAGAGACTCCAAGAACGCGCCAGTTCCTGTATGTCGGGAAGGTTCTTCAACTTGCTTTTTGCCGCTGATATTTCTGCCACATTTTCACAAGAAACTTCAACAGCAAACTTTGAGCCTTTGCCATTAAGCTCTTTTGGCTGGCCACCTTTGTCCGTAATCTTCACCTCAGGAGCGTCTGTAAGTCCTTTTACAAGATACTTCACTTGGAGAGAAAGGTCTGTTTGTTTCGCAATTTCTGTAAGTCCTGCATACATCACTGTATCAGCATACTCCTTCTGGGGCAGCGTCTTGCCGTTTACTTCTACATTATATTTAACCGGAACAGTGATCTCACAATTGAAGAGGCCTTCTTTCTTGAGTAATTTCACTTCCTTGAGATCCCAAATGTTGAACGAAAGCAAACCGAGACGTGTGGTGCTCGCCTTCTTTGCCAATGAAACTCGCATGATTGGGTCATCGCCGTCAAAAACATCAAATACAGGGTTGTCAGCATCCTTGCCTTCCATACTCTGCTGATAAGTAAGAGAGTCGTTTTCAGCAAGATAGGCTATGCCATTAAGTACAGATGCGTCAGCCTTGTCGAATGTACCTTTCTTTACTTCCGATAATCCTTCTATCTTAAAGTCTTCGTCAATGTCCTTCAGGTCTTCAATGAAATTCTCCATGAAGTTGTCAAGTTGATTGTTTTCGTACTTGATAAGGCTGTCAGCCACGTAGCCGAGAAAACATGTCATCAGGACGGCAAGTGCAATGGAGTAAAAGGTAATGAACTTCTTGAATGTCATATTTTGTGTTTACAATTTACGGATTTTCAATTCTCGATTTATGGGTCATTAGTCATCAGCTTTTAGCCTTTAGCCTCAAGTTTTGCATGAAACTTGAACCTACTATCGCTTCTCAATGACAAACGCCGTTGGTAGTTTCCATGAAGAGTTAGCATAGTAGAATGTTACGCTGGTCATCTCATACTTGTCCTTGTAATACATTGTTGACGAACTACCTCCGTCAATGTTGGCAGCATTAACCGCTCCATGCTCTTTCATCACCTTGATGAGGTCGGCAGCCGTGGCACCAAGGTGTCCGCCTGAACCGCGACCATCTGTCACAAGAAGAAGAATTGCTCCGTCTGCACGCTGACCGATTGCTGTACGCGGATTAGCACCGCTGCCTCGACCTTCTACATGGCGAACCTCACCATTGATAATCAGTTTCACAAAGTGATTGTTCTTGTCGCTTGCCTCCTCCTGGAAGGCCACGGCATCACGAATTCCTTCCTTCTTTATTATTTCTTCTACTTCATTAGCCTTCTTATGGTCAAGATCTATTATGCGAAGGATATTCTGATTGTCAAGTCCAATCAGATATAGTCCTGCTATACCGCTTGGATCGTTATATTGTATCTCACCATTACTTACGGCAAGGCCTAAAGGTTGACCACCACTATTGCCCTTTGACAGGTACAAGCCTCCATTTACACCACCTATGGCATCTACTTTCTTTACAAGTTCAGCTAGTTCGCTTCCCTTTGGCTTCCAAGGATAAATGGTTGAGAGCTTTACTCGTGAAGGATCGTTGACGATAAGCATCTTTGCATAGAATGTCTGGCCGTAGATCTCCTTAAGCTCTATGCCATTGAGATCCTTGTTGCCGCCCTTGATGAGACTCGTACTTATCTCTGCTTTCATCTCTGATACGGAATTGCCGTTAACAAGTTGCTGTACCTCTTCTGCAGAGAGAAACATGGTGGCAAGAAACTTCAACTGACCTGTTTCCAGCATTGTAGTAGCAAACAATTCCTTCGCACTTTGCGATATATCACTGCATATCATCTTCATTGTAACGAGCAAGGTGACAACAAAGAATAGCACAGTGACAAGCGCAGTTGCCAGGGTTTTCCAGACAATACTTAGTATTTTTTTCATCATTTAGTAATTTTAATTCACAAAACAATTACCATTAGGCACTGCAAAATTAAAAAACTTTTTGCAATAAGCAAAATGCGCACAAAGTTTTTTCTGTCTGACATCATTTTGAGGGAACTCTCCCCTATGTTGGGAGATGATTATTATGGTACGACTGCCTGCCTCTTGACGTGTTTTTGATATTACAAATAACTTTAATGATATTATTTTCCTACTACCTTGACATCTTGTTCGCGGATATATAGATTGTCGTGGGCAGAAGTTAGCACATAGTATTTACCACGGTCTTCGTATCGGCTTGCAATTATAGTACCAGGTTTTACTACATATGCCACAGCTCCAATTTCATCGTCGCCATAACCTTCGTAATAGATGCGAGCGTTGGTGGTGGCAACAATTCTCTTCCTATCACGAGGAGAATACCAATTCTGCTCTCCGAGGTACTTTGAATAGGCATAACCTACCTTTCCATTACAGCTAACTTTAGTCCAACTGCCGTTGTACCCTAACACCATGGCGTTTCCGAGACCATGGGAAATGTCATAAACCTTTGCCACAACACGAGCTTTGGATGCTGGTGACTCTCGTACGTTGACAAAGCCATCATCCGATGTGGCATACACCAATGTGAATACAGTCTGCGCAGATGCAGAGAAAGATACTGTAGCCAGAACTGCAAAAATAGTTAATAATCTTTTCATAATCTTTTCATTTATGATTCCGCCCGCTACAAAAGTAGCATTTAAGTTAAAATACCACTACCATTTCCCAAAGGCTGAGAATGAGAACTTCTTTTTTGTGGTATTGTTGGTGAAGGTCCCTCCAAACGACAGACCTCTGCCAACTGCACCAGATATTGAGCCTCGAAAAGTTCCAGTATTAACGCCTTTAGGTGAATACTCCTGTATTACCACATCGTCTGTGAAGTTGCCACTGTAGTTATTGAAAGTGTTCTTTATTCTTACACATTTGAGTTTAAACTTCGTGTTAGGGCGTGAGTCATAGTAATAGTAACCATTATACGTACCGTCAATCACAATGGTTACCTGATACGGACCAATACTACCTTTTAGTCGTGTTTCTGCGAAAGCGTTGTAGCTTAGCATCAAAATAAAAATAAGCAAGAAAATTCTTTTTGTCATAAGTTCTTTTATTCTGATCTTTTCGTGTTAGTTCGTTACTTGAGCGGCATGAATTTTCCTTCTCCTATATATAGGGCATTTTTTGAAGGTACATAGCATACAGATTCCCACCATTCCGGTTTGTCAGACGTTGGGTACATATCGGAAATAAGTTTGCCAACTGAGTCAAAAGAAGAAACTCCGTATGTCTCATACTTGTACGCGCTAGAATTAATCCAATCGTCACTCAGGATTTCGCCAATCTCAACAATATCATTCTTTATAGGAATAAGGAACTCGGCTGTGTAATCAGATGAGTTATATTTAACTGTTATAACGCAAAAGCGATTCGTGGAATTGAATTTAGCCGCTTCTTCTGTACGGTATTCTCCGCCATGGAAACGATGATTGTTGCGAGAGGCTATGAAGATATGGTATTCGTTACCTTCATTATCAGTGTATTTGCAGCCGTTGCCAATAACAGATACTGTGAGCGGAGCTGTTTCATACGACTCTATGCTCACATTCACCTTTGGGATTAAACAAGAAGTATAATCGCTGTCACATGAACCGCCATAGAGATAATTGTTCTGATTGTAGCTCTTGATAGTATAGAATGATGCTTTTGAGTCCGTGATGAACTCACCTTTTTTGAAGGTTTGATATTCTCCACGGAAAAAGGCTTCCCTGTATGGCCTCTTCATCGCCACTTTAGCTCGATAGATTTTGAGGTTTCTTGCACTCTGTGGTGTTGCGGCCTCTACCTGTAGATTACAAATACAGAGCATTAGGCTCATGATGAATAGTGAAATTTGTTTCATTGTATCTGACGTGTTTTGTTAGTGTATATGGAATATATTCTATAGAAATTATATGTCGTAGCCTTCTTTGTCTCTATCCCAAAAGACATGCTGCAAAAGAATCTCTCCATTCTGTGAAGGGGTTATTTTAAGTGTGACAACACTGCCAGCTTCTGCATTGCATTCAGGACATCTTGCTGAGAATCTATATTGATTCCTTCCCTCTTTTGAAACTCTAAAATTAGAACCTTCAGAAGGAGCAAAGACTGTATGCATATCACCTTGGCAGAAAAAGCATGTCACTTTACGCCATGTAGCATCATTCGCAATATCTCTTTGGGCAGAGGATGTGATATTGATTCTTGAGTTCTGGCCAAGAAGGAACTTTCGAAGTTCTTCTGGAATACTCCGTTCTGTATTGGCTGCCTCTTGTCTTTTTGCTTCTGCAATGGAATCTTCTATAGCTTGTTGACGCTGCTCTTCCTGTACTTTTTTGACGCTGTCGTCATACAGTTTCTGCTGTTCCATCTTGGCATTGTTCAAACTGTCTCGAAGCTGAGCCAATTCCTGCTCAGCATTGCTTTGTTTGCAACTTGTTACGCCCAGCAACAGAATGCTGGAGAATAGAAAAAAAGATAATTTGTTCATAGTAATTTAGGTGTCAGATAGATGTATTTATTCGTATCTTTTCGTATTAGTTCGTTACTTGAGAGGCATGAATTTACCTTCTCCCAAATATAGAGCATTCTTTGAAGGTACGTAGCATACAGATTCCCACCAATCAAGTTTGTCATGATGATTCGGATACATCTCAGAAATAAGTTCGCCAGCTGAATTAAAAGATGTTTTTTCGTAATTATCAAACTTGTGTTCATCATAATTAAACCAATCGTTTGTAATCGTCTTTGCAATATCCACATATCCATCCTTTATTGGGAGAATGTATTCGGTGAATAGATGAAAAGTTTTATCGTTAATTGTTATAACACAGAAACGATCAACAGAATTTAATTTCGCTGCGTTCTCTGCTAGGTATTCTCTATCTTCGTAATGAAAACGATGATTGTTGCGAGAGGCTATAAATATGTGGTATTTATTTCCTTCTTCATCGGTGTATCTGCAACCATTGCCAATTGCAGAAACTGGGAGCAGAGCTGTTTCGTAAGACTCTATACTTACATTCGCTTTTGGGATAAGGCACGAGGTATAATATTCGCTCAATTCCAGCTCATCGTATTCATATAGATAATAGGTTTGATTATAACTCTTGATTCTATTTATAGTGCCCCTTGAATCTGCGATAGCTTGTCCTTTCTCGAAGGTTTGATAATCTCCGCTGAAATTAGCTTCATGATATGATCTTTTCATCGCCACATTTGCACGATAAATATTAAGAGTCCCCGTATGCGCAGGAGAAATATCCTTTGACTCATTAGCATTACTGCTGACTAACCCAGATTCCCGTGATTGAGTAGCAACAGTCTTTTCTGGACTCAAAAGTTCTATTGCCTCTGGTGTTAGATAGGGAAGAATCTTCTTGATAGGAATTTTAGATGCAACACGTGGTACCATTTTGATTGCAGCTTCACCTCTTCTATATACGAACTCAACATACTTGTCTGTTACATGTATTTTCTCACCTTCGGGTAGGTCAATATTTTTTAATTCATCCCCCATTATAATTCTCGTATTATCATCCTCGGAAACGAACTCCTTCAACCCCTCAATGAGCAAATAGTGGAACTCACGAGAACGAATTTTCTCGTTAAGCATATCCATTCCAAATACTCTACCATCAGCCTTACGTACGGTCAGATAGGTTTCATCATAATCAGGAGAACCATTTTGTCCACACATAAGATGCTCTGTAGAATGGCATAGGTTTACGAGTTTGGAATTCTCGTATGCAACAGATATTTCTTCTCTTACATAGTTCATAGATTCGCATCCGTATCCCCATTCTCTAAGTGTCCTTCTTAGTTCCTGGTCTGATTGTCCTTCACGCTCAACAATATCCCTTTCCTTTGCATAGTGATTCGCCAATGCGTTGACATCATTCAGGTCACCCATATATGTGCCTCCTAACATCTCGTTTATGCACTCCTTGATGTGGTTTTCCACAAATGAGTTGCCTACAGGATATGCTATGATTAATTCGTATTCACACGCAGGAGTTTTTTGTTGCTTCTTTATTGTAGTGAACTGTATCTTATCAGTCCCTACAGCATTCGTGCAACAAAACATTGCTGCAAATAATGTAAGTATAAATAGTTTCTTCATGATTGTAACTTTTTCTGAGTCAATGTTAGTATTACCTTAATGCTTTCGGAGTATCCCATCAGCCTATGAGATTGAATTCAAGCTTAGCGCCGTTGTTAGTGTTTTTGAAGATTCCTTTGTAGCGTCCATTTGCATAGATGCCATCAAAGAAGCCTATCTTTGAGCCATTGAGATAGGCATCAACAACGAGTTTACCAGTCTGTGGATTGTAGCTGACGAGCTTTGATTGGCGAGTAGCTCCAACAAATATGTAGCTACCTTCATGTCCGTTGAGGGTGAATGTACTGCCTGCGTCACCTCCGATTGTTCCATGAAGCACGATGTCAAGCGCACTATCATCATTGGATGCTGAGACTGGATGGTTCGAGATATACTCATCATATTCACCGCCTTGAGGCTCATAGAGTGCAGAGGCATTAAGGTTCTGGAGATTAAAGGATAGAACGGATTTTACGTAATCTATCCACCCCATACCCTCTACCTGGTCGCCTTCACCTGAGTAAGTATATGTGAGCACAGCGGAACTATGGGCAGCGATGGTCTTTGTGCCTACATTGGTCGTTTTTGCGCATCTTGTACCAAAACTATCCCCAACGAAATCGCTGATGAATACGGAACTAACCACACTGTATGCAGTGGCATCAATGTCGGTGTCAAGGTCGTTCTGAACGGTTATTTTAATCTCCGCGGTGTAATTTTCAATCAATGGTTCGGTATGCGCATCATCAAACCAGTCAGTGGCATGGCGTGAGATGATAGCATTGCTATTATTCACAATTTTCACTTTCTTGTCAAGGTCCTGCATGACACCATTGAGAACCCACTTCTTGAATCCTTCATCAGCAAGACGTTTGGCGTTTTCCGCATCGGTGAGTTCCGCTTTATACTGACCTGTACCTTCTGCAAACTTCATGTCCTCCGGAAGTTGGAGGAGTCCTCGACTGCTTTCTATGACGAATCTTTCACCATTCTTTTTAATAGTCAGTTCTATGTTTCCGTTGAGAGTGGCCTTGTAAGTGTTTTCCATTCCTGTTACCGACTCAACATCAACATCGAAGTTTTCTGCCGAAGGCTTTGCCAAGGTGAACGACGACGATTCTGGGTAGATCAGCTCTATCGTGGTACTATCGCCAGTCGTATAAGCAGTAATGAATTCCGTCACAAAGTTCTTGACCTGATCGTTTCCGCATGATGGTATGACTATTAGCGTCATACCTAGCAATAGAGCATAAAAGCCGTTCTTCAACATATTAATTTTCATTCTATATAAGATTTAGTTATTCTTGATGTGTAGAGTTGTCTATTGTTATTTTATGAGGCAATGGTCTTTGTGGCAATATCCGATGATACCGTTATAGTTCACTTTGTACCACTTTCCATATTGTCCAAGATAGAATGCGCCTTCTCCTCCATTATACAATGCTCCTAGAATTCTTGAGTTGGCGGAAGCGGCACTGCGGATGTTTACATAACCATCGTAGGCAGAAGAATAGACGTAGTGCTCATTCTCAAAAGTTTCGCTTGGACTAATGTCCACTGGATTGCCGCTGAGACCTATCGGACGATATACACACTCTTCGTTTGTATTGCCCTGCCAAATCCATGATTTCATGTAATAGTTGTTCGCAAGGAGACTCACCAATGACTGCGCTTCTGCCTTATTTGTATAACATCCACAGCATACACGATATACAGTCTTACCTTTTGCAAAAGCTTTATAAACAGGACTTTCCAAACCGTCAGGCATGTTCTGGACATAGTTCTCGGCTTCACCCATATTATCGTAGCTTGCCACCACCACATAATACACGGTTCTTGTATTAGCGGTTTTTGTTTGAGGAGTGAAAGTGGAAGCAGACAACTCTTCTTCGTTAGCCGATGGTTCTTCCGGTTGGGGCTCCTCGCTATCAGCATCAGAGTCTTGGGTTGCATCTGTCGTCACAGAAAAATGTGTCGATGTGTTTTGAGGCATCATGTAAAAATACCAATATGCACCACCGCCGATGACCAACACTGCAATGAGTGCAATTGCCACCCACTTCCAAGGATTTGAGTTTTCTTCTGCCTCAGAGTAAACAATCGGTTCAGGTTTTACATTGCTTTGGTTGTTTGCCGGAACGTCATTAACTTCCGAAACTTGTGGCACCTTTTCGCCACATTGAGGACAGAATACGTCTGTATCATTCAATTTTGTACCACACTTTCCGCAAAACATAATTCTAGATTATTAATGATTATAGTTTTTTGTAACCTTGGTAAACATTATTGTTTTAAAACGTCTGCAAAAGTAGTTATTTTATGCCATATCCACAAGAAGAATCGATAAAATCTTTGATTAATGGATAAATTCTAATCAAGCAGAATCACTGTTGCCGTCTTGTTGTCCATGTCGGGCATGGTGCGTCCTACTTTTGCGCCAATGTATGTTGGGTCTGTTATTGTAAATCGATTGCCGGAAAGGCTGACATAGTCGCCTTCTATCTGTTCCTTAAACTGCACAGCACAAGCCAAGTGACCTGGATAGAGCACGAGAATACATTTCAATCCCAACAAATCTCTTACTAACCTTGTATATAATATGCTTCTGTCCTCGCAGTCGCAATAAGGGTAGAATAGCGATTCTTCGGCGAACAAAGCGCGGTCGCCTCCCCAAACCTTATCGTCATATTCATACTCAAAGCCAGTTTGTACCCAGTTAAGCAGAATGTTTGCCGCCTCAATATCAGACTTTCCTGCTATGATGCTTTTCAACTGCGGATATAGCTTTTCCTTAACATTCTTAGCCATCGGTGTGTTTGCATACATCGCCCATCGTGTGCAGTGGTTTTCGCCAATTACTGATGTTGGGTATGTATTGTAGAAGTCTATCAGGTTCTTGTTTATCTGCACCTTCGCAGACGCTTCAGGGTATCTTTCCGATGTTATTACCCTTTCTGGTGATAGGTTCTCTGCGAACAACTGCGCATTTGGAATGTATAGAGACATCGCTTGCTCCTTAGGGAAAGTACTGTCGCAGATCTGTATCGCTTCTCGTATGTTTTCACCATCGTGTAGGAAAGGGTAGAAATTTATTCCGTCCACTTTGTAGTACGACCAATTATATATGGTATGCTTTGAACCGAAAAGGAGGTATAGCTTATTGGTTGTCATCGCCATGCGCATCTGATAACCTGTTTGGCAGTATATCCATGACATCAGCATCGTTGCGGCATTCGTTCTTTCTCCATAAAACTTTTCGCTCAGTTCACGAATCATCAACAGGTATGCCCAGTCGCAGAACTGAAGTCTAATGCGTAGTTCAAGACAGTCGCGAATGAGATTGTCGTAATTCCCTTTAGACAGTTCCTCCCAAGCCTTTGATACAGTCTTGTTTGAGAACTTTGTGTTCAGTAGTTCTACACTCTTTGCTCTTTCTTTCGGCATACGCACCTTACATTCCGTACCGAGGAAAGTGAACTGAAGGAAGTCTGCCGTAGGCTGCATATTCTCATAGATAGGAGCGATAGGTTTGGGTTGCGGTTGTGGCTTCCCTTCTATCGGCGATACCACGCTGTCTATTGGTACTGGATTGGAATCTATCGGATTGTCAATATCCTCTTTTGGCATGACAACAGGAGGAACAGTCTCATCTTTTGGCTTGGAGATTACCGGCCCAGCCTCATACGACTTCCACGCTTGCTCCAAGAATGCTGCATACTCCGCGTTGCATTTGTTGCGGAAGTCAGCATACTCCTTATGCGCCTGTTGCTTGAACTGGTTGTATTGTTCAATGGCTGTGTTCTGACAGAAAGCGTTTACCCAGAACAGCAGAAGGGCTGATGTAAGTAAGTGTCTTGCCATATAGATGGTCTAAAATTTATAAGTATATATAATACCTACACGTTTATTATCTGGGTTAGTCTTGTTCCACAAAGCTTGATTTGCTTCAGTGGTAAAAATGTTCTTTCCAGATAGATACAATCTATAGTACAGAGCTATATCATGATGTCGGTTGTTCCAACCCAGTCTTGGCACCACAGAAGTTGTTGTTTTATTACAATATCCTTCAGGTGATAACTTGTAGTCATTGCTTGCTGATACTGTGATGCCTTGTTCCACAAAGCAAGCTGCATACAAGGACGCTTTGTCAGAGCGACCTATCTGAATTCCAAAACGAGGAACAATCTGATGTGAGATTGTACTGAAATCAGAATCAATCTCTCCATCTTCTTCAGTATTGATGTATCCACTTCCATTATACTGATAGTTTACGCCGAGAATAAAGGCTACTGGACCAAAACAGAAACGAAAGTTAAGTCCTGCCATGATTTCATCATAACCATCATCATTATCAGTCATTTCTCCCAAGCCCACACCTATGTTGAAGCCTGCTTGGAAGTGTTTGTTCCACCATTCTTTTGCGCTCAGCCTATGACGATATGCTTGATAGTTTGTACTTGTTTGCTTAGAAGTTTTTACGTTATTCTCGACATAAGTCTGAGGTTGGTAAACGTTTGGTGACTCGTAAAAATTGTTAGTACTGCTTGTTGCAGATACACGGAAGCGTATACTGTCTCCTACGAGCTTATCACGCTCAGAAAGAACATCCCATACTATGACCTGCTTGCCAGGATTCACGCCATAGCCAACACCGCCAGTAACATGTGTAAGAGGGTTTGAGAAAGTCTTTCCGCCATCAGTGCTTACTTTGACCTCAATATCTGCTTGCCGATCAAGCTCATAACTTATCTTTACACTATCCCCCTCTCGCCAAAAATCCACATTTGTGACATTTTGCGCAGAAAGGGAGAAGGCTCCTGCAATGAGCAGTAATATTATGAGAAGTTTCTTTTTTAGACTCGTCTTCATTATATCGTTATTTTTATTAGATATTATTTCAGTCTCATGTCTTGCCAATTGTTCATGCCGATAGCTGCGTTTACTGTTGGTGTCTGCAACTTGCCGTTGAGCACGATGGACTTCTGCGATACGTTTGTGGTGATGTAGTCTGAAAGTTCTCCGAGTGTACAGTCACCTTGTGTCTCCTGTAGTTTCTTCAATAGGAAGTATGTAAACATGCCGTGTCCTTCGTTCTTGTTAGGGTATGCAGTCTCATCGCCCTGTGCGGCTGAGAATACTACCATATTACCGCTCAGCGCACCAGACTTTGCCTTGATAGCAACGCCACGAGCAGAGGCAAGCATACCATTCTCGCGCTTGCTACCACTGAAGCAAGCATCAAGGAACACAGTCACACACTTTGCGTCCATAGCACCGAGCGTTGCATAAAGGTCATCAAGCTTATATGCAGAAGCAGTATTGTTGCCAATGCCGTCAGCAGGGAGAAGGTAAGATGCTCTTGTCTGCTCGTCTGGAATACCATGACCAGCATAGTAAACTATGATCTTTGCGTTGCCGCCGTAAGCCTTCGACACTTGCTTAAGCCAATCCACCTGCGAACGCATGTTGTTGAGAGTGGCATCCGTAACGAGATGAATGTTTGACTCTGGCAGACCGAGAGTCTGGCGACAGTACTGAGCGAAGATGCTTCCGTCGTTGCGAGCGTATGGCACAGACTCCACGGTCTGATAGTTTTCGTTGGCAATGATTACCGCAAACGTATGCTCGTTGTTCACAGTAACCTGTGGGATATTCTTATCTACATCACTACCTATCTGAGCTATCTGAATTTCATCACGCTGCACGGCAATCTCGTCGATGGCAATCTTTGTAGAAGCAAAAGCCTGGTTGAGTTCAAGGTTGATGGTCTTGTTCTCTGCATACTTGCCATGCTTCTCTCTTATGCTCACCTGAACAGGAATTGTGCTTGCAGTGTAGTTGTTGTTTACGATAAGCTGATAATCAAGCGAATGTGCCTCACCAGCCTTCATGGTGCGATAGGACTTCAGTTCTTCACCTTCAATTGTATAGACGTTTTCTGGGAACTTAACGTTTACAGTAACATCCTCGGCAAGACCATGCTGTGTGTTCTGCAATACAAGCTGAAGGTCAAAGGGTTTCTTCTTTGTCAGCGTACCACCACCTGTACCCGTGACGGCATAATCTACGATCTTCAGCATAGGCGAAACGAAAGCCTTTGTATTGATGGTCATCTGTACCTCGTCGGTGCCAAAGCCGTTAGGTTCCTCCACAAAGAAAGTGGCGTTGACCTGCCCGTCTTGCGTGTTCATGCCTGCGGTAATAGGAATCTTCACGTCCTTTTCTGCACCTACAGGAATCGTTGGCAGCGAAATATCTCTATATGTAATGCCAGAAGTGTTTCCTGTCATCTTAAGGCGAGCCTTGCAACCTAAGCCGTCACCTTTTCCGTCGTTTCTCACTTTCATCGAGATATAACAAGTCTCGTTTGCGTCAATAGCGTTGTTTGCCGTAGCGTCCTCAAAGCGTACGGAGCCTTCCACGAGATTAAGAATGGCAGGTTTTATTTCCTTCTGAACATTCAGAGAGCCAACTTTAGATACACCTGATGACTGAGCCATCGCCATCATTGATAGTGATGCTGCGCAAATGATAAGAGAAAGTTTCTTCATATTGTTATGTATTATTTGCATAATATTTAGGATTGTTTTGACATCAAACTAGAAAAGTGGGTAATGGGATGAAAGGTAGTTACTCGGAGAGGGCGAGGCGGAGACCAAGATGGAAGTATTTGATGTTGGGTCCATTGCTAATGCGATAAGCCAAACAACATCCTTTTGATCCGTCATACCAGCTTCCGCCACGATATACACGATTATAGCCGCTGCTTGGACCGGTAGGATTAGTTTGTGTAGAGCTACTATAATTTGCATACCAATCCTGACACCATTCCCAAACACTACCACTCATGTCGTAAATGCCCAGTTCGTTCGGAGTCATGGTTGCTACGGGATGAACCCTACTGCCACTATTCTTATCGTACCATGCAACTTCATCAATTGTGTTACTTCCACTATATTGATAGCCTTTGCTTTTGTTTCCGCCACGAGCTGCAAACTCCCATTCAGCCTCTGTTGGAAGACGGAAATGCTCACCTGTCAAGGAATTCAATCTACTGACGAAATCTTGACAGTCGTTCCAAGAAATGTCATACATCGGATAGTTGTCGCCCACACCATGAGTACTCCATCCCAACTCATTTAATATTTGCTGAAGGCTTTTTCCCATCACAGCGTTCCATAAAGCCTGTGTAACTTCCGTTTCGCCAATATAGTAGCTGCTGAGAGTTACGCGATGAGTAGGCTTTTCATCACTATTAGGATTCTGCTGCTCTGGAGTCGCGCCCATGGTAAACGTGCCGCCTTCAACACTTATCATGTTGAACGTAACACCATTTACCGTAAAGCTGCGCTTGCCGCCAGAAGCTGAAACACGGAAGCAGATGTTTTCACCCGCGAGCTTGTCATACTCCGAAAGCACATCCCATACGATTGTTTTCTTGCCAGGAGTAACTCCCTTGCCGACACCACCAGTCACTTGCTTCAAAGGAGAAGAGAATGTCCTGCCGCCATCAGTGCTTATAGACACACTGACGTCAGCCGTCTTGTCAAGATTATAGCTTATGTTAACCTTCTTCCCTTCCTGCCAGAACTCTACATTGGTAACATTCTGGGCTGCAAGAGGGAGAATGCCAATTATTAATAATATGTTAACGAATATGTTTCTCATTTTCTATTTCTTTATGCTTATCAAAGCTCGTTTTAAGGTTAGGTTGACATCCTTTTTCCTAACCTTGGCAAGCCACTTCTGGTAATCCTTGTTGCTCAACTCTCGTGGAAGAAAATCCCCCATGTCGTTATCGTTTGCCTTTGTGAAAGCGTTCGGAGAGAAAAGTACATGAATTTGGTTAGACTCAAATTCCCCACTGCAAGTCATGGTGTATTCATCTACGAGACTCCTTTCTGCAAAAGGGACATCAGCTGCGGAGAAGAAAATGTATGGCTTGTTGGCATCAATCTTCTGAATGCCATCGGTTTGAGCACGATAAGGAAGGAGACAGAAAGCATTGCCTTCGGCATCAAGCAGATAGACAGCAAGATAGCCTGCGACAGGACTTTGGAACGAAAGGTACATGTCGTCATCCGACTTGAAATCATAGCCCTCGAACTTATCAGTCGTGCCATTACGAAGAACCTTAGCCTTGATGTCAATAGGAGCAGAAAGGACTTCGCGAATAACGCCTTTAACAGTACAATGTACGATAGTCATCCCACTATCGTGGCTAACATTAAAAATCGGCTCACCTATCGTTTCGAGCCACTCCCCCTTTACGTCGCTTGAAGAGAAACTGGTGAAGTCTATGTTGCTGCTGCCATCCCTATTGGCGACAATGGTAGAATTCATCTGAGTGATGTTCGTGCCGAACTCATCTGCAATGAGCTTGACCTGTGCCTGTTCCAGGGCTTTCTCCTTAGCATGTTCCACAGACATGTAGCCAGGAGCATAATAGACGTATTCTCCCTCAACTCTCTTCGTCTTTTGCGCAAAGAGAGCCAAGGGAAACAATAGTAATATGCAAGCTACGATATGTTTCATACCAGAAGATTACCAGCCGAGGAGCTGGTCAAGCTTTCCATGAAGGGCTTCACCTTTTTTCTCAAGGTCTTCGCGAACAGCCTTCTTTGCTGCCTCTTTTGCCATCTCAGCATTGTATGCTATGCGCACGAGAACCTCCTTATTGCCGTTTTTCACTGTGCGATAGAACTCAACAACTGTAAGAACACGACCGATGTTTTGTGAGATAAGGTTCTTTCCAGCGCTTACACTTTGTACAACTGATGCCGCTTCCTCAGGCTGGAACTGCTTGTTGGCAACGGTGTTCTCAACGAGGGCAGTAACTTCAGTCTGAATCTGACCTGCAAGGTTCTGCTTGGCGAGTTCAAGAGCCTGCATCTTTGCTGCGTCATAGTTCTCACCGATGCTCATAGCCTCGCCCATAAGATACTTAGGGAAGAGGTTTTCGTCAAACTCCTGCTGCATAAGATACGATTTGTCAAGCTGCTTGTCCAATGGAAGTGCACCAGGCGCAACCGTCCATCCTTCCTTCTTCAGGCGCTTAGCCTCCTTGCGTGCAATCTTAGTAGCTTTCTCGTTTAGATCTTTTTTTGCAAGTTTTCTGATTTCACTGCGTTCTTTGCGTACTTCTTTTGAAATCTGTGCGTAGCTGCCCAAAGTAAATGATGCTAATGCTAATGTTAGCAAAAACTTTACTGCTTTCATATCAATTTTCTTTTTTTGTTTTTAATCGTTTATACCAATAATTAATTATTCACTCCAAGGTTTATTTGCAATTACTACTGCACCATTTGTGAAACAGTTTGGAGTATATGCTGCAACTTTTTTCAATCCCATAGAGCAATCATTGGACAATCTGTCAGCACCGGTTCTTGTGATATTTTCCGTTGCTTCTTCTCCCATTGACCACGAATAGAAAGCATTTGTATAGAATATCCGACCATTATACTTGAAAGCTAAATATGCTCCCATGTAATTGCCACCGGCTTCTCCAAAGACATACCATTCAACTCCTGAAACATTACAAACATCTTTAAGCTTGGAACCGACACTGACTTTCTTTGCGTTTTCAAGAATAATCCTTTCGGCCTCCAGTCTTTTGGCTTCTGCGATAGAATCTGCAATGGCTTGCTGACGTTGCTCTTTTTGGACTTTCTGAATGCTGTCGTCATGCAACTTTTGTTGTTCCATCTTGGCATTGTTCAAACTGTCTTGCAGACGAGCTAATTCTTGCTCTGCTTTGCTTTGTTTGCAACCAGCCACGCCAAGTAACATAATGCTGGATAATACAATTGTAAATAGTTTTTTCATGATTATATTTTTATTTACTTGTTATTAATGCATTAACTCATTGTCTTCTTAAAAAGAAGCAGAATGTCTTGCTATTATTGTACAGCAAAATGTCCATTTTCTATATAGAATTCAAATTTGTTTCCATTTGTAGTATTAGTGAAGGTGCCAATTAAAAGTTCTCCTCTGCCGGCAGCCATCTCAAGAGTTCCGTCAAAGATGCCTGTGTTCTTTCCATTTTTTGTATAATACTCTTTCAATAGAATCCGTTTGGTTATTCTTCCCGCGGCATTATAAAGCACAGTTTCCTGACTAATGCAATCAAGTCTGAAAATAGCCTTTGGACGATCATTGTAATAATAGTAGCCTTCGCAATTGTCGTAATCCAGGCAAAGTGTTACGGGATATGGACCGATACTTCCTGCCATCTTGGTCACGTTCTGCTTATGTACAGGCTTCTTGACAATCTCTCTATTTTCCTTTATGGCAACATCATGAGGTTCTTTTTTTCTTGCTGCGCCATATATATTTTCTGTTTCGACAGCACGATCTTTCGGTTTTGATTCAAGCTCGGCTTTAAGTCTCTCATTTTCCTTCTGAAGATCCTCAAGTTGTCTTTCCTGTTCCATTTCTGCCTTCAGTTCTTCTTTGAGTTTATTTTGGTCAACACAACTATAACAGATAGCATTACCTATTAATGCTGTAATGGCAAATACAAAGGAAAAAGAGAATAATAGTTTTCTCATGTTGTTTTGTTTGTCTGCAGAAGCCTAATCAGACCTTTATATCATGGTACTCATCCTACTAAAACGCAAAACGTAGGCTCCCAACTCTACTCGTCCGTTTCCTAAGGCCCTGAGAAAGCCCGTATAGTTAGACTTGTAGAGTGTCTGCCTACGCCGATATACAACAATACCGTAAAGTGTGCGTGAGGATATTGCTACCCTCTGCACACACCTACGGATAGAATAAAGCATACCCGTAGCAGTCACTTCCGACATTGCCTATTGAACTATACGATATAGAATTTCTCAGGTTCTAGGAATCCAATTAGACAAAGCATCGATGACGCTTTTTGTTATGTAGTGCCCTCCCAGCCGCACATCATTTCAGATGGCACGGCGTAGGTAAGACGGTGCAAAAGTAAAAAATAATTTTCAATCTGCCAAATAAATCAAGTAAAACCTTTCTTTTAACAAAAAAATACCACCAGACCCCATGGGAATCCTGGCGGTAATGGGGAAAAGGTAGATGATTATGAAGTTGATGCTAAAGTTGGCACGTGATTTTTTGCCACAACATTCCGCCATTCTGCAAGTGGTCGTTAACATCTTGATTAACAGGTACTTGTAACTGCGGATAGTTTAGCGAACATTCCGCAACTATCCGCAAACTCTCCGCACCATAACTGTGGCAGTTTCGCATCGTAATGGTTGCACTTATGCACCATAACCGTGGCAGTTATGAGTCGTAATCGTGGCGATTAGGCATGAGAAAATGCATTTTTCGACTCGTATTCCTTGGCTTTTCGACTCGTATTCCTTGACTTCTATGCCTAAGGGAGGGCAAAGCACCATCCTATTCGTTGCGGAGAGTTTGCGGAATGTTGCGGAAAGTTGGGGTAACATTCCGCAACTGTAAGTGGTTGCATATCAGTGGTTTATGTGGCGCGTGCGGAAAGGTGGAATGTTGCGCGCGTTTTTTGTCTGTAAATGTCTTATTCCTTCACGTAGCTTGCCGCCTTTTCAAGGGCTACGTTGATGTGAGGACAGATGTTTTCGGTTCCGACAACTTGGTCGAAATGAGCCTTGAGGAGCTGTTCCTTAACCTTTTCCGTTACGCCGGAGAGGACTATCTGGATGCCTTCCTTCTTCGACATCTCACAGAGGTTTGTGAGGTTGTGGATACCTGTAGAGTCAACGAACGGCACCTTACGCATACGAATGATGCGCACCTTAGGGCGATGCTCTGGATGAAGGGCTGCCATGACTTCCTCAAACTTGTTGCCGGCACCGAAGAAGAACGGACCGTTGATCTCGTAAACCTCTACGCGCTCAGGAATAACGAGGTGCTCATTGTTCTGGAGATGGAAGTCTGATTCCGAGTCGGCGTCAATCTCATCCTTAATGACGGCAACTTCTGAGGTCTCTGCCATTCGCTTCATGAAGAGGAGGCAAGCAATAATCAAACCGACTTCAATAGCAATGGTGAGGTCGAAGATGATGGTAAGGAAGAATGTTACCCAGAGAACGATAACGTCACTCTTAGGATTGTTCTGGAGCATCTTCACTGAACGCCAGCCACTCATGCCGTAGCTTACCACAACAAGCACGCCAGCGAGGCAAGCCATTGGGATATACTGTGCGAGAGGCATTGCGAAAAGGAAAATGAGAAGAAGAACGGCAGCGTGGATTACACCGGCAATTGGCGAACGACCACCGTTGTTTATGTTTGTCATTGTACGCGCAATGGCACCAGTGGCAGGAATACCACCGAAGATAGGGGTGGCGAGGTTGGCTACACCCTGAGCGATAAGTTCCGTGTTTGAGTTGTGGTGGTCTCCGATAACACCATCGGCAACGGCTGCTGAAAGTAAACTTTCAATAGCGCCGAGTATGGCAATGGTGATGGCTGGCGAGACGAGAGTCTTGATAGTGTCCCAATTTAGCTCTGGAACAACGGCGTCAGGAATCTCGCTGCTGATAGAGAAGCGGTCGCCAATGGTCTCTATGGTTGTGACGCCGGCAAACTGCTTAAGAAGCAATGCTGCCACGGTCATCACGATGATTGCTACGAGAGAACCAGGAATCTTCTTTGAGAACTTAGGTGTAAGCGCGATGACCACTACCGAAAGCACACCGATAAGAGCACTCCAGAGGTCTATTGTGCCGAATGAATGGAAGTAAGCAATCCATTTCTCAATGAAGTCGCTTGGCACAGTCTCCATCTGAAGACCGAAAAGGTCCTTGATCTGCGTGGTGAAGATGGTTACGGCGATACCTGAAGTGAAGCCCACGATGATAGGGTAGGGGATGTACTTGATGATAGTTCCGAGTTTCAGTACGCCGAACATAATGAGGAAAACACCCGCCATGAGGGTGGCTATGGTAAGTCCCATCATGCCATGCTCCTGAATGATTCCGTATATTATAATAATGAACGCACCTGTAGGACCACCAATCTGCACCTTAGACCCACCCATTACCGAAATGATGAAGCCGGCAACGATGGCAGTGATGATACCCTTCTCAGGCGAGACGCCGGAAGCGATACCGAAGGCTATGGCAAGCGGAAGGGCAACGATGCCCACAATAAGGCCTGCCATGAGATCTGACATGAATTTCTTCTTGTTGTAGTGTCGAAGTGTGTGTACAATCTTTGGTTTGAAAACGTCTGCAAAAATGTTATCCATAAAAACAATGTTAGTTCGCTCTTTGAGCGAGGGTATAAGCTTAATGCTTATCTATAATAATGAGGATGTAGGGCGAACATTTGTGAGCCGCAAAGTGAACGTCTCGGAAATCCTCGCCCTACATTTCGTAATATTATTAGTTTTTAGCCTCGAACCACGCTTGGAATATATTTACTTATTCTTAAGAAGATCGCGAATCTCTGTGAGGAGCTTCTCTTCTGCTGATGGCTCAGCTGGTGCCTCTGGTTCAGCAGGCTTTTCCTTGCTCATCTTGTCCTTGAGCTTGTTGATGCCCTTAACCATCATGAATACACAGAAAGCGACGATGATGAAGTCAATTGTTGTCTGGATGAAGTTACCGTAAGCGAAGTTTACAGGAACCATCTTTCCGTCTTCGCCCATCTGCTCTCCAAGCTTGATGGCGAGGTCCTTGAAGTTCATACCACCACAAAGCCATCCGATAGGAGGCATGATGAGGTCGTTTACGATAGATGTAACAATCTTACCGAATGCTCCACCAATGATTACACCGACTGCCATGTCGACAGCATTGCCCTTAACAGCAAAATCTCTGAATTCTTTAATCAATGACATAGTTGTAATTATGTTTTTAGTTAATTAATGGTTTATCAATATTGGAAAGCAAATCGCGCTAATATGTTATTTTGTAATCTGCATATTACATATAAAGCGTTATGTGCTTGATATTTATCTTCCAAAAAACTTTTTTTATTTATTTTTGCGTGCAAAGATAAAAACATTTCTTAACTTTGCGCTCAGTTTTTAGGAATATTTTCCTCTATATATAGAAATATTGATATTATTAACTCATTTTTTAAATACATCTTATTAAAATGGCAACTAAAGTAGCAATTAACGGTTTCGGCCGTATCGGACGTCTCGCATTCCGTCAGATGTTCGAAGCAGAAGGTTATGAAGTAGTAGCAATCAACGACTTGACATCTCCAAAGATGCTCGCTCACCTTCTCAAGTATGACACAGCTCAGGGTGGTTTCGCTGGCAAGTTCGGCGAGGGTAAGCACACTGTAGAAGCTGGTGAGGATAACATCGTAGTTGACGGTCAGAAGATCACTATCTACGCTAAGCCAAACGCTGCTGAACTCCCATGGGGTGAGCTCGACGTTGACGTAGTTCTCGAGTGTACTGGTTTCTATACTTCAAAGGAGAAGGCTTCTGCTCACCTCACTGCTGGTGCTAAGAAGGTAGTTATCTCTGCTCCTGCAGGTAACGATCTCCCTACTATCGTTTACAACGTAAACCACAACGTACTTACTTCAGAGGATAAGGTTATCTCTGCTGCTTCTTGTACAACTAACTGCTTGGCTCCAATGGCTGCAGCTCTCCACGCATACGCTCCAATCCAGTC
>JAZLHI010000027.1:0-14853 GCA_045616725.1 Prevotella sp. | reverse complement strand
ACCCAGACGCACCAGGAAAGAATGCGCTTTACATCACTGCAGAGCCCGAAGTACCTCGACGATTGCGGTGCCATGTGTGCCGCTATGTGCAAAGCCACGGTGAGGGAACCAAAGAAAGGCAAGGCGTTCCGCGATTTGCTTGAAAACTGGTACGACTTCTGCATGAACAAGGAATATCGCCTGACGGATGGCATACTCGCACGCCACCGCCCGGCAGAGAACTCCGTATGGCTCGATGATATGTACATGGGCATTACGCCTATCGCATTCCGTGGCAAACTTGCCGAGAGCGAGGGCGATGCTGTCCTGGCTATGAAATGCTATGAGGAAGCAATACGGCAAGTTTTACTCTTCAAGAAGTACCTTTTCGTACCGGAAAAGGGCATATACCGCCACGGCTGGATTGAGGGCATGAAAGAACATCCCGACTACCACTGGGCAAGAGCCAACGGCTGGGCAATGGTGACTATATGCGAAGTACTCGACGTAGTGCCGTCTGACACAAAGGGATGGAATGAGGTTATGGACCTCTTCCGCACCTTCGTAAAGAGCGTTACGGCATATCAGTCACCTAACGGCGTATGGCATCAGCTCATCGACAAAACCGAGACCTATCTCGAAACGAGCGCCACTGCCATGTACGTTTACAGCATTGCTCACGCAATAAGCAAGGGCTGGCTCGACCGTACGGCATACATCGATGTTGTTCGCTCAGGCTGGAACGGCATCGCAAAGCAGGTAAATGAAAAGGGACAGGTAGAGAACACATGCGTAGGCACCGGACTCGGCTGGACCAATACATTCTACGCCAACCGCCCTGTCAACGTCTTTGCAGCACACGGCTACGGTCCTGTAATTCTCGCAGGTGCCGAATTGGCTAAGCTGAACGAAAGAAGGAACAGATAAAAGGCATAATAAATAATATTGCTTCGCACGGAATCTGATCCTTAGATGCAAATAAGAATGGAGGGCTGAACCGAAAATATTTTTCGAGTTTAGCCCTCCTTTATCAATTGCAAGGTCAAAGACCTGAAACAATCAATTTTTCTCTTTACTTCTTAGTTATCCTGCATTTAGCATCAAAATACATAGTATTCTCCGTTTCCGGATTGAATGGTTCCCACTTTGGAAGTCCCTTTGCGTTTGGATTGCCAGTGCGGGCAAAATTGATGAGGGCACTACTCATAAGATCACCTAATGCAAGGGCTTCTTTCGATGCTCCTGTCATGTTTGCGCTCTTGAGGACATTGTTGAAGAAGAAAGGAATGTCGGAGTTGTGACATGCATGGTTCGAGCCGTCAAGTGTGGTAGTCTGGAATCCTGAGAGATATACATACACTGGCGCTCCGCCGTCTTTCACCCTCGTCGTGGCCTGACGAATCACAGCCTGACGAACTCTTGTGTCGATGTTTGGAGTGGAGAACTCATTGAGGGTTGAGCCTACGAGCAGAGGTATGTCATTGGATATCTTCTCCGTACCATTCTCCCATACTCCAGGCATGATGTCACCATCGTTCACTGGTCCCCATCCTACTCTGCCTCCACCGTTTTGTGCAACTTCTCTAACTGCCTGATTTGCTGTCTTGAGAAGTGTCTCGTATGGTATGGTCTGAATGCTGTCAATGGTCTGCTGGTTGAGTCCGAGCAATTCTGCGAGCCTCTCACCCACTTTGCTTGCACGGCTCGAAGGTGTACTGCCTGAACCTGAACCGCTCATCACCATTGCTCTGTGGAAGAGTCCCTTTGCTGAAGGCATACACATGAGGGTTGAGACCTTACCTCCTCCTCCAGACTGTCCGAAGATAGTGACACAGTCAGGGTCGCCTCCAAAATATGCTATATTCTCTTTCACCCATCGAAGTGCAGCAACAATATCTGTCATTCCCACATTGGCAGAACCCTTATATTTAGGTCCGAATGAGGACAGGTCGAGATAGCCAAGCACATTGAGTCGGTGATTGATGGTCACTACGACCACATCACCCTTATCGGCAAGGTTCCGGCCATCATAGCCTGGATGTTCCTGACCATTGCCAGAGCTATATCCTCCTCCGTGAAGCCAGAAAAATACAGGTCGTTTCTTACCATCGTTCAAGCCTTTGGTCCACACATTGAGTCGCAAGCAATCCTCGTCCTGATAGCCATCGTTCCACTGATAGAAGAACGCATTGGCATCGCGACGCCATCCTGTGTTGACACTCTGAGGACATACTGGTCCCCAGTGTCGTGATGAACGAATACCGTCCCACCTGTCTGGTTCCTCTGCAGGCATGAATCGTTTTGCCTTGCCATAAGGCATACCTTTGTAGGTATATACTCCGTTCTCGATATATCCAGCCACTTTGCCGTATTTGGTGGTTGCTGTGGTTGCCTTCGTTGAACTGTCGAACACTTGTGCATGCATCATTACTGGTGCAAGGAGAGCTAATAGAATAAGTTTCGTTTTCATTGTTGATATTATTTTTTTTGTTAGTAGTTTGTGGTTTTAATACCTTGGCCACAAAGTTACAACTTTTTTTTTTACTTTCAATAAAAAATATCGTTTTTTTTCCTGACACTATAAAAAACTCCGTATCTTTTATGGCGGGAGAGGATAATATGGAGAAGATATGCCCTACTTGTGGCGGGCCACACAACACGTAAAGGCAAACCTTATAAATGAATAGTCCTGGACGAGAAAGTCGCCCAGAACTATTATTATAAAACATCTATCTTCGTTTTCGGATAACTTGCGAAAGATGTTTCAAAATTCATTATCAGAAGCTATATGAAGCGTTTAAGCCAAATACGAACTGATTCCAATTGCTGATAATCTGGTACTTCAGCTCAGCGCCTAATGTTATTTTATCTGAAACAGGAAATTCAGCACCGCAACCTAAGTTGACAGCCATTTTGTTCTCGCTTGCATCACCGGCTGGAGTATCAACAGACCAGCTTGTCAAGCCTAATCCTGCTACTGGATAGAGTTTGAAGTCGCTGCCTATATCGAACAGATAGTGGAAATTAACATTTGCATTCCACTCACTCAAATTATCCTTCTCCAGATAATAATCGAAAGAAGGTTCTACACGGAGAGCGTTGGTGATATTGTAACGATAAAACGCACCAATACCTACATTCTCAACCTCTGTTGCATAGTTAAGATGCAGACCTACACTTTGGCTTCCTTTTTGTGCCATTGCCGAACAAATTCCAAGAACGACAAAAGCCAGTGTCAGAATTGATTTTTTCATAATACTTGTTTTTCTGCCAAGGCTCAATGGCGACTTAATAGGTTTGATTATAAAGCATATAAAGAAGTGCGAGCCTACTTCAGCTTATCCTCGTAACGTGTATTCATTGCGATGGAAAAGTGAAACACTTCCCGTAATATGTCTGCAATCGTCCTGATTGCATCTGCAAAGTTAATAAATATTTTTGATAACACAATACTTTGGGGCATTTTTTTATTAAAAACGTTTTACCACCCATAAAAACAAGCAACGGACCGCATTTTGCGACCCGTTGCCGTTATTTTTTTGATAATCAATCGATTATTCTGTAATCATTGAATTACCAACCTGGGTTCTGCTTCAAACCAGAGTTAAGGTCTGTTGCACGAAGTGGGAATGGGAGAAGCTCATGCTTACCCTCCTTGAAACCAAGAGTTGATGGGAATGTCTTAGAGTAGTAATCAGCACCATCAGATGATACATAACCCTCATGTACGCTGCCCATACCATCAGTGAGTTTATCACGGAATGTAGGAACGTACTTATCGGCATTCTTAAGAGCCTGTGTGTCACCCCAACGGATAACGTCAGCACTGTGAACACCTTCCATGAACAACTCAAATCTCTTCTCGTTCTTCACTTCCTGGAGAGAAAGAGCTGTACTAACATGCTGTGACTGTGCTCTGTTCTGGATATCGTTAAGAACCTGAAGGCCCTTACCACCAGTTTCACCAAGCTGTGCGCAGCACTCTGCATACATAAGAAGAACTTCTGGGTAACGCATGATACTGAAGTTTCTCTGGCCTTCACCACCTACTGCATCACAAATGTCGCCACGATCTCTGTGCACAACAGTCTTCCAATTAAAGTAGCCCTCACAAGCATATACACCTACAGCATTAATACCACGGCTCTTATCGGTCTCCTTGAATGATGTGCGTCCTACCTGGCCATTGTCATTATTCCAAGTATGATCATAGAGATACTCATCATAAGTCATGATCCAAGCCTTACGGCGTGCAGAGTTAATGCCATCGTTAGCAATGAGAGCCTCAGCGAAATCGCCTGTTGGGTTCATCCAACCCCAGCCATTATTGTTAATCTGACCGTCAGCAAGGTTAGGGCCATTCATATTCTCAAAACGCCAGTTGAACGTCATGTGAGCATTCCAGCCAGTACGACCAGCAAGTCCATAATAATCAACGACTGCTGGATCAACCTGAAGGTTAAATTCGAATATGCATTCCTCGTTAGCTTTTCCATCCGCATGAAGAAGTTCACCCATACGGTCAGATGGAACGAGAGCATACTTGTTGGAGTTAATAACGGCTTCAAGAGCTGCCTTTGCACCAGCGTAATCCTTCTTCCAAAGAAGAGCCTTACCCTTGATTGCGTTAGCAAAACCCTTTGTAATGCGTACAGCACCATCCTTATCGTTTACTGAAGACTTATCAGTAAGGTCAGGCAATGCGAGGTCGATTTCCTTAGCCACCCATGTCATCACAGCCTCTTGAGATTCTGCATTCGCTGGGCGTGAAGCACTAGAAAGGACTTTTTCTACAATTGGAGGAGTTCCCCAGTAGATGCCGAGCATGAGGTGATCGAATGCACGCATTGTGCGAGCCTCAGCAATAGCTCTCTTCATAATAGGAGTAAGTGTACCGAGTTTCTCCTCAGTGAAGTTCTCAATAACGAGGTTACACTTCTGGATAGAACGATAGAATGCTGTATAGCCACCAAGTACTACGACGTTGTCGTTTGTGAAGCGGAAATCGTGGAACTCTCTTTCAGGAACGCAGTCATCAGGGCCAGAACCAGCCATATAGATGTCAGGATCCTGATAGTTTGTAAGTCCGAAGTAAGGTCCATAGTTATAACCGGTTACCTCGCCCATGAATGCGAAGTTCTTGAAAGTATCATAATAAACTGTTGTCAAAGCAGCCTCGGCGGCTTCGTCAGTTGTGTAGAAACCTTCCATTGGCACTACGCCCTTCTGATCGATGTCGAGCTTGTCCTCGCTACAGGAAGAGAAAGCCAGAGCTGCGACTGAAGCAAATAATAATATCTTTTTCATAATTTTAAACTATTTAATGATTAGAATGAAAGGTTGAAACCAAGGATGAACTGCTTAGCTGTTGGGAATGTACCCATATCTATGCCAAGACCATTGGACGTATTCTGAGAAGCTGTTTCTGGATCAAGACCAATGTAATTGGTGAATGTGAAGAAGTTCTCAAGTGAAGCGAATACACGGAGGTTCTCAACGTAGAACTTGCTTGTTATGTTCTTCGGAACTGTGTAGCCAAGCTGGATAGTCTTAATCTTGAAGTAGTCGCCATCGAATACCGTGAGATTAGAGCTATATACATCCTTTGACCAGTTTGGAACTGTTGGGAACTTGCCACCTGAATTCTTGTAGAACCACTCATAGTTGTTACAGTATGGACGGTCAACACGCCATGCCTGTGGAAGAATCTTCTGACCTGCTGCGCCTGTACCGAAGATAGTCATATCGAAGCCCTTGTACTCAAGGTTGATTGTGATTCCGTAAGTTACCTTTGGAAGACCTGAACCGAGGTCTGTAAGGTCGTTTGCATCCCAAACGCCATTGCCGTCAACATCCTTGAACACAGCTGCGCCATTAGCATCGATGCCCTCTACCTCGTAACCACGGAGGAACCAGAGAGAATGACCTGGCATACATACTGTTGTGATGTTTGTACCCTGAAGACCAACGCCACCAATCTTATCGACTGTTGGATCAAGGTATGTTAATTCATTCTTAAGGGTAGAAAGGTTTGCATTCACAGAATAATGGAAATCACCAATGTTGTCCTGCCAGCCAAGTTCGAATTCGAAACCAGAGTTCTTAACGTCACCAGCGTTGATTGTTGATGAACCTACACCTGTCTCGATAACTGGAGTAACATTTACGAGGAGGCCCTTAGTCTTCTTATAGAAGTAGTCGAAACCGAATGACAGACGGTTGTTGAGGAAACGAGCGTCAAGACCAAGGTCAGTCTGCTCAGATGTCTCCCACTCAAGGTCTGGGTTAGGCAGACCATTTGTTACAGAGCCATAAGACTGCTTAGAAGATGTTGCGCTATACTGATACCAGTCATTGTTTGCGTTGATTACTGCAGCGTATGGATAACCGTTAAGAACGTTGATGTTACCGTTGCGGCCCCAAGAAGCGCGGAGCTTCAGGAAAGAAACAGTTTCTGTGTCAACCCAGTTACGGAAGAATGCCTCGTTGCTCAATGTCCAACCTACAGAGAATGATGGGAAGTAACCCCAGCGCTTGTCCTTAGGAAGCTTTGAAGAGTCAAATGCGTCAGCACGGAAATTAGCCTGGAAGAAGTACTTATTATCATAGTTGTATGACAGACGTCCATAGTAAGCCATATTGCGGGCAAGACCTGGAGCATTGCCGATGGTCTTCTGTGCATCAGGAAGCACATAGTCGAGATAACGGAAGTTTGGCTCGTATCCCTTAAGGATGTTCTCGCCTTCTGAGCTTGCGCTTGTATTGTCAGAGTTGTATTCTTCCCATGACATACCAACCATTGCACCTACATTGTGCTTCTCAGCAAATGTCTTATTATAGTTTACAAAGTTCTCCCACTGATAATAGTAGTTGTAGTTTGTAGTTGATGAGATAAGGTAAGTAGTACGACGAACGAACTCGTTAGCCTCGAATGGGAACTCATAGTTGTGTGAGCTGCCAGTTGCGATACGATAACCGAAGCGGGAAGTGAATACGAGCTCCTTGATTGGGTTGAAGTTCAAGTATGCAAGACCACGGATGTTAATGCCGTCATTGTAACCGTCAGCAGCGTCGCGCTTGATGAATGGGTTAGAAGACTGCGTTTCACCGCTTACTGGAGATACTCTGTAGTACTTGCCAGTCTCTGGGTCTGCGAGAACTGCCACGCCGTTAGCGATGGCATTCTGCTGACGTTGTGTAAGCTGGCTTTCGTTGTCAGCGAGAGGACCGAAGAGAGGGTCAGTGGTAATACAAGCGAGGAGAGCCGTACCGTTATCGTTCTGCTGGCTTACAGACTTTGTCTTCCACTTCTCAATAGAGTTGTTGGTACCGATTGTCAGCCAAGGCTTAACTTTGTACTCGCCGTTGAGCTGAATAGAAAGTCTTCTATAGACATCCTTGTCGCCAGTGAAGATACCATTATTATATACATTGTTGAGAGCAACGAAGTAGTTACCCTTTTCACCGCCGCCCTGGAAACCGAGAGTCTGGCGATTACTCCATGTTGGTTCAAATACTTCATCAGCCCAGCATACGTCTGCACCATCATAGCCATAAGCCTGAAGGAGCTGGTCGTTAAGGAAACCCATTTCCTTGCCGTATGCAATGTAATCTGCAGCATTCAGCACCTCTGGCTTGTGTGACAGAGAAGCGAGTTGGAACTGAGCATTATAGAAAATGCGACCGTCTGTTGACTTTTTACCATTTTTTGTTGTAATGAGAACAACACCATTACCTGCAGCAACACCATAAATTGCAGCAGAAGCAGCATCCTTCAGCACCTCAATAGATTCAATCATGTCAGGGTCAAGATACTGGATATTGTCAACCTTCAAGCCGTCAACAACAAGCAATGGACCAAGGTTGCCAGAGTTTGAAGACATACCACGTACACGGATTTCCGAACCCGTGCCGGGAGCACCATTGTTGGTGAGGATCTGAACGCCTGACACCTTGCCCTGAAGTGCGGCAGCAGCATCTGACGTGGAACGGTTCTGAAGGTCAGCTTCCTTGACGGATGCAACAGCACCTGTCAAGTCGCTCTTCTTCTGAACACCGTAACCAACTACTACGAGTTCATTAAGAGACTGCTCGTCGGTCTGAAGAGTAACGACAACGTTGCTCTTACCTTTTACATTTACACGCTGAGTTACATAGCCAACGTAGCTAACGAGCAAAGAGCCTTTTGGGCCTGGATTGACAGAGAAGTTACCGTTCATGTCAGTAACTGCGCCATCATTGGTACCTTCGACCTTGACTGTAGCGCCCATAACGCCTTCACCAGTCTCGTCCTTAACGATACCTTTTACAATACTCTGTGCAAAAGATCCCAGAGTAAAGAGAGACAAAACTGCGATGATACATAGTGTCTTGCATTTTGCCCCAAACTTTTCAAGTTTTTGCATAATTCAAAAGTTTTTTAGGTTAATATGTTAAAGTTAAAAAAAAATGTAATAATCCATGCTAAAAACAATGCAAAGGTATAATAATCTATCCGAATCACAAAAAATAAAGCATTCAATACAAGCGCAATACAACATGTTTGTAGAACTTTGTAACAAAAACGTATGTTACTCTATGCAAAAATGGTACAACAACGTACGTCAGACAACAGATTGCAACAAAATAATTGATAAAGATTAAGGCATGAAACACTCATTAACATATTATTCGTGCTTTTGTTAATTTGTATGTATGATTTCGGCGTAAAATACCATCTATGACCATCATTTTAATTAAAAATAAGGTGTTTTGTCCTATTTCTATCGTAATTCTGCTTGATTATACCAGAAAAATGAGTACCTTTGTATAATCATAGACATATCATAGCACGAGCTATGGATAAAACAACGCGAAAACCTTATAACAAAAACCACAGGAATGAAATCAAAAATCTTCAAAAGCACATTGTTCTGGCTTCTTGCCGGACTCGTAATTGGCATCTGCGCAGGCTTGCTCCTGGACGCACAGGCTATGAAACCCGTTCTTGCCATACGTCAGATTTGCGGGCAAATCATTTTCTTTATTGTACCTCTTATTATCGTCGGATTCATCGCCCCGTCGATTTCATCCCTCAAGGGCAATGCCACCAAGGCCATCCTTCTGGCATTCGCCATAGCATACCTGTCAACCGAAGGGGCTTCTCTTTTCGCCATTGGCGTGAGCCGAGGGATTCTTCCATTGCTGAGCATAGGACAGACAGAGGCAGCCAGGGAATTGCCTGAAATGGTGTTTAACCTACAGATAGAGCCGGTGATGGGAGTGATGACTGCACTTATCCTCGCCATATTCCTGGGACTTGGAGCATTCTGGACGCATTCGGAGACGTGGAACAGGCTTCTTCTGGACTTCCGGGAGATTGTGCTCCTGCTTGTCAAGAAAATTCTCATCCCTGTCCTGCCGTTCTATATTGCAGCCAATTTCTGCACCCTTACGTATCAGGGGATGCTCCCACAGATGAAGGTGTTCCTGCTTATAATACTCATCGCCATAGGCTGCCACTTCGTCTGGCTGACCGTCCTGTATCTTATAGCCTCACTATATTCGGGCAAAAACGGATGGAAAGTTGTCAGGCACTACGGCCCTGCATACCTTACGGCATTAGGAACCATGTCGTCGGCTGCCTCCCTCGGAGTGGCACTTGAATGTGCAAAGAAGTCAAAGCAGCTGGACAATGACACTGTTGATTTCTGCATTCCTCTCTTCAACAACATCCATTTGTGCGGTTCCGCACTGACTGAGGTGTTCTTCGTATGCGCAGTATCCAATGTTCTTTACGGTGCTCTTCCTACCACAGGTTCCCTTCTGCTCTTCATCGTCCTGCTCGGATTCTTCGCCCTTGGTGCCCCTGGCGTACCAGGAGGCACGGTGATGGCTTCGCTCGGACTTGTTCTTACGGTGCTTTTGGTGCCTTCGGCAAACGGAGAGCTTATGAATTTCACCGATGCCGGAACATCCCTCCTTATAACCATCTTCGCCCTTCAGGACAGTTTCGGAACGGCCTGCAACATTACAGGCGACGGTGCCCTGACCATGATAGTTGACAAAAGAATCAGGAAAACAGAGTTCGGCATTTCAAATTAGTCTGTGAGTTTTGAAGAAAAAATGCTGAAATAGGTAAGAAAAGTAATATATGTGATCGCAAAATGTGTTTGCGAGAAATTTTACTGTGTTTCAGTGGATTGCATTTTCTTTGCGAACCAAAAGTTTTTCAATTTGAATTTCACGTGAATTTCACGCTAAAACAAAATCAAGCAGCTAGCTTTGCGCTAACTGCTTGGTTTTCAGTGTGGACCAGATAGGGCTTGAACCTATGACCTCCAGATTATGAGTCTTTTCTATGGTGATTTCATGAGATTACAAATAATTCCAAATATCTGAAAATAAATGCGTTTCAAATTTTGTGGTTTGCAGAAAATGTTGTAAATTTGCACTGAATTTAGGTGTCTATGTTCACCTCATGTTCACCAAAATACATTTTCAAACATCGATAAATAAAGGATTTAGCTATGCCAAAGAAGAAGTTTATGTTCACCGAATCGGCCGATTTAGCCAATTTTAACTACAAGGGCATATATGTGTCACTTACTATCGACACACGCAAATGGACCGTTACAAAAAGAGATGAAGCTGGCCATCCAGAAGAGCACGACCAATTTCAAGAGTTGCCGATTGTACTAAGAGTCACGAAAGATTCTAAGCGTCAATATCTACAAGTGGGTGAAAAATGCACATGGAACGAATGGATGGAAATGTGTAAACACGAACAAAGTACAAGAGTGAGGTCTGATTCTGAAAGACGAGCAGAGCTAAAGAAACATCTTGCCAACATAAAACCCTTAATATATGAGATGGCTGATGCTGGTGTGTTTTCTCTTGATCGGATTAAGGACAGATACAAAGGACTTGTTGATGATACCGGCGTTACCATATATTCTATTTGGGACGAGTATATCCAGGGTAAGAAAAATGAAGAAGAATTTGGAACGGCAAGAGTGGGTAGAGATATTCGTAATCGTTTTATTAAAGACAATGGCAGCGAGGTCAAATTTTCCGACATCAACTTTGACTTCGTACAGAATTGGGTAAAAAAGATGCAGGATGCCGAACTGAGTACAACATATATCGGTATTAATTTACGCACGTTTCGTACTATTGTAAATATTGCCATCAGAAGAGGCCATGTTAAAGGCAATACGGAGGAAATGTTTAAGGACTCCGGATATAACCAAATGGAAAGCCGAAAAGATAAATTTATGGCGGTGGAAGTCTTTCGACAGCTATATGAGTTTTGGGAGAAGGGTGAGGCAAAAGATGAGAATGGAAAGGAACTTTTCATTCCAAGGGACAAAAATGCGTTGTTCCGCGACCTCGGACTGTTTCTATTTATGTATTTTGCTAATGGCCAGAATTTAGCTGACACACTTCGATTAGAATATGACAATTGGTATTTTTCTTCTCAAGGAAAACAACTGAGATTCCAAAGACATAAGACAAAAAGACGTAATAAAAACTCCAGTGAGGTTATTTTCCCTATTACATCAGAGGTTAAGAAGATTCTCGACAGACATGCTAACGAACCCAAACTAGGCCAGCGTGTATTCCCCATTTTGAGCAAATCCAAAACTCCAGAACAAGAACTGTGGGTGATACAACGATACAATAAATACATCCGCAAACATATGGCGAAAGTTGCCGAACTATTGAAGCTGGAGCGGATACCCACCTCAACTTGGGCACGTCATAGTTTCGCAACGAACCTGAACAATGCTGGTGTTCCTCGTGAATATATCAAAAGCAGCATGGCACATAGCACCAATAATGACGTCACGTCGAAATATATTGGCGCATATCCACTACCTAAGATGCAGGAGTATAATTCATACTTGCTCAAAATCCCACAAACCGTCACCAGTACGGAAGATTTGCTCAAAATTCTTAAGAACATGAGCGAGGAGGAACGTGCAGAACTCATGGCGGAGGCGTCAAAATAGCTTATAACTTGGTGCAATCTGGCAAAAAAGTCGAGATTGCGCCAGATTATAACGCGCAAAACGTATAAGTGGACATATTTAGAGCCTTGAAATGAGTCAATATGGGAGTCAAAACGTGAATTATACAAAATAAAATACAAAAAACATAAGATTTTGTCTTTTATGAAAGATAAAATTATTATCTTTGCAGCAAATCTCATCTATAAAAGATATGAACGTAATTGTAAGACAAAGTTATCTTGACAAGATAGCGAAGCATCTTGGTAAGGACACCATCATTATTATCGTTGGTCAACGTCGTGTTGGAAAGAGTTACACCCTGCGCCTCTTTAGGGATAAAGTGGCAGAAGATGCTCATTCAAACATTATCTTCATTGACAAAGAGAAACATGAGTTTGCTGACATTCAGACTGACCAGGACCTGAATGCCTATATTGATGAACGTCGAGACAAGACTAAGACCAACTACATCTTGATAGATGAAGTTCAGGATATAGAAGGTTTTGAGAACAGTATTCGCAGTTATTATGAAGAGCCCGATATTGAAATCATTGTAACAGGCTCAAACTCCAATATGCTCAGCAGTGATTTGGCTAACAAATTAGGCGGTCGCTACAAGGAGATTTTCGTTCAGGCACTAAGCTACGAGGAATTCATGGAGTTTCACGAGTTGGCCGACAGTGATGATACATTGGCAAAGTATATTCAGCTTGGTGGATTGCCTGGTTTGAAAAAGATAGGACTTGACGAACAGGATGCAATGGAGTACCAGACGGATGTCTATAGCACCGTTCTGCTGAAGGATGTTATCAAGCGGAATAATATCCGCAATGTGCCTTTTCTGGAAAACCTTGTGCATTTCCTTGCTGATAATGCAGGAAAAATCATTTCTGCCAACAGCATAGCAAAGTATATGCGGTCGCAAGGTGAAAACATTACATCCACTGCTATTATCAATTATGCTAAGTATCTGTGCGAATCATACATGATCCACAAGGTGAACAGGTATGACATTCATGGACGGAAGATATTTGAGAGCAACGATAAATTTTATTTTGAAGACAACGGTATTCGCAATGCCCTTGTAGGTGGTTCGCGTGAGAGAGATATTGAAAAGGTGATAGAGAATATTATCTATAATCACCTTGTCCGTCTGGGCTATGAAGTGATGGTCGGACAACTTCAGGCTGGTGAGATTGACTTTGTCTGTACAAAGTCCAAAGGTGAACGAATATATGTGCAAGCTTCCTATATTATAGCCGACAATAACACCTATGAGCGTGAGTTTGGAAACCTTCGTGCCATCAAGGACAACTATCCCAAATATGTCATCTCTATGACACCATTGGTTACTAAGTCTGATGACAATGGCATAACCCATCTTCATCTCAGGAGATTCTTAACTGAAGGGTTGGAGAGGTAATATGTATGACTTTTCACCCATAAAGCATCATTTATTCCGCTATGGAGCTACAAAACTGGCAGTTTTAGCGGAATAAACACGATTTTATCCCGAATTTAACATTTCAAAGTGTTTGTCCCTATGGATGAAAAAGTACTATTAGATTGGAAGAATGCAAATGAAGAAGTGTATTCTAAGTTTAAGCAAGACTTGGAAGAACAACTGCTGAAGCCATACCATCAGACCATCTTAGACCTCGGTAACGGCAATGCAGAATTGCTGCAATCGGTCATCGCCAATCTTTATGCCGTTTCGTCTAAAGATGGCTTCGATATAGAAAAGCTATATTCTAAGACTATTCAGTCTGGTGAAGTGTCTTCATATTGCTTGTGTTGCTATCTTCAGTTTGACAATGGGACTGAGCATCTTGCAAAAGTCTTTGCTGAAAAGTCCGAAGAACCAGGAGCCAAAGAGATTATAGATGCCATTGCTGAATACAAACGGCTTTTCAATAATTTCAAGCATCAGGAAACAGCGGAGATAACTTCAAACGAGTTGAATGTATTGACTCTTCGCCGTTGGCATTATGATCATCCCCAAGAATATTCTGAATTTACAGCTTTGTTCCAGAAAGCATACGATGGTGACATGACCTTTGTCCAGAACAACTTTTTCATTCTTATGGAAATGATGTCCTTCAACGGTGTCAAAGGCATGATGAAAATCGTTGCAAGTCTATTCCCTGGCAACAAGCACTATGAGCAAAGTCTTTCAGCTACAGAGAGCAATCCTTTGAAGGAACGCCTTGAAAGTTTGCTGGATTCATCTCTGAACGACAGTGCTATCCGTGAAAGGCTACTCCACAAGAATCCATACCTTTTCAGTATATTCTATTGGTTGGTATTTGACAACGGTTTTCTTCATGCTGCCGACCTCATATCTCACAACTTCTTAAATGCAGATGCTCCATATTGGGAAAGGCAGGTAGGACGGCGGGCGGTTGAGGCACTTATCAATACCAGCATAGATAAGGCTCACTATTCAAAGAGTCAGTGGAAGGAAATGAGCCAGAAGATAAAGAAAGGAGAAGAGAAGCAGGTAATCAACTCTGTCTTGATTGAAGCGCAAAGTCGCAGAGGCAGGAAAAAGACATTCGTCCTTTTGGAAGAACTGCTGATGCCTAAGCATGCATATGTTCTGGCCAAAGAAATTCAGAATATACTCTTTGAATGGAAGAAACTGGATGACACGGACACCATACTGGCGTTCCTTTTTGCAGCTTTGGTGGACGGAAAGCTTACAAGTGCAAAATACAACTACCGAACATTCCATGCTGCCATGCGTGAGAAATTTCCAGATAGCAATATCAACATAGGCTACGATTGGGGCGAAGCTCTTTATAATGCCATCATGTCTGAGGACTTCACATACAACATCAGCGTTTCAGATGCTCAGATAAAGCGAGGGCGAAAGTATGTG
>JAZLHI010000026.1:0-24562 GCA_045616725.1 Prevotella sp. | reverse complement strand
ACAGTCAACCTTGGACGGAAAAGACTATAAAGCCGTTAACCACGCAATCCACAAGGTGCATGTAAATGACTACATGAACAAGGGTGACGACGAGTATCGTCTCGGTCACTATGAGGCAGCCATGGAGGCTTACAAGAGTGCGCGCGAGCATAACAACATCGATGAGAACATCGTTCCTAATAGTGTAATAGACCGTAAGATGGATCGTTGCGCAGACGCTATGCGCAGGGACAGAGACCGCGACAACAGACGCGACAATGGCAGAACATGGCGCAACAGTAGTAACAGCAACAACACTCAACGCGACAACGTTGATAGATTGCTTGACAAGATATTTAATTGGTAACAGCTAAATATAATAATCATAGACAAAATTTATAAACATTAACACTTAAAAACTCTGTTTCAGAGGTTTCAGGAAATAGTTTCAGAGGTTTCATAGAACCCGTTGAACCCATTATTGACCCTCTTAAAACCCTAAAAAATCATCATTATGAAAAAGCTTCTTTCAATCTTCGCGATCGCAATCGCATTCATGTTTTCAGCAACAGGCGCTAACGCTCAGGCTAACAATAAGGGAAATGGTAGCCGTTCTCAATGCTTCTCTTCGATAGGAGTATTCAACACTGACTTCGGACAGAGTCCTCTGCCAATGGGTGTTTACTCTACGAATGATCAATATGGTGCAGCGGTGAAAATACTCGACGACCATACGTTCAAGTTTTTCTTTAAGTGGTCGGTTGAGATGGGCTGTGAGGTGTCTCATACAGGCCAATACTATGAGGTAACTCCAGGCTTGTACCACTTTGAGTGTGACGGTTGGAGTGAAGATTTTCTCCTGGACGGTGAAGATATTGTAACTCCCCAGTGTGAACGCTGGTATCGCGAATGATCAAATAAAGATATAGCCATTCACAGTACAACGAGTACTGCGGATGGCTTAAAGCGTTGCAGAAAGCTTGCAAAATGTAAAAAAGTTGCGAAACATAAAGAAATAATATAGGCTCAAGGCCTTTTTTGTGTTTTGCAACATGTGTGGAATGAGTTTTTTATAATTTTGCACACAATTTTGAAAATACCCTATAAATGAAAACAAGAAAAATCTACGAGAAACCAATGTGTGAGGTTATAGGACCTTCCACGGAAAACCTCTGCGACGGCGGAATGGGAATGTACGAATCTTATGCCGATGTCCAAGGAGCGAAAGGGGCGCATGGAGTTTTTGACGACGAAGCCCAGGTGGATCCAGAATGTGAATTGTAATAAAATGAAAAATATGAAAAGACATTATCTTACAAATCAGCTATCGCTGGCAACGCTGCTCCTGCTCCTTGCCACGTCGATGCCATCGTTCGCGCAGGACGCTGATCCCGCTGATGAGCCTACAGCTCCTGAGAGCTGTCAGCCTACCTTGCCAAAGAACGATGATGGCTTCTATGTGATAGCATCGGATTTAGACTATGAAACCTTTCGCGAAATAGTAGCCAGCGGCAATCCTTACGCCAACGCGGTATTGGCAACCGACATCATGGTAAGAAACCCTATCGGAAGCGGCGAAGAGCATGTGCACTACCGTGGCACATTCGATGGTCAGGGACATACCGTGAAGATGTGGGGCGATGAGGAGGACAGAGACACTTACTCATACAGCGGATTGTTTGACAATACGAAGCCGGGATGCATTATCCGCAATCTGCACGTTACGGGTAATGTGGCCTATAACTACTCGGTAAGCAAGTCAACGCATTTGGGCTCCATCGTGAATGATGCTACTGGCACGGTGATAGAGAACTGTATCAGTGACGCAACTGTGCTGGCAGGTTCCATTAAGCGTGGAGGTCTTGTGGGCATCGCTCGCGGCGAATGTATGATTGAGAACAGTGCCTTTATCGGCGGATTGCAGGTGGGTGCTGAACAAAGGTGCGGTCTTGTCGGTGAGAACTCGCAGGCTTTGAGCCTGAAGAGTTGCTACGTAGCTCCCGAATTTGGCCAGTATTCCAAGAATTTCAGTGAGCCTACAATAGTTACGGACAACGTAGATATATCCTTGAACAACTATTACACCTACAGATATGTTGATAAAAGCTATGGGAACAATATAGACAAAGTTCCACTTGAACTTCCTGACTATGCTACGGAAGTGGAAGATGCAGACCTGAGCAGCGGCAAGCTCTGCTACATGCTCAACAAGAACGGAAGGAACGGCGTTGTCTGGTATCAGAATGGCAAATATCCTTATCCGTTCCAGACGGGCAGCGGCGTGTTGGTCACAAGCCGAGACAACGGCGAGACCTTTGCCAAGGGTGAGACCTGCGAGCATAAAACAAACAGTGATGTCTGCCCTTATTGCGGTGCCATCATGGCCAAGGACTATGTTGAGCCTTTGCAGAACAGTGGACTCAGTGGTTCGAGAAACTTCTATGTTGACAACATCATATACGAACCAAACAGTGCATCAATGTCGGTTTCCGTGGTTGCCATTCGCGAGTCTGCTGACTCACAGGACGCTGATGCCCCAGGAGTTAAGGCTGTACATATACCAGAGTCCATCCATGCAAAGGACGCCTCTGGTTACATACATGAACTCGCCGTCACTTCCATTGCAGAGAATGCCTTCAAGGATAATTCCGCATTGGAATACTGCTTCATCCCAAAGACCGTAACCTCAATCCGCGCAAACGCATTCTCTGGTTGCACAAACCTCAAGTATGTTCACATTGCCGATGGCGACTATTCCGCTGACAAGGAAACTGCCAAGGCGAAAGCACTTGGGTTTGACGACAATGTATTCGGGGGTTGTGCTTCATTGGAGAAGGTCTATGTGGGCAGAGACATGAAGTGGACTAAGGGCAATGGCGGTCCTTTTGCTACAAATGGAAACATCAAGGAAATCTATTGGGGTGCAAATGTTTCCCGTGTGGGCAATCTTACTGAGGGTGCGGAATCAACACAGTTTGCCATTGGAGGCGAGAATATCAACAGGGTCTTCTTCCTGGGCAGCGACAAGTCTCTCGCAAGCGAAGTGGAAGTGTGCAGCTATAGCACCATGAGCCATTGCAAGGACTTCTACATCAACCGAAACGTCGTAGGCAACTATTTCACAACGGAAAACAATGGTGGTGGTCTGTTTGATGGCTGTGAGACTGCTGTGTTCGGCCCATTCGTAAAGACAATTGCAGCAAAAGCCTTCAAGGGCACAGAAGCCTCTCCAAAGCCTTTGAAGATAGCAGACATCAGCACTGCCTATAATCTTGAGACGGTAGGAGACGATGCTTTCTTTTGTTGTGCCAACTTAACGAATTCATTCCCATTCAACATCACAAAACTTTCAAGTCTGGGCAGGCTTGCATTTGCTGGTAGTGGCATTACGGGTGTTGCTTTCGGCAATTACCTTACGGAAATTCCTGAAGCCGCTTTCCTTGGATGCAATAACTTGGGAGGAGCCTACATTCCTGCTTCCATCGAGACCATCGGTAGTGCTGCATTTTCTGCTTGCGGTCTGAATAGGGTCATTATAGAGGACAGCGACAAGGAATTGGACTTGACGAAGCAACAGTTCAATGGTTGCATACACATAAATAACGTCTATCTTGGACGAGACATCAAACTGAACGAAATAAATGATAATACCTTCGTTCCGCAGCCGGGCACAATATGGACAATAGGAGGCAAGGTTACGAAACTGCCTGAATATCTTTTCCATTACGACAAGTATGACGGAATATCTTTCCTCTATTCAGAGGTTCCTTTGCATTTTTCGGATTATGCCAATATTACAGCAAAGGTGATTACGCTCGACAGGGCACTGGTATGCGACAAGGACAATAAGGAAGCTCTTCCTTTCCCTAAATCCAAGAACGGCCAAGTAGAAAGCATCAACATTGGCGGAAACATCACAAGGATTCCTGCAAACATGTTCGAGGGATGCTCAAAAGTAAGGAACCTTGTTCTTCCTGACAACATCATTGAAATAGGAGCAGGCGCTTTCAAGGGTTGTGGCAGTTTAAATGTGGTATGCATCATGGGCGAGGCTTCTTTAGGCGAATCCGCCTTTGAGGGATGTTACTCCATGCAATATCTCTACCTCATGGGAAATACCATAGCTCTTGCTGACAATGCTTTCAAAGGCTGTAAAAATATAAAGGAGGTAATTCCTATCTTTACAAAAGACCCAGGAACAGGTTCGTCTGCCATCGCCTTCGAGAATGATGTGTACAACAACACAAAGCTTTGCGTTGATAAACATGTTGTATTTAACACAGACCCTTGGCAGAAGTTCCAGAAAAAAGAATTAACGATTACCACAGACGTTTATACAGGAAGCCTTTATGACGGTAGAGGTTCTTACGACAGAGCATACACCACTCACGAACTGCCAAAGGGCTACTTTGATCTGATTTACTTGCCATTTGACATGGACTCCTACTATTTCGGCATTGATGCAGAGATATATCGCATGGAAGAAGCAGGAACAAGTGGCGGTTACGTCAATGTAAAAGACGATTTCACGGAAGGGGCTGGCAAGAAGGCATTTGATGTTGACAACATTTTCTTCAAGAGAATCGACCTTGACAACGAAAAGACTCTCACGAAGCATAATGTCTATCTTCTGAAATCCAATTATGATGAAAATACATTGGCTGCATACTATAGTCTCTTTGATTCTGAAAAGATAGAGCTTGAAACTAACAATAAGCGATGGGCTTCTGAAAAAGATAATAGGACAAAAATAGCTGCCCAATATATTGACGGAGTATTTGAACGGTATCCAGATGTATTTGTGGCAGATGAAGGTGTGATGAAATTCTACAATGGCGGTGATTTCAAGCTGGCTTCAGTCTCGGATGTCGTGTTCTTTAGAAGCAAACGATCGATAGATGATGAGTTGACGCCTATAGCATACAATCTCATGTCAGACAAGTCTGTGATTTTGTCTTCAAAGATAGATGTCCCATTCAAGGCTATGCTTGATGGCTATGCTTCTTTCTATGCCTCCAGCTACAACTACATTGCTCCTGAGTGGTGTGACGTATATATCGTAACAAGTGCTGACGGCGAAAGCGTAACTCTCGAGAAGATCGAGGACCGCACAATCACAAAGGGACAGGCTGTGCTCCTCAAGAGCAACAATGACGAAAAGCTTGCCAATGACCTTACGGAGCATCTTACATACGCCACAAGCGGTAGCGAATATTCATATGCAGGAAACCTCTTGAAGGGTGTGGATGTGGAAACTCCCGTCAGCGACCTTGGTCGTGAGTTCGTCTATGTCCTCAGCAAGACAGAAGGCAATGGCACAGGCTTCTACAAGTACGACAAGCCTCTTCAGGCTGGCAAGGCATATCTTGACCCTGAAAGCCTTTCGCCACAGCAGCTCGCCAAGTCATGCCTCCTGACATTCAATGACATTGTAACAGACATAAAGCCTGTGCAAACAACCAACCGCACGCAGGGAATCTACGACCTCATGGGCCGCCGACTTCAGGATGCGGGCTTCAAGGGCATCTGCATCGTAAACGGCAAGAAGGTGGTAATAAAATAAAAAGCTACTAATTATGAAAAGATTAATATATATATTCGCACTCTTAATGCTGACTTTCCAGTCTGCAAAAGCAGATGGAACTGGTTTTAAGGAAATGGTTTTATTCTGGACGGACGCAATGTCCAGTATATTCACCAACAAGCACGGCGGAACATCGGAAGAATGTCTGTCAACAACTATTTATTACGACAGTTATGATGCCAAGAAGAACAAGGTAAGGCTCTCAGCAAAGATTTATTATTATGCCGGTCCGTCCAAGTTTGACCGCATTATCCTTTCATGTCACCCTACCGTTACGGAAAACAGGGCTACGCCTACAGGTTACAGCCCAATAGATGGAGACGTGAAAAGACTGACGCATAGCTATGGTTACGAGACGATAGTCGTCTGTCCTGACTATTGCGGCTATGGTGTCTCTTCACATCTTCAGCACCCATACCTGATAGGCGATATAACAGCCCGCAACTGCTTGGATGCAGTGCCGGCAGCGATAGACGGAATGAAGAAATTGGGCTATAACTTTGAGGACGACTACAAAACAGACATTGTGGGCTACTCGCAAGGCGGCGCAACAGCTCTTGCTTGTGCCAAATACCTGGAAGGCAGTTCCTGCCCAAAGACAATAAAGGATAAAGTTCATTATTGCCAAACAGCATGTGGCGACGGTCCTTACTCGCCGGTGGCTACCGTGCAGCAGTACTTGAGATGGGGAAATCCTAATGGAGACAATAAGAATCTGGACTACGCTTGCGTACTACCACTTATCGTGATGGCAGCAAAGGAAGCATACAACGAAGGCTGCATGCGCACCGTGGAGGTGGATTCCTTCTTCTCCGAGGAATTCAATAAGGCTAAAATCGCAGAGCTTATAAGGACCAAGAGTGTCAGTACAGGTGTGCTCGACAAGAAAATAGTAGAGGCGATGGGCAATGGCAAGAAGCGCCCTATAGACGTGTTCTCAGACAAGTTCATAAACAAGACGACAGGCGAATTCAACACCACCACGAAGGAGTACAAGTGCCTGATGCGTGCCCTTGATATGGCCGACCTTACCAAAGGATGGACGCCAACACACCCTATATATTTCTTCCATCTTAAATGCGACAAGACCGTGCCATACACCAACTTCGAGGAAATCTTCAGTCCTGGACACATAGGGTACGATAATGATAAGGTAAAAGGAGTGGATCCCGAAGTTGCTTTCACTGATGTGCCTTGGCTAATAAGATATTCCAAAGATATGACAAACATCAACATTGACAATATCAGCCACGATGTGGGAGGTACCGTGTTCTATATGGCGTATATGTTTGGAGACAAGCTTCGACTGTGGTAATATTACCTCCCTATATTCACTTGCCTTAGGGCGGATTTCCCGTACATGGAATGAATAAGACGTACAGTTTGTGAAATTCACAGATTGTACGTTTTGTTTTCATAATGTGTTTGCGAAGAGTTTGAAAAACACCATACCTTTGCACTCGGGAAATCAGAGACGTGCACCGCTCTGCGAGCGACAAGCACTATTTTCTGAGCACGAAGCGCAAAGCTATTTTGCATCGTCAAAAAACAAAAATGACACTCAAAACAAATTCAAAACTTAATCCAAAATTCAAAACTCAAAACAAAATTTACAAACCAACAATTAAAACATTAAACATTATGAAAAAGTTTATCTCAAAAATCATGTTCGCAGCAGTAGCAATTCTCTCAGTAGCAGGTTTCACTTCTTGTAACAACACTGACGACGATCCTTACGTACCAACACAGATGACAGTTCAGGAGCAGCCTAAGTACGAAGTGGTACCAACATACGTAGCAATTCTTTCAGCAGATATCCTTAATATATATGACGTAACAGTTGTTCTTCACAGTGGCGCACAGTCAAAGGAAGTGGCTCTTACAAAGGCAAATGGCGAGACAAAGGATAACGTAGAATACAAGTATATCTTCTCAGACGTTGACGGCCAGAAGGGTGTTACCAGCGTCGAGGCCATGGTTACTCCAAAGGCAGATGCCAAGACCATCATTGAGAACATGCCGGCAGATGATAATACCACACTGATGTTCGGATCTGATTTGGTCAAGGCCTCATACGATGCCAACGGCAAGCTCATGAATGATAAGGATAGACTGTTGATTCCAAACATTCAGTACTATATGCCATGCGAGCTGTTGATGGATTGGGGCAATGGAGAACTCATTTATGAATACCATGCACAAACCTTAGAAATGTATCTGACAGAATAATAAAGGTAATATAACAAAATCCTATCCCAGGTCCAACGATATGGTTTAGGTCTAACAAATAAGCGAAACTTTTCATATATAATGTGAGCCATCCGCACAGCACCGAGAGGTACCAGCGGATGGCTTTTTTGTTCACAAAACACGCGAAAAAGCTTGCAAAATGTAAAAAAATGCGTTTATTTGGCAAATTTTTACGTTTTGCAAGTAATATTTTGGCTTTTTTTGTGCAACTTTGCACAGTTATATATATATCCCCTTCATGAGAAAATATATCTTTTCCATAACAATATCCCTGTTTCTTGTTCTGTTTTTCTGTCAATGCAATGGCAGAAAAGACTCCTCCAACTCCTCGGAGTGGGGAGGGTATGGAAAAGAATACCCACACACCAAGGAGGCTATTGCCATCATAGATAGCTGCATGAGTTTCATGCAGACAAATCCTGCACGCTCACATCAGATAATAGATTCCGTCTGCAACGCAAAGCTCATGTCTCCACAACGCTGTGACTTTTACCATGCTACGGTGGTCTTTGAGGGAGAGGAAAATCCAGACAGCGCACTCGCCATTTGCAATAAGCTCCTTGATACTCACTCACCTCAAGGGGGAGATGGAGTAGGCTTTGGAGATGACCAGTTCCTGGAGGAGGAACTCTGCGTGCTTGCTTCAAACATCAGCCTTTCCATCGGTCGCTACCTTGAAACCCTTGAATATGCCAATCGCGGCATCGCCATCTGCCATGGACAAGAGCTTATGAACTATGACGAAGCAATGCTGATGGGACGCGTCGGTCAGTCAGAACAGATGCTTGGGCGCATTGAAGAGGCTAAGAAGACATACGCCGAGGCAGGCAAACTGCTTGAAGGGGACAAGACCTTCGGTGGACTCATTGCCCGCATCTCCTTGATGATGAAGCAGTCAGCGCTCTATTCCGCTGAAAAGGAATACGACAAGGTGATAGCCACCTGCCACGAGGTGCTTGCTCTCGTGCAAGACTTCCATCGCGATCCGTCTGCCGTACAACCTCGTCCGGAGACAATGGCAAAGTCGGGAGATGCCACTCGCGAGTTTGCCGATTTCTACGAAAGCCAGATGTACAGCAAGATAGCCCGTGCGTATGGCAATAAGATAGACCCCTCCAACTCCCCTAAGAGGGGAGGGTACATAGATTCTGTGAACCACTACCTCGACAAATGGGAGCAGACGGAGAGCCACAAATCGCCCGTGAACCTTGCCAGCACCATGCGTGAGCTCTACCTGACAGGCAGGAAAGCGCAGTTCAACGAAGCAAAGGAAGCAGTGGCAGACCTTTACAAGGGCGACAGCATAGTAGCAGACTATGTGGATTACCTCTCCCTCCTTGCCGAGGACGCCGCATCGCGCCATGACTTCCAGTCGAGCAACGACTATCTGCAAAGGGCACTCGCCATAAGCGACAGCATACGTCAGCAGGAGACACTGCGTATGATTTCCGAGCAGGTGGCAATCAACATGCTGCAGCAACAGCAGCTCGCACACCAAGAGTCGGAAAACAAAGCCTCGCGCTACAAGCTCATCATTGCAATCATCGTCATAATCGTAGTGGCAGGTATAGCCATCGTTATCCTGCGCCGCAGAAACAAGGAAAAGGAGGAAATCCTGCAGCAGACACAGCAAGATCTCATGGATACCAAGGAGGAGGTGAGCGACTTCATCCAGCAGTTGGAGGACGCAAGGCGGGAGAAGCAGGCAAAGGACATGCAAGAACTCTTTGAACGCATCGAGCAGATGCTAAGGGACGAGAAACTCTACCTCAATCCAGACTTCAGCGTCACCATGCTTGCCGAGGAGCTGAACACCAATCGTTCGTTCATTTCCGGATGTATCAACAACATCACTGGCAAGTCTTTCCGCTCATGGCTGGCAGAATATAGACTGAATCTCTTCTTGGAGATGCAGAAGAAAGATCCAGATGCACCGATAGACCGAATCCTCACGCAGTGCGGCTACAAGGACCAATCCACCTTCCGCCGACAGTTCAAGGCAACCTTCGGCATGACTCCTTCCGAGTATAGGAAGGCTAATTCTTGACTTTGACTCTGACATTGACATTGACATTGACTTTAACTTTAACAAAATACAATTCACAAAATATGAAAAAGATTCTATTATCATTATTGCTGCTCTGTAGCATGACAGTTGCATGGGCAGGAGAAGGCGACGGTTCGAAAGGCCATCCTTTCACCGGCGTGTGGCAAGCCAGTGAGTTGGCTCCAAAGCTTGACAAAGGCAAATATCTTGCCTACGATTGTGACATTAAGAATGGCGAGATTACAGTCATAGACTCTAAACTCAATACGCAGATTGCCGGACAATGGGTAGCTTGGACTCCTGGAAATCACATCGGTGCTTCTCCTTCTCCTTATCCTGCTAATGCTTACCAAGACTACTTCAAATACAATTCGCTTGACGATAGAAAGAGTCAGTTATTCTTAATTACTGACGCGAAAAAGGACGGTAGTAAAATAACCCTGACAGGTTTTTTTAGCGGATATTATGATTATGCAGGTCCGGTATTGCCAAAGAAAAAAGTAGGCGACGTAGAATACTATGTCATCAATAGTGCCGACGACTACGAGACATTCCGTCAGATAGTTGCTACCGGCAATCCGTATGCTAACGCTGTCCTTGAAGCTAACATCACTGTAACCGAACCAATCGGAGGTGGCGATCCACAGTTCCACTACCGTGGTACATTCGACGGTCAGGAGCATACTATCACTCTTGCCATGACCAATACCACGGCAGAACCTTACGGTTTGTTCCAATATACCGAGCCTGGTTGCGTAATCCGTAACCTGAAGGTGTCAGGTAAGATTGACACAAATTCAACGTACTTTGGCTCTATCGTGGGCGATGCTACAGGTACAACCATTGAAAGATGTATCAGTGATGCCACATTAAAGGGTCATGCGAATATCGGTGGTCTTATCGGCATTAGCCGTGGTAAATGCTTCCTTGAGAACTGTGCATACATAGGTTCTATTGAAGGAGGAATGACAGCAAGTGCCCTTGTCGGCAAGAATTCTCAGAAGGTTAGTATCAAGAGCTGCTATTCTGCACCAAACGTTTCAGGCAGCAAAAGTACGGTGAATGCGTTTACCGACATAATATCTGGTGTTGAGACAAACCTCAACAACCACTATCTCAGTGGCCTGAGCACTGCAAATCAGCAAGGTGAGGCATCAGTAATAACTACGAAGAGCACGGGCTCAAGCACCATGGGCACAAGACTATGTTACAATCTTAACAGAAATGGCAGAAATGGTGTGGTCTGGTATATGCACGAAGGCATTCCTTATCCTTTCCGAGGCACAGATGGTGAACCTGTTTATAGCGACAACAATGGAGAAGTTATAAATACCGTCGTGAGAGGGGGAGGAGGACTTGGACACACACACGAATTTGGTGAAAACCATATTTGCTCTAAGTGTGGATACATTGAGGATGGTGTAAATATAGATCCATTGCAGAAAAGCGGTTCTGACGAGATGTATGCTAAAGGTGACGTTTATGTAGGTCTCTTGAGATACACACTTTATAAAGACAGCAAGACAGCAATGGTAAAAGGAGCACATAAACTCGAGAAAACAGAAAGGGATTATGTCAATGCCATCCACATCCCAGAAACCATCATATACGAAGGTGTTAAATATACCGTAAATCGCATTGGTGACGAAGCCTTCAAAAACAGCGATATGGAATACTGCTATATTCCAAAGACTATAAGTAATATGGGTGACAATACTTTCAACGGCTGCAATAAGCTTAAGTATCTGCACATTGCCGATGGTCCAAGCGCGGCTCCTGGTTCGGGACCAGAGGCTGGAGTCTATATGGGACACAAGTCTAAAACTCACGAATTTTTCGAAGACTGTCCTTTGGAAAAAGTGTATATCGGTCGCAATTTGAGATGGTATTCCGACGATTATAATCCAGACGAACCTTTTGAGGACAGGGACAATATCAAAGATGTTTTCTTTGGTCCTCGTGTGTCACGCATAGGTAATGCAAATTATACCGATGCGCGCGAAGGTAAGTCTTACGATCTCTTCAACAACTGTACAGGAATCCAGAGGGTTTACATCATGGGTGACGACCAGTCTTTAGGGGAAGAAGACCTTCAGGATTTCTGTCGTGATGGTCTTGCAAAAGCAACAACTTACTATATTAACCGTAGTGTAGCATATACTAAATATTGGAATTATTCAGTTGGCAGATACGATGATATGGGTGCTCTTGACAGATGTGAAAACGTGTCATATGGACCATTCGTAAAATATATTGCAAAAGAATCGTTCTGCGGTACTGCAGCCAATAACAATAACACCATTAAACGCGCAGATTTTACAAACGCTTTCCGCCTAGAGAGAATTGAAGAAAACGCTTTCAATGAGTGTACAGAACTTGATTGTGCCCTTGACTTCAGCAATACCCAACTGAAGGTAATCGAGCATGACGCTTTTTACAACGTTGACAAAGTAACCGAAGTCAACTTCGGTAGCAACCTCGAAAAGGTTGGCGAAAAGGCATTCAACGATAGCGAAAGCATTAAAGTCATAGCTCTTCCTGGCACAGTTATGGAAGTTGGTGAAAAGGCATTTGGTGACATGAAGAAACTCGGGACTATCCGAATAGAAGATAGTGCTGTAAGTGGAAGTTACATAAAATTCGGTAGCAATGCATTCAATTGCAATGAGGGAGTGTCAAGCATTTATCTTGGTCGTAATCTTAACATTGATGGAAATGGTCCATTTTATGATTGTACCAAAACAAATTCAATAGTCATTGGTCCGTCAGCTACAGAATTGATCCCAGGAATCTTTAGAGATATGAAGAGCATAGGAGCCTTCTCTTTCCTTCATTCGCCTAATCCTTTGACGATTAGGCAAGATGTATTCTACGCTTCTCCTGTTCGTGCTATGTTCATTGACAGAGAATTGCTTTACAAGGAAGACTCAAAAGAGGCAACTTCTGATATAAAATGGCAATCGGACATCAATAGTTTCGTAGAAAACCTAAGCTTTGGCGATAACATCAATCATATTCCTGACCATCTTTTCGACAATTTTATAGCACTCAAATTCCTCATTATCCCTGCATCTGTCAAAACTATTGGAGACAGCTCATTCTTAGGTTGTTCAAAACTTGAATCCGTATATATATTGGGTGACATCACAGTTTATGCAAAAGCATTCGCTGATTGTACAAATTTGAGACGTGTGTTCCTAATGGGTCAGAAAGTTTTATTAAACAAGAATCCTTTTGCCAATTGCAATAAAATTGAAGAAGTAGTTACAGGTTTCCTTGAGGCATCTGAAGAACTTGAAGGATCAGAAGAAGCATTTACACAGGACGCTTACGATAAAGCACACCTCGTATGCGCTGGCGATACAAAGACCCAGAAGATTGATTTCGGCTCAATAACTCCATGGAGCTTATTCAAAAGCAAAAATCGCAACAGTATCCTTAGTGCCACCGACTACTACATAGAGGACGGAGAAAAGTCAGGCAACTATGACCACGGTTATATGCCTCACAGTTTCACAAAGGACAAATATGAATTGGTATATGCACCATTCCAGATGGATTCTTACTACTTCGGTCCTGAGGCAGACATCTACAAAATGTCTATAGAGAATCTTTCTACCGAGAACGCCTCATTTGAAGACGAATACACTCCAACCGATGTTGACTTTACTTACAAAACCGACGACCTGAAGTTCACGAAAGTTGATATTGACAGTGAGATGCTGCTTTCAGAAGGTGTATATCTTGTTAACAAAAAGACAGACAAGTCTCTGAGCAACATAGCATCTTACCATAACCTCTTCAAACAGCAAAAAGTCTCTGTTGACAATAGAAGTTTCTTTATCAACAAAGGTAGCAGCAGCTATAGTACAGCATCAATGTCATACAATAGTAACTACCCAATAGGAGAAACCATCCCAGCCATCGATGATGACGTGCGCTGTTCTTTCGTATGCGATGGAGGTGTGCTGAAGTACGTCAATGGCGAATATCAGCCAAAAGTTGGTGAGATCGTGTTCAAGGATTACTATGAACCAAACAAGCAGTCAGTCTTCAACATGGTGGATGGGGAGAATACAATCCTTTCGTCAAAAATTGACCTCCCATTCAACGCAATACTTGAAGGCTATGCTTCTTTCTATGCCTCTGAAACTGCCGGCTACAACTACATTGCGCCAAGCTGGTGTGACGTATATATCGTAACAAGCGCTGACGGCGAAACCGTAACGTTGGAAAATATTGCTGACCGTACGATCAATGCAGGACAGGCAGTGCTCCTCAAGAGCAACAAAGAGGAAAAGCTTTCCAATGACATCACAGAGCATCTTACCTTCGCTACAAACCCAAGCTCTGCATCATACGAAGGCAACCTCCTCAAGGGCGTAGAAGTGGAGACTCCTGTCAGCGAGCTTGGTCGTGAATTCGTTTACGTACTCAGCAAGACCGCAGGCAATAGCACAGGCTTCTACAAGTACAACAAGTCTCTCAAGGCTGGCAAGGCTTACCTTGATCCGGAAGGACTCTCAGCAGAGAATCTCGCCAAGTCATGCCTCTTTGCATTCAACGACTCTGCCACAGGCATTAAGGCAATGCAGAATGCAGAATGCGGAATGCAGAATGACATCTACGACCTCATGGGTCGCCGACTCAAGGAGGCTGGCTTCAAGGGCATCTATATCGTAAACGGTAAGAAGGTAGTAGTAAAATAATTCGTCAAATCATTAAATCATTAAATCATCAAATGAAAATAATATATTCACTCGCGCTCATGCTGATGGCTACGATGCCATTGGCTGCGCAACAGGTTGAAAATGAGGCTCAGGGTGATAGCTTAGAGCTCAATACAGAGTCAAGCTACGGCGATACTGGAACTTCCAAGAGACCTGGCATGAAGAAGTCGCCGAATGCTTTCTGGGACACGTTTACTGAATGGCTTCAGAAAGATCATAATTATCATCCATACACGTTTACATATCAGAGTATCGATGCCAACAAGAACCCTATAACACTTTCCGCAAAGGCGTATTTGGATAGTTATTGGGGGGATGTTGACCATATCATCCTTAGCTGTCACCCTACCGTAACGTCAAACTCAGAAGTGCCTACAGGAGCAAATCCTGTTGATGGTGAGATAAGACGTATGTGTGGAGAAACAGGAAGTGGCTATATGGTTGTTTGCCCAGATTACTGTGGCTATGGAGTTAGCTCCTACGCCCAACACCCATATCTTATTCATGATGTTACTGCCCGCAACTGTGTAGATGCAGTGGTGGAAGCCGTCAGGATTCTCAAAGAGAAAAAAGAGTGGCACTGTTGGGGTCTCATTTATGACGACTATGAATTGAAAGATGGTTATGACACTCAAATCGTAGGTTATTCACAAGGTGGTGCAACAGCATTGGCATGCGCAAAATATTTAGAAAGCGCCGCTTGCCCAAAAGAGATTAAAGACAAGGTTAATTATAGCCGTGCTACCTGTGGCGACGGTCCTTACTCTATCCGTGCCACCTTAGACCGATATATGGAATGGGGGCGAGCAGGGAAAGAACTGGAATACCCTTGCGTGCTACCTCTCATCATATCTGCTGCAAAGGAAGCATACAAGGACGGATGCATGAATACTGTGGAAGTGCAAGACTTCTTCAATAAGGATTTCCTTGAAAAGACGGGTATTTTGGCTATGCTGAATTCAAAGGTGACAACAACAAGTGACATTAATGCCAAGATTAAAGCGAAATGGGATGGAGGCCTGCGGCCTGCAGACATATTATCCCGTGCTATTGTAAATTCTGATGGCACCTACAACACCTCTACGCTTGAATACAAGTGTCTGCAGCGTGCGATGGACTTGGCAGAATTGGCTTCTGGATGGGTTCCACAGCATACTATAACCTTCTTCCATTTGGAGAATGACGGCGTTGTACCGTACACCAATTACACAGCGGTACAGGATGGTATTGGCAAAAATAATCCTAATGTTAAATATCTCACTGAAAAAGAATTGCAAGAAAATAATAAGTGGACAGACCGCACATATTTCGCATTCCTGTCATCGTATAAAAATGTACCAAGGGATGAATCGCAGAAGCTGGATCATGCTTCGGGCGGACTCTACTTCTATATTGCTTATATGTTCTACTTTCATCATTAATGATATCATATCATCAAAGTAAATATGAAAACAAGAAAAATCTACGAGAAACCAATGTGTGAGGTTGTAGGACCTTCCACGGAAAACCTCTGCGACGGCGGAATGGGAATGTACGAATCTTATGCCGATGTCCAAGGAGCGAAAGGGGCGCATGGAGTTTTTGACGACGAGGCCGAGGAGAACCCTAGTTACGATTTGTAGATTGCGGTTGCTGGAGAAATTAAAAACACTCCTCACTCCTCACCTTTCGCTGTAAGATTTTGATAATCAAGGCGATACAAGGTGAAGAGTTGGTGAAGAGTCTTCACACACTCTTCACCAGCCAAACTCACTGATAATCAGCGTGTTAAGAGTGTATGGTGAAGAGTGAAGAGTTAAACGATAAATTCTCCCGGACTTTCATAAAATATCTCTATGAGTTTTTAAATTATCTCTATGAGTTTTTTGTCAAAACTCGGGCAGTTATTGGCGAAAGCCTTAGGGATTATGTCATGAACAGAATCGCCTAATCATAAAATCGCCTAATCATAAAACGACAATATGAGAAAACATTATCTCACAAACCTGCTATCGCTGGCGACGCTGCTCCTGCTGCTTGCCACCGCGATGCCATCGTTCGCGCAGGACGCATATTTGGAAATAGATTCCAATGGCTATTATGAAATAAACGATAGCAGGGATTATGAAACCTTTCGGCAGTTGGTAGCCACCACCAATCCTTACGCCAAGGCGAAACTGCTTAATGACATAACGGTGAAGAATCCTATCGGCGGCGGAGACAAGCGCTCGCGCTACCGTGGCACGTTCGACGGTCGTGGACATACCATCACATTGGAAGATACCGATAATGCCGAATTCAATAACGCTGCATCTTGCGCGTTGTTTGAATTCACCGAGCCTGGTTGTGTGATACGCAACCTTAGGGTCACTGGTGCCATCCATTCCAATCTGGAAAGCGTGGGCTCCATCGTAAATGAAGCCACATTGATAAGGATGGAGAACTGTATCAGCGATGTGAAAATCATCGGCGCTGCCAAGAACAAGGGTGGTCTTGTAGGTCGTTGTTATGGCGTCTGCAGCATTGAGAATTGCGCTTATATTGGCGAGATTGAATCGGGACAGATGACGTGTGGTATTGTTGGATATAAAAATGAAGCTATCCATATCAAGAGCTGCTACTGCGCACCGGCATACAATGCTGCAAATGACACAGACAAGGGCTATGTGCTTGCACCTACAAATGAATTTTCTACAATTCACAATGAAGTTTCCTTGAACAACTATTATTGTCAGGAACGCTGCCAAGATGAGTTCCAGGCAAACGGAATACCTGCAACTGAGGTGCCTATTTCCGTCGTGAATAGCGGAAAACTCTGCTATCTGCTTAACCAAGGGGGAAAGAGGGGCGTTGTTTGGTACCAACATGGCAACTTCCCATACCCATTCAAGGGCTCCGGAGGACAATTGATAACCAGCGTGGATAACGGCGAGACGCTTGTGGCTGATGCCGCCTGCAACCATCAGTATGCGCAAAGCATCTGTACTCGTTGCGGAGCTATTGAATCAGGAAAATCCGTTGAACCGTTACAGAAAAGAAGCCTGAAAGATAGTGGTCTTTATTCCATTGATAACAACATCTACTCTTTGGATTTCGAAACCAAGACATCTACGGCATTCGTGTCGGGCTTGGACGACGACAACTGCATGTTCATACCGGAAACCGTGAACATGGATGGACAGGAGTTTGCCGTTACAGCCATCGACACCGACAAAACGGGCGCCAGTAAACCGTATGGAATCATAAACTCGTACGTCTATATACCAAAGAGCGTCATGACAATCAAGGACAATGCTTTTGCCGGCTCAACGATACAGAACCTGTATATTGCAGATGGTTATCAATATGAAGATCCTTTGTATATTGGACATAATAACTTCTTCACTGACACCGAAGCATACTGGGCACATCGATATGACGAAATATATATTGGCAGGAATTTGTCTTGGAGTCATGACATCGAAAAGGGACCATTCTTCAATACGAAAACGAATATCCTCTGTTTCGGACCACAGGTGACGCGTGTGGGAAACAGCATGTTAGCCGACCCGTATGGGGAAGGGCAGAACGAACTCTTCTGCGGTAATACTAGTTCTGTGGTAAACGTGTTCCTCTTGGGCAACGAGAATGCAGCATTAGATAAACTGGAAATATGCTGTTCGGATGGAATGGGAAGTGCTTCCTTCTATTACGTTAACCGACTACTTACGGGCAATCTTGACACAAACATTCAGGGCGTCAACTACGGCGGCATATTCAACAAATGTAACAATGTCGGCTTTGGTCCAAACGTGAAGGCTATTGATGCCTATTCGTTCAATGGCCAGAACCTGACCAATCTGGACTTGAGCATGGCAAGTGGGCTGGAAACGATTGAAAACCACGCATTCAACGGCTGCAAGGCATTGGGTGATGTGGACTTCAGCAATACGAGTCTGCGCACCATTTACAGCGATGCCTTTACCAACTGCAGGATAAATACCCTGAACTTTGGAGATAAGAATGCCTTCATTGCCGAAAGGGCATTCGTGGGATGCAACATTCAGTCGAAACTCCGTGTTCCTTCCACTCTGAGAGCCGTAGGAAAAGCGGCATTTGCGCAATCAAACATCGTAGAACTGGATTACACAATCTACAAATCCGGGTTCTTCGATGAGCCCGTTTTCGATGGTGCCACTCTCGGCTCGGTAGATCTCGGTAAGGAATACATCGAGATTTATCCTCAGTCGTTCTGTGGTGCAAAGATTGTTTCTCCGTTGGCGATACCTTACACCGTAACAGCTATCGGCGAAAAGGCTTTTGCGGAATGTCAGCTGGATTCTATTGACATGCATGATGCATCCATAACAGCAATTGCCAATTCCACTTTTGCAGGTGCCACGATGAAGAACTTGGTACTTAACGACGTGTTGGAAACGATTGGGGCTGACGCTTTCAGAGGCGCGAAGATTCAGTCGCCTATGATCTGTCCCGCTTCGCTAACATCCATCGGCGAGGGCTCTTTTGCCGGATGTGATATCAGCATGGTTGATATGAGGGAGACGGATTTGTCAACCATCCCTGACGAAAGCTTTGCAGGGTCTAGCATCAGATACGTCGAATTCAATGACAAGATTACTAAAATCGGAACGAGAGCTTTCTATAAAGACACGAATCTCAAGTCTATCAGTATTCCTGGCTCGGTAACCGAAATAGGAAACTTGGCGTTTGCCGATTGTGAGAATATTGCTGCTCTCGCATTCCTTGACAGTGATACCCACCTGAGCTTGTCAGACCAGTTCTTGAATGTAAAAAAGCTGACCAGCGTACACCTTGGACGTAACCTGTCGCTCTCTGACCAGAGTGCGCTAAGCCCTACTTCGTCAACATCGTGGACAATAGGTCCGAAGGTTACGCATTTGCAGAAAATAATGTTCCCTCACGACCTGTATCCGGCAATGGTGTTCGAGTATTCAAAGACTCCGCTGCGTTTTGACAATTACTTCAATGGTACCGTAAAGATGCTCAACATTGATCGTGAACTGGTATGCAATGCTGAAAACAAAAGTGCCATCCCAATGAATCCGGAGAAAAAGAATGAAATAAACAGTCTGGTCATTGGCGATAACATAACATATATCCCTACAAGCATGTTTGAAGGATGCTCCGGAATAAAGACCCTCGTAATTCCTGCCAACGTTATGAGCGTTAGGGATAAGGCTTTCAAGGATTGTTCTTCACTTGAGATTGTATGCGTCTTCAGCTTGCCTAAGGCATCTGAGAATACTGAGGCGGAACCGACTGTCGTGGTGCCATCCATTGGAGAATCGGCATTTGAGAATTGCGGAAAACTGAATTATCTCTACCTGATGGAAAATGACATCCATCTGGCCGACAACGCTTTTAAGAACTGTGTGAACATCAAGGAAATAACAACAAGCTTCGAGGATGATCCTGGCAATGGCTCTTCCGCAAGTGCCTTTGACACAGAAACTTACGCTTCGGCAAATCTTGCATGTGCAAACAGATACATAGACTTTGCCTCTGTGCCTTGGAAGAATTTCCAGAAATTGGGCAGTTCCATCGTTACTGAAATATATGATGGTAAAGATTATCAGTATCCCAACAGACCATACGACAGGGCTTCCTTGCCTCACGAATTATCAAAGGGATGCTTTGAGTTGGTTTACTTGCCGTTTGATATGGATTCCTACTATTTCGGTGTTGACGCGGAGATTTATCGCGTAAGAAACGAGGAAGCCGATAGGGCTTCGGAATATGACCTAATCGATAATTTCATCTCTGCTGAGGACGAAATGTCGTTTGATGTTTCTGAGATTTCACTGGAGAAAATCAACCTTGACACAGAGAAAACGCTCGCAAAGAAACATGCTTACCTCATAAAGTCAAACTATGATGAAAGCAGATTCGTAGCATACAATAATTTCTTTGAGAATCCAAAGATAAATATTGTAATGAGCAATGCATGGCTGTCGAAAAGCGGTAAGGCACTGATGTCTGGTGGAAACAGGGAAGACATGTTCGATATATATAAACGCTTGTTTGTACCGGAAGATGGCGTAATAAAGCGCTACAATGGTGGCGATTACAAGGTATCTTCGCTTTCAGAAGTAGTCATAAGAAGGTTACAAACCAGTGTTTATGAAGACCCAGACAAAACGCCTATTGCTTTCAACCTGATGGCGGGCAACACGGTGCTCATGTCTTCAAAGATAGACCTCCCGTTCAATTCATTGCTTGATGGCTACGCTTCTTTCTATGCAGCCGGCTACAACTACATTGCTCCTGAGTGGTGCGACGTATATATCGTGACAAGTGCTGACAGCGAAACCGTAACTCTCGAGAAGATTGAAGACCGCACCATCACAAAGGGTGAGGCTGTGCTTCTCAAGAGCAACAATGAGGAAAAGCTTGCCGATGGACTTACAGAGTATCTGACATACGCTACCAACGGCAGCGAATATTCATATACAGGCAACCTCTTGAAGGGTGTGGATGTGGAAACTCCTGTCAGCGACCTTGGCCGTGAATTCGTTTATGTTCTCAGCAAGACCGAAGGCAATGGCACTGGCTTCTACAAGTACAAAAAGAATCTTCAGGCAGGCAAGGCATACCTTGACCCTGAAAGCCTTTCAGCACAGCAGCTCGCCAAGTCGTGCCTCTTCACATTGAAGGACGTTGCCAACGGCGTTAAGGTAATGCAGAATGCAGAATGCGGAATGCAGAATGAAATCTACGACCTTATGGGTCGTCGACTCAAGGAGGCTGGCTTCAAGGGCATCTATATCGTGAATGGTAAGAAGGTGGTAATAAAGTAAAGGCCCCCCATCCCCAGAGGGGGGGGAGCTTTTATCGTAGAGTAAGCAATTAATATTAATAATAAAAAGCTATTAACATCTCCCCTTCGGGGAGCTTGAGGGGCTACTAATTTATGAAAAGATTAATATATTCACTCGCGCTGATGCTGCTCTCCATCCAAACAGCTATGGCGCAAAACGAATGGATCGAGGACCATCTAAATGGCTCCGGAGCGAATCTTCTTATTCAAGCCAACTCCTTCGTCCTGCAGTATGAAAGTTATGACGGCAAAAAGAATAAGGTCAGGCTCTCTGCCAAGGTTTATTACCAACCTAAGAGAGATGGCGATAAAACACCGATAAAGCACATCGTACTGTCTTGCCATCCTACGGTTACCGATAACCCTGCCACGCCTACGGGAAGCCGTCCTGTCGATGGCGATATCTGCCGAATGGCGGGTATTGACGAACGCTCTTGCATGGTGGTCTGTCCGGACTATTGTGGCTACGGATTGTCAACCTACCTTCAGCACCCATATCTGATTCACGACGTTACAGCACGAAACTGTGTTGATGGTGTCGTGGCTGCCATAGAAGCAGCAAAGAAACAGGGTTTTGAGTTCGACTCAAACTATACTACGCAGATTGTAGGCTATTCACAGGGTGGAGCAACGGCATTGGCATGTACGAAATATCTAGAAGGCGACGCTTGTCCTCAATCTATCAAAGACAAGGTGAAACTCTCGCAGACTGCTTGTGGCGATGGCCCTTATTCTGCCGTAGCAACCGTTAAGCAGTATCTCAAATGGGGTAAGCCTGTAAAGGAAGAAGGCGAAACCGTTTACGACCAGAATCTCGACTACGCATGTGTTCTCCCTCTTATCGTCGCTGCTGCCAAGGATGCTTATGGTGATGGATGCATGCACACTGTGGAGATAAAGGATTTCTTTGACCCCCTATTCCTTGAATCTGGAATTCTCGAGCTGATAAAGACAAAGGGTGTTGACACCGGCGTCCTCGACAACGAGATCAACAGAGTGATGAAGCGCCAGCGACCTATAGATGTTTTCTCAGAGAAAATCATCAATAAGCAGACGGGTGAATTCAATGAAACAACCAAGGAATACAAGTGCCTTATGCGTGCATTGGAACTCGGAGACCTTACCATAGGATGGGAGCCGAAACACCCGATATACCTCTATCATCTGCCAGCTGACAAGACCGTGCCTTATGTCAATACGGAAGAAGTATTCAAGAAAGACCATATCGGCGATCTGTATCCTGGTCTCGTGAAATATGTAAGCCCGAAAGATGCTCACCGCAGCGTACCGCTTCTGGTGCTGATAAAGCAAGACTTGACCTTCCCCGACTATGAACATACCAACCACGCTGCAGGCGGTACATTATTCTATGTTGACTACATGTTCGGCGACGGCTTGCGTACATGGCCAAGCGGATCATCACCAGGACTGTTCCTGAACAATAAAAACAAGCCTCTGGTCATCGACTAAGGAACATTCAAGTTTCGCTCAACTTGAGGCTAATAAAAATATTATGCGCATTAGCTTCAGTTAAAATTCGTGGTCAAAAAATAAATATATAGTGGTCATTTGCGATTATATAAATAATTTTGAACAGTTTACTTAACAAAATAATAAAATAACAAAATAATGAAGAAAGTCCTAACACTTGCGCTCGCTCTCTTCGCAGTGCTTGCAGTAACAACATCATGCTCTGATGACGACGACGATAACGGCGCAATGGTGCCACAGCGTGCCTACGAACTCAACGCAAAACTTGTCACCAAGAAAGGTGAGGCTCTCCATAAGCAGGGGCTCGTAGATAAGGTGGGTGAGGAGTACCAAGAGCTATTGACGCAGGCTCTCGGACTCGACTTCTACCAGTACGTATTCGAATATACCAGCGTTGGCCCTGACATGAAGACTCCTGTGCGCCTTACTGGTGTGCTCACCATGAACCCTGCTGTCTATAACCGCAGTGTGACACCTAAGGATGTAGTGCTCTACAACGAATACACTACGGCAAAGAAGGGCGAACGCACTTCGCAGAATGAGCTTGACGACATTGCCATGCTCGTAAACAAGTACCACAACTGCATTGCCATCTCTGCCGACCTCTACGGATGGACTCTCACAGAAGACAAGCCTCAGGCTTACTGCTGCACGGAGATCACTGCACAGGAGACCATCGACTGCTGGGATGCGGCAATGGAGATCCTCAAGGAACTGGAGTACGACGTCAAGGGACTCCCTGTCTATAACGTGGGTTATTCAAGTGGTGCGCTCGACGCCATGGCGGTGCAGAAGTATGTTGACGAGAAGCGTCCTGACATCGAGTTCAAGGGAACGATGGTTGGCGGTGGTCCATACGACCTTGAGGCTATCTACAAGGATTACGTTGAGACCAACTTCACTGGTTACGTATGCGCTCTCCCTCTCATGATCGTTGCCTATAAGGAGACTTTCAACCTTCCTTTTACTTACAAGGATGTATTCCAGGATCCGCTTGCAAGCAATATCGACAACTGGATTCTCTCAAAGAGATACAGCACTCAGGGTGGTTCTGCCGCTGACCCGGGAGACACTGGTATCAACAATCTCATCGGTAGGGACAAGAAGATCAACGAGATGCTTACACCTGCTGCGTGCGACTTGAACTCTCCTCTCGCACAGTCGCTTATCAAGAAGTTCCGCGAGAACTCTGTCTGCGGTCCTTACCAGAACTGGCAGCCAAGCAAGAAGACACAGTTCTTCGTTTACCACTCAAAGGAAGACACCTACATCACATACAAGGTGGGCGAGGAGATGGCTAACTACCTCAAGGACAAGGGCTGCAACGTAATCAGCATATTCAGACCAGAGGGCGACCACGTCAAGTACGGACTCTTCGTCTTCTTTGCAGAGTCGCAGGCCCTCATGGCAGGACAGAAGCTTGAACTCCCGGAAGGTATAGATTTCCAGCTCAACAAATAAGTGATTCCGCAACTTGAGTTTGCGAAAGTTGAATAAATAACTAAACTTTCCCCACCCCTTGATAAGAAACGTAACTTGTTGATTTTTATTAGGATGTTAGTTAAGATTTCGAGGAGCTTGCGACGATCCCTTTAAAGAGCCTCATTAAAGCGAGGTATTCGAGCGCATTTTCAGTTGAGATTTTCGTTCTGGATTTTAAAATC